>NZ_JBEZFX010000001.1:456809-1168383 GCF_040649675.1 Micromonospora parva | reverse complement strand
CCCCTGTCCCGGCGGCTACTCCGCCCCCCTCCGTTCCGGGCCGGTTTTGCTCACCCCCCCCCCCCCCCCCCCCCCCCCCGGGGGGGGGGGGGGGCCGCCCCCCCCCCCCCCCGTCTGGTGTCTCGACTGCCGGCGGTTCCCGCGCCGGCTCCAGGCGTTACTTCTTGCCGAGGCTGACGATCTCGCCGACCGAGTCCCGGCGGACCGCGTCGTAGAACGTCTTGGCTCGGGCGTTGTCGGCCAACACCACGCTCTCCGAGCCGATCCGGCCGGTGCCCTTGGTCGGGCTGGTCACGAAGGTCATGTTCCCGCCGCGAACGCCACGCATCTGCGTCGCCATGTCGAACAGCGACAGTTCCTTGTCCACCGAGACGGAGTTCGAAGTCGCCTTGAGGAAGCTGTTCAACTTGCCGGGGTTGGTGAGGATGCCGCCGGAGGAGGCCTTGTCGATGATGGCGCGGATCACCTGCTGCTGGTGGCGGATCCGGGCGAAGTCACCGTCGGCGAACTGCTTGCGCTGGCGGGAGTAGTCCAGAGCCGCCTCGCCGTCCATCCGCTGCACACCCTTCTTGAAGGTGCGGAACGGCTCGTGGATCGAGGTGAAGCTCTTCTCCGAGTCGATGTCCACGCCGCCCAGCGCGTCGATGATCTCCTTGAAACCAGCGAAGTCGATCAGCGTCACGTGGTCCACCCGGACCCCGGTGAACTTCTCCACCGTCTGCACCATGAGGGGCACCCCACCCCAGGCGTACGCGGCGTTCACCTTGGCGTCCCGGCCACCGTTGTTGCCGTCCGCCGACTTCGGCACCGAAACCCAGGTGTCGCGGGGAATCGAGATCAGCTGGGCGCTCTTCCGGTCCTTCGGCAGGTGGGCAAGGATGATCGTGTCGGTACGCGAGCCGCTCGTCTTCTCCGGGTCGCGGGAGTCGCTGCCCAGAATCATGATGTTCATCGCGCCGTCGACGGCCGCCTGGGGGCGCGACTCCTCGGGCACGCCGTCGAAGGCGTCGACCCGCTCGATACCCGACTCGACCGACCGCAGGTAGAGACCGCCGGCCACCATGCCGCTGCCGCCCAGCACCAGCAGGATCAGCAGGCTGAACAGGGCGATCCGGCGCCAGCGGCGGCGGCGCGGCGGTGCGGCGGCCGGCGGAATGTCCTCGGTCGGTTGAGGCCCGCCGGCGGCGCCGTAACTCGGTTCCGTCCAGTGCTCCGCTGTATGTTCACGACGTGGCATGGGCGCGATGCTACTGAACGTGGTTTCTCAGCGCGTACCCTCGTCCGGACACCATCGTGCGACGTAAGTCCCAAATCGGGCGGCGCACCATCCGCCGTTTCCCTCTGCCGACGCTCCCGGGGAAGTGGTATGAACCTTCGGTGGACGCAACGAAGCTCCGCCGAGCCATCGCCCGTACCCCGCTCGCACCCGTCGCCGCCTTCCCCAAGCGGTTCGCCCGGGTCGCCCGCCACGACGCCAAGGTGCTGCGCGCCTCGGCCCGGTGGCTGGTCACCTCCCGTGAGCATCACAACTACACCTACGAGCTGACCAAGCTGAGCCGCCACCACCTGACCTGGTTCGTCAGCGTCGTCTGCGACATCCCCGTGCAGCAGGTCCGCGGCTACGTCGCCGAGATCGAGTCCGACGACGCGCTGCGCCACCACATCGAGCAGGCGACCGCCACCGCAGCCCGCCGTGGCCTCGCCGACCGGAAGGTCCGCTACGCCCGACGCGTCGGCTGGTACGCGATCGTCCGGGCCACCCACCCCGCACACGTCGTGGAGACCGGCGTCGACAAGGGGTTGGGCACCTGCGTCCTGGCGTCCGCCCTGTTGCGCAACGCGCAGGAGGGGCACCCCGGGCGGGTCACCTCCCTGGACATCAACCCGGAGGCCGGCTACCTCGCCCGGGTCGCGCCCTGGTCCGAGGTCGTCGACCTGGTGATCGGCGACTCGGTCGCCTCGATCGGCGCGCTGGACCGCCCGGTGGACCTGTTCCTGCACGACAGCGACCACAGCCGTGCCCACGAGAAGCGTGAGTTCGACGCCGTGGAGCCCAAGCTCGCCCCCGGCGCGATCCTGCTCACCGACAACGTCACCAGCACCAACGTGCTCGCCGAGCACGCCGAACGCACCGGCCGCCGGTTCCTCGCGTACCGGGAGAGCCCGGTCAACCACTGGTACCCGGGCGACGGGATCGGCGTGGCATGGTAGCCGGGTGCGGCTGACCTCCATTCACACGTACCCGATCAAGGGTTGTCACCGGCTCGACCACGACGGTGCGTTCGTGCACCGGTGGGGGCTGGCCGGCGACCGGCGCTGGATGGTCGTGGACGCCGACGGCGTCGGCGTCACCCAGCGGGACACCACCCGGCTCGTGGGCCTGCGCGCCTCGGTGCGCCCCGGAGGTCTGTCGCTGCGCGCCGACGGGCAGCCCGACCTCGACGTGCCCGAGCCCGCAGGCGGTGAACCGGTACCGGTGCGCACCTTCCGCAGCCGCGCCTTCCCGGTGCCCGCGCTGCCGGCCGGCCAGGACGCCGACGACTGGCTCACCGCCCTGCTCGGCCGACCCGTCCGGTTGGTCTGGCTGGCCCAGCCGACCCGCCACCTGGCCGCCGGGTCCCGCGAACACGACACCGGTGACCAGGTCAGTTTCGCCGACGCCTACCCGGTGCTGCTGGCGAACGCCGCCTCCCTCGACGGCCTCAACGACTGGCTCGCCGAGGCGGGGGAGGAACCGGTGCCGATGACCCGGTTCCGACCCAACCTGGTGGTCAGCGGCGCGCCGGCCTGGGCCGAGGACGACTGGGTCGGTCGGCCACTGCGCATCGGCGACCGGCTGTTCCGCGCCGCCGGGCCGTGCGACCGCTGTGTGGTGACCACCACCGACCAGGAGACCGGCGTACGCACGAAGGAGCCGCTGCGCACCCTCGGGCGGCACCGCAACGTCAAGCAAAAACTCCTCTTCGGACTGAACCTGGTGCCGATCGACAATGGACCCCTGGCCGTGGGCGCCCCGATCGTCGTCGAGCCCTGACCCCGCCAGCAACCGGCAATCCGCACCCCCTCATCACCGTCCGTCGATGCTGTCTTAGCTTTGGCTTAGCCCGCTTGTCGGCACCCGCCAGAATCCGGCAGCATCGCCGTCGTGCCGGACGGAAGCGTTGTCGACATCACCATCGACCTGGACCATCCCCCAACGGACCGGCCGGCACCGTCGTCCGGCGCGAAGCCCTGGCTGGTCGCCACCGGCGTCACCGTCCTCGCGGCGACGCTCGGGCTCACCCTCGCCTTACGCTCCGGATCCACCCCGGCCTGCGCCGCCGGCCGGACGCTCGCCGCCGCGCCGCCCACCGGCAACGCCACGCACACCGGAAAGGCGACCTTCTACGACTCCAAGGGAGCCGGCGGCAACTGCTCGAACCCGTCCGCCCCGGCCAACCGGCTCTACGTCGCGCTCGGGCCGACGGAATACTCCGTCGGTGCCGCCTGCGGCGGATTCCTCGACGTCGTCGGCCCGAAGGGCACCGTCCGGGTGCTCATCATGGACCAGTGCCCGGAGTGCCAGCCCGGCCACCTCGACCTGTCCCGTGAGGCGTTCGCCCGGATCGCCGACCCGGTCCAGGGCGTCGTTCCGGTCACCTACCGCGCGGTCGTCAACCCCCCGCTGCCCGGACCACTCACCTTCCGGATCAAGGAGGGCGCGTCGCAGTGGTGGTTCGCCGTCCGGGTCGGCAACCACGGCAACCCGCTGCGGTCCGTCGAGGTCCGGCAGAGAGACAGCGACCCCTGGCAGCCGGCCGCACGGCAGGACTACAACTACTGGTTGATCGCCTCCGGCGTCGGGCCGGGTCCGTTCACCCTCCGGGTCAGCGACGTGTACGGCAACCGGGTCACCGTCGGCGGCATCCGGATGGCCCCGGGCCAGGTGCAGAACAGCACGGTCCGGATGTACGCACCCGGCGGCGCGGCGGCGGCCACCCGGCGTCCCGCCGCGTCGACCCGACCGCCGGGCAACCGACCCGCCGCCACGCCGACGCCGACCCGTCGCCCGGTCGAGGTCGCGAAGGCGAGCGCGCCGGCCACCGCCACGTCGACCACCAGTTCGGCCCAGGCGAACGCCCGTCGGTGCGCCGGCTGACCACTCAGTCGGCCACAGCCAGATCGAGCCACATCAGGATCTCGTCCCGGTCGTCATCGGGGGCCACCCGCAACGCGCCCGGCAGACGGCCGATCTCCCGATACCCGAGGCCGGCGTAGAACCTGTCCAACCCCAGCCCGTCGCGCACCGTGACGTGCAGCGCCTCGTGGCCGAACGCCCTGCCCAACCGGGCCGCCTCCGTCATCAGCGCCGCGCCGTAGCCGGCGCCCTGGGTGTCGGGGTGGACCATCACCCGCTTCACCACACACCAGTGCGTCTTGAGCGCGAACCGGTTGTCACCGAAGATCAGCATCGCCGCCAGCCGGTCACCGGCGTAGCCGACCAGCAGCCGATCCGGCCCGTCGGTGATGCCCGCGAAGGTCGGCTCGGAGATGACGTGCACGTCGGCGGTGCTGACCGGTGGCACGAAACCGACGGCGCCGCCGGCGTTGCTGACGTCCACCCAGAGGTCGACGATCTCGGCGCGCAGCTGCGGGGTCAGGTCGGGGTCGAGGACGAAGCGCAGACTCACGCCCGCCATCCTGACCCGATGACCAGGCCCGCGACCCACGACAGTGACGCGCCCAACAACAGTCCTGGCTCTGACCGAGCCAGGATCCGTCGTCATTCAATGGCGATGTGGGGCCGACGGGATTCGAACCCGCACTGGTGCGGACCTAAACCGCATGCCTCCTGCCGTTGGGCTACGGCCCCTTGAAGCTGAACTCCACCAGCGTCCACGGCCACTCCATCCGGCGCGGCAGTCGCCTGCCCAGTGGGAAGCCGGTGGGAGTAACCGCATCAGGATCGTAGACCACCTCGGGCGCAACGACCGCAGGCCGTCGCTGACCTGCGTAGGTGGAGGTCTGGCTGTGGCAATTAGGGCAGAGCAGACGGAGGTTGCGTGGTCGGTTGTCGAGAAAATCGCCATTGATGTGGTCGACGTGCAGCGTCAGTTTGGCGCCTTGCCACGTTGACCCCGTGCCACACACCTCGCAGGTCTCGGGTAGGCCGATTGTTGCCAGGGCGCGTTTGAGGCGGACTCCCGGGATTCGCCGAGAGTCGGGCGGCAGCACCACCAGCAGTTCCGTCGGGGACACCCGTCGCCACCGCACGCCTCGATTGTGTGCCTGACCGGTGAAGTGTGACGTGTCGATGCCGAACCGCTTGAGCTGCCGGCTGATGTGCGCGTGCGAGCCGCCGCTGACGCGTACGCCGAGCAGCCGCATCACCTCGGTGATGTTGCGGGCGGCGGCGGCAGCGGCGGCCAGTGCTTCGGGCGTGTACTTGTATCGGACCACTGACGGACCGTAGCGAACCGGTACGACAGGTCAGTCCAGGCCGAGGTCGCGGCGGAGTTTGGCGACGTGCCCGGTGGCCTTGACGTTGTAGAGCGCGCGTTCGATCTTGCCGTCGGCGTCGATCACGAAGGTCGAGCGGATCACGCCGGTGACGGTCTTGCCGTACAGCTGCTTCTCGCCGTACGCGCCGTAGGCGATCAGGACTGCCTTGTCCGGGTCCGACACCAGCGGGAAGGTGATCGCGTCGCGCTCGCGGAACTTCGCCAGCTTCTCCGGCTTGTCCGGGGAGATGCCGATGACCTCGTAGCCGGCGGCCTGGAGGGAGGCGAGCGAGTCGCGGAAGTCGCAGGCCTGCTTGGTGCAGCCGGGGGTCATCGCGGCCGGGTAGGCGTACAGGACGACCTTGCGGCCTCGGAGGTCGCTGAGGGAGAGCTGGTCGCCGGTGTCGGTGCCGAGGGTGAACTCGGGGGCGGGGTCACCGGGGGAGAGGCGGTCGGGCGCGGTCATTGCTCGACGATACCGCCGCGCTGGCGAACTCCGTCGTCGGCGACCCGCAGCCGGTCGCGTGTAGATCGAGGCACCGCCCGGGATGCCGAGGCGTCGGCACGTCGCGGGCGTCCGGAGTGCGGGAGAGGTCGGTTGATTGCCAGGAGGTCGAGCGCCCGAAACTTGCCGTTCACGGGCCTGACCTGGAGGAGGTGATCAACGCCATGCGTTGTTGCCATGCTCTGGCAACAACGACTGATGGGAAATAGGCTGAGGCCCGCCGGCCCGCTCGGGCCAGCTCAGGCGTGGGAGGTCGCGTGGAGACACTGGCGATGCACATCTCGAACGGGATCATCGACGGTCCCGTGGCAGCGGTCTTCGCTGCGCTCGCTCTGGCCGCGCTGACCGTCTGCGTTCTGCGTGGCCGACGGGACCTGGACGACCGACTGGCCCCGATGGCCGGCCTGGTGGCGGCGTTCATCTTCGCCGTCCAGATGCTCAACTTCCCGATCTTCACAGCCGGTGTCAGCGGGCACCTGCTCGGTGGCGCGCTCGCCGCCATGCTGGTCGGCCCGTGGGTCGGCGCGCTCTGTGTGGCAGTGGTGCTCGTCGTGCAGGCGCTGATCTTCGGCGACGGCGGCGTGGCGATGCTCGGCCTCAACATCACGAACATGGCGTTGCTCGGCACCGCAGCTGCGTACGCGCTGATCGCGCTGCTGTTGCGGGTGCTGCCCCGCACGCGGGCCGGCCTGGCCGTGACCGCGTTCGTCGCCGCGATGCTCAGCGTGGTCGTCGCCTCGCAGGGCTTCGTCCTGCAGTACTGGCTCGGCGGCACCACCGACCTGGGCGGCAACCTGGCCGGGCTGGCCGGCACCATGGCCGGCGTCCACCTGCTCATCGGCATCGGTGAGGGCCTGATCACGGCGACCACCGTGCTCACCGTCGCGAAGGTGCGCCCCGACCTGGTGTACGCGCTGCGTTCCCTGCGTACGCCCGCCGTCCCCGTCGTCCCGGTCGCCGGAGGTGTCCGATGAAGAACCGCTCCTGGGCCTTCCTGGCCGGCGGCCTGCTGGTCGCCCTGCTGCTCGCTGGTGTGGTCAGCAACTACGCCTCGTCGCACCCGGACGGGTTGGACTCGTCACTGCTCAAGGGCTGCACCGTCGACGCCGACGACAACATCGTCGGCGGGAGCTGCCCGGCGCAGCAGGCCCGCGACCACGAGTTGGCCGACAGCCCGCTCGCCGACTACGCCGTCCGCGGTGTGCAGAACAGTTTCGTCTCCACCGGCCTGTCCGGGGTGCTCGGTGTGCTGGTGACCTTCGCGATCGGCGCCGGCGGGTTCTGGCTGCTCCGCCGCCGGGGCACCACGCCGACCGACGGTGCCGCGCCGACGCCCACGCCCACCGACGGTGACGCGGCGGTGCCCACGCCCACCGACGGTGATGCGGCGGCGTCGCGCGCCGGCACGGCCAGCTGAGCAGGGGTACGCGGATGGGTGCCGGTCACGGGCACGTGCTGTACCGCGAGTCGGACTCGCCGGTGCACCGGCTCCCGCCCGAGGTCAAGATCGTGGCGATGGTGGTCTTCACCATCGCCGTGGTGGCCACCCCGCGCGAGGCGTTCTGGGCCTTCGGCGCGTACGCGGTGCTGGTGGCCGTGGTGGCGGCGCTGGCCCGGGTGGGGCCACGGTGGTTGCTCAGCCGAGCGTTGATCGAGCTGCCGTTCGTGCTGTTCGCCGTCGCCCTGCCGTTCCTCGGCAGCGGCGACCGGGTCGAGGTGCTGGGTCTGCGGCTGTCCGAGGACGGGCTGCACGGCGCGTGGAACATTCTGGCCAAGGGCACCCTGGGGGTGCTCGCCTCGCTGCTGCTCGCCGCGACCACCACCACCCGGGATCTGATCGTGGGGCTGGACCGGCTGCACTGCCCGCAGGTGCTCACCCAGATCGCCACGTTCATGCTGCGCTACCTGGACGTGCTGGTGGGCGAGGCCCGGCGGATGCGGGTGGCCCGGATCTCCCGGGGCGACGACCCGCGCTTCCTGTGGCAGCTGCGTGGCTTCGCCGCCGGGATCGGGGCGTTGTTCCTGCGCGCCTTCGAGCGCGGCGAGCGGGTCTATCTGGCGATGCTGTCCCGGGGTTACACCGGGCGGATGCCGGCCGTGTGGCAGGGCGAGGGTGCGGCGAGTGCCGGTCAGTGGCTGGTCGCGGCTACCGTGCCGGTGGTGGCGGCCTCCATCGCCGCCACCGCCGTCGTCCTGTCATGATCGGTGTCGTGCAGACCGCTGTCTCGCTCGACGTTCGGGGTGTTCGCTACGCGTACCCGGACGGGCACGTCGCCCTGCAGGGGGTTGACCTGGTCGTGCCGCGCGGCGACCGGGTGGCGCTGCTCGGGCCCAACGGCGCCGGCAAGACCACGCTGGTGCTGCACCTCAACGGCATCCTCAGCCCGACCGAGGGGAGCGTGAGCGTCGGCGGGCTGACTGTCACACCGGATCGGGCCACCCTGGCCGAGGTGCGTCGCCGGGTGGGCATCGTCTTCCAGGACCCGGACGACCAGTTGTTCCTGCCCACGGTGGCGGAGGACGTGGCGTTCGGGCCGGCGAACCTGGGTCTGCGGGGGGCCGAGCTGACCGCCCGGGTGGACGAGGCGCTCGCCGCGGTGGGGATGGGTGAGCACCGGGACCGGGCCCCGCAGCACCTGTCGTTCGGGCAGCGCCGCCGGGTGGCGGTGGCGACGGTGCTCGCCATGCACCCGGAGATCCTGGTGCTCGACGAGCCGTCGTCGAACCTGGACCCGGCGGCCCGTCGTGAGCTGGCCGAGATCCTGCGCGGTCTGCCGGTGACCCTGCTGATGGTCACGCACGACCTGCCGTACGCGGCGGAGCTGTGTGAGCGTTCGGTGATCCTGGACGGCGGCCGGATCGTCGCCGACGCCCCCACCAACACCCTGCTCAACGACCCCACCCTGCTGGCACGGCACCGCCTGGAACTGCCCTACGGGTTCACCCCGCAGCCGTAGACCCACTCTCGGCGGGCTCGACCCGTGGTGCGGCCGCAGTGCTGCGGGAGGCGGCGTGCAGGCGCAGGATGCCGGCGGCTGTCGCGCCGGCGCCGGTGATCAGGAAGAGCGCCACCAGCACGCGGGCGGTCGTCGGCGGCCAGGGCACCGGGGCGATGGCGCGGGCGAACACGGCGGCGTTCGCCGCTCCGGCGAAGAGCGCCAGGCAGGCCCCGGCGAGCGCGACCACGAAGTCGGCGGCCGGGCGGCGGCGTAGTGCGTACCAGCCGGCGGCTATCGCGCCGAGGCCGGTGAGCAGGGACCAGATCTGCCCGGACAGCAGCCCGACCAGAACGCCACCGACGCCCTGGGCGCCGGCGTCCAACTCGCGTCCCACCGGGTAGCCGACGGCCAGCGCGCCGCCGACCATCAGCAGCACGCCCAGCGCGGACAGCGCGCGGGCGCCGGCCGGGGCGGTGGCGGGGAGCAGGCCGAGCGCGCCCACCGCGAGCAGCCCCACGATGGTCACCGCCCACCAGGTGTACGCGTCCGGTGGCGGCACCCAGTCCAGCGTGCCGCCGATCGCCACCGGGTCGGTGCCGTCGCGCAGCGGGATGCTCCAGTTCCGGACCCGGTGTTCGCGCTCCGGTGCGGCGCGGACGGCGGCCGGTGGAGCGGACTCCTGCCACAGCGCGCGCTGGTCGTGCCATCGTGCCGTGGTGCCGTCGGCGATCCGCCGCCAGACCGGTGCGGCGGCCGGGTCGGCCTCGGCCGGGAGGGCGGTCTCTCCGGTGATGGTGCTGTTGAGGTACGTGGCGGGGGAGCGGCTGTTCTCGAAGACCCCGTCCGGGCCGACGCGCAGGTACGGCTCGCCGGAGTAGCCGATGACCTCGATGGTGCGGCCGGTGTGGTTGGTCAGCTCCAGTCGGGCACCCGCCTCGATGACGCGTACCTCAAGTCCTGGCCGCGCCGGTGCGACGCCGGTGGTCCGGGTGCGGTAGTCGGTGCCGTCCGGGGCGTCCGCGCCGTGCGCGGCGGCGGGCGCCGCGCTGATCACCGTCGCGAGGCCGGCCGCGGCCGCGACCAGGCCGGCGCGGCCCAGCAGGGTACGGATCACTTGCCGGCCGCCGCCACGGCTGCGGTGAGCGCGTCCGGGGTGGGGTTCTCGACGGCTTGACCGTTGACCCTGACGGTCGGCGTGCCGGTGACGTTGTTCCGGCTGGCGTCGTCGGTGACGTGTTCGGTCCACGTCCGGTACGTCTGGTCCTTCACGCAGGTGCCGAAGGAGCCCCGGTCGAGGCCCACGCTGGTGCCGATGTCGATCAGCTGGTCGTCGGTGAGCCCGGCGCTGCCCTCGGGTGGTTGCTGGGCGAAGAGCGCCTTGGCGTACTCGTGGTACTTGCCGCCGGCCGCGGCGCAGCCGGAGGCGGCCGAGGAGCGGGTGGAGTACTCGGTGGTGGAGAAGCGGTTGAGGTACGCGACCGGGTGGTAGACGACAGTTGCCTTGTTCTCGGCCACCAGTTGTTCGAGCGTCGACCCGCTGGTCTGCTCGAACTGCTTGCAGGCCGGGCAGAGGAAGTCCTCGTAGACGTCGACGGTGACCGGGCCGTTGCCGGTGACGATGCCGGTGCCGGCGCTGTTGGCGCCGGGCGGGGTGGTGAAGTCGTCGGAGCGCTGGTTGGACCAGACGGCCCAGCCGACGACGCCGGCGATGACCAGGACGACGACCGCGGCGGCGGAGACCCAGATCGTGCGGCGGCGACGCCGTTCGCGGGCCAGTTGCTCGCGGACCACCCGGGCGGCGTCCCGCTGCCCCTTGCGACTACTCATCCTCGTCCTCCACAACGGGTTCGCCGGACAACCACCCGTCCACCGATACCGGCGTACGCGGCCAGATCAGCAGAAATCCGGCTAGAACCAAGAATCCCAGGTCCCGGAGGATCTCCGGGAGGTAACTGGGTGCCTGCCCGGCCGCCAGCTGCCCGCCGCTGCCGAAGCAGCCACAGTCGATGGCCAGCCCCCGCGACCAGGCCGAGGCGATCCCCGCGATGAAGACCACCAGCAGTGCGGCGGAGACCCCGGCGACGAGCCGGGTGGCCAGACCGAGCAGCAGCAGCACGCCCAGTGCCAGCTCGACGAAGGGCAGGGCCGCGCCGATCACTGTCGCCACGTCGTACGGCAGCACCTGGTAGGCGTTGACCGCCCGTCCGGAGGCGGCGAGATCGCTGACCTTCGACGCGCCGGCGACCAACCAGACGGCGGCGAGGCCGAGTCGGGCGGCGATGCCGAGCCAGGGGCGGACCACTGGCCACCGGCCGCCCCGGGTGGAAGGTGTCACGCTCATTTGTCGTCCCGTCCGCGCCGGAAGTTCCACTGTCAGCCGGTCAGGGCGTCGCCGACCGCCTCGACCAGGTCGTCGCGGGCCCGGGCGACCCGGGAACGGATGGTGCCCACCGGCACCCCTTCGACGGCGGCGGCCTCGGCGTACGACAGGCCGAGCAGTTGGGTGAGCACGAACGCGGAGCGCCGCTCGGGACCGAGGCGGCGGACCAGGTCGGCGGCGCCGAGCTGGCCGGCCGGGTCCGGGTGCGGTCGATCGGTGTACGCGTTCGCCGTCAGTCGCTCGTCGAGCCGCCGACGCCGGATGACAGTGCGTAGGTGGTCGGCGCAGGCCCGCCGGGCGATGCCGAGCAGCCAGGTGCGGGCGCTGGAGCGACCCTCGAACGCGGGCAGCGCCCGAAACGCCCGCAGGTAGGTCTCCTGGGTCAGGTCGTCGGCGCTGTCCGGGTCGACCAGGGCGGCGGCGAACCGCCAGACGTCGGCCTGGGTCAGCCGGACGAACGCCGCCTGGGCGGTGGGGTCACCGTCGCGGGCGGTCAACGCCCACCCGGTTGCCGGGTCCCGGGCGACGTCGTCGACCGGCTCCGCCGGACCGGCGGCACCGGAGTCACGCGGGACAGGGATCACGACACACCAGGTTACGCGGCACCGGGCGACGCGTCAGGGTCGTTCGGCCCTTGGATGGTCTGCGCCACGTCGGGAACTTTTCCCCGACCCGGGCCGACTACCCGTTCATGACGTGCGATCTCCGACGCGGCCACCCCCCTCGGGTCGCCGAACGGGACACCGATCGGCGACCATGGCCGGCATGACTGTCGCCCCCCGCCGCTGGGCCGCCCGACTGGCCGCCGCCGCCGGCCTCCTGGTCACCGTCGTCGCCTTGTTGATCGCGCCAGCCACCTCCGCCAGCGCCCACGCGGTGCTGCAGAGCAGCAGTCCGGCTGCCTCATCCGTCGTGCCGAGCGGGCCGTCCGAGGTGGTCCTCACGTTCAGTGAGTCGGTCCGCAAGGTGCCCGGCAAGATCCGGGTCATCGCGCCGGACGGGTCCCGGGCCGACCGGGGCGAACCGTCGTTCAGCGGCGGCGTGGTGACCATCCCGGTGGACCCGGGCGGCGCGCGCGGCACCTACCTGGTCAGCTTCCGGGTGATCTCCGCCGACAGTCACCCGGTCTCCGGGGCGTTCACCTACTCGGTCGGCGCCGCCTCGACCCCGCCCGTCGACTCCGGCACGGACAGCCGCGCCAACCCGGTGGTGGGGACGGCGGTGAAGGTGGCCCGCTTCCTCGGCTACGCGGGTCTGGTGCTGCTGGTCGGGCCGGCGTTGGTGCTCGCCGCGCTCTGGCCGCGCCGGCTCTCCCGGCGGGGGCCGACCCGGCTGGCCTGGACCGGCCTCGGTCTGGTGGCCTTCGCCACCCTCGCCGACCTGTGGTTGCAGGTGCCCTACACCGCCGGCGGTGGTCTCTTCGACGTCACCGGTGAGGGGTTCGGCAGTGTCTTCGGCAGCGCCTTCGGCGCCGCCCACCTGGTCCGGCTCGGCCTGCTGGCGGCGTCGATCTTCCTGCTCCGCCCGCTGCTGGCCCGGCCCGCCGGTAGGGCGGACGCGATCATCCTGGCCGTGCTCGGCGGTGCCGCCCTGCTGACCTGGCCGCTGGCCGGGCACCCGGCGGCCTCCCCGGCGCCGGCGGTGTCGGTGGTGGTCGACGCGGTCCACCTGGGCAGCATGGCGGTCTGGCTGGGCGGGCTGCTCATGCTCGCCGTCTTCCTGCTGCGTCAGGCCGACGAACGGGAGCTGGGCGCGATCCTGCCGATCTGGTCACGCTGGGCGGCGCTCGCCGTCTCGGCGCTGCTGCTCGCCGGCACCGTCCAGGCGCTGATCGAGGTGGCCACCCCGCGGGCGCTGATCGACACCACGTACGGGCGTCTGCTGCTCGCCAAGATCGGGCTGTTCGCGATTGTCATCGCCGTGGCCGCGTACTCCCGGCACCTGGTGCGCAGCCGGGTCGCGGCGCAACGCCCGGCGCCGGTGCGCCGGGCGGTCCTGGTGGAGTTGGCAGTCACCGTGGTGGTGCTGGCGGTGTCCGCCACGCTCGTGCAGACCACGCCCGCCCGCACCGCCGTGGCCGGCCCGTCGGCCGGGGCCGAGTCCGGCTTCTTCAGCACCAGGCTGGACAACCCGTTGTTGGCAGTGGAGGTCGAGGTGAGCCCGGCCCAGCGGGGCAACAACTCGGTGCACCTGTACGCGTACGACAAGAACAACCAGCCGCTGCTGGTCGCGGAGTGGAAGGCGACAGTCGCGCTGCCCTCGGCCGGGATCGAGCCGATCGAGGTGCCGTTGCTGCGGTTGACGGACAGTCACGCCTACGGCGACATCAGCCTGCCGACCTCCGGCGATTGGCAACTGAAGATCACCGCCCGAACGACCGACATCGACCAGGCCACGGTGACCGCCACCGTGCCCATCCGTTAGAGAGGTTCGCGAAACCCATGACCCGATTCCGGCGCACCGCAACCGCCGCTGCCGCCCTGGCGTTCACCGCCGCCGCCACCGCTGTGCTCGGCTTCGCCGGGCCGGCGTCCGCGCACGTCACGGTGAACCCGAAGGAGGCGACCCAGGGCGGCTACGCCCGGGTGGCGTTCCGGGTGCCGAACGAGAGCGACACCGCGTCGACCACCAAGCTGGAGGTCGTGTTGCCGGAGAACGCCCCGGTCGGTTCGGTGTCGACGATGCCGGTGCCCGGCTGGACGGTCACCACGGAGAAGCGCAAGGTGGACCCGCCGATCGAGGTGCACGGCAGTCAGCTCACCGAGGCGGTCTCCAAGATCACCTGGACGGCTTCCGGTGACGCGGGGGTGAAGCCGGGGCAGTTCCAGGAGTTCCCGGTGTCGCTGGGGCCGCTGCCGCAGGTCGACTCGATGATCTTCAAGACCCTGCAGACCTACTCGGACGGCAACATCTCGCGTTGGATCGACGAACCGGTGGCGGCGGGTGCCGAGGAGCCGGAGCACCCGGCGCCGGTGCTCACCCTGGCCGCCGCGGCCGCGCCGGCGGGTTCGGCCTCGCCGAGCGCCGCCGTCGCATCGCCCGACGATGATGACGACGACGACGGCAACGGGCTCGCTGTCGGCCTCGGTGTGGCCGGTCTCGTCGCCGGTCTCGCCGGCCTGGTGCTGGGTGGGCTGGCGTTCACGCGGACCCGCCGGGAGCCGGTCGCCAAGGCCTGACCCCGGTCTGACCCGCTGGCCCGCCGGATATTCCGGCGGGCCAGCGTGCTTTCCGCAGTCGGAGTCGGCCGTGCCGTGGATATCCCCTGATCAGGCGGGTTGCGTCGGTAAGGTCGGCCGGGTATTTGGCTACGGAGGGGGACGGTGCGGATGCGGTTCGTGCGGGCGATCGCCGGGATGCTGCTGTTGGTTGTGGGAATTCCGGCGCTGTTCGCCGGTGGCGGGCTGTGGCTGGTGACCCGACACGCCGACCCCGGCGGGGTCTTCACCGCCCGCTTCGAAACGGTCCGCACGCCCGGTCGCGCGGTGGTGGTCACCGACCTCGACCGGCTGCTGCGACAGGAGGCGCCCTTCGCGCGTACCGCGCAGGCCCGGCTGCACCTGGACGCCCGCACCACTGGCGGGCCGGCGTTCGTCGGGCTGGCGCCCACCGCCGAGGTGCGTGGCTGGCTGGCGGCGGTGCCGCACGCCACGGTCCGTCGGGTGGCGCTGGCCCGGGGGCCGCTGCCGGTCCGGCTCGACCCGGCCGGACCGGCCCTCGACACCCCGCGCGCCGACCCGCCGGGCGCCGCGACGGCCGACGGCCTGGTCACGCCGCTGGGTCGGCCCTTCTGGGTACGCGAGGGAATCGGCTCGCTGGAGTGGAGCGCGGACGACCTCGCCGACGAGCCCATGAGCCTGGTGGTGATGCGCCCCGACGGCGGTGCCGACCTGGCCCTGGACCTGCGCGCGGAGTTGCAGGTCGGGTGGACCGGTCCGGCCGCCTGGGGTCTGCTGGCGGTCGGCGTGCTGCTGGTGGTGGGCGCGGTGCTGATCCTGCTGCGACCGCTGCGCCCGCGCGAGGTGATCTTCGTGGTCGAGCCGGACCAGGTGCCGGTGCTCGCCGGCCGCCTCGGGGTCACGTCGCTCAGTGGCCTGGGCCCCCGGAAGCCGGAGCCGACCGAGCCGTTGGCGGTACGTCAGCTCACCCCGGTCGGTGCCGGGGCAGCGGAGCGGTCCTGGTCGGCGATCGGTGCCCGCCCGGCCACCCTCGCCGACCTTGACGAGCCGGTACGGCTGCCCCGTCCGCCGGAGGTGACGCTGAGCCTCGCCTGGCCGCCGGCCGACGCGGAGGAGCCCACGGCCCGACCGGTGGTGGCCCCACCGGCTGACGACCGGCCCGATGGCGATCCGGCCGGCTGACGGTCCGGCTGTTGCCGTGCCTGGTGGCGGCCGGCCGCTGGCGTCGGGTGGAACGGCGAGTGGCCCTCCGCGCTGCCGACGCGGAGGGCCACTCTCACCGGGGGATCGGTGCTACCCGAGCGACGCTTGAGGTAGATGAGGACAGGTTAGCGCCGATCATGGCTAATCGGGAGGTCTGTCCAATTGGTGCGATTTTCCGCACGCAGCCTCGACCGCACCGGCAGCGCGACCAGCAGCAGCAGACTGAGCAGCACGTACGTGTTCTGCAGGAGGAAGTCCAACGGGTCACGGGTGCGGACCGGCGCCACACCCCAGGCCTGGAACGTCACCACGCCGTAGATCGTCAGGGCGGTGATGCCCACCGCGAGGGCGGCCAGCCACCGACGTCGGCGTGCCTCGTCGGGGCGGTTGGCGCTCAACGCCGCGTCGGCGAGCAGCACCACCGCCGGCACGAACCAGTAGATGTGGTGGGTCCAGGTGATCGGGCTAGCCAGGGAGCCGACCAACCCGGTCAACGTCAGGCCCGTCAACGGGTCACCGGCCCGCGCGGCGCGGGCGGCCCGCCACAGCCCGTAGCCGGCGACCACGGCGACCAGCAGCAGCCAGAGCAGCCGGTCCGGCTTCTCCGGGGCGGTGAAGCGGCTGAGCAGGCCGAACAGCGACTGGTTGCCGACGATGTCGGTGCGCCCCACCCGCTCGGTGGTCCACAGCTCGTGGGTCCAGAACCGCCACGAGTCGCGCGGGGCGATCGCCGCCGCCAGCAGCGTCGCCGCCGCCGCGGTCGCGCTCGCCACCGCGGCGGCCCGCCACCGGCGGGTGACCAGCAGGTACACGATGAAGATGCCGGGGAAGATCTTGAGCGCCGTCGCCAGCCCCACGCCCACCCCGGCCCAGCGTCGCGCCCGCGGTACCGCGAACAGCAGATCGGCCAGGATCAACACGACCAGCAACATGTTGATCTGGCCGAAGGTGATCGTCTCCCGGATGCCCTCCACCGCCAGCACCAGCAGGACGGCGGTGACCAGTGTGAACGTTTGGGGCAGGCCGTGTCGGTCGATCACCGGCATCACCAGCCACCGGGTGGTCAGCACCACTGCCAACACTGTCAACGCCGTGAAGATCGCCACGGTCGCGCCGAGCCGCAGCAGACCGAACGGCCACAGCAGCAGCGCACTGAAGGGCGGGTAGGTGAAGTACAGCTCGCCCTGCACCCGGTCGGGTTGCACGTAGTCGTAGAGCGGGTGGCCGACCCGCCACCAGTCCATCGCGGACATGTAGATCTTGAGATCGAAGAAGTCGTGCACGAGGCCGGGCAGGTAGAGCGCTGGCAGCACGGCGCTGAGGGCCACCACGGCGACCAGGCGACGGACCGTACGACCGCCGGGATCGTCTTCGGTGACGGCGGGCGGTGCGACGGGTTCTGCTGGCACCCCGAAACCCTAGCGGTCCGGTCCGCCGAGAGCGCGCAGCCACAGGGCGTGGGCTGCGCGTAGGCTGTCCCGGTGGCTGATCTCCTCGTCTGGATCGACTGTGAGATGACCGGGTTGGACCTCGGCAGGGACAAACTGATCGAGGTTGCGGCACTGGTCACCGATCCCGACCTCAACGTGCTGGGTGACGGTGTCGACGTGGTGATCCACGCCGACGAAGCGGCGCTGGAGGGGATGCCGGAGATCGTGCAGACGATGCACGCCAAGTCCGGCCTCACCGAAGAGGTCCGCCGCTCGGCGGTCACTCTCGCCGAAGCCGAGGACCTGGTCCTGGAGTACGTCCGCGGCTTCGTGAAGGACCCGCGTACCGCCCCGCTGTGTGGCAACTCGATCGCCACCGACCGGGGCTTCATCGCCCGGGACATGCCCCGCCTCGACGCGCACCTGCACTACCGGATGATCGACGTGTCGTCGATCAAGGAACTCTGCCGTCGCTGGTACCCCCGGGTGTACTTCGGCCAGCCGCAGAAGGGTCTCGCGCACCGGGCGCTGGCCGACATCCGGGAGAGCATCCGGGAGTTGGAGTACTACCGGCGCACCGTCTTCGTCCCGTTGCCCGGCCCGGATGTCGAGACCGCCAAGGCCATCGCCGCCGAACTCTGACCCCGGCCGAGCCGACCGGCAACCCGCTGGACGTGCCTGGCTGTGGTGTGGCTATTATTGGTCCGCACCCCGCCCGGAGCGATCGACCGGGCGACGGCGGCATGGTGGCTGTAGCTCAGTTGGCAGAGCACCGGGTTGTGGTCCCGGTTGTCGTGGGTTCAATTCCCATCAGTCACCCCACTGGTTTCACCGCTCAGGCCCCCTCTCCGGAGGGGGCCTGAGTCGTTGTAGGGGCCAGACAGGGGCAGCCACCGACAAAGGCCCCCTCCGAAGAGGGGGCCTTTGTCGGTGGCTCAGGCGGTCGGCGTGGCGGACGGGGTGCTCGTCGCGTCCGGACTCGGGGTGGTGGTGTCCGGGTCGGCCGGAGGCTCGTACGGAATGGCACTGCCCTTGACGTACTCGTCCCAGCTCATGTTCCAGTCGGTCCAGCCGTTGCCGTTCTGGAGCTTGCGCTCGGTGCCCTTGACCGTGATCGGGTCGCCGATCTGGGTGTTCTTGAAGAGCCAGTCGCCGTTGGCCATCGACACGTTCACGCAGCCGTGTGACACGTTCACGCTGCCCTGCTGCCCTTCGGACCAGGGTGCCGCGTGGATGAACTCACCGCCCCAGGTGAGGCGCTGCGCGAAGTCAATCTTGGTGCGGTAGCCCTCCTCCGGGCCCAGCTCCTCGAACGTGTCGAAGACCGTCTTGCGCAGCTTCTCGATCACGACCATGGTGCCGCTGGACGACGGGGTGCTCTTCTTGCCCAGGCTGACCGGGATGGTCTTGATCACCGAGCCGTTGCGGGTCACCGTCATCCGCTTCGTCTTGTTGTCGACCGTCATGACCACCGCCGCGCCGATCTTGATGTCCACCGAGAGGTCGGCGCGGCCGTACCAACCAGCACCCATCGGCAGGCCACCCGCCTGCACCCGGTAGGAGACCTTGCTGTTGGGCTTCCAGAACTCCTTCGGCCGGTAGCGGATCTCGGTGGGGCTGACCCAGTGCCAGATCCCCTCCTGCGCCGGGGTCGAGGTGACTGTCATCCGGCGCTGCACGTCGTCGCGGTAGTCCTCCGGGATGTTCCGGCTGAACTTCACGATCAGCGGCATGCCCACCCCGACCACCTGGTTGTCACCGAGGAAGCTGCTCACCCGAACCTGGTTGCCGGGTTTGGCCATGGTGGTGAAGGTGCTGGTCGCGGTGGCCGGGCGCCCGTCGTCGCCGGTGGCGGTCACCGTCGCCGTGTAGCTCGTGCCGTATGCCAGCGCGCCGGCCGGCAGCCACGACGTGCCGTCCTTGGCGAGGGTGCCCTCGACCGTCTTGCCGGCGGAGTCCTTCAGCTCGACAGCGGTCTCCACGGCGTCCTTGGTGGTGAACGTGATGCCGGTGGACGCCGGCACGTCCTTGGCGTCGGCCGCCGGCTCACTGATCGTCGCCGTGGCCTTCGGCGCCGGGTTCTCGCCACCGCCGTGCCACGAGGACGGCTTGTCGCCGTCGGTGCAGGCGGAGGTGAAGGCCAGCGCCACGGCGAGAAGCACCGCCGCGAACACGCGGCGTCGCCCACCGGGCCTGATCAGCTGGTCCTGGCTAGCTCGCATGAATTCCCTCACAGTCGTGGTCGCTGCCCCATCGTCTCCTACTGACGCGCCAGAGCCGGCCCCGGTTGCCGAGGGTGAACCGAAACACGCCATCAATAGTGCCCGAATTCTGCTACTATTCGGCGTTTCGTGAGTCTGGCTCGTCTCCGTAACGGGGATCGCGGGTCGCCGCGCCGTCCTCGCACGGCGGGAGTGCAAGGGTACGCCGGCCCCGCCAACGGCAGAGCCGGCGCAACGAGCCGACGCCTCAGACCGCCGGACCGGCTCCACCACTGGGCACCGGCAACGCGCTGCCCTTGATGAACTCCGACCAGCTCAGGCTCCACGCCGTCCAACCGTTGCCGGCGGCGATCCTGCGCTCGGTCCCCTTGATCGTGATCGGGTCACCGATCCGGGTCTTGTCGAACAACCACCGGGCGTTCGCCATCGACACGTTCACGCAGCCGTGCGAGACGTTCCGTCGGCCCTGCACGTGCTCCGACCACGGCGCGGCGTGGATGTACTCGCCACCCCACGTGAGCCGCTGGGCGAACTGAATGTCGGTCACGTAGCGGTTGGCCGGGTCCGGGTCGTCCCGGGTGTCGAAGACGGTGGCTTCCTTCTTCTCCATCACCACCATCGTGCCGCTCGACGACGGCGTGCTCTTCTTGCCCAGGCTCACCGGGATGGTGCGCACCGGCGCGCCGTTCTCGTACACCGTCATCTTCTTGTTGGCGTTGTCGACCTTCATCTCGAACGACCGGCCGATCTTGGCGGTGGCCTTGCGGTCGATGTCGCCGTACCGGCCGTTGCTCAGCGGGATGCCGGCCAGGGCGATCCGCACGGTGATGGTGGTGCCGGGTTTCCAGTACTCGGGGGCCCGGTAGTAGGCCTGCGTGCCGTTGCTGACCCAGTGCCAGGCGCCCGGCTGCGGCGGGTCGGTCTTGACGAACATCCGCTTCTGCACCGCCGCGCGGTCCTTCTTCGGGATGCCCGGGTGGAACTCGGTGACCACGGGCATGGCCACCCCGTAGCTCTTGTCGTCGAAGAGGTAGAGGCCCGAACCGATCGTCGACTTCGGCTTGGCCATCGTGGTGAAGCTGCTGGTGCCCTGGCTGCTCGTGCCGTCCGACGCGCTCGCCGTCACCGTGGCCGTGTAGCGGGTGCCCCACTTCAGCGGCGCGGACGGCACCCAGGACGAACCATCGGTGCGCAGCTTGCCCTCGACCGAGCCACCACCGTCCGCCGTCAGGGTCACCGCGGACACCTTCCCGCCACCCGGGAGCTTCGCGCTGATCTCCGTGCTGACCGGCCGGTTCTTCGTGCCGTCGGCGGGGCTCAGTGTGAGCGGCGGGCCGCTCGGTGCGCTCGGCGCCGAGGGCGCGGCTGAACCAGGGGCGGCGCTCGCGTCCGAGGACGCCCCACCAACGAATTCCGGCTTCTTCTCGTCGCCGCCACACCCGGCCAGTGCCAGTGACGCCGCCAGGGCCAGAGCGCCCACCACCGCCCCGGCTCGCGTGAACCGTGCCATCCCCACCTCTGTTCTCGCGTACCTGGCGGACATCGTGCCGTATCAGCGCCGCCACCCACGCCCCGGACTTTCGTACGCGGGGGCCTTTGTAGCCATATGCCCGGTAAGCTCGACCGAAGGGGGGAGCCGGGTAACCGGATTGGAGCCCGGCTCGACCGGGTGCTAATCTTCTCTCCGTTGCCGAACGAGCGCCGCTAGCTCAACTGGCAGAGCAGCGGACTCTTAATCCGCGGGTTCGGGGTTCGAGTCCCTGGCGGCGCACCAACGAGCAAGGCCCTGACCTGGTGGTTCACACTGGGTCAGGGCCTTTTTCGTGTGCTTCGGTGGTGGGTGGTCGCTCGGTGGGTGCTCGGGAGCCGATGGACCGGGTGGCGTTGGTGGGACACGGCGGGGTGCTCCGGGACGCCGGTCGGTGGCTGCCGGCGCGGGATGGTCGGGCAGCCGGGGGTTGGGGCTGTCGGTGGTCCCGGATCGGTTCGGTGAACGGTTCCCGAATGGCTCGGCGCGAGGGCCCGGCGATCTTGGCGGGACGCGGTCTGCCGGTTCTGTGGCTTACGCCGCAACCCTTCGGCTGACTCGGTGAAGACTGATCATGGAAAACGTCTCACAACCCCTGTTTTTGAGGGTGCGGGGAGTTCCCTCAGGGCGTCGCCGCGGATGAACTGAACAGATGAGAGCGCCGTGAGGGCAGCGGCGCGACAATGCCACAGAGGCCTGGTACTGCCCGGGCTGAACCGAGAGATGCAGCCGTATGGTTCCTGCGGAGTGCGGCCCGCCATCCTGATTTTCGTCACGAGGAGCCGATATCGACCGTCTGGTGTATCCGCTTCCGATGTGCGGTTGCGCCGGTCCACACAGACGGGATTGACGGGGTCCTTCCTATAGTGAAGTCATGCGATGCACAGCACCCAGTCAGGGCCACCGCACCTCCAGCGGTCGCGCCGCATGTCCCGTCCATGGCCGATCGTCGTACCGGTCCTACACGTCCAACCCGTCCCCGTCCAACTATGCATCGTCAAACCCGTCCCGCAGTGGCGGCGGAGGCGGGTCCTCCGGTGGCGGCGGTGGCAGTCGGTCGACGCGGCCTCGGTGGTCGCCAGCAAACTCGTCCGTTGTCTACACCTCTGACGAGGTCTCGGCGCTGGACCGCTACCGCAGCAAGGTCGAGGCGGTAGAACCTCGAGCCAAGTCGTACGACCTGTTCCTCTGTCACGCCTGGGACGACCGACGTGAGACCGCGACTGAATTGCACAACCTCCTCGAAGCCGAGGACGTGTCGGTCTGGTTCAGCGAGAAGGACATCATCCTCGGCCAGCCGTTTATGCGGGAAATCGACAAGGGTCTGGCCAAGACGCGCATCGGTCTCGTGCTCATCACGCCCGCACTCCTCAGGCGTGTCGAGAGCGGCGGGGTGTCCGAGAAGGAGCTTTCGGAACTACTGTCGCGTGACCTGCTGATCCCTGTCGCGCATGGGGTTACCTACGAGGAGATTCGGTTGGTCAGCCCGCTTCTCGGCTCCCGCCACGGGCTGAGCACGGAAGAGGACTCTATGGAGGAGATCGCCAAGAAGATCGCCGAACTGATCGCCGTGTAACACCTGGCGGGCCCCCGGCATTGCCTTCATGGTGATCAGGAGGCGGCGTGTCGTGGGTAGGTTAGGACCGGGCTTGCGTATCGGCTGCGCGTTGGGACTTGGCCCAGCGGGCGGCTGTGCCAGTGGAACCACATAATGGCTGTGTGAAGCCCTCCTTGCGCATTCAGTGACATAGATAGCCTTGCGTCGGAAGAATCCGGGTACCGGTCACGTAGCCGTTCGGCTCGCGGTCGATGGGGCATGTCGCGCCAAGCTCGTGAGGAGGTCGAGATAGGCGCAGTGCTCCAGTACTGCGTCGTCGACTGCGCTGAGCTGGCCGTATTCATGAAGAAAGCTCGCGCGTAGGTCTGGGCGGTGCGGCCAGACCCGAGTGGTGAGTCGTACGAGGTCGCGGGCGGGCAGGTCGTAGCGGCTGTGCTCGAAGTCGATCAGCCTGACGGCTCCGTCGTCGCCGTAGATCATGTTGCGGGGCATGAAGTCGAGGTGGCACGGAAGTGCGGGCAGTGGCGCCAGGTCTCGGAGGGCTCGCATGTGGGCGCGCACCTCAGCCCGGCGGGCGGCGGCGATGCGGTTCCCGACCTGGTGGATCCAATACTCGGCGCGTTCCGCGAGCCAGGAGGTCCAGTCAGGTTCGAGGCGGGGTGGCCCGGCGGCGTGAAGTGTCCTCAGTAGTTGTCCTGCCTTCCGGTGCGCCTCCTGATCCACGGTGGGATCGAGTCGCCGCTCGCTGAGCGGAACTCCCGCTACCGCGGTGATGACGATGGCTGGTGGGTCGTAGGTTGTCGCGAGCAGTCGGGGGGCCTTGTCTCCGAGGGCGGGAACCCAGGTCCGGTAAGCGTGGACTTCCTGGTTGTGGCGTTCCGGGCTGCGATGGATCTTGACAATGACGTCCCCATGAGCGGATGTCGAGGCGCGGAGCACGCGAGTGCCAGCGTGCCCGGGGTGCGAGGCCACGGGCATGGCGTCGGCGTCGAGGAGCCGTTGGCAGAGCGCAAGGTGAATGTTGACGTCAGCCATGGTGGGGCCGGAGGTGCCGGGTGTCGTTGTGGCTGACGAGTTGCCAGATGGTGCGGCCGAAGCGATTGGTTGGTCGCCGCCAACGGGCAATGGAGGCGTGGTCGGTGACGAAGCCGAGCCGCAGGCAAGCGTTCCGGGGGAGGCCGAGGAGCAGGTTGTGGGCCGCTTCGACGGTTTCGCCGTGGGCGGCGATGAAGATTCGTTCACCCTCGTGGCGGGCGAGGATCTTCTGCAGTGCTGCCGTAGCCCGGTAGAGGTACTCGTTCCATGTCTCGGAGCCGGAAGCGTACTGGCGGTCTGGGCTGTGCTGAGGCGGCCCCTGGAAGGAAGTCTTGATGTCGACCCAGGGTCGGCCGTCGGCGTCGCCGTGGTCAGGGCCGCGGAGGTCCGGGTCGATGGTGGCGGGCAGGTGCAGAGATCGGGTGATGATCTCGGCGGTCTGGGTGACGCGGAGTCGGGGTGTGGCGTAGAGGGCGGCATAGGGCCGGTGGCCGTGTTCGGCAGCCAGGCGGGCGGCCAGTTGCTCCGCCTGGGCCCGGCCGAGGTCTGTGAGGCCGGTGCAGCCCTGATCGCCGCCGACGATTCCGGCGACGTTGCAGGAAGCTTCGCCGTGGCGGGCGATGACGAGTTCGGCTGTCGAGGTCATCCGGGGATTCCTTCTCAGATCAGCTCGGCGAGGAACGGGTCGGTCCAGGGCCGGACGGTGGGCCAGGGATGCCGGTAGCCGTTGCGGCCGAGATATCGCAGAGTCAGCAGGTGGTGCAGCTCGGCGTACCGTTTCAAGTCGACCAAGCTGCAGATCTGGGGCGCGACAGCGACGAGGTAGGCGTGCAGACAGCGAGTGATCGATCGGTCGGCGAGGCGGCCGTAGGTCATGGATGCGGTGACCAGGAGGCCGGCCAGGTCGTAACCGAAGGGAGCGAGTGTCAGATCGTCGAAGTCGACGACGGCGACCTCGTTGCCGTTCGCAAGGTAGTTCCGAATGTTCGGGTCCTTGTAGAACGTCACTGGCTCCCCGGCTCTGTCGAGTGCGGCGTCGATGGCCGATCCGTGGATGCCCGCCGCGGCTGCGGCGTGGTGTAGCGCCGCCTGACGCGGGCTGGCGAAGTCGGGGATCACGAGTCTGGTCGAGGTGATGTGGGGTTGATCGAGACGGGCGGTCCGAAGTTCACCTCGGTGCGCGACAGCATGGAGCCGGCCGAGTGCTGCGGCGGCCTGCGGAAGATCATCCACTTTCGGTGTGTGCCCCGAGAGCCGCTCGAAGACCAGATGGCGGCGGCCCCGCGCGACCAGCGCAGGTAGGCGTACGCCGGAGCCCAAGCCGGCTAGCCAGGCGTGGTGGGTGGCAGCGGCGGTGCAGCGTTCCGTATCGTCGTACCGCTTGACGAAGGGGCCGCCACTCATGGCCGCACCGCCACGGCGTAGCTAACGGTGGATTGGGTCGTGTAGGGCGGTGGGGCCAGCCGCTGCTGAAGGGCAGATGCGAGGGCGGGGATCCCGCCGGTCAGGGCGATCCGGTATTTGGGTGTGGTGATGAGGTACCGGGCGAGGTGCGTGGCGTCCGCGAACTGGAGGACGTGTTCCTCGTGATGGACGTCGATGACGGTCAGGTTCTTGGCGACGACGGTGTGCAGGTTGCCGCTGTGGAAGCTCTCGTAGAGGCTCGGTCGGCTGGTGGCGTGTGGGTCGAGTCCGGCGGCGTGGACCAGATGGTCGAGTTCGCCGTAGCTGTCCAGCGACTTGGTGACCAGGACAGCTGTGCCGCCAGGGCATAGGCAGCGGGCGATCTCCGCTACGGCCAGACCCGGCGTTGGAGAGTGATAGAGGCAGAAGGCGGCAACCGCAGCGTCGGCCACGCTGCCCGGCAGTGGCAGGTGGTGGAAGTCAGCGCACACCACTGAGCCCAACGCGCCAGCGGCGCCGAGGCGGTCGCGGGTAGTGCGGAGAAGCGCGACCGAGGCGTCGACGGCAAAGAGCCGGCGGGGCCGGAGCCGGTCGGCCAGGCGCAGGGTTGTGGTGCCGCGCCCGCAACCGATGTCGAGCACGGCCGCCCCGCGTGGAACCCGGGCGGCGAGCATGTTGGCGATCGTGTCGGCGACGTCGCTTCCGCTGATCTTGGCGCGATGCAGCGCGTGGGTGCGGTCGGCGAGCCGGCCGTCGCCCCGGTAGAGGTCGCCCTTGACCAGGGCGGGGTCAAGGAACGGGTTGGCCGACATCTGTCGCCTCCCGTCCCGCTGCGGTCAGGTCACGGGCTGATGCTCGTCGCGGACGCGGTTGATCAGATGGGCGGCCTGGCGGCGGCTGGTGAGGGTGATCAAGCGGACGTGTGGTCCGTGCTCGCGGAGAAGGTCCTGGACTCGCGGGCGCATAGTGCGCCGGTAGCTGAGGACGTAGCGGACGAAGTTCCAGGTGATGCGGTCGTAGACGCCGTCCTTGTGGTGTTGTCCGCCGCGGTAGCGCCAGCGGCGTTGGGCGATGCCCCACAGGCAGGTCGAGGCGGGCAGGTCGAGAAAGATCACGGTGTCGGCGGCGGCAAGCCGGATGGGCAGAGTGCCGGCGTAGTTTCCTTCGATGAGCCAACGTTCGCCAGCGACGAGTTTCTCCTGCTGGGCGGCGAACTCGTCCTGCGGTAGCGGCTTCCAGTGCTCGTCGTAGTAGGTCGCGTCGAGGTGAGTCAGCGGCACGTCGAGGATCCGGGCCAACTGGCGCGCGACGGTGGACTTGCCGCTGCCGCCGCAGCCGATGATGGCGATCCTGTCCATGGTTCTCCAGGGTAGAGGTGCGGTGAGCTCGTTCGGTGGTGACACGGTGAGTCATGACCGCACCGGCTCCGGGTGGCGCAGCAGGTAGTCGAGCACTTCGAGTTGGGTTGAGAGCCGGAACGGGTCGAGGTGACGGAGGCATTCGGTGATGAGGCTGGCGTGCTCACCGGTGCCGGCGATCTCGGTGAGCCAACCGATGCGGTGTCGCACGTCTGCGGCGTCGCCAACGATCAGCGACGAGGGAACGAACGCATTGGCGCCTCGGACGTCGGCGGGCAGCAGCGGCACGCAGCCGGCGAGGATGGCCTCGAAGATTCGTTGGGTCATCTGCCCGGCGGCGGCGTATCGGGCGGGCAGCAGCAGGACGGTGGCGAGCGCGTCGGCGTAGATCGCGGAGACGCGGGGGAACGGGACTCGGCCGATGAAGTTCAGATTCGGCCAGCGCCTGGTGTCGGCCCACTTGCCGGCGATCAGGTGAGGGAGTTGCGCGGCGGTCGGCGCGAAGTAGGTGTCGAACGGGTGGTCGCGGTCGTACTGGTTGCCGATGTAGACCAGCGGGGTGCGACGGGGCAGGGCTACAAGCGTGGTGGGGTCGGCGGCGTCGATGGCCGTGTCGGCGACAGGAAAGAGCAGTGGTACCGCGCCCGGAGTCGGGTGCAGAGCGGGTTCGCAGACGGTGACGTTGCGGGTTCGGCGCAGGGGGTCCGCTGCGGGCAGCCGACGGTCCTTGTCCCACAGGATCGTTGGGGTGCCGAGCTGGTGGGTGTAGTGGTCGAGTAGATCGGCCTGCCGATGCAGGTCGCAGGTATGGCCGGGTCGCCCGCAGACGGTGGTGTTGCGGCCGGGAATGGGCCAGCGCCATTCGAGGAACAGTGCGTCGATATCGGGCAGGCCGACGTCCCAGCGGTAGTGGCCGGTGAGATCGTCGCCGGCCTCGCACAGGTCCCGGTTGGGTTGAAGGAAGACGATGTCACGGCCGGCTGCACGTAGCCCGTCGACCAAGGTCCGGCGGTGGCTGCGGCCTCCGTCCGGGGTGTCGGTGATGCCGGTTCCGAGGAATCCCCAAAAGCTGTAGCCAATCTTCACTTGGTCACCCACTGGTCTTCGATGAGCAGTGCGTCGAGGCCGGATTCGGTCAGGCACTCCAGGGCCATTTCTGGTGTGCCGCAGATCGGCTTGCCCTTGATGTTCAGTGAGGTGTTGATCAGCACGGGGTGGCCGGTGATCTCACCGAAGCGGGTGAGAACGTCGGCGAGGAAGGGGTGCTGCTCGCGCGTGACGGTCTGGACCCTGGCGGTGCCGTTGACGTGCACGATCGCGGGCAGCTTGTCGCGGGTCAGCTCGGTCACGGGAGCTGCGAGCGACATGTACGGCGACGGTTGGCGTAGCCGGAAGTAGTCGGTGGCCTTGTTGGCGAGTACGACAGGGGCGAAAGGTCGGAACGGTTCGCGGAACTTGACGGTGGCGTTGAGGCGCTCGACCACGCCGGCTTCCAGGGGAGAGGCGAGGATCGACCGGTGCCCCAGTGCCCGTGGGCCGGCCTCCAGCGCGCCGGTGAACAGGCCCACGATTGCCCCGTCGGCTAACTGCCGGGCCAGATGGTGGGCGGGTTCGGCGGGGCGGCTGGCGTGCAGTCCCGCTCGTGGTGCGGCCGGTAGTGCCAGGTCGGGATAGGCGGGGCCGAGGTAGCAGTGGTGGCGTATGCCGGTGGGTGGGCGGCCGGTCGCCTCGAGCCAGACGTGGGCGGCGGCGCCGATCGCGGTGCCCGCGTCGCCGGGGGCGGGTGGTACGTGTATCTCGTCAACGATGCCGGCTTGGGCGATGAGGCCGGCGGCTACGCAGTTCATCGCGACCCCACCGCCCAGGCAGAGCAGCCCGGAGCCGGTCAGCCGGCGGGCTCGCGCGGCGAGATGCAGCATTACTTGCTCGGTGCGTTCCTGCAGTGCAGCGGCCAGGTCGGCATGCACAGGTTCTACCGGTGCCGTCGGCGGGCGGGGCGGGCACGTTGCGGCGGTGAACGCGGGTGTGACCCGGCCGTAGCGGCTGGCGAGCACCCGCAGGGCGATCAGCGCTGGGTCGAGGGTGAACCCGTCGGTGGTGAGCCGGATCGCCCGGGATATCAGCTCTCGGAACCGGGCGGGGTCGCCGAGGGCGGCCAGCGCCATCACGGTGCCTTCCTCGTCACCGCGGCGCCAGCCGAGCTGTTCGGTGACGGCACCGTAGGCGTAACCGAGGGAGGCCGGGTCGTCGATCGCGTGTGCCAGGTCGAGGCGGAGTTGCGGGTTGCGCCAGCGGGCGTGCCAGGTGGTGGTGGTCTGCAACTCGCCGAGGCTGTCGACGATCAGGACCGCTGCGTCATCCACACCGGCGGCGGCGAAGGCGTACAGGGCATGCGCGCGATGGTGCGGCACTGGCTGGAGGTGTGCGCGTGGAAAACGCTCGGCCAGGTCTCGCATCCGGGCCTGGTAGCGGCGGTGGACCGTGGTGAAGCTGCGGGCCCGTGGTACGGCTCGGGCGCGGCTGACAGCCTGTCGCAGATGGGTCGGCAGTTGACCCAGCGCACGTAGGTAGCGGCGCCCGTCGAAGTTGTACGCGACCGTGGTCACGTTCGACGGCGACAGACCGGCCTTGCCGAGCAGCCAGGCGACACCCAATGCCGGGTATGCCTTGCTGTGCTTGACCCCGTCGAGCCGTTCCTCCTCGACGAAGCCGATCAGGTGGCCGTCAACCAGCAGCGCCGCCGCCGAGTCATGCGTATACGCGCACAGCCCAAGCACCACATCCGCGGTCATGCCAACTCCGGCGCTACGAGAGCCGGCCGGGTGAGGTGCTGGTACCAGGCGACGAGGGCAGCGCCGAGCGGCCCTGGGGCGTCGTGGGCGATCTTGCTAGCCAGGTCCCGCTCGCCGAGCTTCCATGTCCGGTAGCTGGTCAGCACCCGTCCGAACGTGTCCCACAGGGTGCCGTCGGGCAGGTCGCCGTCACCGGAGATGACCTGCGCGAGGACAACATCCAGGCTGGGCCAGTCCACGACGACCGGATCCATCTCGGTGACGGTCGGTTCGTGGCGGAGACATTCAGCGGCAGCCGGAGCATGGTCGGCGTAGAGGTGCAGTGAGTCGACGTGGTGGTGGTACTCGCCGACTTCGACACCAAGCCAGCCGGCCATCAGCTCCTGCAGTAGCGTCGTCGCGAAGATGTCGTATGGGAAGCCGAGCCAGAGGTCCTGGCTGCGCATGCTGGTGTGCATCTCGAGCCGGCCCTGCCGGATCAGGAACCGGTATCCGAGGGTGCACGGCACGTCCCGGTAGCCGCGGTGGTCGCGTGCCGGGTCGTAGATCTGGACGACGGCTTGTCGGGAGTCTCGGTCGGCCGTCAGTTTCCGGACGACCGCGTCGAGCTGGTCGAGGTCGCCGCCCCACCGGCGGATCCGTGGCCCGTACGCGCCCTGCAGGATCCCGTCGTCCGCGTAGCGCCGCAGGTTGTCGTTGAAGTCGAAGATCCACGGGTCATCCGAGCCAGAGAGGATCCACAGCGCCTCAGCGACGGCAAATGCCGGGTTGATGACGCGTACGGGTGGCACGGAGACCAGCCGGCGCCGAGGGTTGGTCAGGCACAGGTGCGCGCCGACGACCTCGGTGGTCATCATGTCGCGCGGGCAGGCGATACGGCCGTTGAGCAGCACCGCCTGACTGGCGGCGGCGAAGAGTTCGCTCGCAGAGTCCGCAGTCAAAACGATCATGAAAAGGGTTTCCTTCCGTCAGGAGGCGAACGCGGTGAGTCGGTCGCGGGAGAGGTTGACCAACCAGGCGGACTGCCGGGCCATGCCCTCGTGCAGGCCGACGGTGGGCCAGTAGCCCAGTAGCCGGCCGGCAAGGGTCAGGTCAGCGGCCGTCGAGGGAACGTCACCCGGCTGGACGTCGGCTACCTGGACCGGAATGTGCCGTCCAGTGACCGTGGACGCCTCCTGGATCGCGCCCCGCATGGAAACGCTCGCTCCGCCGCCGATGTTCACCACGGCGCACTGGGCATCTACCTGAGAGGCGGCGATCGTCGCGGCGACGACGTCGGTGATGTACGTGAACTCCCGCCGTTGGCTGCCGTCGCCGAAGAGGGTGACCGGCAGACCGGTATAGGCCGCGAACAGCAGTCGGCCGATGGCCATGTCAGGTCGCTGGCGCGGCCCGTACACGGTGAAGTAGCGCAGGGCCACGACGCTGAGCCGGTTGTCGGGGCGGCACGCGTAGGCCACGCAGAGCTGCTCGGCGGCGAGCTTGCTCACTCCGTACGGGGAGACCGGGCTGGTCCGGTCGTTCTCGCGGCTGGGTCGGTCTGCCGGCCCGTAGACGCTGGACGAGGAGGCGTAGACGAGCCTCCGAACGCCCGATCGCACACACGCGTCGAGCAGCCGTTGGGTGCCGAGGACGTTGGACTGGGCGTAGTCGTGAAACTCCGAACCCCAAGAGGGCCGGACGCCCGGCCGGGCAGCCAGGTGGAACACGACGTCGCAGCCGTCCATGGCGTCATCGAGGCAGTCGGTGGCCAGATCCCGGCAGAGTGGTGTGAACAGCGGATTGGCGGCTGCGGCTGCCAAATTCTCATCGGCGAGCGCATCCTGACCGAGCCGGCGGCGGTCCAGGCCGACCACCTGAATTCCTCTGGCCAGGAGCGCGTCGACGACATGCGAACCGATGAAGCCGGCGGCGCCGGTCACCAACACCCGCGCCGTCACCGGCGACCACCGCGCTGAGCCGATGGCGACAGCACGCGCTGCCACACGAAGGTCAGTAGAGGCGGGTCGCCCCGGAAGGTCGTCATCCGGTCCGTCGGTGGCACACCGGGCCGCGCCGCCGGACCGGGCGCACCCGTGGCGCCTGCGGAGGCGTGCCGCGAGATGTACACGGTCACGATGTCACCGTCCGACGGTCGGCCGATTCCCGCTGCTCGGCCCAGTCATGGCGGGCCCGCCGGTGTGACGGCGGGCCCGCCGAGGTGAGGCGGCGGCTGGGAGCACCCCGCCGGTCACCCGCCCGCGCAGCCTCGATGGCGGTACGCAGACGAGGAATCAACCTCACGACCGCACCTCCGGTCGCCACCACAACAAGCGGCTTCAGCTCTCCGGCCGCCTTGCCCGATCCGATCGATCTCTCCACCATGAATCCCCTGGCGTCGATGACAATGGGTTGGTGAGCTGGAGCTGCCCGGCAGCGTCCGTCGATGCTCGTCAACAGCGAACCGTCCGGCGGAGCCAAGCGGTACCGTCCACCACCCGTCCGCTCGCAACCAGGTAGTGACGGCCCGTAGCGGACATGGCTAACGTGGCCGTCGTCGACAGAGGACGTACGGAGGTGTCCGCATGACCGGACGGCGCTACCCCGCCAACCGGCGGCTAGCGTGGGAAAGGCTCCAGCGGGGCTGGTCCTACGAGGAGATCGCCGAGCGGATCCGTACGGAGATGAGTCACGCCGACGAGACCGATACCGGGCTGAACGCCAACACAGTGCGGCGGTGGGAAACCGGTGAGCGTTGGCCCGACCCGCGCTACCGCAAACATCTCGTGGCCATCCTCGACAAGCCAGCCGATCAGCTGGGACTGCTCACTCCGGACGAGCTGGCGATGCGTCCGCAGGCAGAGACACTGCACGAGTTCAGGAGGTTGTGGGACATGATCACTGGAGGCGACGAAACCGGCTGGGATCGGGCCAGCGTCCTGCGCGCGTTGTTCGGCGCCAGCATGCTTCCCCTGGTGGCGCCGCTGCTATCACTCGATCCGCAGGCTGCGTACGCCCAAGCCAAGGCCATAGATCCAAGGGCCTACGCCGAGATCGTGCGGTGCCAGCGGACGCTGTACTGGACCAGCCCCGCACGCCCGCTGTACGAGGCTGCGTATGCACACACACAGCTCGGCACCGGACTCGTCCGCGCGGCCACCGGCACCAGCCGGGCGACCCTCGCCAGCGCCCTCGCCGAGTCGGCGCTCCTCACCGCACGACTGGCATTCTTCGATCTCAACCAGCCTGCCGTCGCGCAACGCTGCTACGACGTAGCCCTCGCCGCCACCCGTGAGGCCGGAGACCACGCGCTGGCCGCCACCGTCCTCGGCCACATGGCTTTCATCCCGGCCTTCGGACATGATCCGACCGCTGCCCGATCACTTATCGACGCGGCGCTCCAGCACACCTGGCACGGCGTCAGCCCCGCCGTCCGCTCCTGGCTGCACTGCGTGGCCTCGGAAGTCGAAGCCCGCGCCGGGGCTGGGGCAGCAAGCCGCCATCAGATCGACCTTGCAGCGACCGCGATCACGACGCGACCCGAAATGCCCGAATGGTTCGACTACTACGACACAGACCGACTGCATTCCTTCGCTGGCTATGCAGTTCTCGCCGCTGGCGACCATGCCGAGGCCGCCCGCCACCTGGCCACGTCTCTCGCCGGCCTGACCGCGACGGGCGCCAAGCAGCGCAGCGTCGTCCTCGCCGACCTGGCCTCGGCGCACAGCAGCGACGGAGACCACGCCGCCGACTACCTCAACCAGGCCCTGGACGCCCTGCAGGCCGACTGGTACGGCACGGGGCTGGAGCGGGTCAGAGCCGTCCGGCAGGTACTCGGCGACAGCCGCGAGGGCAGCCAACTTGACGAACGCGTCGCCGCCCTCGCGGCCAGCCGGGCCGCTCTTCCGGGGAGCTAAGCCGCCGACTCGTTGTGCCTACGTACCAGCCCGGGCAACTCGGCCAGCGAGTCGAGGTGGAAGAGGCAGCGGTCGCTGATGGTCTTGTCGTCGAGGATGTATCCCCATGGGCCGCGTCGCACCAGGGCGGTCGCAAGCCCGGCCGCCTGCGCCGGCCGGATGTCGTTATCCAGCCTGTCTCCGACGTACAGCACCTGGTCGGCGGGGCAGCCAGCCTCCGTGACGACGCGGTCGAAGAACGCGGCCGACGGTTTCTCGACGTTCCAGCCGTCCGAGGTGCCGATCACGTCGACGGGCAGATCAAGGGCGCGCAGGATGGTCTCGGCTCGGGCGGTCTGGTTGCCGGCCAGGCCGACCTGCATGCCCAACTCTTGCAAAGCGGCCAGACATGGCCGGGCGTCCGGGTAGAGGTTCTCCTCGGCGAAGTGCTCCGGCTGCCCAGCGGCGGTCCGGCGCTGCCGTTCCTTGGCGAGGTCGAACCCCGGCCGGAACACCTGGAACGTCTCCCGGTAGTCCAGACCGCGAGCGATGACCGCGCCGAAGACGGCCGAAAAGGTGTGCCGTGGGACGCCGAGCCAATCGGCCCAGGTGCCGTACTCCCGGGACTCGTCGACAATCGTCTCACCCACGTCGAAGAACACGCTCGAGATCATTCTGGGATTGTGCCCCTCGGGCCCAGGCGGATCAACGTGTGCCGCAGGCGGGGCAGTCGCACGGGATCGGGGTACCTCATCGGTGGGAGGGGAACCACTTCGGCTGGGCATGCGTCCGTGGCCGACGATTCAATCCGGCTCGCTACCTGTTGGAAGGCGCGGCTCCGTCTTCGAGGTAGACACCGCCCTGCCCGATCGCGGCGACCGCTGCGGTGACCCGCCGAGCCAGTCGGGGGATCAACACCTCGCCCAGGCGCTCCGGCTCGACGAACTCGAAGCCGTCGAGCTCGTCCGGGCACAGCCGCATTGCCGCGATCTGGTCCGCCGTCAGCACCCCGCCGTCGAACACGAACATGAGCCCGCCGTCCCATGGCGGGCTCGCCAGCACCCAGTCGACGCACAGAAGCGCCCCTGCGGGTACCGACAGGCCCAGTTCTTCCCGGATCTCGCGTGTGCAGGCGTCCGCCGGGGACTCGTCCGGCTCCAGGGTTCCGCCGGGAATTTCCCACACGTCCTTGTAGGCCAGGTGGACCAGCAGTACCCGGCCGGCCCGGTCGCGGAGGAGCGCGCCGGCCGCCGCGCGGACCCGCGTCACGCTGGCGATGTAGGAGGGGTCCGGTTCGGTCTGCATCTCGGCCACCCGACCGACCCTACGGGCCTGCCCTTGGCGCTGAAGTCCGCTACAGAAGGATGACACATGACACGCTCCTAGCGTCATTACTTTCAGTAACCACCGTGTCGGTGCGTGGCGCGTCATCGCCGAATCGGGATGGGCTTGTCGCGCGCCTCTGAGAGATCAGTGCTGCAGTGCGGTGCCGATCATGGAGATCAACTAATGGTGGTCCGATTTGACTGTTACGCGTTTTCTGTCCTCAGCTCTTCGGCTGATTTGCTGAACAGTGATCTCCAAAATCGGCCCCGAAACCACGGTTTGGGTATGTGGGTGCTCGCACGTCCCGCCGATGTCTCGTCCAACGGCCCACCTCGAGCGCTGTCTCCGGTCACAGTGGTCCCATCTTTCGATCTCCGGGTTGGCGCGTCGACTACTCCCTGTTAGGGCTGCCGGGAACGGGATGTCGGACTGACGGCGCCCGGAGGATCATCGGGGGATGGGTGAACGGGGCGCCACGCGGCGGTTGTCTCCGCGGCGGTGGCGAATCCTGTCGTACCTGGCGCAGCATGGGTCCGCGTCGACGATGGACGTTGCGCTTGTCTGCGCGGCGTCGCGGCTGACGGCCCACCGAGACCTGGTGTGGCTGCACGAGTCGGGACTGGTGAACCGCGAGCGCTTGCCGGAAGACCGGACCCATACCTGGTGGTACGAGGTGACGGCCGAAGGGACGGAGGTGCTCCGGCGTGCGTTGACGGCGTCGGGGCGGCCGGTTCCGTTGCGGTTGGGTCAGCGGTCCTCCGGTCGGGCGGATGCTCTGCTGTTCCTGCCGTTAGTCGAGGTGTCGCGGCGCAACCCGGGGCTGCGCGAGCTGTTCCAGTGGCTGCCGACGACGGAGACTTCGTCGTGGTTGCGGCAGCACGACCTGGCGCGGCTGCGGGCCGACGGCTACGGCGTCTGGCTACAGGACGGGCGGTGCCTGCGGTTCCTGGTACACGTCGATCGTGGCCCGATCGGCGACGTTGTCGCCGAGCACGAGCGGCCGGCGTCGGGGCTGGGTGGATTGTTGGCCGGCTACCGGCGTGCGGACCGGCTGGTACCGGTCGGGGCGATTCTGGTGATCGCTCAGGATGCCGAGCGGGAGGAACGGTTGCGGGACGACCTGCTTTGTGGGCCGCTGCGGAACGTTGTCGCCACGACCACGCGGCAGCTGTTGTATCGCCACTGGCCGGACGAGCAGGTATGGCAGGTGCCGGGGAACATCGGCAGGTGTCGCCTCATCGAGGTCGTATCGTGACCGCACGACGTCACGACCCCCGGACACCGCCAACGCCAACGCCAACGCCAACGGCATGGTGCGGGATCTCACCAGCGGCGGTCCCGACTGGCAGACAGCCGTCAAGCGCGGCGCCCGCGACGGCTCGGAACTCGCTCTACCGCGCCTGCATGAGCCAGCTCTCGATGACTGTGAAGTCGTGCTCGGTCAGCCCGCGACGTGGGTCGACCCGATGCAGCAGGGCCGGGGCGTGGTGATGAGCCAATACCCACTGCTGATCGGCGTGAGAGATCTCGTCGTCGACCCAGACGAAGGGGCGTCCGTGCGCCCATTCGACCAGCCCACGGGTCTTCCAGTGCAGGACGCCAACCTCGTCAGAGTCGGGCCAGTCCACAACCGGCAGGGGCGGTAGCCCGAGCAGGGGCGCGAGCACGTCGTTCGCGTCGTTCATCCAGGTCGTCGCCCAAACCAGGTCACACGGTAGGGACTCCAGCCGGCGGCCGTGTTCCGGATCGACCCTGTCCAGCAGGGGATGGGCGTCGGCCGGTAGGACCGGTGCCTCGGTGTAGCCATGCGGCATGCCGGGCTGAGTCGCCGTGGGTGTTCCGAACGGGATGAGGGTGCCGTCGACGTCGAGGAACAGCAACGGATGCGGTGCAGGGGCGGACATGACCCAAAAGGCTAGCCCTCACCCCGCCACCAACCACCTCTGCGCGCTTACCCCAAGTCCAATCGTTTCGCTACCACTCCCGCCAGGCGTGCGCCGCTGGGGTGGCGACCACCGTCGGGCCGGCGCCGGGATGCATCTCACCGGCCCTTCTCGCTCCAACGGCGCTGTGGTGACCCGACCACGCCATCAGCACCACATTCCACACCCTCAACCAAGGAGTTTCCGTGCTCTCGCCGACACCTTCACCTACTGCCGTAGGCACTGGCAGTGACGAGTTCCGGCTTGATCCCCGTTTGGGGGTCGGGCTTGGCGTCAGCGTTGACGTCAGTCTTCAGCCGGACCCCCGAACCGACCCCCTCTTTCCTCTCACACCGCAGGCCAGCCCGGCTGTCAGCTCCGTCGGCTTGTCCTGCGACAGACCCCTGCCTGGTCTCGGGTCTCTCCCCCTGGGGCTGGCATCCCCTACCTGGAGAGGAGGTGGTAGCCCGTGGATGATCCCGTCCTTCGGGTCCAGTCCCAACTGACCGGCCGTGACCGGGTGCTGCTGGGCTGGATGTACGACCACGGCGTGTTGACGTCGTTCCAAATCGCGAACGCCTTATTCCCGTCGTTGGACTTCTGTCAACGGCGGCTGCGGACCCTGTACCGGTTGCGGTTGGTGGCCCGGTTCCGGCCACAGCGGGCCGACGGCGGCTCGTACCCGTACCACTACGTCATCGACCAGCTCGGCGCAGAGGTCGTCGCGGCCAGCCGGGACGAACGCCCACCGCGGCGCGACCACGCCCGGGTGGAGCGGCGGCGCTGGACGTCAACGCGCAGCCTCGCCCACCGCCTGGGGGTGAGCGGGTTCTTCACCGACCTGGCCGGGTACGCCCGCACCCGTCCGGGCACCGGTCTGGTGGAGTGGTTGCCGGAGGCGGTGTGCCAGCTCGCCGGTACGTTCACCAGCCGGCAGGATCCGGGGCTGGTGCGGGCGTATCAGCCGCGGGTGCGCCCGGACGGCTACGGCCGGTGGGTCGACAACGGTGTCGAGGTGCCGTTCTTCGTCGAGTACGACACCGGCGCAGAGCAGTTGTCGATTCTGGCCGGCAAGGTCAACGGCTATCAGGAGCTGTTCGGGACGCTCGGGCGGGCATGGCCGGTGCTGTTCTGGCTGCACTCGGCCGCCCGGGAGCGCAACCTGCGCCGCGTGCTGGCCGACGTGCCGCTGCCGTTGCCGGTGGCCACCGGTGCTCGCGACCACGCCGCGACGGCCGGCCTGGGCCCAGCGGAGGCGGTGTGGGCCGTGGCCGGCGGAGAAGGGCAGCGGCTGCGGCTGGCTGATCTGGCCGGTTACGTCGTTGACGTCTCTAGCCGGGCGGGTGAGGCCGCGTGATGGGCGACGACACGACGGCGGCGGACAGTACCTCCGCTGCGGATCGGACAGCAACGGCCGGCGTCTGTCACGGATCTGTCGTGACCAGCTCGGCCGGTGCTGACAGATCTGTGAGAGCACCGAACGTCCGCTCTCACAGCCGCGGGACCGCATCCCGGTCCAGCGGCTGCGGCGGGCGGTCCGCGGCCGACGTGCGGTCCCCGTCCCGATGGTTGTCCGACGCCGGGTCGGTCCGCCATCCGGTCCGGCCTCTTGTGACAGGCGGACGGCTCGTTGTTCCGGTCTGGGTCGAGGAGGTGATGGACCACGACGGCACCGGCCACTGACCCGAACGCGGGGCTGCGGGGTAGCCGCGTCGAGGGCGTCGTCCAGGTCGTCATCATGCTGGCCATTGGCGGCGCAGCCGGAGCGGCCAGCTTCACCCACGTGCACAACGTAGCCGCCGCGCACGGCCAACCCGGCTGGCTGGCTTGGGCCGACGCGATCGTCCTGGAGCTGATGTCCATCGCCTCCGGCCTGGAACTACGCCGCCGCAAACGCGCTCACACCTCCACCGTGTTCCCGGCGACCGTGCTGGCGTGTGCGGTCACCCTGTCCCTGGCAGCGCAGGTCGTCGAGGCCGAACCCTCGGTCATCGGGTGGATCACCGCCGCCGTACCCGCGCTCGGTTTCCTCGTCATGGTCAAGATCGCCCTCGGCCGCACCAGCACCGCCACGCCCGCCCCTGCCGTGGCGGTTGCGGACTGCCAACCGGATGAGGCCGGATGGACCCGTCCGGACAGCGGACCGGACGAGACCGTGCGGTCCGCCGTCACGGCGGGGGAGCGGTCCAGCAACCGGACCGTCCGCTCATCGGATGCTCGTCGTCACGGGGGCGGACGGGAACGGCGGCGGCGAGCGGACCGGGGACCGTCCCCGCAGCCGCCCCGCGCGGTGACCGAGCTGCTGCCAGCGGCGCGAAAAGTCCGAGACCGGCTCTCCGCAGACGGCCAGGCACTGACCCGCGCAGCACTCGCCGAAGCCCTCCGCGCAGACGGTCACACCGTGTCCAACACCCGAATATCCGAACTGCTCAAGACCCTCAAGGTCGAGTCGTCGGCACTACCCGGACTGATCGTGAGCCCGGTCATGCCGACCAACCCGACATCACCGCCTCTGTCACCGGAGCGACGCGTACCGGAGCGGCGCGATGGTGGCGGAGCAGCCACCCCTGCGCCGGTCGAGCCCGACAGGGCTACCCCGCTCCTACCGCACAGCTATTCATCTCACAACCAGGAGAAGCCTGATCATGAACAGCCCAACGAACCCCGCTGACCAGACAACCCGCACGACGACCGACAACACCACCGCGCCCAGCGTCGGGCGGGTGTGGACGATCGAGCGCATCCGTGCCCTCGGCGTGACTACCACCCTCGCCACCACCGCGTCCGTGCTCGGGATCAGCCGATCCCAGGCCTACCGGCTCGCCGCCACCAACCAGTTCCCCGTCCCGCTAATCCGGGCAGGCAGCCGCATCATCGTCCCGGTCGCCGCCCTTCTCTACCTCCTCCAACCCGAACCCAACGGGGCCAGCGGTGGGCGACTTGATGCCGACGCGAAGGTGAGCGTGGATGCGATGACCCCGCCGCCAGCGGATTCCACCCGGCACCGCTGGCGGCACCATACGAAGCATCCAGGAGACGATGAGTGAAGGGATCCACCTTCAAACGCTGCGGCTGCCGCGACAGCGTCACGGGCCGGCGACTGGGACGCTCCTGTCCCCAGCTACGCCGGCCCGGCGGCGGCTGGTCCCGCACCCACGGCCACTGGCACTGGCAAATCGAAGTGCCCGCCCGCGCCGACGGCACCCGCCGTCCACTCCGTCACGGCCCCTACGCCACCCAGGCCGACGCGGACGCCGTCCTGGACCGGATCCGGGCCGCGCTCGCCGTCCCCGATCCCACCGACGCGCACACCACCGTCAAGACCGGCGACCTGATCGAAACCGCCATCAAGACCGGCGCGCCGGTTCCCGCCCCGGACCAGGTTCGGCGGACGCTGCACCTGGACATCACCCCCACCGAACTCCCGACGATGCAGGCGTACCTGACCGACTGGCTCGCCGGACGCAAGAACATCAAGACCGGCACCCTGCGCTCCTACGAGGGGCACATCCGGCTGTACCTGATCCCGCACCTCGGCCACCTACGCATCGACCGGCTCCGCCCCGGCCACATCGACGCCATGTACGACGCCATCGCCGAACGCAACACCACCGTCGCCGCCCTGCGGGCCAGCCGCGACCCCGCCAAACGTGACCAGGTCAAGAACCGGCGGATCGTCGGCAACCGGACCCTGCACGTCATCCACGCGACCCTGCGCAAGGCCCTCAACGACGCGATACGCCGGCACCGCTACATCGACACTAACCCCGCCCTCATGGTCGAACTACCCACCGCCCGACCACCCAAGCCCACCATCTGGACCGACCAACGCATCCGCACCTGGCGCGACACCGGCAAGACCCCCAGCCCCGTCATGATCTGGACCCCCGAACACACCGGCAGATTCCTCGACCACACCCACGACGCCGGCGACCGGCTCTACGCCCTCTACCACCTCGTCACCTTTACCGGCCTCCGCCGCGGCGAAGCCTGCGGCCTGCACTGGGACGACCTCAACCTCGACGCAGCCACCCTCACCGTTCGCTGGCAACTCGTCCAACACGGCTGGGCCACCGCCATCGACACTCCGAAAACCACCGACAGCGAGGCCGCGGTCGCTCTCGACACTGAGACCGTCGCTGTGCTGCGCGCCCACCGCATTCGGCAACACCGCGAACGCCTCGCCGCCGGTGCTGCCTGGACCACCACCGGACTCGTGTTCACCACACCCACCGGTGGTCGACTCCACCCTGCCGACGTCACCGACCACTTCCACCACCTCGCCACGCAAGCCGGGCTACCACCCATCCGGCTCCACGACCTCCGCCACGGCACCGCCACCATGGGACTCGCCGCCGGCATCCAGATGAAAGTCATCTCCAACCGACTCCGACACTCCAGCCCCCACTTCACCGCCAAGTTCTACGGCGACGTTCTACCCGAGCTATCTCATGCCGCGGCAGAAGCAACCGCATCGGTCGTCCCGCGACGACGTGGCTCAACAAGGCCGGCATAGACCCGGAGGCTGCCATCCGTCGTTGCCAGCGCCCACCTCCTGGTCGACCCCGTGTTGGCGAGTGACCTAATGAAGGCAATCAGGACCCGTACGGCGGCATCCCTGGCGGCCGGCCCCGACAGGGAGAACGGCCGCAGTAGGCATCAGAAGACCAATTAGTTTGCAGCGCTGTCGTTGGGCAGGGGCTATTGCTTTCGCAGGCCTCGGCTCCTCTGTTGACGAAGCGGGTCCTGGAATCCGCGCTCCACGGCGAGGTAAGCGATCACCCCGGCTACGTTCAAGCGCGACCTGCGGATAAGGTGGCGGTATCGGCAGTAACGGCGGCTGGAGATCAGGTGCCGCTTCATTTGCTTTGCAAGAAGCCGAACAGACGAGGGTCATTGGCGCTGATAAGGCAAGCGCGTGCAACGGCCGACAACTCCTCGTCCTCTCCAAGCATTGCTCGGATCGTTCCGGCCAGTCGTTTAGCACGGTCGCGGGCAATCACCTTGCTCGAGTCTCGTTGGAAGGCCGTTAGTTCGTTCCGGTACTCGCAGATATAGCCCCAACACTCGGACCATCGCTGTTGCCGCTTCGTGCGAAGCGCCTCAAACGAATTGAGATTGTAACGCTCTATCGAGTATTTCACCCGATGCTGCTCCCATGAGTCTGTGACGTACGGGGCAACAATGGCATCACCGAAAACATTGAAGAACAGAAGGGCGGGATCTTCTTCGTCTGCAGGATCGAGGAGGTCGAACTGCTCGGCGCGTAAATCACTATCGCGGGTCGCGCGCTGGGTCAGTTCGCGGACAGGGAAGAACGTGCCCTTCTTCCGGTTTCCAGCCGTGCCACAGATTCGAAGGTTGCGCCAGTCGAAGGCCAGCCACCAGTATCCGTCGTCCGTTTCGCCGTTAATTCCGCGAGCGGACTTCTTCGGCCTGAAGTGCTCAACGTCCCAGTGGCTGAAGCAATCCTTGGCCTCTGAAAACCAGCACTTCTTATGGGACAGCTCAAGTAGCCAAGGCTTCAGTTGCCCCCAAAACGCGGCGTTGTCGTCGATGATCTTATGCCGCTCATCTGAGCTTGACGCCTCGTCCAGCTCAGCTAGAATATCCGCCGCCTTTTTGAGCCACTCCGGGTGGGGGGGAGCGGGCATCCTAATATATCTCAAGCCGACTCCCCATCCTCGGTCTCCTCCAGTTCGAGCTCACGAAGAATTTGGTCCGACAGAGCAGCTTGCTCGCCCATTTCCTCCTCAGTTAGCGTTACTGCATCCGATTGCCTTCGACGTGCCAATGCAGCCGCGAAGCTATTAAAGTAGGGGTTAGGATAGGTGTGCGCAATGCCAAGCTCGTTCAACTCACGGGACACTTGACTCAGGCGCGCTCTTCCTTGATCGGAAAGGTCCTCTCCCAGAAGCGAATATTGCTCGTCAAGAAGTGCGAGCACCTGCTTGCTAAGGGTTGATCGAAGGCCGTACATCTCCGAGCGGAGAACCCCCTCGATGCTCATGCTGACAGGATCGTATTCCGGCTCGGTCGCGACATGGCTCGTGCCTTGACGGTTGAAGCGACGCACCTGCTCGCGGACTAGACCACCGATCATAAGAGGATTATGAGTCGCGACAAGAAGCTGCCCCTTGTCTTGGCGAATAGTATCCTGCAACAGGCTTAGATACTCGTAGGTCCAGATTGGATTCAGATGCGTATCCGGCTCATCGAGCAGATACAACGACTCGTCGTTCCTCGTGAACAGCATCAGCCCTAGGACGGTTAGGAACTGCTGCTCACCTTCGCTCATCTGGACGAACTTAACTCGATGGCCATCGGTTCGACGAATTACGACCCGCACTTCATCGATTAGGTCACATAGAAACAGGCTCTCTAGGTGGCCGAATAGTTCTTTAACTTCGTCGCCTGAACGTTGGAGCCGGGCAAGGCTGTTCAAATCTCGTAGGAATAGATACTGACGCTCCGACTGCTCCGGCTGCTTCCGAATATCCCTTGCAACACGATCCTCGACCCGGATAGGGGCTAATGATTCGTTCCACAACTTTGCAAGGAAGGGCCGGAAGGCACCGCGCGCATACCAGAATCGCGGATCACCATCCTCAAGTTGGGCCCGATTGGGTTTGCCGCTAAACCACCAGGGGCGTTTGAGGACAAATAGCGCGGAGTCGAAGTCCGCAATCGCGAGGTACTTCTCGAGGACAACACGAGCGATGTCCGGCGGAGCCAGGAAGAAGGCGAGCAGGACTAGCTGACTATATTCCTTGCGGCAGAAGAACATACGCCTGAGCGGCAGGCCAACGCCCCCACTATCCATCACTGCTTCGTAATGGCGACGGGTCGGCTCGTCGAACTGCCTCTCCAAACGGTCGCTCCACCCAGAATAATAGGCGAACACGTAGCTGGGGAGGAGTTGCCCCGCCTGCTCGCGGAATCGCTTCTGAGTAAGCCGCTCGCCGTTGACGTTGATCGTTAGGGGTCGTGAGATCTTAGTTGGGTCGTTAGAAACCTCTATGGTTTGCCCTCGACACGTATACAGAATCGTGTAAGGAAAGGCTGACGCCTCTGCATTCTCTAGATCTCGGAAGATTTCTACAATCGCTTCGATGAGGTGTGACTTACCCGTGCCATTTCCACCAATAAGCGCAGTTGTCGATTGCTCCTCGTCAAAGTTGATTACAAAGTCTCGCAAGTTCCGGTAGCTAGGCAGGCTCAAGCTGAGGATTTTCACCGCCGCACCAACCTTCGTTCCGAGTCATCGTCGTCCGAGCGAAGTTCCACGATAAGGCCGGCAATGACTTCGTCACGAAGCTGATCGTAGAAGTCATCAATGCTGAGCCTCGACTCCTCCCATAGATCTATGGGTCTAAGGCCATTGTCGCTCTGGATCAGTTGGCTCAGATGGTCTCCGGAAATCTCTCCGCGACTTAGCAGCCGTCGATTTTCAACTTTCGGCCGGTTACGGCGTTCCCGAGCATCAACCACATCCCGCTGAGCCATCGAACGCACCCCCTCCTCGATCCCCTCGAGCAGCAATGAGTCCGCCTCATCGAACGCACTCCGTGATGACGGCAGCCCGGCAAAGGCCCGTCGTAAGGCAATATCGCGCACGCCGGGAAGGCCCTCGAGGATATCCATCCCAGCCTGCTGGAGGTGCCTGACGTGCTTCTTGGCCGCCATCAGCCCATTCACGACGGCCTCCTGCCTAGCGACGCTGGGCAGAGTAAAACGAAAATTGAGTAGGCTTTTCAGGTTGATGTTCGACTGACTCAGGCCATCGACTTTGACGCTGCGGCAATAGGCGCGCCCTAGGGGCGAGTTGAGCACAACGGAAAGGTACTCAGGAAGCACGTTTTCCGCGAGTTGGAGACGAATCAAATACCCGGCGAAGATCGCGCGACGGCCCCCACGATATACAGCCGTTTTTCCGACAAGCTCAGGACTATTTGTGCGATTGAAAAGCAGGTCGCCCTCATTGAGGCCGTACTTGTCGATTTCCGTATGGTCGGAACTGTAGGCCAAATCGGACCAGTCGATCTCGCCGTCCTGCAAGTTGCCCATTCTCAGGACCGGAACATGGCCCTCCCGAGAAGATTTCTTGCTAGTCCCGTAGTTCGCCCTTATTACGACGTCTTCTAGCCGTACCGTCGGTTCTCGTTCAGCAAGCTCACCTAGGGTCCGCTCAGCATGGTAGGCCCAAACCGCGTCTAGAGTATTCGGAACCTGTGCTACAGCGTCACGAATAGTTTCAATGCGGAGAAAGACGTCATCGAGGTAGTCGGCGATGGAGCGCTGCCGCGAGGCCGAGGCGAGTAGGAAAGGGGCGTCGCGAAGCTTCGCAGGACTAACCCTGGGCATGTTAGTTCCTTGACTAACAACATTCGCATAGTCTCGGAAAGTAGGATGTTGCATCCAGTAGTAGAGGTACTTACCTTCGAGGGCGTGGGGGACTCGAAGCGGAACAATCTCGGTAGAGCAATAACCGCTATCTGTCGCCTGGATGACCTTGTTCAGATATGGACGAAGCTTGCCATAAAGGATGTCGCCCGCCAAGAACCGCGTCTTTTCGCTTCTAGGCGCCCGTTCGGCTTTGGTCACGCGCTGCAAGAGTCGGCCGGTATCCCGCTCGATATCCTCCAGCTCCAGCAACCATGCCTCGCCAGGGATCTCCGAGGGTTCCGCCTTCGACCGGGTCGCGACGTACACGCATTCGCCGAGCTTGACGGGGTGCGGCGAAGGCAGATTGCTCACGCTGGTCCCCTTCGGACCATATCGCTGAGCTCTCTAAGCGCAGACATGCTACTTTCTAGGCTCTTTTCGAGGAGTAGTAGAGCCTCCTCGGGGTCCTCCTGCGACTCAACGGTGGGCTCTACCCCTATAGACAGTGCCAGGTTGTCCCCGCGCTCCCTGATCTCCGCACGCGAGAAAACCTGATATGAGTCGCTGAGGGACTCATATCTTGTGCGTCGGGCTCCAGGGGCAACGTTCGGGTCATGCCCATAGGCATGCTCGAACGCTCGCAGCATATCTTGGGTGAGACTCTCGGATTTGCTGCGCCCATTGCCCTGCCCTCTGAGGTCATACAACCAGAGGTCCTTGGTGCCTTGAACGCTGTGGCCATCGTTCTTAGTTATAAAAAGCACATGCGTCTTCACGGAAGCCGCGTAGAAGAGCCCTGGTGGCAGGCGGAGCATGGTGTGAAGGTCACACGCATCCATCATGTACCGGCGAACGTTGAGACCCACCGTCTCCTCGTATAAGACGTTGTCAGGTACTACGATCGCCGCCCGTCCACCGGGCGCAAGCGCTGAAATGATGTGTTGAACAAAGCAGAGTTGTTTATTGCTTGTGGGGAAGGGGAGGTCGTCGCGATCCGGAAGGCCACCTCCACGCTTGGTTCCGAAAGGAGGGTTGCTCAAGATGAGAGTTGCCGGCGGGAGGTCCTCACCTGCGCTTGACAGCGTGTCTCCGTATACCAATCCGACAGCATCATCATTCACGAGGCCATGCAAGAACAGGTTCATCAGGGCAAGTGAATACGTGTCGTCGACATGTTCGACTCCATGAAAAATGGCCGAAAGTTCTTTTTCTGAGACTTCGGACCATGTATCGCTGGTCGCTCGAATATAATTGCCGGCTGAAACGAGAAAGCCTGCAGTACCTGCAGCTGGGTCTTGAATTACGTCTCGCAGCGTTGGCTTCATCACCCGGACTATGCTGTCGATCAACAGTCTTGGCGTGAAATACTGTCCGGCACCCGACCGCTTCTCATTCGCATTCTTTTCGAGTAGGCCTTCGTAAAGGTCCCCTAGGCCTTCGCGAGAGATCTCGTACCAAGCGAAGCGGTCGATGCTCTGAACGAGGACTCTGAGGGTCTTGGCCTTCTTTATGGAGGTGCGACTCTGCGCAAAGATCCTGCTGACAACCGCGGAGTCTGATGTCGCAAGCGAGCGAAGCAATCCTCCATACCGCTCCAGGAGGACGTTCTCGGGGCATTCTGTGAGAGCGCTCCAGCTGCATCCTTGTGGAAGCTTGTGCTCGACCTTCAACTCGGCAGCAAGCTTCAGGAACAGGAGGTACGACAGCTCTACAAGATACTGGTGGAAAGTGACGCCGTCGTCCTTCAGCGCGTTACAGAGTGCCCACACCTTGTTGACGCTGTCTCTAGTCTCGGCTCGCAAGGTCGACGTCCTATCCTTCACCTGGCAGTTGCTCCCAGAGCCTACGCAAAGGCTGAGACTGTACGTAGCCTCAGGCGTCAGCCGCTGGGAGTGCGATCTGCCCGCCCTGGCTTGGTGCTTCTTGGTGGGGCGCTGGGGGTCTGCCACCTGGCGGCGGCACCCCTGTCGGCGGGCCGTGGCGACGGGCGTGGCATGGCGGCTACACCCGACGGATGATGGTAGACGAGGCACCGGAGACCGATCTGACCTAGCTGCCATCCGCCTGTTGATTGCGGCGATCAGCGCAGCTCTACGGCCACCTCGGTGCCGGCTGGGTGAGACGCTGGCTGGCCAGGTCGTCACGTGGCAGGACGACGTGGGGGCGTGCGCGAGGACGAGTTGCGGGGGCTGCTTGGGCGGAGCCCGTGGTTGACGGGGCGTTGGGCGTCGTCCGGGGGTGCCGGCTGCGGATACCTGGATCGGCGCGGACGTCCTTCGTCGCCCAGGCAGAGACTCGCCCGTCACCACCCCGCTAGACGCTGACCCGGCCTGCTTGACCAACTGTGGCGCTCATTGGTGCTCGACGGGTGCTCAGGCGCCATGGACGGACCCGTGGTCGGGTGGACTGGCTGGACGCCCGACCCGGCTGGTTCGGGCCACAACAGCGACCAGATGGACTCACTCGACCCCGCTTGGATCGGGTACCTCCCCCAAGATCAAGCTCTTAATCCGCGGGTTCGGGGTTCGAGTCCCTGGCGGCGCACCACATAAAGGCCCTGACCAGCAAAAAGCTGGCCAGGGCCTTTATGGTTGTCTATGTAGTTTCGAACCCTCCCCCGAAAACCCCTCACTAACGCCCGGGGCGATCAGGTTCGGCAGACCCGCGTGGCAGGCGTACTGGCCGCCACACATGGCCGGTCTATGCGGTCCGGGTCGGGCCAGGGTTGCGGGGTTCGGAATCGCCTGACTCCGACCTGCCCCCGAGCCGTTCGAGGATGGCAGAGCTGTCGGGGGCAAGGGCGGGCTTAACGATGTAGTGCTTCTTGGTGGTCTCCTTACTCCCGTGGCCGAGCTGTGCGGCGGCGCTTTCTGTGCTGGCCTCCTTGTCGATCAAGGTGGCAACGGTCTTGCGGAACGTGTGGGGAGTGACCCATTCAAGGCCGGTGTCAGCGCGGGCTGCGCGCCACTGGCGGCGAACGTTAGGTGGAGACAGCCAGGTGCCACGTCGGGAGGGGAAGATCGCGTCGTTGGGGTCGGCGGCGGCGGTGAGCTTGCGCCCCAAGAGCATCCCGACGGCGAATCGTGGCAGGACGACTGAGCGGTAGCCGGCATCGCTCTTTGTCCATTCCTGCCGGAAGAAGCCTTTGCCTTTGATGTAGATGATGGTGCCGCAGATCGTGAGGGTGGGATGTTCAGCGGCGAGGTCGGCGTCTTCCCACCGCACTGCCAGGATTTCGCCGATGCGGGCACCGGTGGCGAGCATGAGGTCAACGATGTCGGCCAGGTCGCTCGTGGGCCGAGGCCCCGACTTGCCCGGGGTGGGCTGCTGCCACTTCCGGATCGCCGAACGAACGTCGTCCAGTTGCTCCCGATCAAGCGCGACGACCTTCTTGCGGGGCTTTCGTAGTTGGCCGGTGTCGCGGATGGGGTTTGTCGTGAGCGCACCCCGGCGGACGGCCAGGGCGAACATCTGGCCGAGGACGACCTTGGCGCTCTTGGCGGCTGAGGGACGGTCCTCGGCTATCTTCCGCAGGAACTTGTCGAGGCGGCCTGCGCTGGCCTCTCGGATTCGTAGTTCACCCAAAGCCGGCACGATCGAGACGCGCACGCTGATCTCGTACCTGCTGATGCTTTGCGGCGATACCCGTTCCTCTGCGGCTATCTCCTCCAGCCACAGAGCGGCGAGCGTGCTGACGTGCGTCTCCCTGGTGATTTCGTCGTCGTTAGGGGCGACACGGTCGCGGACTTTGACTTTGAGCGCCCGTATGGCGGCGGGGGCGGTGGTGTCGGTGGCCTCGACGTCGCGGGTTTTGCCGTCGTGGTCGCGGTATCGGGCTCGGGCGCAGTACCGGTTGGGGCCGAGCTTCTCGGTACGGATCGTGCCCAAGGTGCCGATGGGTAGTGGGGGTCGGGCCATGGTTCAGCGCTCCGGGTCGGTGTGGTCGTCGAGCCAGCGTTCGACTTCGCTGCGCCGGTAGCGCAGGGTGTTGCCGACGCGGATGGCGCGTGGTCCCTTGCCTCGGCTGTGCCAGGCGTAGAGGGTGTTCTTCGGCTTGCCTAGCCAGGCGGCGACGTCATCGATGGTTAGGAGGGGGTCGGGCCGCCACTGGGCGGGAGTCGGGGCGGTCATCACTGATCCGCCGTGTCGGGCGATCCGGGCGGCGGGTATGGCCTGCCGGGATCGGTGGTTGCATTGGGCTGTATGACCCCGTGGGTGGGCTGTGAGTTGGGCGGGCACGGATCGGGTGTCCTTTCAACGTCCCGGCCCGCGTGGGACCGGGTGTCGGTGGCGCTGTCGTTGGGATTGCTGTTCGCTGGGCGCGCCGGGTGTGCACGTCGATCCATCCGGGACGGGGTGAAGGCATCAAGCCGATCAGCGTGCGCATGGACGCTGGCTGATCGGCTCTGGGTGAAGTCGTGCCGGGGTGGCCGCGGGGCGCGGAGGACCACGACGTCTTCGTGCTGGACGAGCCATTGCGGGTCGCCGGTGGCGATGGCGTCACGGGTGTTCTTCTGCTGGAAGAACGAGGCCCGGGGAATGATCACGCTGTCGCGGACGCCGCATATGAGGGCGATGCATTCCTCGACGAGTTCGAGGCCGGCGTTGATGCCGGCGGCGGCGACCATGCCGGGGATGTCGATGAGTTCGCCGTGGCGGCGGTAGGGGCGGGCGGTGACGACGACGTGTCCGCCGGGACGCAGGAGCTGGACGCAGCCGGCGAGGATCGCGGTGAACCCGTCAGCGAGTTCGCCGTGACTGCGGTAGGCGAGGTTGTCCGTGCCGCCGTACCTGTGGTGGATCTTGCGGACCTTGCCGCGCCTCGGGCCGGGGGTGCGGACGTGCCCGTGGGTGGACGGCCCGTACGGCGGTGAGGTGATCACCAAGGAGACTTGCCCGTGCAGGCTCGCCGGCAGCAGGGACGGCAGCGCGGTCGAGTCCCCGTGATAGATCTCGCCCCGGCCCGATGCCCCTGCCTGGAGGGTGTGGCGGATGTTGTCCGCCGCCTTGGCGACCCATTCAGCTTCGTACTCGACCCCGACACCGTGACGGCCGAGGCGCATGGCTTCGATGACGGTGGTACCGATGCCGGCCATGGGGTCGAGCACCACGTCACCGGGGTTGGTGTAGGTGCGGACGGCGTACCGGGGGATGGTCGGCAGCATCTTGCCGGGGTGCGTCAACGACTCCGGGGTGTACCGGCCGCGCCGAAGGTCGCGCGATGCGGTTTGACCGGTGAGCCAGACCGAGCCGAGGTAGCCCTCGGCGAGCAGGGCTGCCAGGTCAGACGCGCTGGGGTGCGGCGGTTCGGAGGCGTGGGGGCCGGCGGTGTGGAACGTCGGACGAGGCTCAGGCACGGGTGTTCTCCTCACCGGTGGCGGTGGTGCCGAACACGAGCAAGTCCCGGAACGCCGGAAGGTGACGGCCAGCGAGCAGGCGCCGGCCGTCGTCAGCCTCGTCGGGGTGTTCCGGGGCGGTGCGTGGCTCGTGCTCGGGCAGCGGGACGAGGACGGCGGGGATGTGCTGGTGGTAGAAGAGTCCGGCGGCGCGGGCGGCGGCGATGACTGTGGCTCGGTGGCTGAACTCGCCCGGCTGCGGCTGCGGGGTGGTGAGTCCGACGAGCAGGAACCCGCCGGGGCGCAGCAGAGGCCGCCAGGCGGTCATCGCTGTGGCCACGTCGTCTGGCGCGAGGCGCTTTGCCCCTCCCGGCAGCGTCGCCAGGATCAGGTCGACGCGCGCACCGGGCCAGCGCGCCACGCGGCGGTTCCGGCGTCCGGGCGCGGGCGGTAGGAGCCGCACGCGCAGACCGTGGCGACCGGTGACCAGCCGGGCCGGTACCCGACGCAGGTAGGCGGTCGCGGCGATGGCGGCGGGGTGCGCGTCGACATCGAGCACCACGTCACCAGCGTCGGTGTAGCGGCGGATGAGGTAGGCGAGGTGGTTCGGGGAGAGCCCGTGCCAGTCCGGCACTCCCGGACGGGGCGTGCGCGGGACGCGGGTGCGGGGAAGGAGCAGCCCGACTGGTACCGGCTGAGGCCGGTCACCGGGGGCGGTGGAGCTGGGCTTCGGCATGGGCGTGTGGGCCACGTCCGCCGACAAGCGCTGACACTAGGGGATTACAAATCCGGGCCTCGGATTGGAAGCCGCGCCCAGTGCCGATCCGGGTGCGTCGCTCGACGCCGCCCGGTTGAACAAGATCCTCAACGGGTTGAACACGCAGGTCACAGCCGTCGAGACACCGGGCTGTCGACATCACGCGAGCCACGCGGATTGCCGACGTATCGGTGACCGGTTGAACAAGATCCTCGCTGGTTTGAACAAGATCGTCATCTGCTTGAACACGAGGCGGCCGACCGCATCGGGACCTTGAACAAGATCGCGATGGGGCGTGAGCACGCCCGGCGAGAGTCGCTCGTGGCGTCCTGCTTCATCCCCGTGGGTGGTGCGTGTTCAAGGGTGCCGTTCCGACGTGGTTGCGCCCGGCATGAAGGGTCTTGAACAGCCTGGCGACGGGTTGAACACCCCGGCTCGGGGTGTCCGCCGGCTGACGTCGAGACGCATTGACGAGGGTCGGCGGCGGCTGGGTTGAACACGGGTCGAGGCACCTTGAACAAGATCAGGAGTGTTCATGATCTGTTCAAAGGCCCTGGTGGCGTGGTGGCACAGCGCTGACCGGCACTCCCGCCGGACGGCACACGGTCATCACGAGGGAGCACCACCATGGACCGTCGTACCCCCGCTACCGAGCCAGCCGTCTCCCGGCGCGGTGAGACGCTGCTCAACGACATCGAGTACCGATTCCGGCTGATGGGGCAGGGGTCGAGCCCGCTGTCGGTGGACGGCCGCAGCCTCGGCCACGGCCTGCCCCGCCGTCGCATCGCACTGCCCGAGCTGTCGGCGATCCTCATGCACCCGTCCTGCGGCTACGCCGCCCGGGACGCGGCGTGGCGGCTGCTGGCGCAGCGCGCCCGTACCGGAGACCCGGCGTGGCGTGCCGGCGCGGTCGGCGTCGCGCTGCCGGGCCTGCGGTTCAAGGCGTACCTGCTGGCCAAGCTTTTCACCGGCGACGTGCAGGCCGCCATCGTCGAGCACTTCCTCCGCGCCCTCGGCACGGTCGATGTAGCTAAGCCCGGCGTGGTCGGCAACCTGCTGACCGCCGCGTTCTCCAAGGCCCGCGCCGAGCTGCGCGAGCAGGAGCCGGCCTCGTCCGGGGCGCCGAACCACGCCCCGGGGGCGGTGTTGCCGCCGGCCCCATACGGCCATCCGGATCTCGTTCTCGCCCGCGCGGTCAACGCCGAGGTCATCACCGTCCAGGAGGCGGAGCTGATCGGCGCGACGTACCTGGAAGAGGTCAGTCTCACCGCCTACGCCGAGCGCACCGGCCAGCCCCGCTGGAACCTCTACAAGCGCCGGACGGCTGCCGTCGCCCGGCTGAAGGCCGCGATCGAGTCCGGGGAGCTGTCCGAGCCGTACGCCGACGTGATCAACGAGGCCACCGCGACCCTGGCCCTGGACGTGCCTTCCGTGCGGAAGCGTCTGTAAGCAGCCTGTCTGAGCTGCGGGTTTCCAATCCGAGGCTCGGATTTGTAATCCCCTAGTGCGGGACTCTTCCGCGCAGGTGACCTGTTCCGACCGGACCCGCTGACGGCGCTGACACCCCGCACGGTCCCCGGCCCATCGCCTTCCCGGTGAGGAGGACGGCCGCGCCGGTCGGCACCACAGGTCACCTCACCAAGCGCATCGTCCGGTCCCGCCTTCGTCGCCCACTCGCGCACCCATGCCCCGTTGCGGGCTGCTGAGGCGTGCGCACCGGAGGTGCCCAACCCCATGAACCACGTCCCCTTCCCGTGCCCCGAGGCGGCGGCCGGCCGCCGCCTCGGGGCCGGCAGGCGCGGACGGCCATTCGTCCGCCGCCTGCGTCGATACCGTCCTCGAACCGTCCGCGCCGCGCTGGTCCTCCTCAACACCGCCGCGGTGACCGCAGTCCTCGTCGCCGTGCCACAGATGGCGTACGCGGCCGAGCCCGCCCCGGTGGTGCTGGCCGTCGAGTCGATCCAGCAGGTCGCCAACAACATCCGTACCTGGCTGATCGGCATCCTCGTCGCCGTTGCCACGCTCTTCTTGACCGTCGGCGGGCTGCGCTACATGGCCGCGAATGGCGACCCCGGCGAGGTGGAGAAGGCCAAGCTCGCGCTGCGGTCCGCCGCGATCGGCTACGCCCTCGCGCTGCTCGCGCCGCTGTTCGTGACCATCGTCGGCGCCTGGGTGGCCTGATGACTGCCCTCGCGATCCGAATCCGCCGCCCGGTCCGACCGGTGGCGTTGCTGCTGCTCGGCCTGGTGATCCTCGCCGGCCTTGCCCTGACCTGGGCCGGGCCGGCGCACGCCGAGCCGAGCCCGGCACCCGGCCCGCGCGCTACCGCACCCGGTACGCCGCCAACGCCCGGCGTGCCTGACCCTGGCGTCCGCCCGCCGGGAGTGGACCCGCCTCCCTCCGCGCCGGCCACGCCGGCACCCACGCCCGGCCCGGCCCCGACTCCCGGCCAGCCATCCGTTGACGATGATCCGCCCTGGTACGACATCGGGGGCCAGATCCGCAAGGCCGTGGTCGACCTGGTCGTCTGGGCCGCCGAGCAGGCTCTTCAGCCGGTGATGGAAGCCCTCGGCGCGTCGTGGCTGTCCACCCCCGACCTCACCGACAACGAGCACGTCAAGGCAATCTGGACGACCAGTCTGATCACGGCCAATGGCGTCTTCGTGCTGTTCATCGTCGCCAACGGTTTCCTCATCACGACCAGGGAGACCCTGCAGAGCCAGCATGGGCTCAAGCAGGTGCTGCCCCGGATCGCGCTGGGCGCGGTGCTGGCTAACGGCAGTCTGCTCATCGGTCAGCAGGCCATCGTGCTTACCAACGCGCTCACCGTGGCCATCGCCGGGAACACGGTGGACGGCCCGGCCGCGGCCGCAGCCATTGGGCAGATCGCGGACAACGCCCTGCAGGGCAAGGGCTTCCTGATGGTGGTCCTGGCCGTCGCCGTGGTCGTGATGTGCCTGCTTGTGGAGTTCACTTTCATCCTGCGGCTGGCCGCGCTGGTCATCCTCGTCGGCGTGGCGCCAGCGGCATTGATCTGCCATGCCAGCCCGCTCACCGAAGGCATCGCCCATACCTGGTGGCGTGCCTTCGCCGCCTGCCTTGGCTTGCAGATCGGTCAGGCGATCGTCGTCATGGCCACGGTGAAGGTCTTCCTGACCCCCGCCGGGCCGACCGTGCTGGGCGTGCCCTCGACCGCAGACGGGCTCCTCGGCGTCCTGGTCTGCCTGACGATGCTCTGGCTGCTGATCAAACTGCCGGGCTGGATGCGGCAGTTCGTCCTCGGCCCGCTCGGACAGCGCAACGGCAGGGGACTGCTCGGCCAGCTCATGCACGCCTACCTGACCATCAAGACGCTCGGCGCGGCGGCCGGCATCCTGGGCGGCGCGAGCGCGGCCCGGACCGCCGGACGGACGGCACCTCGTCCGCCCGGTCCCCGTCCAGCGTCGGGCGGCCCCCGTCCGCCCCGTCCACCTCGTCCGCCCCGTCTCGGGCCGACTCCCGTCCCGCCGTCCCCGCCGGGACCGGCGGCCTTCAGCCACGCCCCGGTCACCCATACGCCGCTGTCCGCGCCGTCCGGGACGAACGCCGCCCCTACCTTCAGCCACCCGGCGGCCCCGTCCACTCCACCGCCAGCGCCGTCCGGTGGTGTCCCGGCCGCGCAGTTCTCTCACCCGTTCGCGCCTCAGCCGAGTCCACCGGCCCCGGCCGCACCGCCCGCCCGAGTCGCCTTCAGCGATGCCACGGCCACGACACCGAGAGCGACACCCAGTGGCGCGGCACCGGCGGTGGCGTTCTCCGCCGCACCAGCGCCACAGAGCGCGCCGCGCCGGCCACCTGCCCCGGTCACGCCGGTGTTCTCCACAGCTCCGGCCGCACCGGGAGCCGGCGGGTCACGACGAGCCTCGACCCCCGGGACACGGCCTACGGCGGCGCGGCGCGCCACCCCGAGTGGGCAACCCGCCGCCAACCCGAGCACCCCGTCCGCCGCCCGGCGAGCACCAGCCGCCAGCGCACCCCGGCCTCGTCCACCGGCCTCGTCCGTCCCGCCGTCCACGGACGGTCGGCGATCAGTGGCCCCGACCCCGCCGCCGCGCCCGTCCCCGTCCCCGGCGGCTGGTGCGACCCCGGCGGGTCCGACCGCCGTCCGTACCGGGCCGTCCCCGTCCCCGCCGTCCCCACCGCCGGCTCGATCGTCCGGTCCGGTGCCGCGCTCGTCATCGAAACCGAGGGGTGATCAGGGGTGAGCCGCCACAGCGACGAGGCTCCGATGCGGGCTCGGGTTCCCGCAGACATCGAGCGGCCGGACAGGCTCGCGTTCGGCATGTCGGGACGGCAGTTGGTGATCCTGGCCGTGACGGGTCTGCTGCTCTACGCGGTGTGGACGGCGGTGGCGACTCTCGTGCATCCGCTGGTGTTCCTCGCGGGTGCGATGCCGGTTGCCGCTGGGGCGTTCCTGCTCGCGGTCGGCCGCCGGGACGGCATCGGTCTCGACGCCTGGGTCCTCGCGGCGCTGCGGCACCGCCGCAGTCCGCGTCGGCTCGTGCCGGCCGACGGGCCGGTCATCCCGGCTCCGGCGTGGGTTGTCACCACCGCTGGTCCGGGTGAACGGCTACCGCTGCCCGCACCGCTGCGGCTGCCCGCGAGGGGCATTACCGGCGAGGGGCTGGTCGATCTCGGTTCGGACGGCACGACGGGCCTGGTCGCCGCCTCGACGGTGGCATTCGGGCTGCGGACACCTGGGGAGCAGAACGGCCTGGTGGCTGGGTTCGCGCGGTGGCTGCACAGCCTCGACGGCCCGGCGCAGATCGTGGTGCGGGCGCAACGGGTCGACCTGACCTACCTCGCCGACCGGTTCCTCGCCGCCGCCCCGGGGCTGGCGCACCCCGCGTTGGAGGAGGCAGCCCGCGCGCACGTGGCGTTCCTCGATGACCTGGCCGGGCAGCGCGAGCTGCTGCACCGGCAGGTCACCGTCGCCGTGCGCAGCCGACGCGGCCCGCACCACGCCGCGCACCACGCGGCCGAGGCGGTGCGTGCCCTCGCCGGCTGCGAGGTTCCCGCCCGGGTCCTCGATGGGCCGGATGCCACGGTGCGGCTCGCGGCCAGCCTCGACCCCACCGCCCCGGCCCTCACGCCCTACGCCACATCTGCCGGAGGTGACGACCTATGAGCCTGCTCTCTGCACTGCTGCCGACGCGGCGGCGTCCCGCGCCCGAGTCGACCACGATCCTGCCCGGTTCCCCGGACGCCGTAGAGGTCGACGGCCGACACGTCCGGGTCGGGGACGGCTACAGCGCAACCCTCGCCGTCGTCGGCTACCCGGCCGAGGTCGGCCCCGGGTGGGCCGAACCGATTCTGTCCTACCCGGGCCTTGTTGACGCCGCCTTCCACATCGAGCCGGTCCCGCCGGCGGTGGCCTCCGAGCGGCTGCGCAAGCAGCGCGGCCGGTTCGAGTCCTCCCGCCGCCACGACGCGGCCAAGGGCCGCCTCGACGATCCCGAACTCGACGCCGCCGCGGCCGACGCCGCCGAGCTGGCCACGCGTGTCGCCCGAGGCGAGGCCCGACTGTTCCGCCTCGGCTTGTACCTGACCGTCCACGGCACCAGCCCAGACGACCTCGCCGACCGGATAGCGGAGGTGCGGTCCCTGGCCGCCTCGCTGCTGCTCAACACCGCGCCCGTGACGTGGCGGCAGTTGCAGGGCTGGATCAGCGGCCTACCCCTGGCGTTCGACGCGCTCGGGTTGAAGCGGGTCTTCGACACTGACGCCCTCGCCGCGAGCTTTCCGTTCACCAGCCCCGACCTGCCGGACACCGCTGGGGACAGCGGCATGGGGGTGCTGTTCGGGCTCAACCTGCACTCGGCCGGGGTGGTCGTGTGGGACCGGTGGGCGCAGTCCAACTACAACGCCGTCATCCTCGCCCGCTCCGGGGAAGGGAAGTCCTACCTGGCCAAGCTCGACCTGCTGCGCAACCTGTGCCTCGGGGTGGAGGCGTTCGTCATCGACCCCGAAGACGAGTACCTCCGGCTGGCCGACGCGGTCGGCGGCACCGTCATCCGCCTCGGCGCGGCCGGCGTGAAGATCAACCCTCTCGACCTGCCGCCCGGTGACGGCGACGCGCTCAACGACCGGGCACGGTTCCTGCACACGCTCGTGACCGTGATGGGCAGCGGTGACACCGCCGTCAGCGCGCCCCTGCCCGGCGACGAAGCCCGGTCCCTCGATGTTGCCGTGCTCGCGGCGTACCGGGCCAAGGGAATCACCACCGACCCTCGCACCTGGAAGCGACCGGCGCCGCTACTGGCCGACGTGATGGCCGCCCTAGAAGACACTGACGACGCGGGCCGCCGAGTCGCCGCCCGCCTGCACCCCTACGTCGCCGGCAGCATGAAGGGCCTGTTCGACGGGCCGACCACCACCGCCGCGCAGGGGCACCTCGTGGTCTTCGCCATCAAGGACCTACCCGAGCAACTTCACCCGGTCGGCACGCTGCTCACCCTGGACACGATCTGGCTCACCGTACGCGGCGCGACCGCCTCCGGCGCTCGACCGGACGTGCTGCGGATGGTGCTGGTGGACGAGGCGTGGAAACTGCTCTCCGGCGGTCGCGGCGGCGTGTTCCTGGAGACCCTCGCCAAGTCCGCCCGCAAGCACGGCGTCGGTCTGACCGTCGTGACCCAGGACGCCGCCGACGTGCTCGCCACCAAGACCGGCCGCGCCGTCGTCTCCAACGCCGCCACGCAGATCCTTTTGCGGCAAGCGCCGCAGGCGATCGACGCCGTGGCGGACGCGTTCGGACTCACCGACGGCGAGCGGGCGTTCCTGCTGTCCTGCCAGCGCGGAGACGCGCTCCTCGCGGCGGGATCAGCCCGGGTGGCGTTCCACAGCCACGCCTCCGCGACCGAGCACGAGCTGATCGTCACCGGCCCGGTCACCGGCCCACCGGTCCGCCGCCGCTGACCCGGCCCGCGAACCTCTTCCTTCCGCCGATCGGAGTCCCCGATGGTTCCCACCCCTGTCCTGTCCTCACCATCGTCGCCGGAGCCTGCCGGATGTGTTCTTGGTCAGGGCGGCGTGCCCGACTCGGTTGTGGGCGAGGTGCTGTGCGGCTCCTGGGGCGACGACGCCACCGACGCCGTGTGGCACCTCGTCCGCGACCGGTGGCCGCTGCTCCTCGCCGCCGTGGCGGCACTCGTCGCCGTACGGGCCGGGTGGACCCTGTTGCGGCGGCGGATCTGGCGGCGGCACGCCGCCGGAGCGCGATGGCTGCAGATCACCCCGCCCGTGACCGCCACCCCGGCCGCGACGATCGGCCTGTGGCGGCTGCTCGCCACCGCGTTGCCCGCGCCGCGCCGCTGGGCGCTGCGCCCGGCACGGCTCGTCTGGGAAGTCGCCGCCGACCCGGACGGGATGCGCTGCGGACTGTGGCTGCCACCAGGGGTCAACCCGACCGCCGTCGTACGGCTGCTGCAACGCGGCTGGCCCGGCGCACGCGCTGAACAGACCACCCCACCGGCCGTCCGGACGACCGGGGCCGTGGCCGCTCTCGCGGTCTGGCCCACCCAGCCGGAATGGCTGCCCCTGGTTGAGGCCGCCACACCGGTCCCGCGCCGAGGCGTGGACGCGGGCGCCCCCGAGGAGGACCGGCTACGGGCCGTCTACGGTGGCCTTGCCTCGGCCGGACGCACCGGCGGCGCGCTCCTGCAAGTCCACCTCGGCCGGGCACCGGCCCACCGCCTGCGGCTGCTCCGCCGCGCGATGACCAACCCGCAGCGCGCACGCCGAGCCAGGGGAACGGCCCGCGCCGCGAATCTGCTCGCCGATGGGCTAAGAGCGCTGCTCATCGGTGTCCTGGACCTCTTCACCCCCGGCTCGTCAAGCACGAGGCGACGCCCCAGCCCGACCGACCCGTACACGGCCGAGCTGGCCCGGCAGGCGCGGGCGAAGTATGCCGACGCGCCGCATCTGCTCGTCGCCGTCTACGCCATCGCCGCCGGCCCGACCAAGCCGGCCGCCGTCGCCGCCGCCGCTGACGTCAGCTCCGGGTTCGGGCTGCTCTCGGCGCACTTCACCCGCCGCCGGCTCCGTTCCGGCGCGGTCGCGGCGGCTGACCGGTGGGTGCCCGAGGCCCGGATGAGCCTTGTTTCCGTCGCGGAAGCTGCCGCCTTCGCGGGATTGCCCGCCGAGCCGGCCGCCTACGGCCTGCCCGGCGCGGCGTCGCGGCGTCGGGCCGCCACCCGCGAGGTCTTCCGCGCCGCTCCGGCCCCGCGCCGCCGGCCGCTCGCCGATCCACCAGCCGAGTCGGAACAGCGCCACGATCCACCGACCGTTTGGAGCGCACCTTGAACAAGATCAAGACCAAGGCGGCCGGGTCGAACACCCGCGCCGAGGGTCGCAGGCTCAACCTGGTGCCGCTCGATCAGCGGCACGGCCTGGGCGGCAAGGTCATCGGCGTCGCCAACGCCGGGCAGCCAATGCGAGTCGGGATCTCGTTGGCCGATTGCCGGTACCACGTCCACGCGCTCGGGCCGACCGGCACGGGCAAGACGACCGTGCTGATGCGCATGATCCTGGACGACGTCGAAGCGGGTCGCGGCGTCGCCGCTTTTGACCCGGCCAAGGGCGACCTCATCCGCGACCTGCTGGCCCGGCTGCCCAAATCGTGTGGGGACCGGCTGGTCCTCATCGACCCGGACGAGCGGGCCGCGCCACCGGCGATCAACCTGCTCGACCCGAGTGTGCACGGCGGCAGCCCGCACGACGTGGCCGCGAATCTCACGGCGGTGATGGCGAAGGTGTGGTCGCGATGGTGGGGCCACCGCACCGCCGACATCTGCTACCACGGCCTGCTCACCCTCGCCCACCTCGACGGCGCCACCCTCGCCCAGCTACCGCGGCTGCTGTCGGACTCCGCATGGAGGGCCGCCCGGGTCAACGCCGTCACCAGCAGGTTGAACGCGTGGGAGGGCAACACCCTGGGCGAGTTCTGGGAAGGGTTCAACGAGTTGCCCGCCGCGCAGCGCTCCGGCCTCGTGGCCCCGCTGCTGTCCCGGCTACGCCTCGTGCTGGCGCACCCGATGGCGAACAGCCTGTTCGGGGTGCCGGCCACCACGTTCTCCTTCGCTGACATCCTCGACGGCGGCATCATGCTCGCGCGGCTACCCAAGGGCGTCATCGGCGAGGACGGCACCCGCCTGGTCGGCTCGCTGCTCCTCGCGGGGCTGTGGCAGGCCACCACCGCCCGCGCCCGCATCCCCGAGGACGAGCGTCCCGACGCGATGATCGTGTTGGACGAGTGCCATAACTTCCTGCACCTGCCGATCGGGATCGATGACGCGCTTGCCGAGGCCCGCGGCTTGCACACCTCGTTCGTCCTCGCCCATCAGTACCTCGGCCAACTGTCCGGGGACATGGTCGAGGCGATCGACGCCAACGCCCGGAACAAGGTGTACTTCGCCCTGGCCCCTAGCGATGCCATCGATCAGGCCCGGCACCTGCGCCCGTATCTCGATGACGGTGACCTGATTCGCCTCGGTGGCTACGAAGTTGTCCTGCGGCCCGTCGCCAACGGGCGGGTCGTGCCACCGGTTACCGCCGACACCGAGCCTCCACCACCGGCCGTGCCAGGACGAGCCGGCGAGCTGCGCCATGCAGCCCGTGATCGCACCGGCCTCGCGATGAAGGAACGTCACCGGTTGCTTGGCGAGACCGCAACCGCCGTCCCCAAGGCCGAACCTTCGGCACCCGCCGAAGACACGGCGGTGGAACTGGTGGGTCGCAACACCTTCGCTATTCAGGGCGAGGGTTCTAACGAGACCTCTAACGAGCGATCCAACGAGGAACCCAACGACCACGAACAGCCGGGTGAACACGCCCCCTTGAACACGTCATACGCGCACCTGGACGGCGGTGAGGAGGACCCGTGGACCGGAACCGACTGATAAGAGATATCCCTCCTACCCGCACATCTGCCACCGGCAGTCTTCGCCTCACGGCGTCCGTCGTGGCCGCCGAACTCGGCCGACTCACCCCCCGAGACTGGCACCTCCTGGACCTGCTCGACCAGCACCGGACCTTCACCACCGACCAGCTCGTCGACCTGGCCTTCGGCTCGGTCGGTCGTGCCCGCAACCGGCTCAACACCTTGCACAGCAGGGACATCCTCGACCGGTTCCGCCACTACCAGCGGCCCGGGTCGCAATCCTGGCGGTGGACCCTCGGGCCGGTCGGCGCGGCCATCATCGCGGCCGGACGAGACGAGGCGCTGCCCCGCCCGGCCGCCGTGCGCGACGCTACCGCCCGTCTGGCCATGTCCCCGACACTGGCGCACCTGGTGACCGTGAACGGGTTCTTCGTCGCGCTCACGGCTCATGCCCGCGAGCACCCTGGCGCACGGTTGGTGCGGTGGTGGAACGAGGCACGCTGTCGTGAGGCGTGCGGCAACCTGGTATGCCCGGACGGGCACGGTGTGTGGTCTGACAACGGGCGGGCGGTGCCGTTCTGGGTCGAGGCTGACCTCGGTACCGAAACGCTGGGCCGGGTGGTGGGCAAGCTGACCGGCTATGCCGCCCTACCGCCCCGGCGGGCGTACCCGGTGCTGTTCTGGCTACCTACCGCCGCCCGTGAGGCCAACCTGCACGCCCATTTGCGCCGGGTCGGGGTGCCGGACGGGGTGACCGTCGCCACCGCCGCCGCCGACCATGCCGCCGCGTCTGGCGGTCCGGCGGGGCCGGTCTGGCGCATCGTCGGGCATCCCGACCGGGTGAGCTTGGCCGGGCTGCCCGCACCGGGCGGGGACGGTGGCGCGCCGTGGGACGAGTAGCGGTCGGGGTCGCCGGGTTGCTGCTGTTGCTCACGGCCGCTACCGCCGGGGTCGTCTCGTCGGTGTTCGGCGGGGGCGGTGGCGGGGGTAGTTGCGTCGGCGCGGTCACCGCGCCGGGTGCCACCCCGGCGGGGTTGTCGGCTGAGCAGGCCCGTAACGCCGGGGTGATCGTGGCCGTGGGTGAGCGGTTGCGGGTACCGGTGCGCGGGTGGGTGGTCGCGGTTGCCACCGCGCTCCAAGAATCCTCGTTGATCAACCACGGTGACCTCGGCCCGGACAACGATCATGACTCGTTGGGGCTGTTCCAACAGCGGCCGTCGCAAGGATGGGGCACTCCGGAACAGATCATGAACCCCGAATACGCGGCCGGGAAGTTCTACGAGCGTCTCCTCACCGTCCCCGGGTGGGAACGGCTACCGCTCACCGAGGCCGCACAGAAGGTGCAACGGTCGGCGTACCCGGACGCCTACGCCAAACACGAGAAGCGGGCAACCGAGATCGTCGCGGCGTATACCGGCGGAACGCTGCCCGTCTGTGACGGTGCGCCGATCAGTGCCTCCGGGTGGACCCGTCCGGTGGCGGGCACGGCCGGTTCCGGCTTCCGTACCGGCGACCGGCCCGGCCATGACGGGGTCGACATCATGGCGGCGAAAGGCACCGTCATCCGTGCCGCGTCCGGGGGCGTGGTGGTGCGTGTGGGGTGCAACGTCGGGGGCGACTGGTGGGAGCCCACCGGCGGGCCGATGCCGTGCGACAGCGACGGCTACCCCGGGCTCGGTGGGTGCGGCTGGTATACGGAGGTCCGGCACGCGGGCGACATCGTTTCGCGGTACTGCCACATGGTGCGACAGCCGATGGTGCGCATAGGGCAAACGGTGATCGCGGGGCAGCCAATCGGCCACGTCGGCAGCTCCGGAAACTCGTCCGCCCCCCATTTGCACTACGAGATTCACGAAGGCTATACCGCCACCGAGAACAATGCCGTTGACCCGGTTCCTTTCATGCGACAAAAAGGCGTGGCCCTATAAATTCATGAAGTGATTTTCCGCACAATCCAAGATGGTCCCCACGGGCTGCGGTGAGCGCCGCGCGTCCGGTCCGCCGGGCGCGCGGCGTAGTCGTATCAATCCGGAAACCACGACCCCGCAAGACGGGTTGAGCGGTCCCCGCACCGCCGACCCTATGCAGCACCAGGGAGCCGTGCCGAACGTGTCACAGCGTCGGACACGGGGCCGTCAAATGGCGTTTCGGACGGCGGTAGCGGTTCCTGAATCGAGACCGGAAGCGACGCGGTGCGGCCCCTGTAAAGAGTCTTGCGCAACGGGGTTGACAATCGTCGCGTGCAGAGGGTCCATGGACGTGGGCAACAAAAACCGCCCCGGCGAACCGCAAAGAATGCGCACCACGCGCACACGGAATCGCTATTGCCGACCCCTATTGCACGGAGGTTTATTCGCCATGTCCACCAACGCCAACGCCGCGCCGACCACCGCCGCCACCGTCGCCCGGACCCTCGCCAACCACCCCGACGGCATCACCGTCCGCGACCTCGCGGCGGAGGCCGGTGTGGGTCAGTCCACCGCCTCCAAGGCCCTCGCCGCGATGGAGGCCGATGGCACCGCCACCCGCACCCCCGGCCCGACCAACGGCAACCGCAAGAGCGCCGACATCTGGCACCCCGCCATCACCGACGCGACCGACGCGACCGACGAGCCGACTCCGGCCGACGACGTGACCGATGAGGCGACCCCGGGCGACGACGCCACCGACGCGATCCCTGACGCCACCGACGAGGCGACCCCCGCTGACGACGCGAACGGGGACGGCGCGGCGGACGAGTCCGCCCTACCGGAGGCCCCCGTGTCCGGTGCGCCGGTGTCGGGGGTGCCGGTGTCGGGGGTGCCGGTGTCGGGGGTGCCGGTCGCCCCGCGTCAGCCTGACCTGAAGGTGTTGATCATGGCCGGCGTGTTGGGCGGGCACCCAGACGGCATCACCGCCGACAACGCGATCAACGAGAGCGGTCTGTCGGTCGTCATGGGCGACACGATCCTCGCCGCGATGGAGGTTGCCGGGGCCGCGCGTCGCCTGCCGGTTGACGACGACGGTAACGAGTTGTGGGTCATCGGGGACGGCGACCTCGCCACGGTGGACCCGGCGAACGCCCCGACGCACACCACGTGCCCGACGTGCGGGCACACCCGCAAGATCCGCCGCCCCTCGGCCCGGCGCACCACCGGCACCGGCCGCACGACCGGCGAGATCAACAGCGACGGGTCGGTGAAGCTGGCTAAGAACGAGTTGCGGCACCGGGTCGAGGCGTTCATGCGCGACCTCGGCACCGGCCACGACGTGACCCCCGGCACCGTCGCCCGTGAGATCGGCGGACGGAGCCCCGGTGCGGTCCGCAACGCCATGGAAAAGCTCGCCGGGGCCGGTGTGCTGATCCTGACCCGCGAGGCCCCGGAAACGTACGCCCTCGCGGACAACCCGCCCGCCCCGACCGCCGAGGTTCGCGCGTTCCTGGCTGCGCCGGAGACCGACGACACCACCGCCGACGAGGCCGGCACCGACGAGGCCGCCGCCGCGCCGGTAGCGGCCTGACCGACCGCCCCGCCGGGGCCGGGCACCACGCCCGGCCCCGGCACCCGCACGCCCACCCACAAGCGCACGGAAGGAACGGACCATGACCACCCCCCACGGCCACCCCGACCACGACCACGGCCCGACGTTCGCGCCGGGGTCGCTGCGCTGCCCCGAATGCGGGGAACCGGCCCGGCCAGTACCGCCGCGTGACTGGCCCCTCAACGGATTCACCCCGCGTCCGGCCGCGTCCCACCACGACGGCACCCCGCTATGCCCGGTGCCCGGCCCGAACGGCTCACAACCGGCGGACCCGATCGGCATTTCGCCACGCCTGACCATGTGGCAGGCCGTACGGCAATCGTGGCTCGTTCATCCTGATTGGACCGTTGCCGATCACCTCGATTGGCTCGATGGTGAGGGCTACGACACCGGCACCCTGACCGGCGACCCGGCCGAGGTTGTCGGCCGGTGGCTGGCCGATCACCGCCGTACCGCCCCGGTGGCCTCGTCCACCGATGACCCCCGCGTCTATGTGGTCGCCGGGGGCGACATGGTGGCCGTGTTCGACTCGGCGGAAGCGGCTGGCATCATGGCCGTGACGATGACCGGCGCGAACCTCGAACCGGTGACCCGGTGCCTGACCGAGGCGCAATGGGAACGGGCGCACGCCGTGTTGCGGTCACAGCTACCGCACATCACCGTGACCGACGCCCGGCCCACCCGTGCGGCCGGTGCCTCGTGACCGGCCCATCGGCTACCGGTCCGGCCGCCGACCGGCCCGACATCCCGCCCTCGCTGGCCGCGCGTCCCCACGACGCGCGGCGCGGCCTACCCATCCCGCCGGTCAACATCCACCCCGACCCGACCGGCGACGGGTCGCACGTGGACTTCACCACGATCAACACCACCACCTCGACCCGCCTCGCCATCGAGCGCCGGTGCTCGCTGTGCGGTGAGCCGATGGGGTACTGGGTGGCGTTCCTCGGTGGGCCTCGGGCCGCTGAGTTGATGCGCTACGCGGACCCGCCGGGGCATCCCGAGTGCATGAGCGCCGCACTGTCGTTGTGTCCCCATCTGTCGCTCGGGCGGCACCGCCGCGCCCGTGCCGACCGTCCCGGGGCGGGCATCATCCCGCCGGGGTCGTACGGCGACAAACCCGACCGGTACCTGTTGGGCATCACCCGTGACTACCGGACCCGGTTCATTCCCGAACACGGGTTCAGCGTGTACCTACCGGCCCCGTTCAAAACGGTTCACGTGTACCTGTACGGCCCGGACGGGCAGCTGCACCCGGCCACCAACAGCCGGTAGGCCCCGTCCTGCGGGGGTCGTCAGATTCGCCGCAGAAACCTCGATCGACTCCAACCGATCGTCTTGATGCGCCGGCGGAGGTAGGAAACATTGTTGTTGACGGCGCGGCCCGGGGACGCAACCCCCGGCCGCACCGCCGACCGAACCAACCACAACCCGGAAGGAGTGCCCCCGGTGGCACACGAACTCGAAACTTTCGCGAACGGCCAAACGGCGTTTGCCTCCGCGCGGTTGACCGCCTGGCACCAGCTCGGCACCGTGGCCGACGAGTGCATGACCGCCGAGGAAGTCATGAGCAAGGCGTGGCTCGGCGGGTGGGAGGTCCGCAAGATCGCCATCCAGGGCATCGAGGTCACCGAGCGCGGGGTGACGAAGGTCGACTGCCCCGACAAGTACATGACCGTCCGGACCAACCCCGCCACCGGCGAGACCGAGTACCTCGGGGTCGTCGGTGAGGACTACAGCGTGGTGCAGAACGAGCAGGTGGCCGAGACCCTCAACCTCCTGGTCGACGCCTCCGGCGCGCACTTCGAGACCGCCGGCTCGATGCGCAAGGGACGCTCGGTGTTCGTCACCATGAAGCTGCCCACCGCGATGCAGATCGCCGGGGTGGACGACATGGATCTCTACCTCGCGGCCACCACCTCCCACGACGGCACCGCCGCCCTACGCCTCGATGCGACCCCCGTGCGGATCGTTTGCAAGAACACGCAGAACCTGGCCTTCGCCCGGTCGGTCAGCTCGTACACGTTCCGGCACACCTCGAACGTCACCAGCAAGATCGCCGAGGCCCGGCAGGCCCTCGGCCTGATGTGGAAGGCGTTCGGCGACTTCGAGACCGAAGCCGAAAAAATGATCAACGAGTCGTTGACCATGGGTGAGTTCGAGAAGGTTGTCGCGCAGGTGTGGCCCGTCGCCGACGACACCTCGGACACCGCGAAGAACAACGCGAAGCAACGCACGGCCGCCTTGCGGTACTTGATCCGGGACGCGGACACGCAGAAGGCGATCAAGGGCACACGGTGGGCCGGCTTCCAGGCCATCACCGAGTACGTGGACCACTTCGCCCCCGCCAAGACCGACCTCGCCCGCGCCACGCGGGCGCTGACCGGTGCCGGTGCGGACCTCAAGGCCCGCGCGTTCGAGCTGCTGGCGGTCTGACGTGGCCCGGCACGGGGGCCGGGCCACCACGCCCGGCCCCGGTACCGGCGCGCACGCCGCCACCGGTACCGCATCCGTCCCTACGCCTGCCGTCGAGCCCATGCTCGCGCCGGAGCCCACCGCCGCCTCCATGATCGGGCTGGCCAACGAGGTGTCCCGCCACTTCGCGGCGGCCGAGGTCGCCCGCGCGATGGCCGAACACTCGACCAGCGAGGCCGAACACGCCCACCTGATCGCCCGCGCCGAGCAGTGGGAAGCCCTCGTCAACGAGCAGTGGAACGCACTCTGCTCCGCGATCTGGGCGACCGCACCCGGCGGGGCGACGGTCGAGCGGTTCCGACCGGTCCGGCCGCTGACCAACGGCCACGTCGAGCTGCACACCTACAGCACGGAAGGCAGCCGACTCGTCGTGCTGCTCACCGGCGAGCAGGCCCTCGCCGTCGGCGCGCACCTGACCGCGTACGGGGCGCTCAGCCTCGACCGCAGCGGCCAGAAACTCGACCCCGGCCTACCCCACGTCAAGGCCGCACCGCCGTTCGATGCGGACGGGACCGCCGGTGCACCGGCCACCCCGGACGGTGCCGCCGGGCCATCGCCCGTCCATCCCTGACCGCCCGTGACGTGCCGCGCGGCCACGGTCGCACCCCGGGCCGCGTGGCACGCCCCGGCGTCCCCTCGACATCATCGCGGAGCACCCATGAGACCCGAAAACCTGTTCAGCGTCGCCGCCGAATTCGCGGAGGCGACCGGCAAAGCCGAACGCTTCCGCGCCCTCGCGGCCAGCGCCACCGGCGACGAGCGCACCGTCCTCACGAACACGGCTGCACGCTACGAGGCGGTTGCCATGCGCCGGCGTGAGTTCCTCCGCGCCTCGCTGCGCGAGGCCATGCGCGGAACCGTCATCGCCGAGCCGGACACCGAGCAGCCCGCCGCGCTCTGGCGGCGGCGCCACGTCGAGGTCCGCGCCCTCACCGGCGACGGCTCCCGCGTCCGCGTGCGCTGCACCCCGACGCAAGCCGTCGCCCTCGGCACCGCCCTCATCGGCCTCGCGGCCCTGACCGATCAACTCGGCGGGGGCATCCTGGGCGAGACCATCGCCACCTTCCCACCCACCTCCCACTCCACCGCGGAGCCCGAGGCGAGTGGCGAGAACGGGGAGCTGGCATGACGACCTCGATCGACCCCGCCGAGAACATCGACGGCATGGGCGACGGCCAGCGCACCCTCGACGGTCAGCAGCTCGCGGAGGCGCTTGCCAAGCTCGGCACGGTCGACCCCGTCTGCGTCGAGGTGCTGACCCGGCTCAACCTGCGGGTCTACCCCGGCGAGCCCGGCGACCGCACCGCCTACGTCGTCCTCGACGTGCACGGCGTCTCCATCGGCGTCAAACGCCGCGCCGACGACCTCTACCTGCACGCCGACACCACCGAGACCGACGACCGGCTCATCGCCTTCGAGATCAACGGCTACGGCGAGACCGACCACACCACCAACCCCTCCCACCCCGGCCTCTGAAACGGAGCACCGATGTACCGCTCCTTGGAATACGGCGACACCGCCCGCGTCATCACCCCCGCCGACGCCACCGAACGCCGCCTCGGCACCGTCACTGACGTCACCTACTCCACGCCGCACACCACTCACGCACGCCGCTACACGCTGCGCTTCCCCGGCGGTATCGAGCGCAGCTTCCCGGCCGATCACGTCGTCAGGTGCACCCGCGCCGACGACCAGGCCGCCCTGGAGGCCGCCTTCACCAACGCGTGTGTGGCCCTGCGCGACGCCTGCCGCATCGCCCACGACTACGACCCCGACCTCAGCGTCGGAACCGTGAGCCTGATCCGGCGACTGGTCGACCTCAGCCGGCTACGTCTCGGGCTGACCCTCAACCCGTCCGGCACCGCTGGCGTCGCCGAGACCGGCTCGCCGAACACCCGCAACCAGGGCGCGGGTGATCGGTGATGCCGCACCGTCCGCAGACCGACCGGTCCGGGGAGCCAATTGGGCGAGCTGCGCTCGGCTCCACCACGGCGCCGCTGCTGGAGTCGCCATACTGCCGACGCTGCCGACGAGGCGTCAGCATCCATATCAACGACGGCGTGGTGACGTACCAGCACGCCAACAAGCGCGGCGACAATGGCGACCACGATCCCGAGCCGGTACCTGTCACCGAGATCCCGGACCCGATCATCGAGTGCGACTTCTGCTCCGCGTCTGACGCGGCTTGGATCTACCGATGCGCCAACCAATTCAGCGAGCACCGACGCGTCACCGCGCGAGTCATGAGCGTCAGCGACTACCGGTCTCGGCACGCAGCGGCCCGGGTGCGCCGCACCGACACCGAGCACGCTGTCACTCAGGCGTGGGGTGAACGGTGGCCGGCATGCCACGGCTGCGCCGACCTCATCGAGGCCCGCGACCTCTACGGGCTGATCCGCCGCGTGGTCGACGCGCTGCCCGCCAAGCTCACCCGAGGCAAACACCTCGTACGCGTTCGCGGGGAGCTGCACGCGACCTACTCCGAGGTATTCGACACCCTCGCGCCCGGACGAGGCCGCATCATTCCCGGCCATCCTCTCGGCATCTGGCCGGGCACGGAGACGACCTCATGACCGACACCTCACGACACCATCGGCCGACGTTCACCCACGCGAAGGCTCAACGCCGCCTCGGCGCGGTGTGCGCGGCTGACGACGGACCGCTGACCCGCATCACCGACGACCCGCACCTCGTCACCTGCCCGGACTGCGAAGGACTGGTCGAGTTCGACGCGCTACCCGACGACGCCACCGCAGGCGATCCGCGCCTCATCGAGGTACTACGCGAGGTCACACGCGGCAACTGTCGCAAGATCGACGGGGTCATAGTGGACATGACCACCGCAGCGGCAATCCTGACCGTCTACGACGCGCTCAAGCCCGCCACACGGGTGAAACTGGCCGCGCTGCGCATCGACCGGATGGCGCAGGTGGCGTGGCGGCTGCTACGCCCGCACGTCTAGACCGGGCGGGACGGTGGCCGGCGGGCACACCCGAGGGTGTGCGCAACCCCGCCGGCCACCTCGCCTGTCCCGGGCCGACCAGGCGGACCACAACAGCCGCCTTCACCCGGGCGGGCGTGCCGCCGATCCTACGGCGAGAGACACATCCGCCTCCGCTTGCGGCACCGCAAAGAGACACCTCCAAGGGGAGGATGGACACCGTGGCACGACGCGTGATCAGCGGACGGACCGCCCTCGACCGGGCCGAGGTCGCCGCGTTCACCGGTGCGGCCTACTCCACGGTCAACCACTGGCACCGCCACCGCGCCCGATTCGACTTCCCGCAAGGCTTCCAACACGACGGCCGCGATTGGTTCTGGCTCGACGACATCGAGGTATTCCACGTCACGCACCAGGCCGCGAAACGCGCCGAGCTGACGAAGGTCGACCGCCGCGGCGACTCCGAAGACCTCATCGGCTCGGGCGCAGCGGCGAGGGTCCTCGGCTACGCGTCGTACCGCAACCTGCCCGACACCCTGTACGACCACCCCGACCGAGTCGAGGCGCTGCCGGACGGGCGGCTGCGCCGTCTATGGTTCCGGCGCACCGTGTGGGCCGTGGCCGACGCCCGTACGGGCCGACAGTCCACCGGCCGCACCCCCGGCACGACCGGTGCCCGCAAACCACACCCATACGCCGACGACCCTCGATTCCCGGCCGCTGTCGCGCTGCTCGCCGAGGCCGACCGCACCGGGCTTGACCAGCGTGGACTCGGCGTGACGCTTGCGCGGAAGCTCGGCATCACCCAGCGCACCGCACAACGACTGCTTGCCGCTGCCTGTGAGGTGAGCCGGCACCCTTCTCAAGTAGACGGCCTGGCTTGATTTGTGGGAATAGCAGCCAGAGGCTCAGAGGGCTGATCGGTGGCTGTTGTGGGATTGGTGAGCGGACGTACCCGACCGGTCAATGCCAGGGCTGTGAATGCGCGGACCGAACCTGTACGCTCTCGGAGGCTTGAGCAGAAGATGATGGGAGCGTCGTGGATCCACTTATTAGGGGCCTCTTCAAGGAATTCCGGGAGACCCAGGAACTCCTCGGCATGGCTGAGTCGGACGCTTTTGAGCTATTTGTTGCTACCTTACTGCTCCGTGATGACGTATTGGATCAAGTGGACATGACGGATCTCTTGTTGGATCCGGCCACCATCGGCATCGACTTGGCGATCCTCGAGGTCAACGGTGAACTCGTAACCCAGCGTAGCGAAGTGCCGGGTGTATGTGAAAACAAGAGAAGCCTCGAAGTTGTGCTCACGTTGATGCAGGTCAAGGCGTCGACGAGTATCAGCAGCTCGGAGATTTTGAACTTTGGGGATGCGGCAAAGAAGGTTCTTTCAAATACGGTTCCTTCGCAGCATCCGAAGCTTGCGGCTGTCTCCGACGCGCTGTTCGGAATCTTTGATGGCTATGCGTCAAAACTGAAGGAGCGGCCTCGCGTAAACTTGGCGTTCGTCAGCACGGCCAACGATGCTTCGCTCGCTGATGGAAACGTGCTCGACAGGGCCGCGACAGTCCAGCGGGAAGTGCAGGCTCTCAGTTACGTTGGCGAGTTGGCGTTTGAACTTTACGGGGCGACCCGCATTTATGAGGCGTCGAGGAAAAAGACTCAGGCTAACGAGACGGACATCGTGCTCGAAAAAGCCGTCAACTTGCCCGGGATGCCTGGCATTAATCAGGCTATCCTCGGCGTTGTTTCCGTTCGAGAGCTTCTCAAACTTATTCAGACTGAAGACGGGACTCTGAATGAGAGGGTGTTCTACGACAACGTGCGAGGCTTCAAGGGTGAGGAAAACGACGTAAATCAGCAGATAATCGAAACTCTGGGATCACCGCAGCGTGCATTGCTGCCCGTCTTGAACAACGGTGTCACGGTGGTTGCTCGGTCGTATGCGCCCAAACCCGGCGACGCCGTGTCTTTGACAGGTTATCAGGTTGTCAACGGATGTCAGACGAGCCATTGTATTTACTTGGCGCAGGAGTCACTTGGTGATGCTGCGGACTCTGTTTACGTGCCCATTCGGCTCGTAGTCACGGATGATGAAGACGTGGCGACACGCATCATTCGCGCAACAAACTCGCAGACCGCTGTCAATGACAGCGACTTGGTCGCCCTTACCAAATTTCAGAAGCGCCTTGAGGATTTTTACTTGCAAGACCAGCTCGGGGCTGGTTTGACTTACGAGCGACGAGCTGGGCAGTTCTACTACCGTGACGTCACGCGTACGCGCATCGTTACTATTAGTGAGCAGATGCGAGCCGTCGCGGCTACGTTTCTTGACCTGCCGCATCTTGCTGCTCGATACCCCCAGCACCTTTACGCAGAGGTCGGGGACTCGATCTTTGACGACGATCACCGCCTTGCCCCGTACGTTGCCTCGGCCTTTGCCGCATATCGACTAGAAACGGCTTTTCGTACAAGTCTAGAGGCTGAATACAAGCCTATCCGCTACCACATACTGATGGCCTATAAATATGAGTTGTTTGAAGGGCGATCTGCTCGGCTGAATGAGCGAGCTATTGATCAACGAAGTCAACAGATGGTTGATTTGCTGCGTCAGGCCGACTACGTGTCGGCCTTCAGGGCAACCGCGCAAAGGATCGTTGAGGTGGCAGGTGGACAACTGCCGACGGCGGACCGACTGAAGCGCCCACCCTTCACACAGGAATTGATTAGCCGTCTTATCCGGGGTTAGGGGCAAGGCGAGGGCGAGCCCGGCAGCCCAAGCGCCGACAGGTGCCGTCGGCCGTCGCGTCCGCGAGGGTGGAACCGACGGCACCCGTCTGCGGGCTGTCTCAGTCCTCGTCGTCGTCCGTAGCGGCCCGAGGTGCCGGAACCTCGATCAGGTAGCGCAGTGCGCCGTTGATGTCGGTGTCTCGGCTGTCTGCGGTGCGCTTCAGCACGTCGTACACGTCGTCAGCGACCTCGATCGTGCGGAGGCCGGGCGTTTTGTCGGTCATGGGTGGTCCCTTCTGGCAGCGTTCGGCGTGGTGCCCGTTCGGGCAGCCGTGCCTATCCACGCTGACCTCGACGGTGCGATCAAGACCGCCGCTGGTCCCAGGCCGGGGTTACGACTCACGGCTCTGTTCGAGGGTGGAGCGTCGCCGTTCGCGTTTGGTGTGTGTCATTGAGGGGCGTCGCCTCGAATGGCAGCGTCGGCGGCGTCGGCGGCGCGAAGCAGGGCGGCGGCGAGGCCGCGAGCGTGCTCTGGGTTGAGGCTTAAGTTGTAGGCCGTCCTCGGCCGAAACGCTGAACTCGACGTAGGGGCGTTCCAGGTCGGCGGGATCGGTGCCGATCCAGCTCGGGGCCTTGTCCCAAAACGCGACGCGCACGTGTGCCTCAACCAGGAGGCACGCCTGGTCGTAGACGTGCACGGTGTTCGCCGCGCCTCGGTGTAGGAGTGCCCGGGGCGACAAAGGATCGGCGTCGTCGTGGCGGCACTCCGTACACCAGGGCGGGCAGTGCTGCGGGTGCGGTGGGCGGGCGGCGCTGGCCGCTCGGGCAAGCTCGCTCACGTGCGGCCTCCTCGCGCGTCTGATCGTGTGCGGTGAGCTGACGATGGCACGTTAGACCGATGCGGTGGGGCGAGAGCCGTCGACCGAACGCGCCTCCTGGCGCAGCGTGGCGAGAAGTTCCGACACGGCGCTGTTGCGGATCGAATGACCGTTCTGGCGTATGCGACGTGCGAGGGCATCTCGGCTGACGGTCTGGCCCTCGCGGATCAGCTCGTCACGGGCCGCGCGGGCGACGGGCAGCAGCGGCACGAGATCCGGGGCAAGGTCCACATCGGCATCGTCCGTGTCGTCGGACGAGTCGTCATCGTGAGACTCCGCGTCGAGGTCATGACCAGTCTCATTGGCATCTGATTCGTGGTCGTCCTCCGGGCGTTCGCCGGTGTCAGGAGCCTCATCGAGACGCGACCTGTCGACATCCACATCGACATCGACGTCGACAGGAGGGCGCTCGGGCAGCGGTCTCCGATCGGGTGGCGGGAATTCGCTGGTGCCGGGCGAGGGCTCGACAGGCGCCGCTGCGGCGCGCTCGGCCGGTGACGGTGCCGCTGGTGCCTCGGCTAGCACGGCGTGCGGTTGACGTTCGGCTTCGCGGCGGCGGGCGGCGAGTTCCACGAGCGATACCGACGCGACGATGATCAGCCCGTCCACAGAGAGCGGTAGGAGGTAGGGCACGGTGCCGGTCTCGCCGTATCGGGCGACGACTCCGACCATGTGGTGATAGCTGATCCACGCGGCGATGGCGGCGATAGCCGAGGCGGCGACGACCCGGATGACGCCGAGTGAACGCCGGTGCACGGGTACCCGGGTGACCAACTCGACGGTGATCAGCAATGCCAACGGTGGCCACGCCGCGATGGCCTGCGAGATCGGGTTCGCTTGCGCGTGCAGGATGTTCGCGGTGACCGAGGCGGCCACGCCAAGTGCCAACGTCGCCCGCACGGCCCATTGCATCCGCTGGAGCTGGCTGTCGTTCATGGCCTTCCTCCGCTGGCCGGGGCAACGGGTCGGAACTGCCGTTCGGCGACGCGGCGCGTGGCCTGGGACGGTTCGGCGTCGCCGAGGTCCGCGAGACGTTCCTCCAATCGGCACAGAGTGCGCCGCACGGCGTCGGGCCGCTGTTGCCGGCCGTGGATGCGCATGATCCGCTGGTACAGCTCCTCGTTCACCGGGTCCAGGTCGGCGGCGCGTTCGAGGGCGGCGATGGCCTGGTCGGGGTGGTCGGGTTCGAGGATCTCGGCGATGCGGGCGTAGATGGTGAGGATCTGGTGGCGGTAGCTGGTGGCGTAGTCGGTGGCCCAGGTGTGGTCGTGGCCTTCGGCGAAGTCACCCCCGTACAGCTCGGTCGCCCGGCGCAGCGCGGCCAGCATCGTCGCCTCGTCGTCGGTGGTGGTGGCCCGTTCGATGGCGGTGAGCATCTGCCAGAGGTCCACGGTGACGGTCTCGGGGTCGAGCTGGTACCGGCTGGTGGCGGGGTCGTAGACGATGAACATGGGCTCCTCGTGGCCGGTGGCGGAGCGCAGCACCCGCCGGGCGGAGGTGATGTCCGTTCGGACGCGTTTGACGGCGGCGGCCGGGTCGATGTCGGGGTGCAGGTCGGCGGCGAGCTGATCGAGGGTTCGGCCGGCGGGGTGGGCGGCGAGGACGGCGAGCGCGGTATAGGAGCCGCTACGCATACCGGTGGCGATCGGACCGGCGTCGGTGGCGACGGTGACCGGACCGAGCACGCGGAGTCGGACCAGGGCCGCCGCGTCCTCGGGCTGGACTGGTACCGGCTCGTTTGTCTCGACGGTCACCGCGGCCGGCGAGATTTCGGCGGGCGGGTCGTCGACGTCAGCGCCGGCCTCGGGACGGGCTATCGCGTCGGTGAGCATGGAGAGGATGGCGGCGAGGTCGTCCGCGCCGAGGGTGGACAGCCGGGTCACTGGGTGCGGTTCGTCGCCGGTGGCGGTGCCCTCGGCGGTGATCTCGACGGTAGGGATGCCGTCGTGCGGGCCGAGGATGACGGGATGCAGGTCCAGGGCGGCGCGGTGGGTGGCGACGGCCTGGAGGCGGGCGGCGTGCCGAGGGCTGGAGTCGATGAGCAGCACGTATGGCGGCTGCGTCTCGGCGTGGTCGGTGCGGGCGTTGAGGTCGCTGATGGCCTCGGCGTCGAAGGTGTCCAGAAGCCGGCGTCGGCCGATCATCTCCTCCTCGGCGTGGGTGACCGCCGCAGCGATGTCGGCGAGCACGACGAGGCGTTCTCCGTCATAGGCGGTGCTGTCGGGGTCCAGCCCTATCAGCGGGGCACCTGGGGGTAGAAGTCGGGCGAGGAGGTCTGCCGTGGTGACGACTACCGGGCGGGCGGTGGCGCTGTCGGTGACGCCGGTGGTCAGGACAGCGGCGAGGACGGCGCGCGCTGCCGGGATGGCGTCGGCTCCCTCCAGGGCGAGGCCGGGACCGGGCAGGTGGAACAAGCTCACCTCGTTGCCCTCCAGGTCGACGCCGACCAGGGCCGGCACGGCGGGGCTGGCCTGGCGGTGGTCAACGACGGCGGTGCTGAGGTCGCGGCTGCCGATGGTCTCGACGTGAGTGAGCCACGGCGGTGTCAGGGTGGGTTGTGGCCCAGGGCTAATGGGTGCCGGGAAGATCAGCCGGGCGTGGCGGCGTCGGTGGAGACGGAGCAGGGCTGCTACTGCGGCGATGGCGGCGGCCAGGCCGAGGCTGATCCAGCCGCGCGTCGGGAGTGCGATCCCAGCCTCGTCGCCTGGTTGATCGGGGGGCGGTTCGGAGGCGGACGCCGCCCCGTCGGCAGGGACGCTCGGCGTGGCCGGCGCGGGGGTGGGCGGCCTCGGCGTACTCGTTGTCTTGTTGTCGGGGGCCGGTATGGCGCTGGCTGGTGGTGCCGGCGGCGGCGCGGTGGGCGCGGTGTCGGTTGTCCCGGGTGCCGCGACGTCAGGGCTGCCCGGGGTGGGAGCGCTGGGATCAGGTAGGGCAGGTGCTGGTGTGGTCTCACGGGTGGGGAGCGCGAGTGTCCACCCGACGTGGATCTCGTCGGGGTCGGTGAGGGCGTAGCCGTTGGCCTGCTTGTGCCCCCGGTTGAGTGCGTAGATCTCTTGCCAGCGTTTTGGGTCACCGAGATGCTTCGCGGCGAGATCCCACAAGGTATCTGCGGCGACAACTCGGCACGTCCCATCCGGGGTGGAACGAGCCACGTCGACGCCGGCATCCTGGCGAAGGGTGGGCCGCGGAGCGTATCGGACGGAGACGGCAGGGGCCGGCAGCGTTTCCAGGGTCTCCCTGCGTGGTACTCGTGATGTGGGTGCCGGCGGGGGATCCAGGGTGTCGAGGCTGAGTCGCGCCTCGGCTACCGCCGATGGGGCGTCTGGTGGCGGCTCGGCGTCCATCGCGGTGGTGTTGTCGGCGGCAGTAGGCAACGTGGCCACTGTGGTGATGGCAGTGCTGCCCAGCAGAACCGCCGTGAGCGTTTGCAGCGGCCGGGGTAAGTGCAGCACGACGTGCCACCGCAGCCGATCGGCGAGGTATTGGTGGGTGTGCTCCGCGATAGCAACGGCAAGGAGCAGCCACAGCAGCCAGGCCCCGATGTGCCCCAGCGCGGTGAGGAAGTCACCGGTCAAGGGCTGGCTCAGCCACGCGCGCAGTTGGGCAGCCGACACCGTGCCGGGGTTGATCCGGCCGGCCTGGTAGAGCAGCACCGGCGGTGTTAGCGCGAGCACGAAGGTACCGGCGCGTACGAGCACGGCGGAGGTTCGTCTCGCCATGGCGTGTCTCCTCCCGAGGTGCGCAAAGGGCGGTGAGACAGACCGTAGGAGCTGGATGCGCTGCTGATACCGATGCCGGTGCTAACAGCACCTCACACGGCCTTACACGGCCTTACACCCGCAGGTCACAGCGTTGCCGATCCTCTGGGTCTTCGACCTGGGGGAGTGAGGTGACGATGCAGATTCGTTGCTGCTCACCACCAACAACACGTTTAGGGCGGGTGCGGTGGGTCGGGTGAAGCTCTTGTCGTCCGGATGAGCCCGAGAGGACGTCGACGAGTCGTCGGACGAGGGCGCTCGTTGTTTGGCGGTCGTTGACCTGCGCCCGACGGGCCTACTTACGCAACTCTCGGTCCTACCGATCCCAGTCGGGCCGCCACCGCGGTGACATCATCGAGTTGGTGCGGCTAAACCTAGCCCGGATCCGCGCGCTGGCGTCGGCCGGCCAACCGAACGTCTACTGGCTCAGGCGTGACAGCGTCGGCGGCGCGCTCGGCACCTCGACGATCTCGGCCGTCGCTGTAGCCGCAGGCGGCACCTGCGCCGCCCGGCTCGGATGACCGAGGGCCTGCAGGCCGGGCTCCGGGCGGATTCGCTCATCGCGCTGGCCTGCCTGGTCGTCGCACTGCTGCTGTTGGGCCGGTCGCCCAGCGCACTCCTGAGTGCGTGCAGCAGCGTGTTGAGCGAGGTGAGCGATGACTGCCAATCCGCCTTCTCCTAGTGCCGGTCACGGTCCCCTACCGATACCAGGCCAAAACAGTCATGTTGATAGGTGTCAGATAGCCAGCGTTGGCAACTTCGATGAGGACAATGCTGCCCGGCGCGTCCGCCGCTCCTGGAGTCTGAATGCAGAAGGTAAGGCCGGAAAAAAGTCTCTGGCTATGCTCGTTGAAAGCTGATGTTTGAATTGCTTTTCTGCAAGTCTCCCTCGTTCGGGGCGACGCAGCGTCGACATAGCCTCCGATCACGTTTTGGGACAAGCTAAATCGTCTATCGATGCATCGGTAGGTGATGTCGGCGTCGGCGATGGGCAGCACGCGGGGCTCATCAAGGTCGATCGGAAGGGTGCCGCATGTGGCAAGGGTCAGCTCCTGCTGGGGATAGGCTGCTGATGGCTCCGTTGGGGTAGGGCTGGCGGACATGATCTTTGGGGCGGGGCCAGGCAGGCTGCTACTGGGACTTGTTGAAGCGGAGGCGATCGCGTCAATTGGCCCGGGAGTCGTGGCCGGGGCGCTTGGGGCGCGTGGAAATAGCCAGGCGACGAGGGCGATGATCATCGCCAACACAGTGGACACAGCACCAATCGTTTCCACCGTGCCTTTCCGAACTCCACTAACTAAAGGTGGCCTTCCCGGCTCGGGGAGTGAGGGTTTCCGATCCACAGCCGACAGTCCTCATCTTCGGGCATGGTCAAAGCATGTCCACAGTAATGTGAGGCCGCACGAGCGAAGCCTCGAGGCGATGAGCATCGTCTCTGGCGCAACTCACTGGCTGGGGCGCGAGCCTGCGATGGTTCACTTTTACCGCGCGGCTTCTGCGCCGCGCTGGTCAGGCTTGCTGGTTGTCATGTCGAAAGGTTGGTCTGACAGCCCGCGCGATCCGAGGAACGTGAGAAGGGTTGGGCGGGCTCGTCAGGTCCCGACTTGCCCAAGCACGACGAAGAAGTCGCTGGCCAGTGGCTGGCTCAGCCATACGCGCATCCTGGTCCGCCGACACCGTGGCGTGATGGTCCAGCCGGTTTGGCGGAGCAACACCGGCGGTGCCAGCGCGAGCCCTGCGACCCATAAACAGCTCGGCTATGCAAGGCGTCTGTTGCCTAGATCGCCATCGCTAAGTCGATGCAAGCTGCGGAGTGACAAATTCCAACTACTCAACGTGAGGCGGAGCTACGTTATTGGTCCGAGTTCTGCCAAGATGAACCCATCACAGCTACCATCCGCATCCAGCTATGTCCGATAGGTGCCATCGCGCAGAAGGTGTGCCTTGATCCTTCCTGATGACTGCCCTACCGTGGGGAATCGGGCGGTGACGATGCGCCTACATCGCCACCGCCCTTCGTCCTCACTCATGCCTAAGGGAGGTCACCTATGAGGACAGGTGCAAGGTTACTGCTGTCGGCACTACTGGTGCTATCGGGCGTCTTGGTGGTTCCCACCGCCGCCGCTGCGAACAAGTCAGAACCGGCGGCTCCGATGCCCGCCACGTCGAAGGTTGACGAGGAGGCGGGCAACGCCAAGAAGAACGTCCGGGTAGTTACCCCGAAGAAAAAGGGCGAGATCGCTCGCTTCTCAGCCAGCAACTCCCGCCTCCTGCAGGATCCACCGCTCGGTGGCTGTGACTACAGCGATGTAACCGGCACGATCAATGCCACTTACCTCGATGGAGTCTTGGCAACCACTGAGTCGGACTGGAGCGCCAAGGTGCTGTGCTACACCACCGCGCCGGGTCAGTCGATGGCCGGCATCAGTGTGGACTCCACCTGGTGGCACAACGGAGTGAACATCGCCAACGGCAACACGTTCACGTGCACCAACTGCAACCTGGCGAACTCCACCGGCGCTGACATCTGCGCTGGCGTCACCTGTGCGGGAAGCTACTTCGCGGGCTCCCTGGTAACTCTCACACTGCCGGCTGGCTGGCAGTGGACAGGGGTACCGTCCGATTGCCTGGCGCTATCACCGCAGGCCATCACCTGCTCGGCAGTCAGCGGTGTCGTCACGATACCTGCATCGAACTGATCCACCTACGCATACCGTTTCCGCCAGTCGAGCCGACGCTGCTCGACTGGCGGAAGCAGGTAGCCTAGAGCGGGAGATCTGCATCAACGCAGGGGGCGGACACGTGGACAGACGCGAAATCCTCGCCGGGTTGATTCGGCAACACTTCGATGCGATGGGAAGTCTGGCCAGTGATGACCTGCTGAACCGTCTTGGAGCGAGCGGAATTGAAGGCTTCGCTCTCGGACTAGTGGCCGCGTCCGCTCTACCGCCAGGGGAACTTAGCCAAGCGCGGGCTGGTTTAGAACCTTTGCTCGAAGATCTTGATTGGCTGGAGCGGCATCGCGTAACCGCAGCCCGGCCCGAGATTGCCCCGGTGACCCCGGTTAGTCGTGCACTGGAAGGCCATGAGCAGTCTCGTCCTCCTCGCTCCAGCGCTACTGAGATGCCGATGTTGCTGCATGTTCAATCATTAGCTGGTCAACGACTCGTCATTGACAATCTGCCTGCCGTGCTTATCAGCTTGGAGGTCTGGTCCTCGTCCATGAGGTTGCGGCTGGCCTACCCGAGTCCGCACCTTTCGGCAGCAGACATATTGCGTAGGCACCGCCCTTGGCGGGCCTGGGACGACACAGGGACGCAGTACCGTGAGCGAGGCAGCGAGTCGTCTGACGCTCAGGGGTTTCTCGTCGAATCCCGAGTGTTCGACGCTCCGCCACCTGCCGAGGCCACGCTCCTGTCTGTCGCAGCCGAACACGCAGCAGGGAACAACCAGTTCACCATTCCACTCCGCCGGATTGCGTAGCTGAACATCATCCCCCGGAATCCTCGTAGCCGCACCGTGGAAGGCGACCGGCACCCCCCGCTCCACTTTGAGGATCTTCAGCAGCAGCGATGGCACGTTCGTTGGACACGCCGTGCCCGTCGTCGCGCATCGCGTCAGCCAACCTGTCCCGCGACAGCGAGCATCCCGTGGCCGCCAGTGCCGCGTAAGCGGCGCGCGCGTCTGGGAGCAGGTGCGCCACGGCGCGCCCGTCCACTGGCGCGGAATCGGAGGCTGGGCCGCTCCGTGCCGAGCTGAGCCCGGCTGCTCGGCCCGCCCCGCTGGGCGAGGACGGACCGTGGAAGTTGGTCCGCCCGTCCGGCGCCTTGCCGTTCCTCTGGGCCTTGGGGTGACTATGCGGATTCGTTGCCGCTTCCTCCTCTCTTCACAAACACGCTCTTCGATGGACATGATCGCTGTAGACGATTGCCGTCTACCCGATGTCGAGGAGGCCGCTATGCGGATACGACTCTCTGCCCGCTTCCCCCGCGCTGTGCATACCGTCGCGGTTGCCACCACCGCCGCAGTCGTCGCGAGCGCTGGCCTCTTGGGCGTCAGCGCGCAGCCGGTGTCCGCCACGCCCCCGGGCATCCCATCGAAGGCGACGGCGCAGTCGCAGCTCAACGCGTTGACCGTGGCCACAGAAGGCTCGACCAGCGGCTACTCCCGGGACCTGTTCCCGCACTGGATCACGATCAGTGGAAGCTGCAACACCCGGGAGCAGGTCCTCAAGCGCGACGGCACCTCCGTCGTCGTCGACGGCGCCTGCGCGGCCACCTCAGGCCGTTGGTACAGCCCCTACGATGGCGCCACCTGGACGGCTGCCTCCGACGTCGACATCGACCACGTCGTGCCGCTGGCCGAGGCGTGGCGCTCTGGGGCCAACTCCTGGACGACCAGCCGTCGGCAGAGCTTTGCCAACGACCTCACCCGCCCGCAGCTGATCGCGGTGACGGACAACGTCAACCAGTCCAAGGGCGACCAGGACCCCTCCACCTGGCAGCCGCCCCTGTCGTCCTACCGGTGCACCTACAGCAAAATGTGGATCACGGTGAAGTACAACTGGGGCCTGAGACTGCAGTCGTCGGAAAAGTCCGCGCTACAGGCCACGCTCAACACCTGCAGTTCCTGACTTGACCCCGGTCAGCGGCGCTATCCGTGGGGAGCCGCCACTGGCCGGGCACCTTCGCAGGCTCGTCACCGCTGGAGCGACTGGTTGCCAAGCCTGGGCGGGGTTCATGCGATCAGGTGTGGGGTCCGGTTGAAGGCTGCGAACGACCGGCCGGCTGGCCAGCGTTCGAAGAGTGGTTTGACCTATCCACCTCGACGTTGGTCAGGCCTATCTCGCGGGTCCAGTGGATCTTCAAGTTTGCGTCGGTGGCGGGTTCGGCCCCGCGCTGGGGTAGCTGTCCCGGCACCACAAATACCTGGTTTCGGTTGGTTGAGCCGGTGCGGATCTTGATCGCCCACGCCGTAACCGGTGATCAGGTGGCACGGTTTGTTTGATAACAGCAGGAACGATCGCGGGAACTTCGGGAGTTAGACAGTGAGCAGCGGGGAAGCCGGTTGGCGTCCGTACCCGGGCGCCTACCGTGCTCCCGAAAATCTTCCCCCGGTCGAGCCTGGTCGTATCGTCGGTCTAGTTGCCAGCTGCGATTTCCGAGGGGCGTACCCCGAGGATGCGAGTACCCGGAGCTTCGCGATCAGCGAGATCGCGGTGCTGGAGGACGGTCGGCGCGTGCTCCTGCATGCGGAACGTGGGTTCACTCTCATTGCTAGATCAACCGGCGTCCCGGGTGGTGTCGTTCCGCTCGTCGAGACTCGGGAAAGCATCACCCAATACGTTCTGAACGCCGTGCTCCCTGACGACGCAGAAGAGTCCGCAGAGGATCATCCTTGGTCATGGTTAGCCGGGCTAGCTCGGGCTCGCGGTCTGGGCGCGACCGCGGAAGACCTACGAGGTCTTAGCTATGAGGTGGTCTTCACCGACAGGATGAATCAATGGCTTGCGCCTGCCTGAGCGGCCCTGATCGGACGATCCGGGTTACTGCCGGCTGGCACCGGTCGTGCTACTTGGGCTGTGCGACAGGCTATCGGGGAAGTCGTCGTCGAGCCCATTGTGCGACAGGAGACGCAGGTAGCGGTCGTGCAGTTCGGTGGCCGCCTCGTGGTCACCGCGGGTGGTGAGGGCGCTGTGGGCGCGGGCGTGGAGGTCTGCGTTGTATGGGTCGATGCGGAGGCCCGCCTGCAGCAGGGCAAGGCGGCGCGGCGGATCCGGTTCGGCGTCGGCGAGGGCGGCGCAGGCGTCGATGACATGCCGGCGGGTCGCTTCGCGAATGGGGTCGAGCCATGGCCAGATGCGTCCGGCGGCGAGGTCAGCGGGGTAGGCGTCAACGACGGCTTGCCAGGCAGCGGTGGTGTTGGTGACGGCGCTGGCGGCGTGGTGAATGGCGGCTTGCAGCTGCCACAGGTCGACGTTCAGGTGTGCCGGGTTGAGGCGATAGCGGTCGTCGGTGTATTCGATGACGTGCATCCCGCTGGCATCCCGGACGACAGTGCGGAGTTCGCTGAGGGTGGTGTAGAGCCGTCCGGTGAGGGACCGGCGGGGGACACCCGGCCAAATAGCATCGGCTAGCTGTGAGGTGTTAGCGCCGGTGGGGTGGTTGGTGGCGAGGAGGACGAGGATCTGGAGAGCGGCGCTGCGGCGGATGGTGAGGGGTTCGCCATCGACGAGAAGGGTGGGCTCGCCCAAGACACGTAGGCGAAGCCGCCGCGAGGAAGCATCGGGCCGGCTGCGGGGCTCGCCTCTGGTCGCTTGCCGCGGTAGCTGAGCCTTCGGTGGCACCACGTGCGGCAGGGGAGGAGGGCCCGGGATCGGTGGGGCGGGCGGTGCCGGGTCGGGGCGGACGATGACGGCGAGCAGGTCAGTCGCCACCACCTGGTCGAGGACACACAGTCGAGGTCCAGGCTTTTCGGGGCGCAAGGGGTCGTGCAGATGGCCTGTCGGGGCGGCCTGCCAGGTTGGGCCAGCTGGCCATCCTCCCAGCACAACGACTCGGCCACCGGCCGTGGCCGCCATATCAGCGAGGTGTCTCACGTCGTAGCCGTCGCACTCCTTCGTCAGGAGGAGGACGATCCTCGGTGAGGGGGCGGACTCGACGAGCCGCGTTGTGTCGTGGATGGTCTCCACGGTAGTGAGCTGTGGTAGACGCCGGTCGAGCGCCTGCGCGTCGCCGCCCAGGAGACTGGTCAGCGTTGCCCTGGTGGTGATCAGCGTTGGGGTGCGGAGGTGATGCCCGGCCAGCAGGGCGGAAATCAGCAGTCCTCGGCCGATCGATAATGTGCCTGGTCCGCTGACGCCCAAACCGCTAACCGGGAGGGCACCGACAAGAGCGGCGAAGCTGCCCGACGGCTCCGGTGCAACCGACGGGGCAGTAGCGTCTGCGAAGGCTGCTTGCACAGCCGCGACGGTCGGGGGCAGTCCTGCTGCATCGAGTTCCTCGCGGCGGTGTGGGCCGGGCGGGAGGGGTCGGTAGTCGCGGCGGCGGCGCAGCCAGACGAGGGCTGCGGCAGCAGCGACCTGCCCGGCGACCTCATTAGGAAGCCACCCGCCGGCCAGGAGAATCCCATCATCGCTGGCCGCCGTGTCCTCATGAATGGGGCTGCCCCCGTCGGAATCCTCGGGCATCCCTGCTGCAAGCGGAGGCGATGGTTGCGGCGAGGCGATGGTGACCGTGTTGGTGGCGACGCTGAACACTGCGGCTCCCGCCATGCCGCTTGCCGTCGCCTGCAGCGGCGTCGGCAGCGGAAGCCGGCGCAACCATCCCACGGTCGTCCGCAGGCGGGTTAAGACCCGTACGGCGACGGTGTAGGCGAGCAGCAGCCACAGCAGCCATGCACCGATCGTCAACGCGGCGGTGAGTGTCTGCTCGGTCAAGGGCTGCTGCACCCACGCCCGTACCTGCTCGGTGCTCGGCCACCCGTGTATGGGTGGGCCGATCAGAAGTAGCAGCACCACGGGCGGGCCGGCCAAGAGCGCGAGGACGACCAGCAGCGACATCAGCTGGCGCGGCCACCGCACCTCACCCACCCCCACCCGAGGGCCCGGCACCCGCTGATCGCTGGGCAGCGACAGGGCTCGTGGTGGCGGGGCGGACGATGCGGGTCCACAGCCGGGCCGCCCACCACATCGCTACGGCCACGGCGTAGCTGACGCCGAGAATGCCGGCGGCCTGCCTGCTGACGATCGCGGCGCTGATGACCGCGACGGGGGCGCTGAGGATGAGGCGGAACATCAGCGGCGCCACCAGCGCCATGACCAACCCGACGCCGAGGAGCAGCCCACCGACGCGCCCGGCGATGTCGATGAGCAACAGCCGGTCGGGCCACCTGTCGGCCGTCAGCGAGTACTGGATCAACCCCATGCCGAGCGCTGCGGCGACGATCGATCCGGTCGGTGCGGCCAGCAGCGCCGACCAGCCCCCGTGCGGGGCACGCCATTGCCGGGCGGCGACCACCGCCATCGCCACGGCCATCACCACGATCGGCGTGATCGGCCACAACGCCCATTTCAGGAAGGGGCCCACGGGTTCGCCGAAGTACTGGCTGGTGACGACCGCGTAGAGGCCGGCGATCGCCGCGCCGAGGCTGACTGCGGCGAGGATGCCGATACTGACCTTCCCGCCCTCGGTGCGGGTACTCGGGGAGGGGCTGCGCGCGGCGATCAGGGAACCGAGGACGGTCCCGGCGGCGAGGCAGGCCAGTAGGGCGAACACGGCGGCCATCGTGAACTCGCCCCAGTTCAAACTCACCGAGCGGTAGACGTTCATCAGATTGAACTGTTCGGCGGTCAGGAGGACCTGCCAGATCAGCGCCAGCGACGCGAAGCCCGGCACCGCGATCGCCACGGCCCGTCGCACCGGCGGTATCGGCACCTCCACTGCGACCGCCATCCCCGGGTTTGAGGCACCAGCGTCCGCGGCACCCCGGGCGGCCACGAGCTGAGGCTCGGGAACAACCGTGGTGGTGATGCCTGTGTGCTCGGCGACGACCGTGTCCAACTGTGGTAGGTGGGCGCTGCCGCCGACGCAATAGATCCCCGCCAGGTCGCTGGAGGAGAGTTCGGCGGCGGCGATGGTCTGCCCGACGAGTTGCGCCACGCGTCGATTTACTGGCAGAGCGGCTTCGATGAGCATGGTGCTGTTCGCGATGACCGGTGCTTGCCCGGCGAGCGGTACCGTGACGGCAGGGTGCGCGCCCAACGTCTCCTTCGCAGCGCGGATGCTCTGCGTCGTCGCCCAATCGTCCATGCTGTCGCCGGGGGTGTCCCGGCCGCCTGTCAGAGCGGCAGTCAAGGCCAGGTCGACGGCGGTGCCGCCGGCGGCAGGGTCAGCGAGGGTCGAGAGGACCTCGAACCCCGCCGGGCCGCGGCGAAGCACCGTCACCTCCACGCCCGCGCCGACGTCACAGACGACGATGAACACCCCAACCGGCAGTTGCAGACCGGTCGCCAGCAGGTGCTCGGCAACGGCTACCGGGGCCTCGACGAGACGCGGCTGCGCAAGACCGGCCCGATGCGCGGCCTGCCTCATCCAGGTACGCCGACGCGGTCCCCAACCTGCCGGTACTACCAGCCGCACATCCCGCACCGGCCCGCCGGCAACTCGCTCGGCTTCGGCCGCGACCGTGCGCAGCGGCGCCGCCGCTAGCGCGAGTGCCTCCACCGGCGTCTTGTCGACCGTGGCGTCGTCATCGACGGCGCGGCGAGGGCTCGGAATGAATCTGCTCGGCTGCTCTACGGCTGCCTGCCACGCCCGCTGCCCTGTCCGTACCTCCCCGTCGGGGCCCACGTATACAGCGCTCGGCAGATACGGCAACCCGTCAAACGAGAGCGCAGACGCGCCGCCATCAGCCCAGGCAAGAACAGCCACGGTGCTGGCGTCACCACAATCGATCGACAGCCGCGCTTCCCCCGCCTGCATGCACACAGTCAAACATGAAGATCTCGTTCACGTCATCTGTTGATCACGCAGAGGTAGCTCGGTGCCGCCCAGCCTGTCCGGTGATGCCGCTACCAGGCGAGTGGTCGTCGCTGGAAGTAGAGTCCCCCGGTCGGGCCGTCCGACGGCAGTGTGGCAAGCCATACGAAGGTGTCCGCAGCTTCGCCGGGCGTGGAGTTCGCCTTCCCGTAGGCCAGGCGGGTGTCGACCTTTCCCGGAGACGCCGCGTTCACCAAGATGCCGTCGTCCTTGAGCTCAGCTGCGAGAATGCAGGTCAGTGCGTTCACCCCAGCCTTGGACACTCGGTAGGAGACGCTTCCGGTTCCCATCTCGCCGAAGGTGCCTATGTGGCTGGTGACGTTGACGATCCGGCCGTACCCGTTCTTTCTCATCTCAGGGATGGCTGCGGTACAGCAGCGCCAGGTCCCCATGATGTTGGTGTCCAGGGTGGCTCGCACCTTCTCGATGTCGGCGCTGGCCGCTGCCTGGCCTCGGTCGATGGCGATGCCGGCGTTGTTGACGAGGATGTCTAGCCGGCCGTACTGGTAGCCCACGTCTGCCATGGCACGAGCGACGCTTGCCGGATCGGCGATATCTAGTTGCTGGCCGGATGCGGAGAGTTCATCCGCGAGAAGCTCATCGGCGGCCCGATGTGCGGCTTCCTCGGTGCGGGCGGTGACGACCACGTGGGCGCCGGTCTCGGCTAAGCCGCGGGCGATGGCTTTGCCTAGTCCGCGATTGGAGCCGGTGACAACTGCGACCCTATTGGCCTCGCTCATGTCAGCAGACTACGCACGCGCTCATCCAACGCCCCTGCGGCGGGGTGTCGATGCGCCACGAGGCGACCATGGATGTCCAGCAAGCGGCGATGGTTGCGCACGGATCGGGTGGCGACGACATCTGGAGCAGCCTGGGCAACGAGGCTGCACGCCTGCTCGACATCTCCGAGATTCAGTACGGAATCAGCGCGCCAGATCAGATAGGTTGCGCGGTCACGGCTGCGCTCGGCCGGTTGGAGTGCGAGGGTCTGCTGAAGCCAGTAGTCACTGGCATGGTGGCGCTGCAGGAGTAGGTAGCAGGCCGCAACCTGGGCGGCGTACTCCGCATGATCAAAATAGCTGGCCCAGGCTGGGCTTGCTTCATCATCAGCGCGTGACATTTCTGTGTCGGCCTCTGCGAGTCGGCGCTCGCACGCTACCGATTCACCAAGCACTGCGTGTGTACGAGCCAAACGGGTAGTGAGCATCGCTCGCACGCGGGCGGGCGCGTCCTTCGCCCCAGCTCGCGCAGCATCGGCCAAACGGAGGGCCTCGGTGGGGCGTTCCGTGTCGACCCGCTGAAGGCTCATGCACTTCAGGATGTTCGCGCCTGCCGCTCGGTCGGCTGCGGAGTGGGCAGCGTGGAGGGCCGCAAACCAGTAGCGCTCGGCCGCCGCGTGGAATCCTGCATCGAAACTAGCCCAACCAGCGATCCGCCCCAACTCGGCGGCGACAACCAGCAGGCGATTGCCGGCAACCTCCGAGTAACTGCTGTGGCGCAGGAGATCCGTTACCAGCCGAAGCTCAGCGTCAACCAGTGACCGCACGCTCCCGCCGCCGAGGCTGGCATCCATGCGGCGCAGGGCCGGCAGTCGCTGTTCAAAGCAATCTAGGAGGTCTGTGTCGACGCGGCCTCCCTCAAGCGCTGCGTTGATCTTCGGAGGCTCGGTTGCGAGCCACCGTTCGGCTATCGCAGCGGCTAACCCGGCCTGCATAATCAGAAACCCTCGGCGATCTAGCACTGCTGGTCCTGCAGTGTCGTCAAGCAAGGCGACTGCTCCGTTGACGGTCCAGGGTGCTGACGTGCTGATCGCGGGACCGGTAGGGAGCCAGTGGGGCCACCCGAGCGCCCTAACTGTTTGCCTATCGACGCCGAGTTCGTCGGCCAATGCGACCTGTGAATCCTCATCCGGCACCACGCCCCATCGCTCCCAGCGCCAAGCCTTCTCGCGCCGGGCTGCAGTGTTTAGACGGCGCGCGATGACATCGACGAGATCTTGTTGCGTCCAGCTTCGCTGTTCTCGAACGTAGCTCAACGGATGCACCAAGAGCTGACTCCGTGGCGATGGTGTCCGCGTCATCCTGCCTCCCGATCGTCGCCGTCACTCTAGTCCGATCCGGTCAAAGAAACGTGCTCTCAGCTGCGGAAACTGCTCGGATTCGTCATGAGACAACAGCGAGACAACAAGCTAGGCGTCGATTTGCTCTGGTCGTTCGGCTTTCCTGAACGGGCCAATCCGCTTCGGTGTCGACCGGTCGCTGTCGGTGATTGGACCGCGCAGAAGTCAGGTCGCCCGGCTCGGCGGTGAGCAGGGGAGGTCCGCCCTAGAGGCGACTGGGGAGCCTCCTGCATGGAGGAGTCAAGTTGGGGCCGAGAGAGGGGTGGCTTAAAGATGCACCGGAGAAAGTGGTTTGTTCCGGCCGACGATAGGTCGTTCGATCCCGTAGGCAGCAACGTGACGCGGCATAGGGCTATCGAGGCACGGGTAAAGACGTGTGCGGAAGATCCGAAGCCCAGGCGGGTGGTGCTTAGCGTTGGCCGCGCACCCAGGACCAGCCGGCGCGATGGCTGACCTGGGGCTCTCGCTGGCGGTCGCCCTCGCCTCGCATGGCCGAGCCGCCGACCACTTCTGGTCGTCCATGGAGGACCGCAGTGTGCGGCTACTCCCGCACCAGTTCGCGGCGGTGTTCTTCTCGACGCTTGGGCAGTTAGTCGCGGGTCGGGGTGATCCGGCCGGTCGGCGCGCGGCGTTGGCGGTGTTGGGTCGGATGTACCGGCGTTTCGATCTTCAGCCCTATCACGGTACGGCCGTCGCGGCGGCGTTGGTCGATACGGTGCGCCGGTTCGCGGGCGAGGGTTGGGAGCCCGAGCTGGCGGGGCGGTGGGAGCTGGGGTGTCGTCGGGCGCTTCGGCTCGCAGAGCGGGCGGCGGGGGCGTTGGGTGATGGGCCGCATGTGACGTTCGGCGAGGTGGAGGCGTGCGAGGCGGCCTCTGATGGTGTCGCGGTGTTGACTGTCCGGCCGATGCGGAGGCTTCGGTATTTGCCTGGTCAGGCAATGCCGGTGTGTACGCCTCGGTTGCCGGGGCTGTGGCGGTGGTATTCGCCGGCGAGCGTTCCGCGCCCGGATGGGCGGGTGGAGTTCCACGTTCGTGCCGTACCGGAGGGTGTGGTGTCGCCTGTTCTGGTCGAGCGGGTCGCGCCGGGGGAGCTGTTGTGGCTGGGGCCGGCTTCCGATGTCGGGTTGTCGCTGGAGGCCGCCGGTGACGCCGATCTGCTGTTGGCGGCCGGGGGTACTGGTCTCGCGCCGCTGCGGGCGTTGGTCGAGCAAGTTGCCGCATCGCCCAACGGTCGCCGGGTGACGTTGGTGGTGGGCGTGCGGACGCTTCTGGACCTTTACGACGCGGTCGCGTTGGACAAGCTTGAACAGGCGCATGCTGACTGGCTCACGGTCGTGTTGGCGTTCTCGAACGACCGTGATGTGGAGCCCGCCGCGCAGGGCGATCTGCTCAGCGTGGCCCTGTATCACCATCAGCCGGGGCAGGCGTTCTACGTCTGCGGCTCACCGCGTTTGATCGAGGCAGCGCGGAACCGGCTGCCAGCCGCAGGGGTCGCCGCGGACAGCCTGCATCTCGCTGCGACGTTCCATCGCGCGCTCGATTCGGCGCTGTGGGTGTCTCGCCAACGCTCAGCGCACGCTGCCCACCTGGCGACCGTGCTAGAGGCGATCGGCGACGGTAGCTCGCTCGGCCAATTCCGGGGGGAGGCGTCATGAGCTTGATGGAGACGGCGGTCCGTCGCGCGACCGGCGAGGACGTTGACGCTCTGTCCTCGGTTATGGCTGACGCGCTGATGGCCCAGCCCATGGGCGTTTGGCTGGTTCCCGATGTCGCCGACCGCGCAGTGGTTCTGCGTCGCTGGGCACGGCTTGTGCTGTTGCAAGGGCTGGAGCGCGGTCGAGTCGATACGACCGACGATCGCGCGACGGTGGCGGTGTGGCACGCGCGGTTGGAGCCACCCCCGCCGGCTGCCGCATGGGTGTATGACCTGCACAGGCTCCTCGGCCCGCACGCGGCCCGGTTCGCCCTGCTGCACGCCTGTGTCGACGGGCTGCGTCCCCACCGTCCGCATCACCAGCTCGCTCACGTCGCGGCCCGTCCCGGGTACGAGGATGCCGTGCGGGCTTTGCTGGCCGCCCATCACCAGACCCTGGACCTTGCGGGGCTGCCGTCGTGTGCGGAGTACAGCGGCGACCAGCCCGGAGACGGACTGCTCGCGCGAGTCGGTTATCAGCCGCGCTCGCCGGTCTTGCTCGCGCCAGGAGGTCCGGCTCTGTGGCGGATGTGGCGCCCTCAACCTTGCGACGAGCAGCCCTGCGGATCGGCTGGCGGTGGGCTGCCGCGACGAGTCCGCCTGGACCGCACCGCGACTCCTTTCCTTGGCCGCGTCATCCCGGCGGCACCGTCGCGTTCTCCCTGACCACCCAGTAACGCACCGAATTCATCACCTGCTGGCGGCGACGTCTCGGCCAGCGGGCCACGTCATCACACCCTCATACCGAAGGAAGGCACTCCTCATGCTGACCGGAGCCGCTCAGCCCACCACCGCACTGCGACCGTGCAGTCCCGCCTTGGGGCGCTGGTTGAGGTTGCCAGCACGGATCGCGACTGGCGGCACCGGTAGCGATCTCACGCTCGCAGGCGACGTGACGTCGTCGGAGTACGCGTGGGGGTATGCGATCCGGCGCGAGTGGCCCGACGGGGCTCACGACCTGTTCGGGTTTACGCCGGATGCCGACACCGCGATTCGCCGGCTTCACCGCGACCGGAGCTTCTGGCGCGGCGGCTCGGTACGGCCGACGGCGGTCTACCTCGTGCCCGCCAACGCCGCTGATGTGGACGCGCATCCGGTGGATGGCTGCCGTAGGTCGGGGTGCCCGGACTCGCCGCAGCGGGGGCAGCGGTGAATTCGGCGCAGGTGCAGGTGGGGCTCGCGCGGCGGACGCTGACGCCGTTTGGGTTGTGGGTGTTTGGGGCGGCGGCGTCGGCGCCGATGGTGGTGCTCACCGGAGGCATCGTCGAGACGTACAAGACGACGCAGGTGACGGCTCTTCCTCTGACTTTCGTGGTCGTGGCGGGCACGGTCGCGCTGTTGGCGGTGGGGTACGCGGCGATGGCCCGCCAGCTCGGGCATCCGGCGGCCTACTACGCGATCCTCGCGCACGGGTTGGGCCGGAGTTGGGGTGTCGCTGCCGGCATGGTCGCGCTGGTGGCCTACAACGCCATCCAGATCAGCCTGTATGGGCCGTTCGGGGCGACGATGGCTGCGCACCTGGGCGGCGCGTGGTGGGTGTGGGCGGGCCTCGCCCTGGTCGTCGTCGGGGTGCTCGGTGTGCGGGCGATCATGTTGTCGACCCGGGTCTTGGCCGTGGTGCTGGCCGTGTCGTTGCTGATCGTCGCGGCGTTCGTCCTCGCCGGGGTGGGACAGCCTGCGGACGGTGAGGTGTCGTGGGCAGGCTTTCAGGCCTCGGGTCTGGCGGTCAGCGGCATCGGCGGTGCGGTCGCCTTCGGCGTAGCCGCAGTGATGGGCTTCGACGCGCCGGGGTCGCTCGTTGAGGAGGCCGTCGACCGCAGGTCGGTTGGCCGGGCCACCGTCGGCGGGGTCCTCGTTCTCGGCGGGGTGTATGTCGTTGCCGCGTTCGCTATGGGGGTGGCGGTCGGCCCTGACGTCGTTGCGGAGGTGGCCGCTGATCCGGCGTCCGGGTTGCCGTTCTCGGTCCTGGCGCGCCTGGGCAGCTGGTGGGCGGCCCTCGCGAGCGTAGTGCTGATCTTCGCGATCGTCACGTCGATGCTGGCGTTCCATGCGGTGCTCGCCCGGTACGTGTTCGCCATGGCCCGGGAGAAGGTGCTGCCGGCGGGTCTTGCCCGGACCAGTAGCGCGACCCGGGTCAGTGCGCCGCGTGGTGGGTCGTTGATGCAGACGGCCGTCGCGGCGGTGGTGGTGGGCGTGTTCGCGGTCAGCGGCGCTGACCCGGTGGCGGTGATGTTCACGTGGTTGTCGGCGTTGGGGGCGATGGGCCTGCTGTGTCTGCTGCTGGCCGCGTCGGTGGCCGCGATGACGGCACCGGCCAGCGTGCGCGGCCCGCAGGCCGGCGCGTGGGAGTGGCGGCTCGCGCCCGCCCTGGGCGTGCTCGGCGGGTCAGTGGTGCTCGCCCTGATGGTCGGCAACGCCGGGTCTCTCCTCGGTGCCGCGCCCGGATCGCTGAAACCGTTCCTGCTGCCCGTGATCCTCCTTGCCGTCGCTGTAGGGGGCGGAGTGTGGGCCGGGCATCTGCGGCAAGCCCGCCCGGAGGTCTACGCCGGCATCGGCCGTGGCACACCAAAGAAACATGCCGTTCCCGACGCCATGAACCTCTCGATCTGAGGAGGCGATGATGAGGACTCACGCGGCTACGTCACCTGGCGGGAAGTACGGCGTCGATCCCCTGGACCCACGCTGGCGAGCGGGCTACCCGCCGGCAGCACCACCTGCCAGTCACCCTGAGCCTGCGGTCGGGGTGCCGCCGCCCGGCTACGGCGCGGCACCTGTCCCCACCGGCTACCAGCGGCCACCCGACTCCGCCGTTCCCTCGAACCCACCCCCGGGCCCGTCCAGCTATGACCAACGCTCCGCCGACGGCGACGTGCCGGCTGACCTGCGGTGGGCGGACCTGCGCCGACAGGTCGTCTACCGGTCCAAGCGGCTGAACACCGGCCACCTTATTGAAGCCGATCAGGCATTCGGGGGGCGCAGCGCGGTCGGCCCTCACGCGCTGATGCTGTTCTTCGCCTCCGACGCCCCCAACGAGCCGCACGGCTACCGGCTGCACACCGCCCACCGCACGTGGCCGCAGTCGCCAGACTCCGATGTCTTGCCGCAACTGCTCGCGGATATGACCGAGGTCGCGGGAGACAACATTGCCTCGATCGGACGCGAGTGGAGTCCCCTCGGTCCAGAGGGTTCCATGGTCAACGGCGGGGACATGACCCTGCCTCCAGGTGCGTGGTACGTCGGCGTGGGTGTCAGCACCCTCGACTCCGACCAGGGCCGCTGGTACCAAGTCGCCCGGACACTGCGCGAAGCCGCCGCCGCCGGCCGCTACATGTCGGCGTTCAACCTCAAAGGTCAGTGCTACGTCCTGTTGACCGACGGCACCGCCCTGTACATCGACCGCAACCCGCAGGCCCGCCTCGGCGACGACGGCGTGCGCTGCAACAAAACCCTCGACCCCAATCGAATCACGTTCCACAACCCGTACGAACATCTCACCAAGCAGGGCGACGACGAGACCCGCGACATCTGGCGGCAGCTCACCGCGCTGCACCACACCCTCACCGCGCACCTGCTCACGGGGCGGCGGGCGTGACCGGTCATCAGAGCCTCAGCCTCGCCGACGCCGCGGACCTCAGCCGCGCGCCGATTGACGTCACGGCCGTGCTCGACCACCTGATCCAGGAGGCCGATGCCGCCGCCGCGACGAGCATCGGATTTCCCGGCGCCGTGGACCTCGACTACGCCGAGGTCATGACCCGCCTCGGCAACCGGCTGTGGAACAACATCGGCGACCCCGCGGACCACGGCGGAGTCGCCCACACCCGAGTGCTGGAACGGGCCGTCATCGCCTGGGTCGCCGACACCCTCGCCATGCCGCGAGACGACCGGTGGGGCTACGTCACCACCGGCGGCACCGAAGGCAACCTGTCCGCCCTGCACACCGCCCACCACCGCCACCCCACCGCCCGCATCTACTACTCGACCGCCGCCCACTACTCCATACCCAAGATCGTCCGGATGCTCGGGGCGCGGGGCGTACTCGTCAACGCCGACACGGGCGGGGAGATGGACTACGCACACCTCGCCGCCCAGGTCGGCCGCCGGCGACGCTGGCCCGCGATCGTGGTGGCCACCGCTGGCACGACCCTGACCGAAGCCGTCGACGACACCACCTCCATCCGCGCCGTCCTCGATGGGCACCAGGTCAAAGGACACCTGCACGTCGACGCGGCCCTGTCCGGCATCCCCCTCGCACTCGACGGCCGGCTAAGCCTTGATGACGACAGCGGCATCAGCAGTATCGCCATCAGCGGACACAAATTCCTGGGTGTGCCAACGCCCTGCGGAGTTGTCCTCATCCGCGACAGCGCCCGCCATACGGCCAGCCGCGTCGCCTACACCGCCACCCTCGACACCACCATCACCGGCTCCCGCTGCGGCCTGGCCGCCGCCCTGCTCTGGCACACCATCGCCACCCACGGCCACGAAGGGCACCGCTGGCGAGCCACCCAAGCCCGCCGCCTCGCGGCTTACACCGTCGATCAACTGAACGCCGCCGGCTGGCCCGCCTGGCGGCACCCGCACGCCTTCACCGTCGTCCTGCCCACCCCGCCCGAACAGGTGCGCAAGAAGTGGCTCCTCGCCACCGACGGAGCCACCAGCCATCTCATCTGCATGCCCGGCGTCACCCACGGCCAGGTCGACGCCTTCGTCGCCGACCTCACCGCTGCCGCGCCACCGAGGCCGATCCCGCGCCCCCGGCAGCGACCGCACCACCAGACCAAAACACACGAATCGTGTTAGGAGCACCGCAATGACGACCACCCACAGCGGCCAACTGCGCCCTGCCCCGCTGCGTGAACTGCTCGACCCGATCATCCGGCAGCAGCTGAACCGGCTCGACATTCAACCCGGCCAGCGCGTCCTGGAAATCGGCGCGGGCGGCGGTGAGGTCACCGCCGACCTGGCCCGCCTCGTCGGCCCTCGCGGCAGGGTCACGGCGGTCGACAAGGACACCACCTACCTCAACCCAACAGGTGTCATCGACGTTTATCAGCGGGACCTGAACGGTGACGACCTTCCGGGCGAGCCCGACAGCTTCGATGTCGTCGTGGCCCGGTGGCTGCACGGCGAGCTGCCGCACCCCGCAGAGGCGCTGGAGCAGATGATCGCCAGGCTGCGTCCCGGTGGCTGGCTTGTCCTGGCCGACGTCACCGACACCCCGCCACGAGTCTTCTGGGCAACCGACGGCGACGTGTGGCTGATCCACGCCGTCATGCGACGCGTCTACCGCACCATCGCCGGACTCGACGGTGCCGGCACCTGGACGGCCGACACCCCCGCCCTGCTCGTCGTCAAGGGCATGCCGCAGGTCTGCGCCCACGCGTCCACCGAGACCTGGACCGGAGGCGGTCCCGGATGCCGGCTGCTCGCCAACGTGGTCGACGACCTCCGTCCCGTCCTGACCACACCCGAAGTCACCGATGCCGACCTCGACCGGTTCGTCACGCTCATGGCCGACCCAAATGTGCTCCTGGGCTCCTACGAGGGCAGGGCTGTCCACGCCCGCAAGGCAACCCCATGACATGCGTCGTACGGGGCGCGAGCGAGGCGCTGTCGCCGACTGAGCCGGCAGCACGCACAACGGCATGCACCGCAATTTCCTACTTCAAGCCCGGGGCCCGCTCGGGAGGCCGACACCCTCCACCAGCCCTCACCCGGCAGTCGCCGTGCGGCGACTGCCCGATCGGCCGCAGTTGGGCGCGGTGGGCGGTCCCCGGTCGGCGGCAGGGGCACCCCCGTCCCCCTGCCGCCAACCGCCCCCGGCCCGCGCTAGAACGGGCCACGCACGAGCCTCCCGACGATGAGGTGGCTCAGGCCGTCAAGCGGTTACTACGGGCTGCTTTCGACCCCGCACGGGGCCCAACCGGGAGTCGGAAGCGGTCGCTATGTGGGGGCGCCACCTGGTCGTCGAGGGGATCGAAGGGTGCCGCCAGCCCACCCATGGACCCCCGGGCGGGCCGCTGCTGTTAGGGGCGCGGCCCGTCCGGGTGCACAACGGCGCGGAGACCGACTCTCCGCACACCATCGAGGATCGGAGGATCCTGATGAAGAACGACCCTAGCGCAATCGACCTGTACGGCCTGCCGGTCGAGGGGGTGCAGCTGAGCAACTTCTGCGGCGGCAACCTCGGCAGCGAGACCCAGCAGTGCGTCGAGGTCGGCGCGATCCCGGGCGTCGAGGGCGCGTACATCCTCGGCGACAGCAAGAACCCGGACGCCGGACAGCTCCGCTTCACCGAGGGCGAGCTGGACAACTTCGCCCTCGGCTACATCGCGAAGCGTGGCTTGACCGTCTGACCTCTCGGCCTACGGCACCATCACAGAATGAAGCGGGCCGCCCCCGCCCCGTCGGGGGCGGCCCGCCTGCCAGCGGAGGCGCAGATGATCAACTGGAGCGGGCACTGGCACGGGTTCGGGCCCTGGGTTGGCGCGCGGGACGAGTTCAACAAGGAGTACCTGCGACGGCCGGGCGCGAACCTCACGGACGCTCACATCCGGGAACACCTATCCCGCGAGATGGCGCCCGGTGCATTCCGTCAATGGCTTCTGACCCAAGGCGGAGCCAACGACCACACCAGAACGTTCCTCGCAAACGACATGACCCCGGTGCAGCTCGGCCACTCGCTGCTGAAGCTGACAAAGGTGTCCGCCGATCGGACGTGGACCGATGTCGACGACGCCTTGAGCTGGCTCGCCAAGACCTGGATCGACAACCCGCCCGGCGGCGACGTCCTGCCGCTGGAGAAGACGATCGGGTACCAGCGAGAAGCGCTCTTGCTCGGCAGCGACGTCTGCACCGGCTACTACACCCCCGGCTTCAGCTACGTCGACTTCACGATCATCTGCTGCCCGAACCGCTTCTTCCCGAACATTCCCTGCCCCTTGCCACCCTCGAAGCCATGAGAAGGGAGGGAGTATGTCGCTCAAGCTGCTGCTCCCCGAGGCCGGCGTCAAGGATCTGATGACCACATGGCCGGACGAGGTCCGCGTCTACGACGGCGTGCCCGCTGAGTTGTACCGTGTGGTCAGCACCGAGGATCTGTACGACTGGATCGACACCGGGTGCGTGCCAGCCGCCGAGGTCGCAGTCGTGAAGTCGCCGAGCCCGTCCATCAATCCGCTGTCGTTCAGCGCCAACGGCCGAACGGTACCCGGTCGGCTGCGCTACCTGCTCAACAACGGCTACACCATCCGCTTCGGCCACATGGAACGCATCACCCCGAGAATCCATCGACTGGCGAAAGCCGTGCAGCAGGAGACGGGCTACAGCACCTTCGTTCACGCGTTCGTGACTCCGGCGGGTGAGCAAGGTCTGCGGCACCACTGGGACCAGCAGATGACGCTTGCCATCCAACTGGCCGGCGAGAAGCGATGGAACCTGTGGAAGCCGCTCTTCCGGTCCCCGATGCGCGACTACCACGACTCGTCGCTGACCTGGCAGGAGAAGTGGCGCGAGGACTGGACGACGGCCGGTCCGGACGTCACCATCGACCTCAAGGCCGGCCAGATACTGGTCCTACCCCGAGGCTGGGTGCACGACCCACACAACGTCGACGATGCCGAGGACAGCGTGCACCTGACCATCGCCATCGGCGAGCGCACCCCGTACTGGGCAGCCGAAGAGATGATCAAGGATGCGATCCACGACGAATCTCTGCGGCGCATCATCGCGCCCGCCGAGATGACCGGACCCGGACTGCATGACGTCGTCGAGGACACACGCAGCAAGCTGATCGCGTACCTGCAGACCCTGGACACGGAGGCGTTCACCAGCCACCTGCGGCACCTGGGCTACACCACGCTGGAGTACAACCACTGATCGACGCCGCACCGACACGACCAGGCCCTCGGAGAACCATCTTCGGGCCTGGTCGTGTCCGTTGAATGAGCAAGCGAAGGCCGTGAGGTCCATGACCGAGTGCTGTGCTGGCCTGATCACCGTCACGAATTCGCCGAGCCGGTCTCGCGCCACTACCGGCCGCAGGTACGCCGGTGTGGTGATGAACGACTAGGTTGTACGACGCGACGGCTGCTGCACAGTGTGCGCCGCGACCTGTTGGACGGCACGCATGGGCATACGCTGGTCGCCCGACGTTTGTGGCCGAATGATCGTTGTAAGGAGCCTTGTGAGCGCTCTGGGCAGTTTCATCTGGTCGATTGCCGACCACCTTCGGGGCCCCTACCGCCCCAACCAGTACGGCAACGTGATCCTCCCGCTCACAATCCTGCGACGCCTCGACTGCATCCTTGAGCCCGACCGGGAGACGGTGCGCGCGCTGGCGGCGAAGTACGACAACCCCAACCGGCTCAAGATCGAGGTCAAGAAGGCGACCGGCAGACCGTTCTACAACACCTCGAACTACTCCTTCGCCAACCTCCTGGCAGACGCGGACGGGCTGGCGGACAACCTGGCCGACTACATCGACCGGTTCTCGCCCGATGTCGACGTGTTCCAGTACTTCGACTTCAAGAAGGAGATCCTCGCCCTGGAGAAGGCGGGGCTCCTGCGCGAGGTCATCACGTCCTTCAAGGCCGTCGACCTGCATCCGGACGTCGTCGACAACGCCGACATGGGCGATGCGTTCGAGTACATCATCCGTAAGTTCAACGAGGCCGCGAACGAGACCTCCGGCGACCACTACACACCGCGGGACGCGATCCGGCTCCTGGTCGACCTTCTCTTCGCCGAGAAGGACGCCGACCTGACCGAGGCCGATATCATCCGCGCGTTGTACGACCCAACCGCGGGCACCGGCGGCATGCTCGCCCTGGCCGAGGAGCACCTGCTCGCACAGAACCCCAGCGCGAAACTGCGCCTGTACGGCCAGGAATACAACCCGCAGTCGTACGCGATCTGCAAGTCCGACCTGCTGGCCAAGGGCCACGACGCGACCAACATCGCCTTCGGCAACACCCTCACCGACGATGCGTTCAAGGGCCGCCAGTTCGACTTCTGCATGTCCAACCCGCCCTACGGCGTCGACTGGAAGCAGTACGCCAAGGCGGTCACGAAAGAGCGCGACGAAGCAGGCCCCTACGGCCGGTTCGCCCCAGGCCTCCCGGCGACCTCTGACGGGCAGATGCTCTTCCTGCTCCACCTGGTTCACAAGATGCGGGCGCCGGAGGACGGCGGCGGCCGGGCCGGGATCGTGATGAACGGCTCGCCGCTCTTCAACGGCGCCGCCGAATCCGGCCCCTCCAACATCCGGAAATGGCTGCTGGAGAACGACCTGGTCGATGCCATCGTCGCGCTGCCGACCAACATGTTCTTCAACACCGGCATCGCCACCTACATTTGGATCCTCGACAACACCAAGCACCCCGACCGCAAGAGCCTGGTCCAGCTCATCGACGGCACCTCGTTCTGGACCAAGATGCGCAAGAACCTCGGCTCCAAGGGCCGCGAGATCAGCGAGGTTGATCGTGCCAAGGTGGTGCAGTTGTACGCCTACTTCACCGACGCCGATCCGGACTACTCCAAGGTGCTTCGCACCGACGAGTTCGGCTACTGGACCATCACCGTCGAACGCCCCCTCCTCGACGAGTCCGGCAACCCCGTCGTCGACCGCAACGGCAAACCCAAACCGGACACTAAGAAGCGCGACACCGAGAACGTCCCATTCACCTACGGCGGCTCGAGCGCCGGTGCGGCTGGCAAGGCCGAGGTCATTCAGGCCTATTTCGACGCCGAGGTGAAGCCGCACGTGCCTGATGCCTGGATCGACTGGGCCAAGACCAAGACCGGCTACGAGATCCCCTTCACCCGCCACTTCTACAAGTACGTCCCACCCCGCCCCCTCGCCGAGATCGACGCAGACCTGGAGAAGCAGGTCGCCAAGATCCTCGACCTGCTGCGAGAGGTCGAAGGATGACCGACTCGGTCCGCCTCAAGTGGCTGCTCACCGAATCTGACGTGCGGGCGGGGGCGGAATCCGAGGCACTGCCGCTGCTGTCGGTCTCGATCAGTTGGGGCGTCCGACGTCGGGCGGCGTCGGACACGACCACGCGGGCGGCTTCCGAGGATCTATCCAACTACAAGGTCTGCCGCGCGGGCGACCTTGTCATCAACCGAATGCGGGCGTTCCAGGGCGCGCTCGGCATCGCGCCGGAGGACGGGGTCGTCAGCCCGGACTACGCGGTGCTGCGAGTTGACCCGAGGGTCGACAAGCGGTGGCTGAACTACTTCCTAACCAGCGGATTCACTGTCGCGACGATGGCGAGCCTGGTTCGGGGCATCGGCGGAACCGACGCCGGGAACGTTCGAACTCCCCGGCTGAACATCAGCGACCTGCAGTCGATGACCGCACCCCTCGTGTCGGCAGACGAGCAGTGCGCCATCGCCGACTACCTCGACCGCGAGACCGCCCGCGTCGACACGCTCATCGAGGAGCAGCAGCGCCTGATCGAAATGCTCCGCGAGCGGCGCGAGGCAACCATCCGGTCAGCGCTACTATGCGGTCTCGATAACGCAGAGACCGTGCCATCTGGGGTGGACCTGCTGGGTGCCGTGCCGAAACACTGGCGAATGGTTCCTACCCGGTATCTTTGCACAATCACAACAGGTTCCGAAGACTCTGGAAACGCCACTGATGGCGGCGAATACCCGTTCTACGTACGTGGTCGTGAGGTCCTGCGGATCGACCACTACTCGTTCGACGGGGAAGCGGTCATGACGCCTGGCGACGGTCAGGGCGGCACCGGCAAGGTATTTCACTACTTCGATGGAAAGTTCGAAGCACACCAGCGGGTCTACGTATTCACAAACTTCACGAACGTCACAGGCTGGTACTTCTACTACTTCCTCTCGACATTCCTTCGTCCCGTCGCACTCGCGGGTAGTAACACGGTCACCATGGAGTCTCTACGGCGTCCGCTGCTCGCTGACTTCAAGGTCGCGGTGCCGTCGATCGACGAACAGCAGCGGATCACGGCGCACCTCGATGATCAGACTGCGAGGATCGATTCGCTCATCGCCGAAGCTCAGCGCTTCATCGACCTCGCGTGGGAGCGGCGGTCCGCGCTGATCAGTGCGGCCGTAGCAGGCAAGATCGACGTACGCGAGGCCGCCTGATGCCCGATCACAACGAGGTCGTCTTCGAGTCCGAGATCTGCGCGCACCTGGAGTCCCAAGGGTGGCTGTACTCGGCAAGTGACACTGGCTACGATCGGGAGCGGGCGCTCTTTCCCGAGGACCTGTTCGCTTGGCTCGAGGACACCCAGCAGGCGGCGTACGCAAAGGCGTTGAAGGCTGCGGGGTCGCAGGCGAAGTTCCTCGACGTGCTGACCACGGCGCTCGACAAGCCTCTTGAGCATGGTGGCGGGACGCTGAATATCCTGCGTAACGGGGTGCAGTACATCGGTGGTGGCCGGTTGAAGATGGCGCAGTTCCGCCCCGAGACCAGCCTGAACCGGACCACCAACGAGCAGTACGCGGCGATGCGGGTGCGGGTGATGCGGCAGGTGCATTTCTCTACCGCTGACCGGCGCAGTCTCGACCTGGTCTTCTTCGTCAACGGGCTCCCGGTGGCCAGCGTCGAGTTGAAGACCGACTTCACGCAGTCTCTCGATGAGGCGATCAACCAGTACCGCAAGAACCGGCATCCGTTGACAAACGGGCGGCCGGAGCCGCTGTTGTCGTTCGGGCATCGGGCGCTGGTTCATTTTGCGGTGTCCAACGATCTGGCCGCGATGACCACCAAGTTGGAGGGCGAGACGACGCACTTCCTGCCGTTCAATATGGGTCACGACAGTGGTGCGGGGAATCCGCCGGGTGAGGGTAGCCGGTCGGCGACGGCGTACCTGTGGGAGCGGGTCTGGGAGAAGGACGCCTGGCTCACCATCATCGGCCGGCTGATGATCGTGGAGACCAGGGAGGAGTGGGATGTCGCGACCGGAACGTCGGTGCGGCGTACGAGCATGCTTTTCCCGCGGTTCCATCAGTGGGAGGCCGTGACGGACATCGTGGCCGCCGTGCGCGAGGAGGGGGTGGGGCATCGCTACCTGATCGAGCACTCGGCAGGGTCGGGGAAGACGAACACCATCGCTTGGACCGCGCACCGGCTGGCGCGGCTACACGTGAACGACGAGAAGGTCTTCGACTCGGTGATCGTGGTCGTGGACCGCACCGTGCTCGACGGGCAGCTCCAGGAGGCGATCCGGCAGATCGATGGGTCGGGGAAGATTGTGGCCACGATCAGCCCGGAGGACGTCCGCAAGGCGGGGGCGAAGTCGAAGTCCGGGCTGCTGGCGACCGCTCTGAAGAACGGGGAGCTGATCATCGCGGTGACGGTGCAGACCTTCCCGTTCGCCCTCGACGAGATCCGGGCCGACTCGTCGCTGAAGGGCCGGCGGTTCGCGGTGATCGCCGACGAGGCGCACTCGTCGCAGTCCGGGCAGATCTCTTCCAAGCTGAAGGCTGTGCTGACCGCGGAGGAGGTCAAGGAGATCGAGGAGGGTGGTGAGGTCGACGTCGAGGCGATCCTGGCCTCGGAGATGACCGAGCGGGCCGAGTCGGAGAACATCTCCTACTTCGCGTTCACGGCGACGCCAAAGAACAAGACGCTGGAGCTCTTCGGCCGCAAGGGTCCTGACGGGAAGCCGGTCGAGTTTCACCTCTACTCGATGCGGCAGGCGATCGAGGAGGGCTACATCCTCGACGTGCTCAGGGGCTACCAGTCCTACGACACCGCGCTGAAGATCGCCGGCAAGGCTGAAACCGGCGACGGCGACGAGGTGGAGGAGGCCGCGGCACGTAAGGGGCTGATGCGATGGGTGAAGCTGCACCCGACCAACATCAGCCAGAAGGTACAGATCATCGTTGAGCACTTCCATACCAACGTCGCCCACCTCTTGGAGGGCAAGGCGAAGGCAATGGTCGTGACTGACTCGCGCAAGGCCGCGGTGAAGTACAAGAAGGCGATCGACGCTTACATCGCCAAGCGGGCCGCCAAGGACGCCTCGTACAGCTACCGCACCCTGGTCGCCTTCTCCGCCTCGGTGAGGATGGCCGAGGATGAGGAGTGGGCGTCGGACTGGGGCCCGCAGCCGAGCAAGGACGACGAGTTCACCGAGGCCAAACTGAACCCCGGCGCCGGCCCGGACCTCGCCGCCGCCTTCAAGGGCGCGACGTACAAGATCATGTTGGTCGCCAACAAGTTCCAGACAGGGTTCGACCAGCCGTTGCTCTCGGCGATGTACGTCGACAAGAAGCTATCCGGGGTCACCGCCGTGCAGACGCTCTCCCGGCTCAACCGCACTCACCGCACGGCAGGCGGGGAGCAGAAGCGCAAGACGTTCGTCATCGACTTCGTGAACAAGCCTGAAGACATCCGCACTGCGTTCGAGCCGTACTTCACCAACGCCACCCTGGAAACCGAGACCGATCCGTACATTGTCGTCCACCTGGCCAACAAGCTCGCCCAGGCCGGGATCTACACGCCAGAGCAGGTACGCGAGGTCGCCGCACTGTGGGTCGCCCGCAAAGGCAACAACGCGCTCTCATCCGCGATCAGCCCGGCCAAGAACGACTTCGCCCGCCGCTACGCGGCCGCGATCGAGGCCGACGACAAGGTCACCCTCAACACCCTCGACCTGTTCCGCAAGGACGTCTCCACCTGCGTCCGGCTCTACGACTTCATGAGCCAGATCGTCAACTACGGCGACCCGTACATGGAGAGTCTGTCGATCTTCCTGCGGCTCCTGGAGAAGGTCATCGCGGACTCCTCCTGGGCTGCGGAGGTCGACCTCTCCGACGTGGTCCTGGTCGGGGTCAAGCACACCAAGGCGACTGCGGTCAACATCTCGCTGACCGGTGACGGCCAGCTCAAGGGCATCGGTGCCGCAGGCACCGGCACCCGAAAGGAGCCGAAGTATGTCGCCCTACAGGTCGTCATCGATAAGATGAACGACCTCTTCGGGGCCGAGTCGTTCTCCGCATCTCAGGTCCGTGAGTTCGTGCAGGGACTGGTGCAACGGCTGCTCGCCTACCCGGACCTGGTCAGCCAGGCCAAGGTGAACTCGAAGAAGCAGTTCATGGAATCGCAGGACTTCCAAGCGGCGGTCAGCGAGGCGGTCGTCGACAACCAGGACGCCCACAACACCATGGCCGACTACTTCTTCAGCGACGGCCCTGGCATTAACGCTGTCATCATGGCGCTCGCGGACGCCTTCTACGAGGCAGCAATCGATCAGCGGACCGACGCGTGAGTGGGCCTGGAATAGGACCGCGCGGTACAGGCTCGCAGAAATGCTCCTGGCTGTTGTCATCGAGAGTGGACCGGTCAGTCGGGCGCCTGCCCTGCTTGGCTTCCGGCTAGTAGCGCTGCGGTTCCGGCTTTGGTGTTGGCTTCCGATCTAGCTCTGCGTAGTTTGTAGAACAGGTTCGGCACGCGGGGTCCGTCGCGGCGGAGTAGAAAGGCGGCGTCTTGGATCTCTCGGCAGTTGCTGATGGCGAGTGTGTCGGGTTGGGCGGTGTATGCCTGCCAGAGGTCGTCAATCTTGTGTTCAGCTTGTTGGCGCGCGTTGGCGTGTTGCCAGTGCTGTCGGGCGAGTTCGATGGTGTCGAGGAAGGCTGGGGCGCTGGGTAGGAAGATCTTGATCAGGTAGTCGGCAAGGCTCAGATCGCGTAAGAGGGCGATGACCAGTCCGATGATGAACCAGATCACGCCGGTGGTCAGGATGGTGGCGCTATAGGCGCGATGTTCTTGGCGGCTCCACACCATGCTTTGGCGCTGGCAGAGCAGTACGTCGGCGGGCCAGGGTGTGGAGCCGAGGTCGACGCTGTACCAGTTGCGGTATTTAGTGTCGTCGGTGATATGGCGGGCAGAGGCGGCCACATCTTCGGGTGCAGGTTTGCGGCCGGCGAGGGCGGTGTTCCACGACAAATGGAAGAGATTGGTGTCGTAGAGTTCCTGGACTCGGGCGGCGTGTTGGGTGGCTCGCTGTTCCATCCCGGTTAGCAGGGTGCGGCCAAGGACGAGCCATCCGGCGCTGATGGCGGCGACCAGATCGGTGGTGGCCGGGATGAACAAGGAGATGAATGGGCCGACCGCGGCGAGAGCGAACGTGCCGAGGGCGCGGGCGCGCCGCCAGCGGTGGGCAACTTGGTAGTCGCGGCTGTAGGCGAGGAGCCGGTTGAGGTGCTGTGGCTCGTCTTGGCGCTGAGTGATTCGGGCCGGGGCTCCTTCCGGCACGGGTCGAGGCGCAGAGGTGATGGTCATGAGAGCGGGAACAGCGGGCCGAACAGGGCGCGCCATGCGGTCAGGGCTTCGCTGGTGCGTCCGGTCCGGTCGAGGTTGATCGCGGTAGTGCAAGCGGCCTCGGCCGCGCGGAGCGCCTTGCGGCCGGTGTCCATCTTCGCTGGGTCGTTGTCCACGACGTCGGAGACATCGGGTCCGATGTGGGCCGGGTCAGGCCAGCCCTCATCGATTCGGCTGGCCGCGCTGGCGAAGAACTGTCGTAGCTCGCGGGCGTGGCTGCCGGTCCACGGACCGGTGATCAGCTCCAGGGCCATCACCTCGATGAGGAAGGACGGCTCGACCGGGTGCCCGGCGACCTGGTTCCACTTCTTGATCATTTTGACGAGTGGTTTCCATTGCTCCGCGAAGTCCTTGTTGGCGTCCCGTGCCGCGTCGTAGTGCAGTTCGGGGTTGGTGTGTACCCACTCGCCGGTGACGTCGTCGGGGATCAAGTAATGGTCGTTGTTGGTGAAGGCGGGTACGACATCGAAGGACACGACCTCGTCGGCATCGCTGACGTCGTCGACGATGCGGATCCCGAAATCCACCCGGACAGCGCGTCGGTCGCAACAGACGCGGGCCGCGCCGTAGTAGGGGACCAGGGCGGCCCGTACGACTTCGAGGATGTCGCGGGGGTGCCGGTCTAGGTACTCGGTGTTGCCCAGCACGATCATGATGTCGACGTCGCGCAGCGGCTTCGTCTTCGTGTGCCGGCGGTAGGCGCCGGTGAGGAAGTCCCTGATGATTTCGAGGGTGGCGTCGGCGTCGAGTTGCTCCCGGATTCGCTTCTGCCGGGCGCTCGCGGACGCGTCCTCGGTGGCGGTGGTTTCCAGGTTGGAGCGGAACTTGAAGAACGCCTCGTTGACGCTGATCATCCGTTGCTCCTGGTGTAGTAGTGCAGCCCAGCGCCGAGGCCGCCGCCGCCGATGGCAGTGCCGACGGAGTGCCGGGTAAATTCGGCAGTCGAGCGAAACGTGGTGGTGGACCAGCCGTCCACCGACGGGTAGCCGGGGGCGGTGTCGGCAATCAACTGGTAGTTACAGCGCGACGGGTACGAGCCGTTCTTGAGCACCGTGTAGGAGACGGTGTCCGGGTCCAGCCACAACTCGCCGTCACCGTCGCCGTAGTAGCGGTAGTCGATGGTGAAGTCGAAACGCCCCACCAGATCGCCTCCAGCGCGCCTGCCCGGGTCGTAGATCTCCAGCACCAGGCCCTTGAGGTGCCCGGAGTTGAGCCACGCGGCGATGCCCGCCTCCAGCAGCGCCCACTCGCCCGTGATCTTGCTGGTGCTCAGGCCGCTCTCCCGGATGATCTGCTTCATCCCGCGCAGCATGTTCGTCGCGACGTGCGTGCTCGCGTGAGCGTAGGTGTTGACGCGGACGGCGGTGGTCACGATCGCTCCAGTTCCGCGTAGTCGATCGCGACACGACCGCTGGTGCCCTGCTGCGCCACCGCACTGGCCGTGGTGATGCCCTGGGTGACATCCCGGACCTCGAAATGCGGATAGGGCCGCAACGCGGTACGGACCTCGCTGAGGTCGTCCACTCCGCACGGCAGCGAGATCCGCCAGCCGGACTCGGCCAACGGCCAGGTCGCCAGAGCCGCCGGGTCCTCGCCCTCGACTGCCTCTGCGCCATGCAGCGTGTAGATCCGCACCCGGTCTCCCACGACCGGCATCACCACGATCGGCGCCTCGCCGGTGTACTCCTCGGCGATCAGCATGGCCACCGTGCTCGTGACCGCCGCCAAGTCAGCGCGAGCGCTGGCACCTGGTGGGGTGAGCAGGTCGATGATGGTGTTCCAGGTCGCGGCCGACGTGCGGACGGGTACGGACGGCACCTGCCGTGATGCGACGCTCATCAGTGGCCGCCTTCCTCGCGCAGCACCGCGAGTAGATCCTGACCGGTGACCCGGTCGGGGTCACCCTGCGCCTCCTGCCGGTACGCGCAGGCGGCAGCGACGGCTTTGCGCAGCCGGCGCCCATCGAGGCCGTCGGACTCCTCGGCCCCCGCGTCCAGCAGCGTAGGTTCCAGCAGCCGACGCGCTCCAGGGAACGCGGCGGCGACCGCCGCAGCGGCGTGCTCGAGGATCTGCCGGCGCGCGGCGCGATCCGGCAGCGGCACCTCGACGATCCAGTCCGCCCGCGAGGCTAACGCCGGATCGAGCGCGTCACTGAAGTTGGTCGTCGCCACGATCAGCATCTGCGGGTGGCGACGGGCGAGCCGATCGAGCCCGACAAGCGCGGCGTCCACCGCCCGATGCACGTCAACAGGGTTAGCCTCCATCGACAGCGCCGCCCGGTCGGTAAACAGCGTCTCCACCTCATCGAGCAACACCACCATCGGACCCGCAGCGGCGTGCTCGTTCAGCAGGGTCCCGAACAACTGCTCCACCGCACGCTGGCTGCGCCCCAACGACGAACTGGTCAGGCTGTGCGGATCGACCTCCACGAACAACCATCCGGCAGCGTCAGGGACGGTGCGGGCCACCCGGTCCGCCAGACCCCGCGCGACGGTGGTCTTGCCGACGCCGGGCTTGCCCGTGAGCAGAACGACCCCGTGCAACGGCAGCGCGTCGAACGGCACCGCCGCGCGCAGATGCGCTTCGGCGACCGCCGTGCGCAGCAACCGTTGCTTCATCCCGTCCGGCAACACGATCGCCGACCACGCGGCGGCGAACTCATCGTTCGGCAACAGCCGCGCATCGGCCACCCCCGGTGCCGCTCCATCCGGCAGCCGCCGGACTACAGACCCGCGAAGACTGCTTGTCATATTCCCCCCAAAATCCGCAACGAGCGCCAGCTGACGCCCCTCCCGCGTCGGCTCGCGCGTGAATCAAGCCCGACACGTAGACGTGTCGAGCTACTCTTGACGTTGAGGACTGTACGGCATGTACCGATAAAGGTACAAGCGAGGGGGCGTGGGCGGGCGCTGTGCGTCGTGTGTCAGCCCTCGGGTATGCGCCAATTGGCGGAAGAGATACTTTTGATCTCGACAGTCAGTTCGGTCTCGGCGATGGAGGTGCAGGTGAGCGATCCGATCGACATCGATCTGTTGGGACGGCTTGTGCGCGCCGAGCGCCTCAAACGTGGACGGCTCAGCCTCCGCGCAGCGGCCGAACAGGCCGAAGTGCCGTTCAATACGCTGGCGCGAGTCGAGAAGGGGGACCTTCCCGATCTGGCGAACTTCCGGCGCATCGTGCATTGGCTCGGCCTGCCGCCCGAGCGGTTCTTTCAGCCGCCCCGGATCAGGACCGAGAACACCCCGGAGGTCATCGCCCACCACCTCGCCCGTGACCCGAACCTGACCGACGCGGCTGCCGAGAAGATCGCCGGGCTTGTCCGCGAGCTGTACACCAGCCTTGCCAGCACGCAACGGCCGATACGGGTACACCTTCGCGCCTCAGCAACGTTCAAGCCAGAAGCCTCGCGCAAGCTCTCCAGCCTGCTTGAACAGATGCAGCAGAAGCTGGAATCCATGCCGCAGCCAGAACACTAAGCGGACGAGGCGGACATTCCGATGCGACGAGGCTTCAAGACAGAGGCCGAACGACTGGCCGACCGCACCCGAACCGAACTCGGGCTCCAACCGGATGCCCACATGCCGATCCGTGACCTCGCCGCGCACCTCGACATCAAGATCCATCCGGCCGACCACCTCGTCGACCGCGCAGATCTTGAGGAACTGGACGAGTTGCAACACGGCGCGTTCTCGGCGGCGACGTTCCACCTGCCCGGCGGCCGGACTGTCATCGTCTGCAACCCGCTCAGCGAGATCGGGCGAACCAACAGCGACATTGCGCACGAGATCGCCCACGTGCTCCTCAACCATGAGATCCGAGAGATCCAGCAACTCGCCGGTCACACCTTCTTCACCTGCAACCCCGAACAGGAAGAAGAGGCGAACTGGCTCGCTGGCTGCCTACTTCTGCCCAGGCCGCTGCTGCTCCGAGAGGCGTACGCCGCGTCAACCCCCGACGTGATTGCGGCAAAGCACCACGTAAGTGTGCCAATGGCCAGATATCGCTTGAATGCGAGCGGTGTGCTCCTGCAAGTCCAACGCTCCCGCTCCAACCGAAGCGCGCGGCAGTAGAGATCTTGGACCCGGGTCAGCGCCGCCGCGACAGCGGCGGCCACGACGGCCGGCGCAGGTTGGTGCTCAGGGGGATGGTGAACAGCGTGAAGCTCGATGGCCAAGTGCGCGTCACCCGGACCGCGTCGAACCCGCCCCAGCGCGTCACCGTATTGCATTCCGAACGCAGCCTGCCGTTCGAGCGTGTTCGCTGCAAGCCGTTCGATCTGGGAATAGCACTGTGTATGAGTTACGGCGAGGCCCCCTATTCGCGATCCAGTAGTCGAACGAGCGTACTTCGTGCCTTCGCCAAGGAAGCACGGACTGCCTCTGGCGAAAGTTTCAACTCCTGTGCTATTTCAGCCGTCGTGTAACCATCTAGAGTCCACGCCATTACTTGGCGTTGTCTTGTAGGAAGTTCGGCGAGCAGGCGCAGGACGTCTTGACGCTGTTCCCACTCCGCCACGTCAACGTCTGTTGGTACTAACGGGCTGTTGCTCACCTCGCGCGCCGGTGGCTCGCTGGTTGTGATGCGGCGTGCATACTTTCGAGAGGCGACGCGTCGGACCCAGGTCCGTGGATCCGTAATGTTGGGCCAACTTCGGAGAGCGTCGATCATGGTTTCCTGCACTATATCGGCGGCATCAGTGAACCCTGCGCCTTGCCAGACGAGGAATGTAACTAGAGCTGGAACCGAGTCTCTGTAGAACTGACTGAATTCGTCATGACGCTCGGTTGAGGAGGCCGCCAGGCTTCCCCGGGCGTCCGATGGGGAGGTGATATCGTGCGGACGGCTGGTTGGCTTGTTGATTTTCGCTCTATCGCCTCGTTGGCCTGTGGCGGGAGCGTCTGTCCGGCTCGCCTTGCGTGCTACGTCGGCAGCGTGAAAGGCTCCCGCACTCTCAAATTGTGCTCCCGCCTGCTCGAATGCACGAAGCGCTTCGTCACGTCTGCCCAGAATACGATACGTGTTGCCGAGGTCGTTGAGCACTACGCCCTCACTGTGTCGGTCTCCGATCATGGTGAAGAGTTGAAGCGCTCGTTCGTGGTAGGAGACGGCGTCCTGCATTCGACCTAGCCCGCGGTAGGTCGTTCCAAGGTCGTTGAGCACTGCGCCTTCACTGTGTCGGTCTCCGATCATGGTGAAGAGTTCGAGTGCGCGTTGGTGGTATGAGATGGCGTCTTGTAGTTGGCCTGCCTCGCGTAGGACGCTGCCGAGGTTGGACAGTGCTCGGGCTTCGCCGTGTCGGTCGCCGGTCATGGTGAAGAGTTCGAGTGCGCGTTGGTGGTATGAGATGGCGTCTTGTAGTTGGCCTGCCTCGCGTAGGACGCTGCCGAGGTTGGACAGCGCTCGTGCCTGATCATGCGGATCGCCGGTCGCGGTGAAGAGTTCGAGTGCGCGTTGGTGGTATGAGATGGCGTCTTGTAGTTGGCCTGCCTCGCGTAGGACGCTGCCGAGGTTGGACAGTGCTCGGGCTTCGCCGTGTCGGTCTGCGGTCGCGGTGAAGAGTTCGAGTGCGCGTTGGTGGTATGAGATGGCGTCTTGTAGTTGGCCTGCCTCGCGTAGGACGCTGCCGAGGTTGGACAGTGCTCGGGCTTCGCCGTGTCGGTCTGCGGTCGCGGTGAAGAGTTCGAGTGCGCGTTGGTGGTATGAGATGGCGTCTTGTAGTTGGCCTGCCTCGCGTAGGACGCTGCCGAGGTTGGACAGCGCAATGGCTCGGTTGGGGTCATCGTCAGTGGCTGCCGCTACGGCCTGCCGGCCTACGTTGATGGCTGCATCAAGGTCCGCCAGGGCACCTGATCGGGCAAAGCGTGCACGTAATGCATCGGCCAGGCTGGCGAGTGCGGCAGCGCGAGTGGGATCGCCAGCGGTTGCCGTGACGGCCTGCCGGCCTACATTGATGGCGGCGTCAAGGTCTGCCAGGGCACCTGATCGGGCAAAGCGTGCACGTAATGCGTTGGCCAGGTTGACGAGCGTCGTGCCGCGGATTGGATCATCCTGTGGCGACGTCTCAGCGGCTGCCTGTAGTTCTCGCGTCGCCCGATCAAGATCGCCTGGATAATTTGTGAAGGTGAATCTAACCCACAGTAAGGCAGCGAGATCGGCCCGCAGGCGTCCTAGCAAAGCGGGGTCGTCAGACGATCTCGCACATGCTTGCTCCAGGTACTCCATTGCCTGATCGAGGTTGCCGAGATCTTGGTTGTCCTCGAACCGCGCCCGACTTTCTTCGCTAAGCCTGAGGAGATCTTCGATGGAAGGATCGCTGTCGTGATGGCTATTCATCTTCGTCACCCATCCGCATGCGAGCCTTGATCCACTCCAACGCAAGCCCCTCATCGAGGAACTCGATTGTCTCTAGTCGGGTCTTCCAGCGCAGTACCACTCGTTCACTGCCTGTGGGTGGCGTGCCGGGTGCGTCGTCAACCTGAGCCTCGTCGTGTCGGAGCTGTCGCAGTGACGGGGCTAGCTTCGATGTATCCGCCGGCAGGGGATCCTGGGCATCGCGTACGGCCACCCAGTACGCCCTGAACTCCTCAAGATCGCCAGCTAAGAAGGTAACAATGGCCGTCATCACAGGCCAAGAGGGGCATCTCGTGCATTTTAATGCTTGCGCGACCGTCGTATGGCTGTAGTTGATCCCCTTTCCGATCTCGTGAGTGCTTGGCTCGCCGGCCCGACGATGAAGCCGACGCAGTGCGGCGGCCAGTTCGTCCAGCGGGCCACCTGGCATCTGATGGAACTCCCCGGAATCGCGGCGGGTCGGCAAGTTTTGTAAACTTAGAAGGTAACGTATGCCATCCGGACGCTCGGGAGCGGTACCTGTAAGTCCCTCTAGCGCCGCCGACCAGCCGACCCAGATGCTCAAGGCCGGAGCAGCGAGAACCTAAGAAGGGATGCCGGCGGTGGGCGGGATTGAACGTGGTATTTCTGGCCTTTCGGCCTTCGGCGGCGCGGTGGCCCTCGTTGGCGGAGCCGCTCTGGTCGTCTGGCTCATTGGGCTGTTGATCGTTCTGCGGGGAAGCGAACCGGCGCAACGTTCAGAGATCATCCGGGCCTACGCCCTTTGTCACCCGCTTGTATACCTCCGGCGGAGCGCCTCGCCCGGAGGTCAGTGCCGGGCAACCGGGGCCGCGAATGCGGGTGCGGCGGATGGCGCTCCTGACGCGGATGTAGGGGTGGCGCGGAGTTATGATCTTGAAGGCGGCAACGAGGAGCTTGCTTAGGCGCGAGGGGATCGGGATATCGCCCCCCGTTTACCCCCCGAAAACCTCCTCTAAGTGTTGACTACTACCCACAAGTGATGATCGGCGGCTAGGTGAGTTCGTGCAGGCCAACGGTGTTTCTTGACGATCAATGACAAGTTCGAGGGAAACCTTGTCGACAACCGCGGGTTCGGGGTTCGAGTCCCTGGCGGCGCACCAACGATCAAGGCCCCGACCTGGTGGTTCACGCCGGGCCGGGGCCTTTTCGTGTACGGCCGCGGCGGATGGCGGCTCGGCGGGTGCCCGGCATCCGCTGTCCCAGCTCAGGGCGTAGCGGGCAACCCGGCGCGGCACAGTTCAAGAGCGTCTCGAGCACCGCGCAGGGCTGCGATCACATTGGGCGAGGGGCGCACGTGCACTTCAGGAAGATCGAGGCCGGTCGAGCCGTCGGTGATCGGGTAGGCCAGTTGCTCACGCCCGAGCCGGAACTGGGCGTCGATGCCGGTGCGGTTGCCGCGCGGGTCCTGGCGATGCCAGCGGCCCGCAAGGTGTACGGCAACGAGGCCGTGCAGGAAGGGCTTTCCCCCGTCGGTCAGCTGTTGGTAGCACAACCCGGCCGGAACGCCGGCGGCCCGGGCCACGGCCACCAGCAGGTGCGACTTGGCATAGCAGAGGCCGACGCCGGCGCTGAGCACCTCGCCGGCGGTGACGGTGATCCGCGGATCCTGGGCGTCCACGGAGTGCCGGATCCGGTCACGAACCCATGCGAAGGCGGCCCGCGTGAAGTCGACGTCGTCCGGGTGCGCGGCGCGAAGTTGACCAGCTAACGCCCGCACTGCCGGATGGTCCACCTCGACGACCGTGTCACCGCCCAGGTACTCCATCGGTTCGCCCGCGACCAGTTGCACAGCTGTCCTTTCCCCGCCGCTTGTCGGATCGAGGCTGCTCCATCGCGCCATGACCCGTCGCGTACGGTAACGGTCCCATCTCACCGCAGCCATGCTCGGCCTGTCACCCTCATTCCCGGCCACAGCTGCGGCAACGCGCCGGCAGGGTCTAGGTTCTTCGCGGCTGGCATCGACGACGGTGAGGGGTAAGCGTGAGCGACGTGAGGCTCAACCAGGGAGGCTTCCAGGGCGGGTTCGACCTGCTCGTCACTCCCGACGTGCGGTTCACGCGGTTGTTGCGACGGGATCTGCGGCGGATGAGCTGGTTGTTCGTCATCTCGGGTCTGCTGTTGTCGATCACGAGCCTCGGTACGTTCACGGCCGACGGCGGGTGGCTTCTAGCCGGGCTGTTCGGCGTCCCGTTCGGGGCGGTCTGGTGCATCGCGGGGCTGATCAACGGCTCCGCGTACCTGCGACGTCACGCCGAGTTGAGCGCGCCGGTGCGGTACGTGTTCACCGCGGAGGCCATCGAGTGGCACACCGCTCATGCGGCGTTGCGGTTGCCGTGGACGGCGATCAGGCACGCCGTTCGGATGCGGGAGGCGTACCGCCTGGACTGCGCGGACCAGCAGCCTCGTTACCTGTGCCGGACGACGCTGGCCCCGGCCGAGGATGCGCGGGTGGCCGCGTACCTCGATGAACGGTTGGCGGCGCGGCTGGCCGCCGAGGCGTCAGTGCGGCCGATGCCACCTGTCGGGGGTGGGGCGTAGGCGGGCCGGCCCGGCGACGACCGTCGCCGGGCCGGAGAGCCTCAGTAGTCGATGTTGATGGCGGCGATCTGGCGGGAGCCGTTGTAGACGATGGCGGGGCCGGCGAAGCGGGAGCTGGCGTAGGTCAGTGCCGTCTTGTGGCCGGGACTGTTGAACCACGCCTCGATGATCTGCTCGGGCGGGGAGTTGCCCGAGGACGCGAACAGGACCTCGTGCCCGCAGTGCTCGAAGGTGCCCGCGTCCAGGTTCCGCTTCACGCAGTCCTCCGCGAGGTTCTGCTCGTTGGTGCGCATCTTGACCTCGGTCAGCCCGAGCGCGCGGCGTCGTTCGTTGAGCAGCACCAGCAGGCGTTGTTCGGTGGCGGACACGCCGGCCGGCAGAGCGGCGGCCGACTTCTTGGCCGGCCTGTTCGGCGTCGGTGACGGGGTTCGCGTCGGCGTCGCCGACCTGCTGGGGGTGGGGCTCGGGCGTGCGGCGCTCGGGGAGGGTTCGGGCGCCGTGGGGGAGGGCGACTCGACAGCGGGTTCGGTCGGCTCGGGGGCGGGGTCGGTGACCTGCGCCGAGGGTTCGGCGGCTGTGACGCTCGCCGGCTGCTTCGTCGGCCGGTCGGCATAGGTGGTGATGATGAGCCCGCCTCCTCCGACCATGGCGACGGCCGCGACGGCGCCGACCAGGGTCTTGGGCAGCGACAGTGCCGTGAGGCGGGCCTTGGGCACCAGTCCGGCCTTCGCGTACGCGCCTGTCGAGGCGGCGCCCTGCGAGGTGGCGACGAGCTGGGCCTGGTGGGAGACGTCCGACGCGAGGCGGGCCGGGACCGGCGTGAGCGCGAGGCCGGCGAGCAGCCGCTCGGCGGGAACCAGATCGGAGGTGGTGTTCGGGCAGTACGTGCAGTCGCGGATGTGCCGTGCCAGCCGCTTGCGCCACACCGGAGCCGGCTGGCCGTCCCAGTCGGCGGCCGTGTCGATGAGGCCGGCGCAGCCGGGCCGGGCGGTGAGGGCCCGTACGACGAGCCGCGCGGTGTCCAGCTGCGCCTTCATCCGGCCCACCCGGACGGTCACGAGATGCGCGTCGAGGCGCAGGGCGTCGACCAGGTCGGCGCGGGAGAGGTGACCGGCCTCGACCAGCCACCAGAGGGACAGCAAATGGCGGTGGTCGTCATCCAGCCACCGTGTGGCCAGCACGACCTCCCGGCGCTCATCGGACAGGCGGAGCCGGGTCAGTGTCAGGTCCTCGAAGTCGGAGCCCGGGACGACCAGGTTGTCGATGTCCTCCGGCGCCGTGGGTGTGGTGTGCCGGTACTGCTTGTGCGCCCGTACCTCGTTCATGGTGACGGCCACCAGCCAGGACCGGAACAGCCGCGGATCGCGTACGCCTGCCAGCCCGCGTACGACGCTCAGCATCGTGTTCTGGACCACGTCGTCGACGTCCGCGGAACGGCTCATCGCCCGGCCCACGATGTTGTACACCAGTGGCAGGTAGTGCGAGACCAGCTCATCCATCGCGGTGTGGTCGCCGCGGCGGGCCGCGTCCACTACCGCCGACAGGTCGGTCCTGTTCGGGTACGCGTGATGGGTCACGCTCACAACCTCGCCTTCACGGGACATTCTCGTACACCGTGGAGATGGGTTGGGACCCGCCCAGGTCACACAAACTGAGCTGTCACCTGTCGCTGTTGAGGCGGACGATGGCCCCGTTGAGCACGGTGGCGAAGAGCGTCCACGCGACGTACGGGGCGAGTGCGGCACCTGCGGCGGTGTCGGCGTGCGCGGCGCGGCGCATGAGCGCGACGTTGGAGGCGTTGAGCGCGGCGATCTCGGCCAGCGCGACGGTGGGCCTGCGGGCCTTGAAGAACAGCGCGCTCCATCCGAAGTTGAGCGCCAGGTTGAGCGCGTAGGCGCGGGTGAACGCGGCGCGCTCGGCTCCGCTGGTGCGGTCCAGGGCGCGGGCGCCCGCCACCGCGATCAGCGCGTACAGCGGCGTCCAGACCAGCGGGAACGCCACGGGCGGTGGCTGCCAGCTCGGCTTGCGCAGTCGCCGGTACCAGCCGTTGGAGGTGTCGTTCACCGCCGTACCTGCGGCGGCCGTGACGGTGACCGCCGCCGCGGTCTTGACCAGGGTTGGAAGTCGCATGCCGTTCAGCTACCCCGCCGGTGCCGGATCAACCACAGCCGGTCGAGGGGGACTCGGCGAGGCGCCGGGTCCTGTGTCGTGGTGTGCCTCAAGTAATGCTCAAATTACGTTGATCCGAGCCGATGCCGTCGAAGATCCGCATACGCTCAGCCAACTCGCGCACGGCCTCCCGGACCTCCTCGCTACGCCAACCGTCACCGTGCCCCGACCCAGGGTGCGCGAGCGTCAACCATCCCTCCTTTGTGGATGGTCGCGAGCACATCATTCACCTGTCGTAAGGAGAAGGAGGGGACAATGCGACGCAGACAACGGCGCATCGCGTTCGTGGCGCTGCCCGCACTGTTGGCGGGCGTCCTCGTGTCGACCGGGCCGGCGGGCGCGGAACCCGCGCAGTCGGCCGCCACGGCCGGCTCCGCACGATCCCAGCTGGAGAACCGGGACCAGGTCCGCCGCGTACACGTCAAGCTGGCTGGGGCGGACATGCTGGACAAGGTCGTCGCCGCCGGCTTCGACCTCGAACACGGTCTCAAGCGGGTGCCGACCGGCATCGAGGGCGAGGCGGTGCTCACCGCCGAGCAGATCACCGAACTGACGGCGATGGGCGTCGAGGTCCTCGCCGATGACGCGGGCTTCGTCTGGGCTGACGAGGCCGACGGCGGCCTCCAGGGCAACGCCGCCGCCCGCGCGGCGCAGTCGGCGAGCCACGACGCGACGGTGCGGATCGCCCGCGCCGACTGGTTCACCACCAAGGGCCAGGGCTTCCTGTACGTCGAGGCGCGCACCACCGAGGGACAGCAGGCGGACCCGGTCGTCGGGATGCAGCTGGAGAACGACTCGGGCCGGGGCACGTCGTTCGGCTTCGCCCGGACGATGAGCCGCTTCGTGGACTCCGGGCAGTACATGTTCCACCGGAACCTGTTCAAGCTCGACGCGCGGCCGACCCAGATCCGGGTCACGAGCTCGACCGGTGGCGTCACCACCGGCAAGGTCTCCGACTGGTTGGAGAACGCTCCGCCGCCGCTGACGGCGAACCCGACCTACAAGTCGGACTTCGTGGACGGGTACAAGCACCCGCAGCAGCTGTACAGCCGGGCGAAGGAGATCGCCCGCCAGTACCCGGACATCGCCGAGATCGTCTACCTCCCGAACCAGACCAACGGCTACCAGCGCAAGGCGCAGGCCACGATCGGCGGTACGGGGCAGTCGGCAGTCGTGGTCAGCTCGGCGGCGTGGGGCCACGAGGGCGGCAACGACGTCACAGTCGAGTTCGTGGACCGGCCGGAGGCGGACCTGCCGCTCGCCGTTGAGGTCACCGGCAAGGCGGTCCGTGTGCTGCTTGCCACCGACGCCTCCGGCGCTCCGGCGAGCACCGCCACCCAGGTGGCGGACGCGCTGCGGACCGGGTCCCAGGGCCTCATCGACCGGGCGCACCCGTACCGCACCAACACGGGCACCGGTGTCGTCGCGGCGACGGCCGGCCCGGTCGCGTTGACCGACTTCCTCGACCAGAAGCGCGTCGGCGCGCCCGAGGGTGAGGTGGCCCGCGGCCCGGTCACGATTCCCGTCCTGCGGATCGGCAAGCACCGTGACGGCAAGAAGCCCGGCGTCCTGATCCAGGCGCAGGACCACGCCCGCGAGTGGGTGCCGGCGACGACCAGCCTGGAGTCAGCCGAGCGTCTGGTGCACAACTACCGGTCCGACCGCGAGACGAAGGAGATCGTCGACAACACCGACGTCTTCTTCATCCTCTCCAACAACCCCGACGGGGCGAACTACAGCTTCTACAACTTCGCCTCGCAGCGGAAGAACCTGACGAACCACTGCCCGGACGCGACGGCCGACCCGGGGCAGCGGAACTCCTGGGGCGTCGACCTGAACCGCAACTACCGGGTCGGGTCGGGTCACGACGGGTACGCGGGAGGCTCGACCAACTGCGTCAGCGGCACCTACCAGGGCCCGGAGGAGCTGTCCGAGCCCGAGTCGAAGAACATCATCTGGCTCGTCGAGAAGTACAGGAACATCAAGTTCATGATGTCGGTGCACTCCAACGGCGGCCAGTTGTTCTGGCAGCCCGGCGCGTACATCGCGGACGGGCGGATCACCACGCCGCGCCCGCCGCTGGGTGACGAGGCGTTCTACTGGCAGTCGGCGGCCCGGATCCTGTCGCAGGTCAAGGCGCACCGGGAGACCGTCGTCACGCCGGAGAACGTCGGTGGCTCGTCCGACGTCCTCTACTCCTCCGCCGGCAACGTGCGCGAGGACCTGTACCACACCTACGGGATCTACGCCTTCGGCTGGGAGGTCGGCGGCTCCGTCTACAACCCGGCCACCGGCGACTGGCAGGGCGGTTCGTTCCAGCCGGAGTGGGCGGGCAACCCCGAGCTGGTCAGCGGCCACGCCGAGACGATGGAGTACGCCAACGGGATCATGGAGATGTTCCGGGTGGCGGCGGACTGGGGACGGGACAGGAAGAACCCGACATCGCAGCTCGTTCCGGGCGCCGGGACCTACCGCGGGCCGGTGGACGTACGCTTCGAGACGAGCGAGCCGGCCACCATCTACTACACGACCGACGGCAGCCGGCCCACGCTCCAGTCGCCCCGCTACGCGGCCACCGAGTTCCGGGAGCCGGGGCAGGTGTTCCACGTGACCGAGACGACGACGTTCCGCTGGTTCTCGGTGGACAGCGCCGGCAACATCGAGAAGAACTACGACCCGACGAAGAACGACAGGCGCAACAACTACCGGACGGCGACGATCAAGATCGCCAAGAGGTAGTCCGCGTACCGTGATCGTTGCCCCGCCGGTCGATGTCACCCGCACCGGCGGGGCAACGGTCAGCAGGGCCCGCGCGGGCGTCGGCAGCGCGGATAGGTCCTCGTTCGGTGGGTAAGCGGCGCGCATGCCCGCGAGCGAGGATTCGGCCGCCGACCTGGATTCGGCACCACACGGGCGTTCTCGCGTCGACCGGATGTTCGGCAGCCTGCGGGAGCGGGCGCGGGAGGCGTGGCGCGTACGTTCCTGGCGGTTCCGACTCTACGGTCTGCTCGCCGTGCAGGCCGCCATCGCGGCGGGGCTCGCCTGGTTCGTCGTGTACCAGTTCCTCGGCAATCCGTCCCCGGTCTTCGCGCCCACCACGGCGGTCGGCATCACGGCCGCCGCGATGGGCTCCCGCCTGCGGCGCACCATCGAACTGCTGGTCGGGGTGGTGCTCGGGCTCGCCGTGGGTGACCTGCTCATGCCGCTCTTCGGCATCGGCCCGTGGCAGACCGGTGGGGTGGTCCTGCTGGCGATCATCGTGGCCATCCTGCTCAAGGGCGGTGGTTCGCTGCTCACCCAGGCCGGCGGTACGGCCGTGCTCATCGCCACCCTCGAACCACCGGTCCGTGACCTTTCCATTCCCCGGTTCGTGGACGCCGCGGTCGGAGGGCTGATCGGGTTGGTGGTCAGTCTGCTGCTGGTACCCATCCATCCGCGGCGGACACTGCACCGACTGGCCGAGCCCGTGGTCGGTCCCGCGGTGGCCGCCATGCACCACCTGGCGGCGGCGCTGCGCCTGCGGGATCTCGGACAGGCCGAGCAGGGCCTGCGCGAGCTGCGGAACATCGGCCCGCAGGTCATCGCGTTACGGGAAGGGCTGCAAGCCGCCCAGGAGGTGGTACGACTCGCGCCGCTGCGCTGGCATGAACGCGACTCGTTCGCCCTCCACGCGGAGGCGATCCGACATCTGGAACGCAGCGTGCACAGTTGCCGATCTCTGGCGAGGCAGCTCACGACGGCACTCAAGGACCACGAGCCGCTGCCGGAGGAGGTCCCGGACGCCATCGACCTGCTGGCCGACGGCGCGCTGGACCTGCGCGCGGCGATCGTCGCGCGGGAGGAGCCACGGGAGCCGCGCGAGCGGATCCTGGAGGCTGTCGAACTAATCGGACGGGCACAGGGCGGGTCCGTCCGCGACCCCACCCGCCTGCACCGTCACCGTCTGGGCTACTCCGGGATGATCGCCGTGGGCGAGTTCCGGACCATCGCCCATGACCTGCTCATCGCCAGCGGCCTGGACCCGGAGAAGGGCGCGGCACTGGTGCGGCAGGCGATAGGCCGGGGCCAGCACGACTGATCGCACTGTCGGCCGGTCAGCTGGACGTCCGCCTGGGCAGCAGCAACTCCTCGTGATCGAGTTCCCGTTCCAGGACGCGCAGTTCCTCGTCGGGCAGCCGACCGCTGTCGCGCCAGCGCACGAGTTCCTCCCGCTGGGCGTCGATGGCCGTCCGGCGGACCTGGAGCGCCGTCTCGTACTGCGGTGAGGTCGGTAGCTCCGACGACCCGCTCTGTTCGAGCAGGTCGAGTCGCCCGCGGTAGCGCGCCAGTCGGGCCAGCAACTGGGTACGGGTGGTGTTGACGGCCATCGCGCTGTCCGGATCGGCGGCGGCGACCTCGTCCAGGCGGGCCAGGGCGGCCTCGACCGCCGCCGAGCGGGCCTCGTTGCGTACCCGGGCCTGGTCGGTCTCGTTGGCGCGCAGGCCGAGCCTCCGCACGAGCGGCGCGAACGTCAGGCCCTGCCCGACGAGCGTCACGAGGACGACCACGAAGGTGCAGAACAGGAGCAGGTCCCGGTCGGGAAAAGGCGCCCCGCTGTTGGTGGTCAACGGCAGGGTGAAGATCGCGGCCAGGCTGATCACCCCACGGGTGCCCGACCAGCTCAGCGCCGTCACCTCGCGCAGGGACAACCGTTCGGCGTTGCGGTCGGCGCGGGCGACCTGCCGGGCACTACCGGGCTCGTCCGGGTCGTCCTGCTCGGATACGCCGCCCAACCGACTGTGCAGCGACCGGGGGAGGGACTGGGTCAGCACCAGCCAGGCGGGGCGCAGCAGCAGCACCACGCCGACCGACACCGCGACGGCGATGACGATGGTGGACGTCTCGTACTGGCGCAGGCCCTTGACGACCTCGGGGAGCTGCTGGCCGATCAGCAGGAAGACGAAGCCTTCGAGGAGGAAGTCGACAAGCCGCCACACGGCGCTCGTCTGCAACCGGGCGGCGCCGGAGCCGAGCTGGGGCGTCTGGTGGCCGACGATCAGCCCGGCGATCACCACGGCGAGCACGCCGGAGACGCGCAGCTCCTCACCCACCAGGTAGGCCACGAACGGTGTCGCGAGCGAGATGGCGTTCGACAGCAACGGATCGGTGGTGAGCGGTCGGGCCAGACGTACCAGCCAGGCGATGGCCGCCCCCACCGCCACCCCGCCGACCGCCGCCAGCACGAACTGGCCGACGGCGGCCGGGAACGAGAATTCGCCGCCCACCGCGGCGGCCACCGCGACGCTGAGCATCGTCAGGGCGGTGGCGTCGTTCAGGAGCCCCTCACCCTGGATGATCGTGACCATCTTCGGTGGCAGGTTGACCCGGCGGCCCACCGCGAGCGCGGCCACCGGGTCGGGTGGCGCGACGGCGGCGCCGACCGCGATTCCGGCGGCAAGTGTCGCGCCGGCGACGAACAGATGGAAACCGATGCCGACGAGAACGCCGGTGAGAAGCACCAGCAGCACGGACAGGCTGACCACGATGCGCAGGTTGCGGCGGATGTCCAGCAGCGAGGAGTCCAGTGCGGCGCTGTAGAGCAGCGGCGGCAGCACGACCATGAGCACGAGGTCAGGATCCAGCCCGACGTTGGGGCCCGGGAGCAACGCGTACGCGATGCCGATGAGCGGCAGCAGCGCCGCCGCCGGCAGTCCGGTGCGGGCCGCCACCCACCGCACGGCGACGATCACCGCGACGGCGGCGAGCACGAACAGCAACATCGAGTGGGTGCTCACGTGGTGACGTCCCCCTGGAGCGGCGCGAGCGAGATTGTTCGGGGTGCCGGGCGGTCAGCGCAGCACGCAGCGGTGACGAGCCTACCCGCTTGATCAGCCGAACTTCCTGGTCGACCGGGCGGGGTCCCTCCCGCGCGGCGCTGCGCCGCGTTGCCCCACCCACCTTCGCCGGACGCCGTGTCGGACGGCTGCGTTACCTTCTCCGCCATGCCGATGATCACGATCGCCGATGAAGTGACCGGAGCCCTGAGCGGACCCGAGTGGAGCGTGGAGGTCTTCGAGGAGTCGCTACGCCTCGACGAGTTGATCCGGCGGCGGACATTCCTGGAGATCGCCGAGTCCGGTGCTGACGTCGACGCGGAGGCGCGGACGCAGGTGGCACTCGACGCGTTCCGTCGCAACGGGTTCGTCGTGCTTGTCGACGACCGGCAGGTGACAGCCCTGGACGAGAAGGTCCGCCTGCACGCGGGGTCGCGGATCACCTTCCTCAAGCTCGTCCCGCTGGTGGGTGGCTGATGGACACGCGCGACGCGGAGTTGGCACTGCGTGACGTGGTCGACACCGTCAGGGGATGGTGTGAGCGGAGCGACAACACCCTCAACGAGCATGGACGGCGGGATTTCGTCAGCCGGATGACCACGGTGCTCGGCTGGGTGTCGGCCGGCACGCTGCCCGCGCTGCTCGCCGCGCTCACCGATCCGCACGGGCCCTACCAGCTCGCTGCGCCGCAGGTCGAGCTGCTGCCGGAGGCCATCCGGCAGGGTGAACTGCTTGCCGCCGCGGTGGCGGACCTGGGCGGCCACGACGCGGACCATGATCGCCGTCGCGCCGCGGCGATGACAGTGGTCGAAACCCTGCCGATGTTGGCGTACCAGGCCGAGACCCCGTGGGACCGCGCCCGCCGCGATATCTGGGCCCGGGCGGCGCAACTGCTGGCCGCACAACCGGCACCGGTCCGGCAGACGGTGTTCGACGCCCTGACCGTACCGGGGGAAGACAGCGACGGGCGGGGCAAGCTGATCAAGGCCGTGCGCTCCGGCGGCGGGCTCGACGGCGCCGTCTGGCTCGACCGGCTGGGCGGTCAGGCATGGTTGGGCTTCGGTTACTGGAGCACGCAGCTCAAGCAGTTCACCTGGGAGTCCATCCAGGCGGAGGCGTCGGCCGGGCGGGTGAACCCGGCGGCCCTGGCGACCTGGCGCCGGACCCGGATCGAGCGTTCGCTGCGCGACATGAGCGACGAGGCCGACCGGATGTGGCCGATCCTCAACGTCGGCGAGCCGTGGGCCGACCGCGCGGTCGCGGACGTCGAGGCGATGCCGGGGGACCGCCGGGCCGCGTGGCGGGCGCTGCTGGCCCACTGTTCGGTCGAGGCGGACAGGGCGAAGCCGTCGGCGGGCTGGCGCAAGCAGGCTCGGTCGCTGCTCGACGCGGTGGGCGGCGACGAGTTCACCGCCCGGCTCGACGATTGGCTCCCGCTCGTGGGGCAGGCGCGTACCTTGCCGTTGCGCATGACCAAGTGCTGTCCCGGCCACCTCGCGGACGTCCCGCCCCGGATGATCGACCGCTACAACGTCGGGCTGCTGTGGGGCCTGATCTGGTTGCGGACGATGCTGCCGTCGTCGGAGGAGACCCTGCGCAGCCTCGGCCAGATCGCGGAACGGGCCGCCCGCAAGATTCCCGGCCACGGTCCGGCCAGCCCGAAACTGGCGAACGTCGCGGTCGCGGCGCTCATCGACAGCGATCATCCCGCTGCCCTCGCGCAACTGGCCCGGCTCGCGTCGCGGCTGACCTACAAGAGCACCCTGCGCATCGTGGAGAAGGGGCTGACCCAGCATGCCGAAGCGCTCGGCGTCAGCCGCGAGGACGTCGAGGAGATGGGCCTGCCCGGTTTCGGCCTACCCCTCGCGGACAAACTGGGTGACTGCTCGTACGAGCTGGAGGTGCGCGGCGTCGACGCCGTCCTGGTGTGGCGCAACCCGGACGGCAAGGTGGTCAAGGCCCCACCGGCGCAGGTGCGTAAGGAGTACGGCGACGAGCTGAAGGAGCTGAAGGCGACAGTCACGGACGTCGCGGCGACGCTGATCGCCACCCGTGACCGCCTGGAAGGGCTGCTGCGGCGGGACCGGGCGTGGACCGTCGAGCAGTGGCGGGAGCGTTTCCTGGACCACCCGCTGGCCCGGAGCCTGGCCCGGCGTCTCATCTGGACCGTCGACGGCGTGGCCTGCTGCTGGGGTGGTGACGCCCTGCGGACCGTGGACGACAGGATTGTCGAGCCCGCCGGCGACGCCACGGTGCGGCTGTGGCACCCGGTCGACGACCCCGCCGCGGTCCAGGCTTGGCGGGACTTCCTGGGTCGGCACACGATCACCCAGCCGTTCAAGCAGGCGCACCGTGAGCAGTACCTGCTCACCGACGCGGAGCGCGCCACCGGCACGTACTCCAACCGGTTCGCCGCCCACATCGTGCGCCAGCACCGTCTCAACGCGCTGTTGTCCCGGCGTGGCTGGTCGTACGTCCAGCACCGCAACGACGGCGCCAGCTACGACCTGCCCTGGTTGGCGCTGCCCGACTGGGGTCTGCGGGCCCAGCTGAACGTCGCCGGCATCGAGGATCGGGGCGACGACGCGGTGTTCGACACGATGGGAACCGACCAGCTGTGGTTCGTCCGGGGTGAGCGCACGCCGGTGCCGCTGGAGGAGGTTCCGGCGGTCGTGCTGAGCGAGGTGATGCGCGACGTCGACCTGTTCGTGGCCGCGGCCGGCGTGGGCAACGACCCGAACTGGTACGACGGTGGCCCCCAGGGCCGGTACCGCGACTACTGGTCGCAGAGCAGTTTCGGCGACCTCACCCCGACCGCCCAGACCCGCCGGGAGGTACTGGCCGGGCTGATTCCCCGGCTGGCGATCGCCGACCGGTGCACGGTCACCGACCGGTTCCTCGAAGTGCGCGGTGACCTGCACACATACCGCATCCACTGCGGCTCGGGCAACATCCTGATCGCCCCGGACGACAGGTACCTGTGCATCGTTCCTGCCTCGGCGAAGGCGAAGGAGCCGGAGATGTTCCTGCCCTTCGAGGGCGACAGCCGGCTCGGCGAGATCATCAGCAAGGCGTTGCTGTTGGCGGCCGACAAAAAGATCAAGGACCCGGTGATCCTGCACCAACTCTGAGGCACCAACGGGAGCGGCCGTGCTGTCGCCAGGACCCGGCGACAGTTGTTGTTTCGCCACTGGCCGAACGAGTTCAGCGGCCTGGTGCCGGAGTCGGCGGGGTCGTGCTACCCCGCTGCCCCTACGCTGGCGACACGAGGGAATGGTAGGTACTGATGAACCAGCACGCAGCGGCACGTGCCAGGGCGATCCCTGACACGATCCGGGCAGACGTGGAGACGCTGTGGAGCTACCACGACATGCGCCACGAGTTGCGCCCGTGCGACGTGGGAATCGGGTTGGGCAGTCATGACCTCGGTGTGGCCGTCATCGCGACGCGCTTGTTTCACGAGGGGCTGTTCCCCAGGATCGTGTTCACCGGCGCGAACGCTCCGACGACCGTCGAGCGGTTCCCGAGCGGTGAGGCGGTGCACTACCGCGAGTACGCCGTCGAGCGGGGCGTTCCCGTGGAAGCGATTCTCGTGGAGCCGCGTGCGACGAACACCGCCCAGAACCTGGAGTACTCGCGTCAGATCCTGACCGAACACCGGATCCCGGTGAGGTCGGTGCTGATCATGTCGCGGCCCTACCAGCAGCGTCGGGCCTACGCCACCTGCAGGTTGATGTGGCCGGAGGTTGATGTGGTGTGCGCGTCGAACCCGCTCGAACTGGACGACTATGTAATCAGCATCGGTGACCCGCGGCGCGTGGTGGACATGCTGGTGGGCGACACGCAGCGGATCGAGGTGTACGCCGAGCGCGGGTTCGCGATCCCGCAGGAGATGCCGGACGAGGTGCGGACGGCGTTCGAACGCCTGGTGGCGGCCGGCTACACGAGCCGGCTGATATGAGCCCAGCTACCAGCGCGGCTCTCCTGACCGGACGCCCATCCGGTCGCTGAGTTCGACGGCCAGTCGGGGCGGCCGAGGGCGGGTGAGGATGTCCCGGACGAGGTCGCGGGAGAGCTGGTGGTAGCGCACCTGGTCAGCACCGATGACCTCTGCGTTCAGGAGCGCGGCGAGCGCGTCGTCGATGCGGTTCCATCGGGCAAAGGCTCGGGCGGTTTCGATGGCGTGGCGAACCTGTCGCTCGACGGGCACGGTGCTGGTGTCGAGTGGGGCGCCGATGGCGATGGCGCGCTGCACGTCGCCGAGTTCCATGGCCACGGTCGTCTTGTGGATCGTCACGTTGGTCGGCCCGAACGCGGTCCACACGTGGTTGCCATCGGCACCGAGCCGCTGTGCGGCGGCATCGGCCTCGGCGATGTGGGTGTCGGCGGATGCTCGGTCGTCGTCTCGAGCGGCGGCCAGCGCGCAGACGAGATGCAGGCTGCCGTAGACCGACAACAACTGCGGAGTCGCCTTGGCGAGCCGTGGTTCCAGAAACTGCGCTGCGGTGGCGGCGAGGCGGCGGGCTTGGGCGTATTCACCGATGGAGGCCAGGGAGTGCGCAGCAGAGCGGCTGAGTGAGCCGATGACGACGTGGTCGTGGCTGGCGTTGGCGGCGGCCAGCCCTCGGCTGGCTGCGGTCCACGCGAGGTCACCTTCGCCGAGCTTGGTGAGGAACAACGCGGCGAGCTGGTGGGCGTAGGCGGTCATCGCGTGCGCTCGCTGGCCGTTGTCTCCGTCGTACACCTCGGTGGCGGTGAGGCAGTCGTGGATGAGGTAGGGCAGCCGGCGGGCGAGGGTGCCGTACCGGGAGTGCTGGTAGGCGGTCCAGATCTCGGCGACGTCGTCCTCGATCTCGCGCAGTGCGGGAGCTTCGACGTCCCCCGTGCTGGCCAGCGTCGGCGCGAGGTGCCGATAGTCGTGGAGCGCGGCCCGCAAGGCCGGGATGGTCTCGCGTCCTGAGTCGTCCGACCACTCGAACAGGCTCGGTGCGCCGATCAGGTCGCCGAGGGACACGTCGAGGGCTTTGGCGATCGCGCGTATGACCGATAGCCGGTCGAGGTCTGCCCGGTTCGTCTCGACCTTGCGTAACCATTCCTGGGTCTTGCCGACCAGACCGGCCAGCACCTCCTGGGAGAGCCCTCGTCGACGCCGGTAGAAGGCGACGCGCTGGCCGATGGTCATGTCTTCCGTCATCCCTCGCACACCATCACCCTGCCCGCTGAAGGCCGCCGGACCCGGTACGGATTTTCCCGGTCCTCCACACGGGCCGCCCCTACGTTCAGTTCACCTCGGATCACCGGCGTGTGTCGATGCCGGTGTCGGGATGGCTGACAGGGAGCTGCAGATGGAGGGATCGATGGGCGGCGCAGCACACCACGGCTTGGGCCGCTGGCTCGGTCCGTCCGGGAGCGAACTGTCTCGGTGTTCTCCCCGCCTGCGTACCGCCATGAGGGCTGCGTGGGTGGGTGATCGGCGGCCTGCTCCCAGCCGCCGTGATGCGGCGGCGGGCTCGCCATTCCCCCGGCGAGCCCGCCGCTCATCGTTCCTGGCGGGGGTGGCGGCATGACGGTGTACGTCTCGCGCAACGCGATGGCCGGTCAGTCCCGACGCACCGAGCCCAGGTGGACGTCCTCACAGGGGCGGGGGTGGCCCGCTGATCCGCCGCTGCTCACCTTCGTGTGGCGTCGGTTGTTCGAGCAGCAGGCCCGCGAGGGCGGTCGCCGATGACCGGGCAGCAGCGCCGTCTCGCGGCGAACCGGCTCGCGCCAGCCGAGGTGGAACATCTGCCGATGCGCCCGCTGTGGCTGTGCCGCCGGTGCGGGCAGCCGTGGCCCTGCGGTGCGGCGAAGCTCGCGCTCCTCGCGGAGTACCGGGAAGAGCCGATGAATCTGTTCCTCTACCTGGCCGGCTGCCTGCACGACGCGATCGACGACCTGCACCGGCTCAGCCCGAGCGTCACGGGAAGCGCCGCCGACATCTTCGACCGGTTCCTCGGCTGGCCCGCTCGCCGCACCCACGCCTACCGCGTCAACACAACCACGGCCGTCAGCATCGAAGAGGCCTCCTCGTGAACGGCATTGCCCTCATCAACTTCATCGGCCATCCGGCGATCGTCGGCAGCTTCCACACCCTGGTCGTGCAGCCGACCGCATCTGCAACCTCGGCTGCATCTACCGCTACCTGTCTGACCGGAGTATCCCCAGCCTGAGCGGCGCGGTCGCGCAGGCTTGTGCCGAGTCGATCGCACAGCAAGACAGCGGTCTCGTTCTACCGCGCACGCACGAGCCGGCTCTCCATGACTGTGAACTTGCGCTCGATCAGCCCGCCTTTGGGCGATCAGGAGCCGCCTGCCGAACGCGGCGCGTACATGATCAAGGCGACGCCGACGAGGCAGATGCCGGCGCCGATGACGTCCCACCGGTCGGGCCGGAACCTGTCGACGATGACGCCCCAGGCGAGGGATCCGGCGACGAACACGCCGCCGTAGGCGGCGAGGATGCGCCCGAAGTTGGGGTCCGGTTGGAAGGTGGCGACGAATCCGTACGCGCCGAGGGCGATGACCCCGGCGGCGATCCACCACAGGCCGCGGTGTTCGCGCCAGCCCTGCCAGATCAGCCACGCCCCGCCGATCTCGAACAGGGCGGCGACGGTGAACAGCAGGATCGAGCGGACGACGGTCATCGGTGGACCGTACCGAGGTGGCGCGGTCCACGATCATGCCGGTGGGCTGGTCGGGCGTCGGCAGTCGCTCCCGCCGAGCCGCCCGCGGCGGATCGGCCAAGGTGCTCCCCGGCTGCGGTGGCGACCTGGCTGCTGGGCGATGCGCTCACGCCGTCATCCGGGCGGCGGCGCGCAGCGCGAGCGCGTCGAGGACGTCGACGTGCGCGGCCGGCACCTGCACGTCGAGGCGTAGCGCGCCGGCGTCGGCGGCGATGGTGAACGAGAAGAACGAGCAGCAGGAGCTTTCCCGGGCGGTCAGGTCCCGGGTGGTCGCCTCGGCGGCCGGGTCGAGACGCCACCGCAGTGCGGTGGGGGACAGCCGTTCCTGCTGGAGCAGAGCGGTGGCGAACAGGTCGTCGAATTCGGCCAGCCGCAGTGGCTGTTGCGCGCTCGGCAAGGTGCACGACTCGGGCACCCAGGTCTGAGGGTCAGTGCTCATATCAACGACGGTAGGCCCTGTTTCGTCGATCGCCGCCGATTCGGGGGCGCTCAGACGGTTGGGCGCTGGGTTCACGCCTTGGGTGGTGTGACACGTTGCCGGCGCCCGGAGGCGCCGGCAACGGTGGGTCAGCTGGCGTGGGACAGCCGCGTGGTGATGCGCAGGCCCACGAGGGTGTCGTTCAGCCACGGCACCCGCTCGTGGTGCAGCCCGGCGGTCATCTGGTCCGCCCAGACCTCGTACCGCTGCATCAGCGCGTTGGCACGGGACCGCGCGCTGGTGATCAGACAGTCGCCGAGGGGGTCACCGGGCAGGTTGGACGAGTCGACAGCGGGCTCGCAGGGCACCTTGAGGCTGACCTGGTCGCGCAGCGGACGGCTGGGGTCGAGCGGGCACGGCGTGGGCCCGCAGAGGGTGTAGTTCCCGCTCGCCCGGGCATAGGCATTGCCGATCTTGGCGTCCGTCGGCATGTTCACCGGAAGCTGGTACTGCCCGAACAGGTTCGCCGACAACACGTCGTCGGAGTCAAGGGCGTTGGGCAGACCCAACCTGGTGTACGCCTGCAGCAGCCGCGCGGCGGTGTTCACCTTCTTCAGGGCGGTGGGGATCGACCCGCTGACCTGCGTGCTCTGGTCCCGGACCCGGTCGTACATCAGCTTCTGCCGGGCCTGGAGGAAACCGCGCAGGGTCGGTGTCAGCGTGGTGTCCAGCGCCGTGTTGGTGGTGGCCGTCGCGGCGCTCGCGAAGGCGTACCGGCCGGTTGGCCACTTCTGGGTCAGGGCCTGGTCGGGCGTGGTCTCGCTGTCGCAGTTGAACAGCTCGCAGTCGACCTGGTAGACCTGCTCGTCCGGCCAGGTGTAGTCGGCGGTCCGGGAGTTCTGCCAGGCCGCGTTGGAGTTCAGTCGGAACCGGCTGTGGATCTGCAACCGCAGCTTGCCGTAGTGGCGGATCACTCCGGTGCCGTAGCCCGTCGTCCGCGTGTAGACCCAGCTCGGCGTGTAGCAGTGGCCGACCTCGGGCAACTCCCGCACCCCGGCCGGCGGCTCGTCGAGGCGTGGCGTGTACGCGTACTGGAGTGCCCGCACCACGTTCGACATCAGGTCGTAGCGGACGTTACCGGGTCGGTCGATCTGCCTGCTGCCGCCACACGAGGGCACCGTCGCCTCGTCGGGCTTGGCCGGGGCAGGGGCGAGCGGCTTGTCGGTGTCCCAGAACAGGTCGTAGTTCTTGAGCGTCTTCACCTGTACGCCGTTGGCGTCCGGCTCGTAGCGGGCCTGGACCTCGTTGGTCCGGAGAGCGGCGAGCGCTGTCGACAGCTCGTTGGTGGCGCCGACGTACTCGTCGACCAACCCGGTGATCAGGCTGTTGGCGTTGCCGTTGGCCGGCCGACCGAAGCTGGCCGCGAGGTCGGCGATGCGGGTGCCCTCCGCCTCGATCTGCGCCGCGCGTCCGGTGCTGACCTGGGCGGCGTACGTCGGGTTCTGCAGCATCAACATGGCGTACGCCTGCGCGCCGAGGTTCCACACGGTCGGGTTGCCGACCGGTGTGGACGGTTCGACCATCGACGGGTCCCGCCCGCTGGCGACCCGGGCCAGGTAGTTGATCGACCGGGCCTCGCCGAAGCTGTTCAGCACGGTGGTCGGGTCGATCGCCGGGTTGTCGGCGTCGGTGGCGGGCACCACGAAGGCGGCGCCGCTGGCCAGCTGCGTCGCGGTCAGGTGGAATTCGTTCTCTGGGCCGAGGAACTCGTTGTACGTCGGGATGGGTTGCCCGAAGTTCTCCCGGTAGCCGAGGTACTTGTTGATGTCGGCGCGGGCGTCGTGCAGGGTGGCGTCGCCGATCGCGGCCAGGACGGTGGCGGCGATGTCCTCCAGGCGCAGGCCGAGCTGGGCGACCTGCTGCTGGACGAGGGTGATCTGCGCAGTGTTGCCGGCGATCGCCGCGTTCAGCTTGTCGAACTGGGCCATCATGTTCGCGTACACCGTGTTGATCTGGGCCTCGACCCGCGCGAAGCTGGCCCGCATCTCGTCGCCGAGGGCCCGCACCTCGTCGCGCAACGCTTTGACCTGGGCGAGGATCTGCGAGTCAAGCGACGGGGCGCTGCTGCCGAAGAGCCCGACGACCGACATCACCGCACCGAAGATGTTGCCGGTCATCGCCAGCGTCGCGGTGCTGAAGATCGATCCCGCCAGGCCGCGGCCGGTGATCGCCGCCGCGTACTTGGAGATCGCGCTGATCGTGGTGAGCACCGCCTCGCCGATCACCTTGGACTTCTTGCCGGCGTCGGGGTCGGCGAACCCGATGAGGGTGGAGACCATGCCCACCCCGGCCTTGATGTCGGAGATCGTCTGTTGCCGGTCCTTGTCCCGGTCCTCGGCGGCCTTCTTCGCCGCCGCGGTGCACGCGGCGCTGGGCGGCCCTTCGGGCGGACACTTCTGGTTGTTCTCGCCGATTTCGAGACGGATCTCCAGGCTGAGGCCGAGCAGCTGCGCGTGCAGGGCGGCCAACTGCTGCTTGGCCGCCGCGACGAACGCCGCAGGGTCGCCCTGCAACGCCAGGATCGCGGCGAGGTCCACGTGGGACAGCCCGGGGTCCTGGCTGAGTTCCTGGTAACCGCTGGTGATGTCGACCCCGAACGGTTCGCCCAGGACGGCGTTCCAGGCGGTGGCGACAGGTGCGCTGGCTGCCGCCGCCTGCCGGATCGCGGACCAGACCGTGGCGAGAGCGTCGTCGCGGCCGCGCAGCCACTGGGCGGTCCGCAGCGCGCCGGATGCGAGTTCCTCACGGGTGTCCCACGCCTCGACCGTCTTCCCGATGACGGCCCCGATCAGGCCGGTGATCTCCGGTGAGGTCCGGGTGTCGCCGCCGGGCGCACCGAGCAGGATGTCGACGGACTTGAGCAGCAGGTCCTGCTCGGGCAGGAGCAGGTAGAACGCGGTCAGCGAGCTGTCGAGCAGCTGCTTGCGGGTGGTGAGCTGGGTCTGTGCCTGTTCGGCGGTGGCGTTCGGGTGCAGCCGGTGCCACTGGACGAATTCGGCCGACAGCACTGCCGCCGTGATCCGGTCGGCACCCTGGAGGTGGGTCTCGGCGACCTGGCCGAAGGCCCGATCGGTGAGGGCGGTCTGCGGGACGGGGACGGGGACGGGATCGGCCGACGCGGGTTCGCCGAAGAGCGCGCTCGCCGCGGTGACCGCGATCATCGCCAGCACGGCGGTCCCGCGCCGGGCGCGCGGGCAACGTTTGGGTGTCATGCCGCGAACGTATTGAGCGGCCTGAAAGGGTGCTGAAACCGCGCTGATTCGCTCGGGGGCGCCGCTCAGCCGGCGTCGGGTGGCGTGGTCGGCGCGTCGAGGGCCGGAGACACCACGGCGAACGCCCGGTCGGTCAGCTCGGTCAGGCGCTGCTCGTCGTCTCCCGGCTGCCACTGCTGGAGCACCGTGTCGAGGGCCAGCAGGGCCATCCCGGCCGCCATCCGTGGGTAGGGGTCGGTGTGCGGGTCGAGGCCGCACCGGCTGGCCAGTTCGGTGGCCAGCTCGGCACGCCACTGGATCTGGCTCTCCAGCCAGCGGGCGTGCAGGGCCGGGGTGTCCAGGATGAGGCGGACGACGACGCGGGCCCGCTCGGAGTGTTCCGGGTGGTCGTTGCACGCGGCCAGCGGCACCCAGAGGGCGTGGCGCAGCGCGACCGACGGTGCTTCGGCGGGTGGCCGGGCGGCGAGTTCGGTGATGACGTCCGCGCTCATGTCGGCCAGGAACCGGACGACAACGTCCTCCTTGGACGCGAAGTAGCGGAAGAAGGTACGCCTCGACATGCCGGCCGCCGCCACGATGTCGTCGACGGTCACCACGTCGAAGCCCTTGGTGGCGAGCAGCATCAGCGCGGCGTCGCGCAGTTCGTCGGCAACGAGCTGGCGTTTGCGTTCGGCCAGGCTGCTGTCCGCGCGGGATCTCATTCGCCGATGCTACGCCATAGGGTGCTACCTCCTGCCAACGTTGACACCAGACGTATTCCTTGACACTCAGTGCCACCAGTTGCACAGTGGGTCGCATGACTGTCACTGGCTGGTCCACCGAACAGATCCCCGACCTGAGCGGTCGCACCTTCGTCGTCACCGGTGCCACGGCGGGCCTCGGCCTGGCCACCACCCGGGCGCTCGCCAGCCGTGGCGCAGCCGTCGTCATGGCCGTCCGCGACCAGGCGAAGGGTCACCAGGTGGCGGCCGACATCGCCGCGGCCCAGCCCGGCGTCGACCTGGAAGTCCGGCGGATCGACCTCGCCGACCTCGACTCGGTGCGCATGTTCGCCGACGGGATGCACGCCGACCATCGCCGAGTGGACGTGCTGATCAACAACGCCGGGGTGATGGCACTGCCGCGCACTCTCAGCCCGCAGGGGCATGAAATGCAGTTCGCCACCAACCACCTCGGGCACTTCGCCCTCACCGGTTTGCTGCTCGACCTCCTGCTGGCCGGTCGGGACCCGCGGGTGGTCACCGTCACCTCGGTCAACCATCGGCAGGCGAAGGTGCGGTTCGCCGACCCGACCGGCGAGCGGGGCTACTCCCCGATGGGCTTCTACAACACGTCCAAGCTGGCCAACGCCATCTTCGGCTACGAACTGCACCGGCGGCTCAGCGCCGCGGCCAGCCCCCTGCGCAGCTTCCTCGCCCACCCCGGCTACACCGCGACGAACCTGCAGAGCAGCGGCAGCACGCCGATCTGGCGGCTGCTGCTGGGCCGGATCGGCAACCCGCTCCTCGCCCAGCCGGTCGACAGTGGCGTCTGGCCGCAGCTGTTCGCCGCCACCGACCCCGCGGCGCAGCCGGGACAGCTCGTCGCACCCGGCGGCCCCGCCGAGCTGCGCGGCCACCCCGCACCCGGGAAACTCTCCGCCACGGTGACCGACCCGGAGCACGGCCGCCGACTGTGGGAACTGTCCGAACAGGCCACCGGCGTACGGTTCGAGTCGCTGCGGCCAGCGAGCTGATCGCAGGACCGTCCGGCAGCCGTCACATCCCAGCGTGCCGGATCGCCCAGGTGGCGAACGCCCGCCTCACTGCCGCTGGCTGTTTCACCCGCAAGCTTCGTACCCATGGGGTGAAGCATGATTCATCGATGCTCCTAGGAGTGGGTCCGTCCGCCTGTGCCGCTATGGCATCGTCACCCGATCTTGGGGACGACCTCGACGAGGTTACGGTGCCGGGCACGGTTGCCCATTGATAGGCGCACATCTATAGTTGCGCGGATCACCACAATCATGGCCGTCGTGACGCGGCCGGGTCGTCGAAGCGCTTCGACGATTCGTCGTTCAGGCCCGTCAGCCGGGTGTCGAGCCTGGTCACACGGCCTCGGCGCCCGCATGGGCGTCTGTCGTACGACATGAGGAGAACCGCATGCGGAACTGGCGCCTTCGGCGCGGAATCACCGCGCTCGCGCTTGCCCTGCTAGCCCTACCGGCCGTTCCCGGCACCGCGCTCGCCGAGCCCACCTACCCGTTCCAAGATCCCGATCTGCCCGTGAGCGCCCGGGTCGACGACCTGCTCGGCCGTCTCACCCAGGACGAGAAGATCTCCTGGTTGCACCAGTACCAGCCGGCCGTTCCCCGGCTGGGCATCGGCCTGTTCAAGACCGGCACCGAGGCGCTGCACGGGGTGGCCTGGTCGACCGACATCGACAATGGCGGCGCGGTGGTCAAGGCTCGCGGCACCGCCTTCCCCCAACCGGTGGGCATGGCGAGCACCTGGAACACCGACCTGATCCGGCAGGTCGGGTCGGCCGTCGGCGACGAGGCGCGCGGTTACCACGCGCAGAACCCCCGGGTCTGGGGGCTCAACCTCTGGGCGCCGGTGGTCAACCTGCTGCGCGACCCCCGCTGGGGCCGCAACGAGGAGGGCTACTCCGAGGACCCGCTGCTCACCGGCGCGATCTCCACCGCGTATGGCTTGGGAATGACCGGCGGTGACCCGAACCACCTGAAGAGCGCACCGACCCTCAAGCACTACCTGGCCTACAACAACGAGGTCCGGCGGGACGTGACCTCCTCGAACGTGCCACCTCGGGTGCTCAACGAGTACGACCGCGCCGCCTTCAAACCAGCCATCGCCGCCGACGCGGCGACCGGGATGATGGCCGCCTACAACCTGGTCAACGGACGTCCCGCGACAGTCGATCCGGACCTGGACACCGTGGTCCGCGGTTGGACCGACCAGACCCTGATGAACGTCACGGACGCCTGGGCGCCGAACAACCTGGTCAACTCGCAGAAGTACTACAGCACCCAGGCCGAGGCGAACGCGGCGATCATCAAGGCCGGGCTCAGCAGCTTCATCACCGACGACACCAACGCCCAGCCGACAGTCACCGCGATCAAGCAGGCCCTCGCCGCCGGCCTGCTCACCGAGGCGGACATCGACGCCCGGATCCGGGACATCCTGACCATCCGGTTCCGACTGGGTGAGTTCGACCCGGGCGGCGGCCGGTACGGCGGCATCACAGCGGATGTCATCAACAGCCCCCACCACCAGCGATTGGCCCGGCAGGCCGCCGGCGAGGCGATGGTGCTGCTGAAGAACGAGCGGCAGGCACTACCGCTGGACCCGGCCCGGACCCGCAAGGTGGCGGTGCTCGGCCCGCTGGGCGACACCCTCTACTCCGACTGGTACGGCGGCGACCTGCCGTACCAGGTGACGGCGCTGGACGGCATCCGCGAACGGTTGGGCGGCTCGGCCAGTGTGAGCGGGCTCGACGGCGCGGACCGGATCGCCCTGAAGGATGTGCGGACCGGCAAGTACGTCTCGGCCACCGGCACCACCGACGCCAACCCGGTTCTCGGGACCGGCGCGACCCCGGCGCTCGTCGCCCAGTTCGACGTGGTCGACTGGGGGCAGGACGTGGTGACGCTGCGCAACGCCGCCAACGGCCGCTACCTCGGTTACAACTGGGGGCCGTTCGTCACCCGCGACGAGCAGCCGAACGGTTGGTACGTCCAGCAGCAGTTCAAGCTGGAGCCGCAGCCGGACGGAACGGTGGTGCTGCGCTACGTCGGCTACGAGACCAAGGAGAGCTGGTTCGGCGCCGACACGTACGTGACGATCGGCGACGACGGCGCCCTCAAGCTCGGCGCATCGACCCCGGCCGCCGCTACCCACTTCAGTCGCGAGCTGATCAGCAGTGGGATCCACCGGGCGGTGGCGGCGGCCAAGGCGGCCGACACCGCTGTGCTGGTGGTCGGCAGCAACCCGTTCATCAACGGGCGGGAGGCACACGACCGGACCTCCACGGCGCTGAGCGCCGGCCAGGAGGCGCTGGTCAAGGCCGTGGTCAGGGCCAACCCGCGGACCGTGCTGGTGCTCCAGACCAGCTACCCGGTCACCATCCGGTGGGAGCAGGAGCACGTACCGGCCATCGTCTGGACCACCCACGCGGGCGCGGAGACCGGTCACGCCGTCGCCGACGTCCTGTTCGGCGACCGCAACCCGTCCGGCCGGCTCACCCAGACCTGGTACCGCTCGGACTCGCAACTGCCGCCGGACCTGCTGGAGTACGACATCATCTCGTCCCGGCAGACCTACCTGTACAGCACCGCGAAGCCGCTCTACCCGTTCGGCCACGGGCTGTCGTACACCAGGTTCCGGTACGGCCAGCTACGTGCCGGCGCCCAGTCGGTGGCTGCCGACGGGACCATCACGGCCAGCGTCGACGTGACGAACGTCGGCAGCCGGGCCGGGACCGAGGTGGTTCAGCTCTACACCCACCAGCGCACCTCGCGGGACATCACCCCGATCCGTCAGCTCAAGGCGTTCGAGCAGGTGAGGCTCGCGCCCGGGCAGACCCGTACGGTGACCCTGCGCCTGCCCGCCACGGACCTGGCGCACTGGGACGTCACCCGCAGCCGGTGGGTGGTCGAGTCGTCAGTGCACGACCTGATGGTCGGAGCGTCCGCCGAGGACATCCGGGCCCGCGCCGCGGTCCGGGTCCGCGGTGAGACCATTCCGGCCCGGGACCTGTCCCGGCCCACCAGGGCGGAGAACTTCGACCGGTACGCGGGGGTCCGGCTGGTCGACGAGACGAAACCCAGCGGTACGGCGGTCGGTGCCACCGGGGCCGGTCAGTGGATCTCCTTCGACGGTTCCGCGTTACGGGCCGGCGCGCAGACCTTCAGCGCGAAGGTCGCCAAGGCCGGTGCGGGTGCCGGCACCATCCAGATCCGGTTGGGGTCGCCCACCGGCCGGCTACTCGGCACGGCCACCGTGCCCAGCACCGGCGACGACTACCGGTACGTCAGCACCAGCACCGAGTTGGCCCGTGCCGTCGGCACCCGCGACGTGTACCTGGTGTTCGACTCCCCGCTGCGGCTGGCGGAGTTCTCCATCAGCTGACCGGCGTTCGGGGCCGGGTCGATCGTCGGCCCGGCCCCGAACGGGTGGTCGGTCAGCTCGCCGTGCAGGTCAGCGTCGGCGTGGCTGGTGCGCCGGTGGACGATCCGAGGAACCCGAAGGTGGTGCTCGCGCCAGCGCCGAGCGCGCCGTTGTAGGCGACGTTGCGGGCGGTGACCGCGGAGCCCTGGCTCGTGACTGTCGCGTTCCAGGCCTGGGTGATGCTCTGACCGCTGGCGAAGGTCCACGTCACGGTCCAGTTGCTGATCGCCGAGGCGCCTGCGGTGACCCGTACCTCGCCCTGGAAGCCGCCGGTCCACTGGCTGGTCACCGCGTACGCAGCGGTGCAGCCAGCCGCCGGCGGTGGGGTGGTGGGTGGTGGCGTGGTCGGCGGCGGAGTGGTGGGTGGCGGCGTGGGGACCGACCCACCCCAGCCGGCGGTGGAATCCAGCCAGGCGGCCCGTCGCAGCATCCAGTCCCGCATGACCTGGACCTGCCCCTGCCAGGTGGGCGAGGTCGGTGTGCGGAAGAAGCTGACCGTCGGTGACGTCAGGTTGGGCCAACGTTGGAAGTTGCGCTGGGCCGCGTTGGTCAGCGGGGCCGCGAGAGCGTCTATCCGGGTCTGGAGCGCGGCGTCGGAGAGCAAGCCCCGTCGCAGCGTCTGCCAACGCGATCGGGCCTGGTTGACGAACGCGGGGTCGCGTAGCAACTGGGCGAACCAGTCGTTGGCCGACGGCTGCCGGGTCTGCTGGTGCTGCCAGCCCGACACCTGGTCGTTGGCGAAGAAGCCGCCGACGCCGAAGCTGAGGTCGAAGTCCCACAGCGGCCCGGCGAAGATCTTGCTGTCCCGGTCCTTGTAGAAGTGCGAGCTGCGGACGTACGCGTCCATCTCCCGGCTCAACTCGTTGATGATCATGAGGTCGATGAACGAGTCGACGTCGATGTACCTGCGGTAACCGGTGGTCGGGTCGGCGAAGTTCGACGAGTGCAGCACATCGTGGAACTCCTGGATGTGACCGCGCAGCCAGTCCCGTTGCTGCGGTTGCAGCGGCGACGGGTCGGCCACCTCAAGGTAGTTCCAGCAGGTGGCGGCCGGCCCGGTGCACGGCAACGTCGGCTCTTCGGCGGCCATCCACTCGAACTTCCAGATGTACCCGCCCTGGATCTTCGGCAGGGTGATGTCGTTGGAGTCCAACTGCTTGAGGTCGAGCCGGTCCTTGGAGTTCTTGATCGTCTCCATGAACATGTAGACGCCCAGGTAGTCGCTGGCACCCACCGGGCCGGCGTCGGTGTTGAGATAGAACTCGACGAACCTGTAGCGCGGCGCCGGCAACCCCATCTCGCGTCCGAGGTCGTAGACGAGCGCCTCGCGGATCAACGCCTTGTCGGGGAACGGGCCGCGCAACACCCAGTCGGAGTCGGCGGGCATGCCCAGCACCGGGTGGTCGGCGTCGTCGTCCTCGTTGTCCCAGAACTCGACGCGGAACGGCGTCTTCTCGAACGTCGCCGACGAGTTGCCGCGCAGTCGGAAGCCGGCCCTGGTGCTGAGCGTCGGGGCGGCAGCCAGCGACGTGGTGCCGCCGCCCGTCGGTTCGAAGATCATGGTGGTGGAGTCGAAGTACTCACGGTCCGGCCGGCCCGCACCGTACGAGTCGATAAGGACCACCGGCAGGTCGTGGGCGGTGGTGACGTTCTGCGCGGCGTACATGGCGGTGCCGGGCGCACCCGTTGGCGCCTGGCCGACGAACGCCTGTGCCCGCAGTTGGGTGGTGCGGGTGAAGCGCAGCGCCGAGCCCGAATAGAGCGCCGACTGGGCGGTGGGTGGCTGACCGTTGGTGGTGTAGCGGATCTGGGCACCGCTGATCGTGCTGCCCAGCGTCACCGCCACCTCCCCCTGGAAGGTGCCGCTGGGCACGGAGAAGGTGATGTCGCCGGTCAGGTCGTCTGCCGCCGCCGCATCGGCGGTCTGGGCGCCGGCGAGGAGCTCGGAGACGGGCTGGGCGGCGGGGACGGATTCGGCGCCGGCCTGTGGCGACGACACCACGAGGAGGCCTGCGACGAACACGGTGGCGGCGGCGATCCCGGCGGCCCGAAAGGCCGCCACTGGAAGACCGGTGTTGCGGGTGGTCATGCGCACGATGCCTCCTGTTCTGATCGGTGGGGAACGGTCAACTCGGGCAGCGCCGAGGACGGGACGGTGCGGAAGTGGCGGCGTAGCGTCCGTCGCCACGGCACGTCTGGGAGGTCCAGGCGGAGGGCCGCGAGACCGGTGGCGTACTTCGAGATCCGGACCGGTCTGGTCCCGCGCTGCCACAGCGCCCGGTCGGCAAGCGACGGGGCCGAGCTGGTCTTGGTCTCGACCACAGCGATGCCGGGCAGCCGGAGCGCGCGGTCACCGTCCTGCCAGGTGAGCCCGGTGTCGATGGTGACCCGGCTCGCGGTGGCCGGCAGCAGCAGGGTGGCGCGACGGTAGGTGGTGACCAGCACCGGATCGAAGAGACGGGCCGCGAGGTCGGTCAGGATCGCCTCCTGATCGAGGACGTCGTTCACGAACCCGCGACCGGACCGGGGACGGTGCTGCGGTCCTCGGCGCGATACGGCAGTCGGTGCTTGGTGACCCGTCCGCGCGCTCCGCTGATCTTCACCTCCAGCCAGCACTGAGCCGAGTCGAGGTAGGTCCGGGTCCGTACCTTGAAGCGCCTGCGCCGTCGGTACGCGGCGCAGTGGTAGCTGGCCAGACAGGGAGTGTCGAAGTACACCGACTCGTAGCGGAAGGTGCGCTCACCCTCGATGTCCAACACCCGGGCGTACGGGGTGAGGTGGTCCAGCAGGTGCGGCAGCTCGTCCACGGTGATCACGTACTTGCGGTCCACCCTGCACTGCAGCGCCGCTCGGTCGATCACCTCGGCGAGTGTGACCGGCGCCAACCTCGCCAGCGGTGGTGTGGTCATTGGAGCGCTCCGACCCGTACCCGCTTGCTGGTGCCGGCCGCCGGGCTGCGCCGGGCGACCGAGTATCGGACGTCCACCACTGTGGTCTCGTTGACCAGGTCGAGTCGCTGGACGATGGCATTGTGCACCCGGGCATTGAGCAGCTGCTCCAGCTGGGCGACGAGAGCGACGTGATCGGTGACGGCGGAGTCGAGCACCATGATCTGGTGCCGGTAGTGCCGGAGCAGCCGCCGGTGGTCCCCGACGAACATGACCGCGACGATGAGGGCCATCAGACCTCCGCTGAGCCAGACCGAGGTGGTGCTGAGCGCGCCGAGAATGCCCAGTGCGAGAGCGGAGAAGTAGTACGCGACCTCGTGCTGGTCGAGTTCCGTCGAACGAAGTCGAATGATGGAGAGCACCCCGAACAGCCCCAGCCCGAGCCCGGCACCGACGTCGCTGGCGCTCAGTGCGCTCGCCACCGCGAGGACGCCGACGTTGACGCCCAGGTAGGCGACGACCAGGTCGCGCCGACGGTGCCGCGGGAAGTAGAGCCCGAAGACGAGCAGCGCCACCGCGCAGATGTCGATCGCGAACAGGACGAGCTGCGACATCGCTGGGGTTCCTCCTGATCTGCCGCAGGAACGGACCGGCGTCCGCCATTGCTGCGTGGCGACCTGCGGAAGGCGGCCGGACCTCCGGGTTACTTTTCGGTAAACTTTCGGTATTTCGTTGGTGACTGTAAGCAGAACATCCATGTAAGTCAATGCGTGGTTCGTGTGGCCACCGGGGCGCTGGGTCGCCTGGCTAGGGTGCAGTGCGGCTGACGTGGGCAGAGTGGGGGCACCGTCTCGGGTTCCGGGGTCGCCGAAACTTTCGGAGTTTTTCGGGATCGTGGGTGGACCCGTGGGCGGCAATTGCCTCACCGGGTCGCCTGTGCCGAACCTGGCGCTGTCGGCAGCCGTGCCGGCGACCCGGCTCGGTGCAACGGGCATGAATGGAACCGGCGGCGGGTCGGAGCGGGCCGGTTGACTTGGCCGCCTCGATTGATCGGGCCGGGGAGTGGGCTGATCGTCGCCCGGCCCGGCCCGGCCCGGCCCGGCCCGGCCCGGCCCGGCCCGGCCCGGCCCGGCCCGGCCCGGCCCGGCCCGGCCCGGCCCAGCCGGCGGCCGTTGGCTCTCTTCCGTGGCCGCCGGTGTGGGCGGGGTGCGGTACCGCAGTGCCTATGGAGCTGATGCCGCAAACGAATCAGGTGAGGGAACCCGTGGGGGTGGTGTCGCGACCAAACCCGCGCGAGGGGACCGTGCGGAGGCGGTGTCGTGGGGGACCGCGCGGAGGCAGTCCTCGGCCCAGACGGCGAGGCTACCCGTCGAGCTGTCGTGGGTGATCGTGCGGAGGCGGCGTCGTGGGTGATCGTGCGGAGGCGGCGTCGTGGGTGATCGCGCGGCGGTGATGTCGTAAACGATTCAGCTCCGAAGGCGCGTCGTGCCACCTGCGCCACCTGGCCGGCGGGCCTGGACCACCCTGAACGGTCGTGGCCGGTCAGCGGGCCGCGCGCGTGCGGCCGCGTCCCGAGTCGGCGTAGTTGGTGGCACCGACATTCGGCGAGGGGCAGCTCGTCGGCGCTGATTCGTCGGACGACGCACCCGGGGGTGCCCGAGCGCCCTGGCCGATCTGCCCGGTCCGGGCGCATTTAGGCATAGACGCCCCCCAATTGACGGTTGCATTGGTCAGACGTGTGACCTACGCTCCCACTAAGAATTTCGGGGCGGTTAACAAAGAGTGCGGTCGGGGCGACGAAAGTCCCCGCCGGCCTTGGTGGCGTCCCTGTTCCGTACTCGTCGCTCGATACCCGCATTGGGCACCCACACGTCGACGACCAGTGAGAGGAACAGACGTGAAGTCAGCCATATCCACCGCGCGAACGTCATTGTTGGCGGTGGCGGCGCTTGTCGCCGCCACGCTGCCGGCCGTGCTGGCACACCAACTGCCGGCCTCGGCCGCAGTCCAGGCGACCTACTATGTGGCCCCGGACGGCAACGACGCCAACCCAGGCACGTTGCAGTCCCCGTTCAAGACGATTCAACGGGCCCGGGACGTCGTCCGCCCGATAAGCGCGAACATGACCGGCGACATCAACGTCTATCTCCGTGGCGGCACCTATCCGGTGAGCAGCACGATCGAATTCGGGGCGAGCGACTCCGGCACCAACGGATTCCGGGTCAGCTACGGGGCCTACTCCAACGAGAAGCCGATCCTTGACGGTGGCGTCCAGGTGACCGGGTGGACCCAGCACAGCGGCAACATCTGGAAGGCGCCCCTCGACCGCGCCAACAAGCTGCGGGCGCTGTACGTCAACGACAAGCGCGCGGTCATTGCGACCAAGACGGTCAGCTCGGGCGGGTGCTTCGGGACGTACAACATCACGGCCGGCCAGGCCGCGTGGGCCTGGGAGTCGGGGTCGCAGTGCGACGGCGCCAGGTACAACCAGAACGACTTCCCCGCCATCGCGCGCAACCAGGACGACATCGAGATCGAGACGGGCACGACCTGGACCACGGCCATCGTCGGCGTCCGGCAGGTGACCACCGACGGCGCGAACCGGGTCGCCCTCTTCCAGCAACCAGGTGCGGCCATCGCCCAGGGCGCGTTCAACGGCAACGCCCAGGTCGGCGGCACCCACAAGCTCATGAACGCGTACGAGTTCCTGGACGCGCCCGGCGAGTTCTACTTCGACAAGGGCACCAAGACGGTCTACTACTACAAGGCCAGTGCCGAGAACATGTCGACAGCGACGGTCTACGCGCCGAACAACGTCACCACGGTGCTCCGCGTCGCCGGCACCTCGACGACCAGCCATGCCCGCAACATCACGTTCTCCGGGCTGACGGTGCGGCACTCGGACTGGAATCTGTTCAACGTCGCCGGATCGTCCTTCAAGCAGGCGCAGCAGGGCAACCTCGGCGCGCAGGTGTACGCGAAGGGCAACTTCCACGTCTACTACTACCGCAACGTGGATGTCACCCCCGCCATCGTCCAGATCCAGAACGCCGACGGCCTCCTGCTGCAACGCAACCGGATCGAGCACACCGGCGCCGACGGGATCAGCATGGTCAACGACGTGCAGGGCACTCAGTTGATCGGGAACGCCACCAACGACATCGCCGGGTCGGCCATCAATGTCGGCCATCCCCAGCACGTCTACATCGGAGACGGCACGTCGACCAACCGGGAGAAGTACTCCGCGTCGGTCGAGGGGCTGCCGAAGAACATCGACATCAAGAACAACTACCTGTACGACAGCGCGGTGCTGTTCAACGGGCACAGCCCGATCTCGGCGTACTTCGCCGACACCCTCACCATCCAGCGCAACCGGATCGAGAAAGCCCCGTGGTCCGGCATCACGCTCGGCTGGGGCTGGTGGAACTTCGACGGATCGTCGGGCTCGATCGTGCCGAACCGACCGACCACGACGGCGCGCAACAACACCATCAGCTACAACCACATCATCGACACGGTGCAGCGACTCAGCGACACAGCGCCCATTTACACGCTCGGTAGTCAGCCCGGAACGACCATCACCAACAACTACCTCCAGGGTGTTCCGTCCGGCCACAAGTACGGCCTGCACCCGGATGAGGGATCGGCGTTCATCACCTTCCGGGACAATGTCCTGAGCATCGACAAGAACGTCACCTGGATGATCAACTCAGACGACTTCGGGCGGAAGCACGACCTGAGCATCACGCAGATCTACGGGCCGATCAACAAGGTCTCGAACAAGAACCTGCCGAACAGCACGATCGGCGACATCATCGTCTCCTCGGATTATGTCTGGCCGGCCACGGCGTACGGAATCGCCGCGAATTCCGGTCTGGAGGACGCGTACCGGGACATCATTCCGGCGAGCAATTTCTCCGCGCCGAACTACGTGCTGCCGGCCAGCACCTTCGTCACCAGTGCCACCGCGTCGATCCCGATTCGCAGCACCGGCGACGCCGCCAAGTCGGTCTGGCTGGCTCCGTACGGCACCACCACCTTCACCGCCGGCGCGACGATGACCAGGGCGTCCGGCACCGCGACGTCCATCGCCGTGCCGAGCACCCAGGGCGAGTACCGGCTCTACGTCGTCGACGCCCAGGGCAACCGGTCGGCCGAGTCGACGTCGATCGTCCGGCAGCAGCAGGGCGGTGGCAGCGGTACGGGCAACGGGCAGCTCGTGGGTGGCCAGTCCGGCCGCTGTGTCGAGGTGCCCAACTCCTCGACCACCAACGGCACCCAGACCCAGCTCTGGGACTGCTCCACCGCCAGCAACCAGCGGTGGACCCAGACCGCCAGCAAGCAGTTGACCGTGTACGGCAACAAGTGCCTGGACGCCTCCGGGGCCGGCACGGCCAACGGCACCGCGGTCATCATCTGGGACTGCCACGGCGGCGCGAACCAGCAGTGGAACGTCAACGCCAACGGCACCATCACGAACGCCCAGTCCGGGCTCTGCCTCGACGCCAATGGCGCTGCCACCGCCAACGGCACCAAGATCATCCTCTGGTCCTGCAACGGCGGCACGAACCAGCAGTGGACGCTGCGTAGCTGACCGACCAGACCCCGGGGGCCAGGCCGACACGGGCCTGGCCCCCGGCTGCTCGTGACAGCCCGAGTTGTCACAGGTCCGGCGCCTGGCTCGGCGCCGCCGACGTCGCTAGCTGGCGGGCTCCGGCGTGGTCTCGGCCGGCTCGGCGGCCTCGGCGTCCTTGGCGGGCTCCTGCTCGTCGGCCACCGTGACGCGCGCCGGCTCGGTCCAGGAGAACTCGATCTCGACGGACACCTCCGTCTCGCTCTCCCGTTCGATCTCCAGCTCGCAGCGCACCGTGTCCGCGACGGTCACCGCGCCGGCCGCGCCGTAGAAGAGCCGCCCGTCAGACTCCAGCTGGTTCGCCAGCTGGCGCAGCCAGGCGGCCAGGTCGGAGCGGGACACCGTACGGGAATCCTCGTAAATATCCATGCCGGCAATGCTCGCACTCCACAAAGGACAACCAGTGAAGGGCTTCGGCTCCACCCGGTGGTGCTGGCATGGTATGGATCTTGTCGGTGGCGATCGTCCGGATAATGCCGGCTCCGGAGGTGCTACCGGGCCGCGTGCGGGTAATGCTGGGCGATGACATCAACCTGGAAGCCCCACGAGAAGCACGGCACCCTGTCGGACAAGGACAAGCGCGAGCTGCCGGAGAGCGTCTTCGCGTTCCCCGGGAAACGCAAGGAGCCGATGACCGACGCGGGTCACGTCCGCAACGCCATCGCCCGGTTCGACCAGGTGCAGGGCGTCACCGACGCCGACCGCGACCTGGCCTTCCAGAACATCCTCGCCGCGGCCAAGCACTACGGCGTCGACGTCGCCGAGACGAACTGGCGTCAGCTGGGCAAACTACCGCACACCCCGAATCCCGCCCACTAACCGTCATTTCGCCTTCAATGCGGCGAGGACGTCGAGGTAGTGCGGGTTCTGCATGACACCCAGCACGTTGCCGAACGGGTCGACCACCGACGCGGTGATGAACCCGCCGTCCCCGTGCGCGGTGATCGGTTGGTACTCGGTGGCGCCCATCGCCAACAGCCGCTCGACGGTCGCATCGAGGTCGTCGACGTGCCAGTGCATCACCACGCCGCCGGGCCCGCTCGCCGCGCCGGCCGGCCCGAACCTGCGGTCGATGATGCCCAGCTCGGCCTGGTAGTCCCCGATGCGGAACTCGGTGTAGGCCGGGCGTCCGTCGGGGCCCGGGCGCATGAAGTACGCCTCGACGCCGAGGAGGTCCGCGTACCACCGTGTGGCCGCTGCCACGTCGTCCGCCCAGATGTTGAGTGTGGCAAATCCGCGCAGGCTCATGGGTTGTCCTCTCGTCGATGGCGGTGGTGCCGGGACGGGGTGATGTCGACGGTACGCGTCGTCCCGGGCCGGAACCGACACCGACGGGCGGCATCTTTCGTCAGCTCACGGGTAGTCCCCGCCATTGCCCGTACGAGTGGCGGGGGACAGCGTGGAGAGCTACCCGGCAGTCGAGAACCACGGTCTGATCGGTGATCTGCAGACCGCTGCACTGATCAGCACGGACGGCACTGTCGACTGGTTCTGCGCGCCCCGCTTCGACTCGCCGAGCGTCTTCGGCGCGCTGCTGGACCGCCGCAACGGAGGCCACTTCCAGCTCTCGCCCGACGGTGTCGACTACACGAGCAAACAGCTCTACCTGCCCGGCACACCAATCCTGATCACCCGCTTCCACACCGCCGACGGTGTCGGTGAGCTGCTGGACTTCATGCCCGTGACGGGAGCGCAGGCCACCGATGAGCACCGGTTGATCCGGCTGGTCCGGATGGTGCGGGGGACCATGCGGTTCCGCGTCCAGTGCCGCCCACGGTTCAACTACGGGCGCGATCCGTTCGAGCTGGAGGTGCACCCCGAGGGTGACCTCTTCCGGAGCCCGACGCTGACCTTCAGCCTCGCCGCGTTCAAGGACGTGGAGCGGGCGTTCCACGTGGGGGACTTCCACCGCGACGCCGACGGCGTGTCCGCGCGGTTCACGCTGCACGCGGGCGACATCGGCGGGGTTGCCCTGGAGACGGTCGGCGCCCCGCGCGCGCCCCGCGCACTCAGCACCGAGCAGGCGTGCGACCTGCTCGCCGAGACCCGTGACCACTGGCGACGGTGGGTGGGTGGTTCCCGCTACAAGGGCCGCTGGCGGGAGGTGGTCGAGCGGTCGGCGATGACCCTCAAGCTGATGACGTACGCGCCGACCGGCGCCCTGGTCGCCGCGCCCACCGCGGGGCTCCCCGAGCAGATCGGCGGGCAGCGGAACTGGGACTACCGCTACACCTGGATCCGGGACGCGTCCTTCTCCGTGCACGCGTTGCTGCGCCTGGGCTTCACCGACGAGGCCCAGAAGTATCTGCTCTGGCTCAACGCGCGCATCCGTGAGGCACGCGACGGCGCCATGCCCCTGCAGATCATGTACCGCATCGACGGCTCACCGGACCTCCCCGAGGAGGTGCTGGGCCACCTGGAGGGATACCGCGGCTCGGCGCCGGTGCGGATCGGCAACGGCGCGGCGGACCAACTCCAACTCGACATCTACGGCGAGGCGCTCGTCTCGTTGGAGCTGGCCGACCGCAACGGCCTGATCGCGCCGTACGACGGGTGGCGCAAGACGGCCGGGTTGATGGACTGGCTCTGTGAGCACTGGAACCAACCCGAGGACGGCATCTGGGAGACCCGGTCCGGTCGGCAGGACTTCACGTACGGCCGGGTGTTGTCCTGGGTCGCGCTGGACCGGGCCATCCGCATCGCGCGACGCCGGGGCCGCCCCGGCGACATCGCCCGCTGGTCCGCCGAGCGTGACGCCATCTACGAGCAGGTCATGACCCGTGGTTTCCACAGTGGGCGACGCGCGTTCGTGCAGCACTACGGTTCGGACATCCTGGACGCCTCGTTGCTGGCGATGCCGGGGCTGAACTTCATCTCGCCCACCGATCCGATGTGGGAGTCGACGCTGCGCGCCATGGACACCGGTCTGGTCTCCGACAGCCTGGTCTACCGCTACGACCCGAGCGCGTCGCCGGACGGTCTCGCCGGCACCGAGGGCACGTTCAACATGTGCACCTTCTGGTACGTGCAGGCGCTCGCGCTGGCCGGCCGAGTCGACGACGCCCGGTTGACGTTCGAGAAGATGCTCACCTACAGCAACCCGCTGGGCCTCTACTCCGAGGAGATCGCGCCGACCGGCGAGCAGATCGGCAACTTCCCGCAGGCGTTCAGCCATCTGTCGCTGATCAGCACGGCGACCCACCTCGACGAACTGCTCGACCAGCAGGGCTGAGCGGTCCCGGTCAGAACAGGGTCAGCGGCTCGACCGGGATCGGCTCGGGCAACGCGGCGAGTCCCGGTACGCGCGCCCGTACCTCGTCGTGGAACCGGCGGGCGAGCGCCGGTGCGTCGGCGTTGTCCGGGGTGTGGATGAACACCGTCGGGGAGCGCCCCTCGTGCAGCCAGGTGACTGTCACGTCGATCCAGCGCTGCCATCCCTCGACGGTGCGCGTCGGGTCGTCGCGACCGAGGTAGCGCACGATCGGCCGGTCGGTGAGCGCGAGCGATCGCAGCGGCACGCGCGGTTTCTTGGTCCAGGCGTCCCGTTCCGCGTCGCTGGTTGGTGGGCTGGCGAAGAAGGCGGTGGTGTCGAAGGGGATCCATTCGGCGTTGGCGGCGGCGAGGGTCGCCCCGAGCAGTCGGGCCGGGTGGGCGTCGGTGAAGAACGCGGGATGGCGGACCTCCACCGCGTACCGGTGGGACTGCGGAAGCTGCTGCAGGAAACGGCCCAGGGTCGGGACGTCGCCGGGCGCGAACGAGCCGGGTAGCTGGATCCAGAGGGCGTGGGCGCGCGGGCCGAGCGGTTCGATCGCGTCCAGGAAGGCGCGCAGCGGTTCGCCGACGTCGGTGAGCCGCCGTTCGTGTGTGATGACCTTGGGGAGCTTCAGGACGAAGCGGAAGTCGGAGCTCGTCTGGGCGGCCCACGAGGCGACGGTGTCCCGGGTCGGGGTCGCGTAGAACGTGGTGTTGCCCTCCACCGCGTCGCACCAGCTGGCGTAGTGCCGCAGGCGCTCCGTGGGCGGCAGCCGGTGGCCCGGCCACGACCGGTGACTCCACATCGCGCACCCCACGTGCAGACGCATGACCCGCCCTTCCCGCCGGTGACCGCGTTCGACCGGAGCCCACGGTATATGGGCCGGCGACGGGGCCCCGGTGTGGCGGGTAGGGTCCGACGCCATGCGCGTGCTGTTCGCCAGTCTTGCGTCAGTCGGTCACACGTATCCGTTGATCCCGCTGGCGATCGCCGCCCGGGACGCCGGGCACGAGGTCCACTTCGCCGCCGGTACGGAGGTGCACGCGCCACTGGCCGCGCACGGCCTGCGGCCGTTCCGTCCCGGCGACGCCTTCTACGAGGTGTACGCCGAGGACCTCGCACCGGAGTTGGCGCGCCTGCGGCCGGACCTGGTGGTGCACGAGTGGGGGTTGCCGGGAGCGGCGGTGGCGGCCCACCGGGCTGGCATCCCGGGTCTGTGGCACGGGTTCGGCCGGATGTTTCCCGAGGGCATCGGTCTGGAGCTGCCCACCAGGAACGCCGAGGTCGTCGGTCGACCGCACCTGGACATCTGGCCGCCGTCGCTGCAGGACAAGGACTTCCTTGCCACCGAACGCCGGATCGAGCTGCGACCGGTCGCCTTCTCGACGCCGGCTCCGCTGCCCGAGCGGGTGAGCCGTCGGACCCCCCGCCCGTTGATCTATCTGACCCTCGGTACCGCGTTCGGCACGCCGGAGCTGCTGCGCACCGCCATCGCCGGTCTGGCGGCGCTGGACGCGCAGGTGGTGGTCGCGGCCGGCCGGGTGCCGGTGGAACAGCTGGGCGAGATTCCCGACCAGGTCAGCGTCCACCGGTGGGTGTCGCAGGCGGAGCTGCTGCCGCTGGTCGACGTGGTGGTGCACCACGGGGGCAGTGGCACCACGCTCGGCGCGCTCGCGGCGGGCGTACCCCAGCTGTTGTTGCCGCAGGGCGCGGACCAGTTCGCCAACGCGGAGGTGCTCGCCGCCGCCGGGCTGGGTCTTCGGCTCCTCCCCGGGGAGGTGGACGCTGCTGCGGTCGCCGAGCAGGTCCACCGGCTGCTGCCGCGGCGCGGCACCGTCGGGCAGCGCGACGCGGCCCGCGCGGTCGCCGAGGAGATCGCCGCCATGCCGTCCCCGGCGTCCGTCGCCCGACGCCTACCGGAGTACGCCCGGACGGGTGCGTGACCGGAGACAGGATCGTCAACCCAGCGTTGACGCAGGGGGGTCGTCAACCTATAGTTGACGCATGACGGAACCCAGCGAGATGAGCAACGCGCTGAAGCTCGACGACCTCATTCAGTCGATCAAGAAGCTGCACACCGACGCGCTCGACCAGCTCACCGACGCGGTGCTCGTCGCCGACCACCTCGGTGAGGTCGCCGACCACCTGATCGGGCACTTCGTCGACCAGGCCCGGCGCTCGGGCGCCTCCTGGACCGACATCGGCCGCAGCATGGGGGTCACCAAGCAGGCCGCCCAGAAGCGCTTCGTGCCGAAGGCGACCGACGCGGCCGCGCTCGACCCCAACGCCGGCTTCGGCCGGTTCACCCCGCGCGCCCGCAACGTCGTGATGGCCTCCCAGGAGGAGGCCCGCGCCAGCGGCAACGCCGAGATCGGCCCCGAGCACCTGGTGCTGGGCCTGCTCGCCGAGCCGGACGCGCTGGCCGCCAGGGTGATGGCCGGTCGCGGGGTCACTCCCGAGGCGGTGCGCGAGGCGGTCGCAGCCGTCCTCCCGCCGCGGTCCGAGCAGGTCCCGGACCTCATCCCGTACGACGCACGCGGCAAGAAGGCGTTGGAGCTGACCTTCCGGGAGGCGCTGCGTCTCGGGCACAACTACATCGGCACCGAGCACCTCCTGCTCGCCCTGCTCGAACAGGAGGACGGCGCTGGTGTGCTCACCGACCTCGGCCTGGAGAAGGCAGCGGTCGAGACCGACCTGGTCGCCGCCCTCGCCGCGGCGGTCAACGCCACCAGGGCGGTCAACGACGCCGAACCAGGTGACGACGCCCGATAGCCCGACGCCGCCATCGGTCAGCGGGCCGGGAAGGCCCGCTGACGCGGGTCGGTCAGGAGACGTCGGGGAAGCCGTACCGCAGGGCGTGCTCCGGATCGGTCGGGTCGATCTGGCGTACGCCCGCGTCGGCGAGGCGCTTGTTGACCTCGTCGAGCTGCTCGCGCACCAGCCGCGCCTCCTCCTCGGTGACCCGACCCCGGTGCGGCTTTCCGGCGTGCTCCAGCGTGCCGTAGTCGATCTTCTCGGCGCTCTTGCGGGCCTTGGGAGGGCGGACCCGCTCGGCCGTCTTCAGCAACTGCGCCATCGGCACGTCGGTGGCCATCGCGTCGAACTCGCTGGCCGTCAGCACCACCCGGCGAGGCTCGCCGCCACCGTGCCGGTCGTGGATCTCGACCACCGCCACGTCCAGCGCGGCGTCGTCGATGTTCTCCACCTCGCCCGGGGTGGCGTCCAACTGCACGGGCCCGGCGACCAGGTCCGGGTGCTCCAGCACGACAACGCGGACCACCTCGTCGTCCTGCTGCAGAACCGTGCCGGTGAAGTCGGAGACGTGGATCGTCTTCTTGCCCATGCGCGGAGCTTCTCCTGTCGTAGGCCGGGATGAGGGACCACAAGAAATTACCCGACAGGTGTGCGAAAGCCGCCGCTGGACCTCCTCCGGTGTGTCGCCCCCCGTACTCCCCGGCGGTCGCCGTGACGGCCGGCGTCAGTGGGTGTTCAGGCGGTGCCGACTGGAGCTGCCGGCGGGCAGCTTGTTCAGCCCGGCCCACGACAGGTCGCCGCTGCCGATCGTCCGGGGGTTCCGGTAGCGCGGCTGGGGCGGATTGCCGCCGACGGCCTCCGCCGCCCGCCAGAGTCGCTCGGGGTCCTGCTCGTACTGGTCGTTCGGCTGAATCGGCATGCGTTCACCGTCCCAAAGAAAGGTGTCCAGGTATGGAAATACATATGACGGTCGATTTGTGCTCCTGGTTCCCGTACCCCTTGCCCACTCGGCTCTGACGTATCCTGCGCCCGGCCCCGCCGTCCGGGCGTACGGTGATCCACGACGGGTCGGGTGACCGGGGAGGTGCGCATGCTCGACCGGCGACTTCACCTGCACCTGGCCAGCTGGCTCGGCCAGTGGCCGGCCGGGCCGGGGTTGCACGTGGTCGCCTCGCAGCGGCGGGCCAAACCGGCCTGGGATGGCCGACTGCGCCCCGCGCTCGCCGTGGACACCGGGCGCAGCGCCGTGCTCTCCGTGGCGCCGGACCGCGTGGCGGCGATCCGCGCGCTGGCCCGCCGTACGCCGAACCGCCTGCTCGCCGCGCTGCCGGAGGCCGTCGGCCGGCCCGAGTTCTGCGTACACGACGGCCCCTTCCGGTGGAGCGTGGCCCCCGCGCCGCTGCCCGATGTGGGGGAGTGGACCGAGCCGACAGCTGCCGGGCTGCCGCCCTGGCTGCGGCTCTTCGATCGGCCGGTGCTCGTGGTCCGTGCCCCGGACGGCGCCTACCTGGCCGGTGCCGGGATCAAACGACACGACGCGTACGGGCACGAGTTGGCAGTTGGCACCGTGCCGGCCGCCCAGGGGCGCGGCCTCGCCCGTCGACTGGTGGCCCAGGCGGCACGGCGGGTGCTCGACGAGGGTGCGGTGCCCACCTACCTGCACGAGCGGGACAATCACGCCTCGGCCCGGGTCGCCGAAGCGGCCGGGTTCCCGGACCGGGGCTGGCGCGCGTACGGGGTCTATCCGCGCTGACCCGCGCCCCCCAGCCCAAGCGGCCCGCGATCTTGCGTTTTCTGTTGCGACATAGCGGGCATTGGCCCGCATCTCGACGACCGAAACTGCAAGATCGGCGCGGATGGGTCCGTGGCTGAGTCGGCATTGGGCGCGGACCGTGGATCCCGGGCCGGATCCACGGTCCGCAACCTCCCCCCAGGCCCCGGTTCCGGTGTAACGGCCTCGCCCGGGGGCGAGCCGCTACGTGTCGATCACGCTACGTATCGAGAAGGCTCGGGGCAAGGTTGAAGCTGTCGGTTCGGAGTGTCGAGAAGTGGACTTGACCTGCTTCTTCGCCCGATCGAGCGGGTCGGCGGGTCAGTGACGGAGCGTGCGAATGAGGTCGAGCACCGATCGGGGAACGGATGGCTCAGCCGGCCAGGCCGAGCGCCTCGGCGGCAGCGCGACCGTTGGCGTGGCTCGCTCCGTAGGTGGTGACGAAGGCGCGGACGCCCGCTGGCCGCCACTGCGCCGGCCAGCCCATCTCCACCACTGTCACCGGGTGCTGCGCGGCCAGGTCGGCGATCAGCTCCGGGCCGCCGGGCAGCCGGTGCAGGTGTCGCCCGACCAGCACGATGGGACGGTCGCCGGCCAACCCGCGCAGCGTGGCCGGGTCGGTCTCGGTGGCGATCACCCGGATTTCCGGCACCCCGTCCAGGTGCGGACCGAGGCCCCACGGCACCCGGCCCTCGGCGATCGTCGACTCGGTGTGCAGTTGCACCACCAGTGCCTGGTCCAGGCCGGTGAGCAGGCCGTCCACCCGGATCGCCCGGCGCGCCGCCGCGTACCCCAGGTCGGCGTCCTCGGTGCCCGGCGACCCGCTGGCGGCCCGGGTCCAGGCGGCGAGATCGGCGGCGCGACCGGCGGCCTCCTCGACCCGGGCCATCGCGAGCCGGCCGTCGGCGAGCGCGTCGACGATCTCGGCGGCCACCCGTTCGACCAGCTCGGCGTCGACCCGCGCGCCGATGCAGAGCAGGTCGGCGCCCGCGCTCAGGGCCCGGACCGCGGCCGGCCCGACGCCGCCGGCGGCCACCGCGGCCCCCTTCATCTCCAGCGCGTCGGTGATGACGGTGCCGGTGAAGCCGTACTCGGTGCGCAGCAGGTCGACCAGGACGGCGCGGCTGAAGGTGGCCGGGTCGGCGCCGGTGAGTGCCGGCACCCGGATGTGCGCGGTCATCACGGCGCGAGCGCCGGCGGCGACGACGGCCGCGAACGGCGGTAGGTCCCGCTGGCGGAGCAGGCTCAGCGCGGCGTCCACGGTGGGCAGCTCGTGGTGGGAGTCCTTGACGGTGGCGCCGTGCCCGGGGAAGTGTTTGGCGCAGGCGGCCACGCCGGCGGCCTGCAACCCGGTCACGGCGGCGGCCGAGTGGGCGGCCACCCGCACCGGATCCGCGCCGAAGGACCGGGTGCCGATCACCGGGTTGTCGTCGGCGGTGTTGACGTCGACTGTGGGGGCGAGGTTGACGGTGATGCCGAGCGCGGCCAGTTCGGCGCCGATCGCCTGGTAGACCCGCCGGGTGAGTGCCACGTCGCCGATCGCACCGAGGGCGGCGTTGCCGGGGTACGGGCTGCCGGTGGCGTGCGCCAGCCGGGTCACGTCGCCGCCTTCCTCGTCGATGGCGATCAGCGCGTCCGGCCGACCGGCGCGCAGCGCGGCGGTGCTCGCCGCCACCTGGGCGGGGTCGTGCACGTTGGTGCCGAACAGGGTGTGCCCGGCCAGGCCGTCGGCCAGCAGGTCGACCGCCCAGTCCGGCGGGACCGGTCCCGGGTACGCGGCGAGGAGCGTGCCCAGCGCCAGCCGGCGCAGTCCTGGATCCAACCCCACGTGATCTTCCCCCTTCGGTGTCCCGCGGGTACGAAACGTCGTACCGGTGGTGGTCCTGGCCCTACCGACTTGGCCGAGCGTCCCACCGCCGGGTGGCCGTTACGCTACGGCTACCCGTTCGCAGGTTGGTTTACAGTTAGCAAAGTTTACTAAAACTAGAGGACGTGTCATGAGTGCGACCCGGCTGCCCGGCACCCCCCGCCTGTTGCGGGCGCTCAACGACCGTGCCGCACTGGAGCTGCTCCTTGAGCGCGGCCCGCTGACCCGGGCTCGACTCGGCGAGCTGACCGGGCTGTCGAAGGTCACCGCCTCGCAACTGGTCGAGCGGCTGGAGGAGCGCGGCCTCGTGGCGCGGGTCGGCGAGCAGGCCGGCGGGCGCGGGCCGAACGCCCAGCTCTACGCCGTCCGCCCGGGCAGCGCGCACGTGGTCGGCGTGGACGTCGGGCCGGACCGGGTGGTGGCCGCGTGCGCCGACATCACCGGTGCCGTCATCGGCCGGGTGGAACAGTCGACCCGGGACACCGACGACCCGGTGGGCGTGGTGCACAACGCCGTCGTGCAGGCGGCGAGCAGCGCCCAGGCGCAGCTGAGCAGCGTACGACGCATCGTGCTCGGCACGCCGGGCCTGGTCGACCCCGGCACCGGCGACATCACCTTCGCCTTCAACCTGCCCCGCTGGCACAGCGGCCTGCTCGCCGCGCTGCGGGACGACCTGCACACGCCGGTGGTCTTCGAGAACGACGTCAACCTGGCCGCGGTGGCCGAGGCGCAGTCCGGCGCGGCCCAGGGGCTGGCGGACTTCGTGCTGGTCTGGGTGGGTGCCGGCGTCGGCCTGGCGATCATGCTGGGCGGGCGGTTGCACCACGGCAGCAGCGGTGCGGCCGGCGAGATCGGCTACCTGCCGGTGCCCGGCGCACCCATCCCGCGCGATGTCTCCCGGCGCGCCAAGCCGGCCTTCCAGCAGCTGGTCGGCGCGGACTCGGTGCGCGCGGTGGCCGCCGAGCACGGCTACCCGGACGCCGACGCCGCCGAGGCGGTCCGCGCGGCCGTCGCGGCCGGCGCCGACGGCGGCCCGATGCTCGACGAACTGGCCCGCCGGCTCGCGCTCGGCGTGGCCAGCACCTGCGTGGTGCTGGACCCACCGCTCGTCGTGCTCGCCGGCGAGGTGGGCCAGGCCGGTGGGGCGGCCCTCGCCGACCGGGTGCAGCAGGAGGTCGCCGCGATCACCCTGGTCCAGCCGCGGGTGGTGCCGACCGGGCTGACCGAGGAGCCGATCCTGCACGGCGCGCTGCGCACCGCCCTGGACGCGGTGCGCGACGAGGTGTTCGGCTCCACCGTCGGCTGAGCGCGCTGCGGCGGTCATGTGAAGGAATATTTCACCGCGCCTCGGTGAGTCGCAAGCCCTTGCCGCGTACCGGGCTGTCCCGGTGCGCCGGGCCGCCCATCGCGGGACGGGCGGCCCGGCGCGGCGTCAGATCAGGTCGCGGCGACGGAACACGGCGAACGCCAGCACGGTCAGCCCGCCGGTCAACGCGACCAGCACCAGCAGCGCCGGGCCCCAGGTCAGGGTGTAGAGGCCCGAGCAGTAGCCGGTGCCCGCGGTGGCGGCACAGAGCTGCGGGTCGAAGAACCGTGACTCGCCGCTGAGCCACGCCCCGATGTAGCTGGAGAGCATCAGTCGGTCCGGCCGTCGGGCGTCGATGATCTGCAGCACCAGACGGCCGCCCAACTCCCACACCACCGCGTACGCCGCCACCGCCCCCAGCGCCGCCGACGTGTGCCGACCCAGCGTGGCGATCGCGAAGCCGAGCGCGGAGGCCAGCAACACCAGCACCATGCCCCGGCCGTGCACCGCGCCGAGCGAACCCCAGAAGTCACCGTCCAACCGGCCCGGCAACCCGGCGCTCTGCCCGATCACCCAGAAGGTGGCGAGGTAGACCACCGACGCCAACAGGGACAGGGCCAGCACCGAACCCAGCAGGGTGCCCAACTTGGCCGCGAGCACCGTCAACCGGCGCGGTCGCCAGAGCAGGAGATTCACCACGCCGCCCGAGTTCAGATCCGCGCCGATGTAGGAGGCGCCGACCAGGAAGCCGAACAGCACCAGGAACGCGATCAGGAAATAGAGCAGCGACTCGGCCTGCTCGGCGAAGCTGAACACCCCCGGCAGGAAGTCGGCGGCGATCGGCAGCCGTTCCTGCCGGACCGGATCGAGATCCGCGCAGTCGGCGAAGTACTCGCTCGTGTCGGTCGGCGACCTTTCCTGCAGGCGGGCCAGGCACTCCTGGTGCGTGGTCTCCATGCTCCGACGCGCGTCGACGGCCTGCTGCCGCGCCGAGTTCAGTTCACTGGCGGTCGGCTTGTGCGAGCCAGCCAGCGTGGTCGCCGCCGTGACGGCGAACGCGAAGACCAACAGGACGACCATGAGCTGCACGAAGCGGCGCGCGGACAGCCGCTCCAACTCGGCACGAACCAGGTTCACGCGTCCACTCCCCGATCGAGATCGATAACAGCGCCGTCGCGCGGCGGCGACGAGTCGTCGACCTGCCGCGGCACCGACGAAGGCCCGTACGCGCCCGTCAGCTCCAGGAAGACGCTCTCCAGGTCCGGCCGCAGCGGCGTCAGCTCGCCCACCCACAGCCCCTGCTCGCCGAGCACCCGGCTGACCACCGTCGGGTCACCCACCCCGCTCACCACCAGCGCCTCGCCGTCGACGACCGCCGTCAGGCCGGCCGCGTGCAGCAGCTCGACGGCCCGCTCCGGCTCGGCCACCCGCACCAGGAACTCATGCCGGTCGTGACCCGCCAGCACCTCGTCCACCCGGCCGGCCGCCACCCGACGTCCCCGCGAAATGATCGTGACGTGGTCGCAGATCAGCTGGATCTCGCCCAGGATGTGACTGGACACCAGCACCGTCACACCGTTGGCCGCCAGCGATCGCATCAGGTCCCGCATCTCCCGGATGCCCGCCGGGTCCAGCCCGTTCGCCGGCTCGTCCAGGATGAGCAACCGCGGGTCCTTCAACAGCGCGGACGCCACCGCCAGGCGCTGCTTCATGCCCAGCGAGTAGCTCTTCACCCGATCATCGCCCCGGTCGTGCAGACCCACCAGATCCAGCACCTGGTCCACCCGCGAGACCGGCACCCCGCCGGCCCGGGCCAACAGCCGCAGGGTGCGGTGACCGGTGAAGTTGCCGAAGAACTGCGGGCTCTCCACGATGGCCCCGACCTGGCCCGCCACCCGGGGCAGCAGCTCCGGCGACGGTTCACCCAACACGGTCATCCGCCCGCTGTCGGCGCGTACCAGCCCGAGCAGGGCGCGCAGGGTGGTGGTCTTGCCCGAGCCGTTGGGGCCCAGGAACCCGTGCACCTGGCCCGCCTCCACCAGCAGGTCGAAGCCGTCCACCGCCACCCGTCGGCCGTTGCGCAGGCTGTGGAAGGTCTTGCGCAGACCCTCGATCTCGATGACCGCGCTCATCCGCGTGGCTCCGTACGTCGACGGGGCATGGGCCGTCCTTCAGACTTGGTGATCAACGACACGGTGCCTCACCCTATGGCCGAGGCGCCGCCCATGGGGGGCGCCTGGGCGCTGCGTGGTTGGATGGTGTGGTGACTGGTGACCTGATCCCCGGCGCTGCCGGTGCCGCGCCTGCCGCCGCTCTCGTGGACCCGGATCTGGTGGTCAGCCTCGACGGCGTCGGCGTACGCCGCTCTGGCACCGCCCTCCTGCAGGACCTGACCTGGCGTGTCGAGCTGGACGAGCGGTGGGTGGTGCTCGGCTCCAACGGCGCGGGCAAGACCACACTGCTCAACCTCGCCGCCGGCCGGCTGCACCCCACCACGGGTGTCGCGCACGTGCTCGGCGAGCGGATCGGCCGCACCGACGTCAACGAGCTGCGTACCCGGATCGGGCTCACCACCGCCGCGGTCGCCGAGCGACTGCCCGCCGACGAGCGGGTCAGCGACGTGGTGGTGACCGCCGCCTGGTCGGTGGTCGGCCGCTGGCGGGAGAACTACGACCGCGGCGACGAGGCGCGGGCGCGGTCACTGCTGAGTCAACTCGGCGTCGGCGGCCTCGCCGAGCGCCGCTACGGCACCCTCTCCGAGGGTGAGCGCAAGCGGGTGCAGATCGCCCGGGCCCTGATGACCGACCCGGAGCTGCTGCTGCTCGACGAGCCCGCCGCCGGGCTGGACCTGGGCGGTCGGGAAGACCTGGTCGCGCGGCTGGCCGAGCTGGCGTACGACCCGGACGCCCCGGCGATGGTGCTGGTCACTCACCATGTCGAGGAGATCCCGCCCGGGTTCACCCACGCGCTGCTGCTGCGTGAGGGTGGGGTGGTCGCCCAGGGCCTGCTCGCCGACACGCTGACCGGTGACAACCTGTCCAAGACCTTCGGGCTGCCGCTGGTGGTCGAGCGGTCCGGCGACCGCTTCACGGCCCGCGCCGCCTGAGCGCCGGACCGGCGGAGACGATCGTGCCGCAGACCCGGGTCGCCGTGGTGGGCAGCGCCAACATGGACCTGGTCGCGATGGCACCCGCGCTGCCGCGACCGGGCGAGACCATGCTCGGCACCGACTTCGTGATGGTGCCCGGCGGCAAGGGTGCCAACCAGGCGGTGGCCGCGGTCCGGGCCGGCGCCTCCTGTGCCTTCCTCGGCGCGATCGGCTCGGACGCCTTCGGCGTCACCCTCAAGGCCCGCATCACCGCGGCCGGCGTGGACACCAGTCAGCTGCGCGTGGTCTACGGCGCCTCCGGAGTGGCGCTGGTGATGGTCAACGCCCAGGGGGAGAACGCCATCGTGGTCACCCCGGGCGCCAACGACGCCCTGCTCGGTCTCACCGAGGAGGAGCTGACCACGGTGCGCGCGGCGGACGTCCTCGTCGCCCAACTGGAGATCCCGGTGCAGACCGTGACCGCCGCCGCGGTGGCCGCCCGCGACGCCGGCACCACTGTCATCCTGAACGCCGCACCCGCACGGGACCTCCCGCCCGAGCTGCTCGCCGCGGTGGACCTGCTGGTCGTCAACGAGGGCGAGGCGCAGGCGCTCGCCGGTCGTGGCCGGGAGGAGCCCCGGGCGCTGCTCGACCTGACCCCTCGGGCCGTGCTCACTCTCGGCGGTGCGGGCGCCTGGTACGTCGACCGGGACGGCACCGAGGTGCACGTGCCGGCGGTACCGGTGGACGTGGTCGACTCCACCGCCGCCGGTGACGCGTTCACCGCCGCGCTGGCCGTCGGCTGGGGCGAGGGGCGGGACGTGGTCGACGCGGTGCGCTGGGCATCGGCGGCCGGTGCCGCGTGCGTCCGCAAGCTCGGCGCGTCGGTGGCGCTACCGCAACGTGCCGAGATCGACGAGCTGTACGCGTCGGTCTGACCGCGTCGCCCGCCCCGCCGCCTCGGCCTGACCGCGTCGGCGCGTCAGGCCCGCTGGCCAGCGCCGGTGCGGAAGGCCCGACGGTACGCCGTCGGTGAGGTCAGCATGGACCGACCGAAGTGGTGGCGGTAGGTGACCGGGGTGTCGAAGCCGACCGCCCGGGCGACCTGCTCGACAGCGAGGTCCGTCTCCTCCAGCATTGCCAGGCTGGCGCGGATCCGCTGGTCGATCAGCCAGCGGATCGGGCTGGTCCCGGTGGCTCGGGCGAAGTGCCGCAGGTAGGTGCGGGACGACATGTGCGCTTGCGCGGCGAGCTGGGCCACGGTCAGTGGTTCGCCGAGGTGGGCCAGCGCCCAGTCGATGCTGCCGGCGATCCGGTCGTCGTCCGGGTCGGTGGGCACCGGAGCCTCGACGAACTGGGCCTGCCCACCGTCGCGGTGCGGCGGGATGACCAGCCGTCGGGCGACCGCATTGGCGATCGCCGCACCGTGGTCGCCCCGGATCACGTGCAGGCACAGGTCCAGCCCGGCCGCGCTGCCGGCACTGGTGAGCAGGTCGCCGTCGTCGAGGTAGAGCACGTCCGGGTCCACCTCGACCCGTGGGTAACGCCGCGCCAGCAGCTCCGCGTACCGCCAGTGGGTGGTGGCCCGCCGGCCGTCCAGCAGCCCGGCACCCGCCAGCGCGAACGCGCCGGAGCAGATCGACATGATGCGGGCGCCACGACGGTGGGCCTGACGCAGCGCGGTCACCAGCTCGGGGGAGGGGTCGGCGGTCACGTCCGCCACGCCGGGCACGATCACCGTCCGGGCCGCCGCCAGCTCGGCCAGGCCGTACGGCGTGTGCAGGCTCGCGCCGCCGACCACCGGCAGCGGTCCCGGTTGCTCGGCGCAGAGCACCAGGTCGTACCAGTCGACGTCGAACTCGGGCCGGGCCAGCCCGAACACCTCGGTGACGATGCCGGTCTCGAACACCGACATCCCCGGGTACGCGAGCACGGCGACCCGGTGCGCGGCTGCCGGGCGTCGGGGAGTCGGCAGTGGGCGGGAGCCGGTGGTGGTGGCCGGGATCGGCATGGCGGGATGTTAGCGCAGGACGTCGTCCGCGCCACTCGTCGCGGACACCCGTACTGGCGAGGATCGGTGCATGACCTTCACCTTCGCCGTTGCGCCGGCCGAACCGGCCACCGCCGCCGCCCACTTCCGCGCCCGACTCAGCGTCGAGACCGACGTCAGCGACGTGCACGCCGACCTGTCGGCGGGTACGCCTGCCCTGGTGGTGGTCGACTCCCGGGGCGCGGCCGCCTGGACCCAGGGGCACCTGCCGGGCGCGGTGCACCTGCCCACCGCCGAGATCGCGGCCCGGGCGGCGGAGCTGATCCCGCCCGGCTCGGCGGTGGTCACCTACTGCTGGGGTCCGGGCTGCAACGGGGCGACCCGGGCGGCGCTGGAGTTCGCGGTGCTCGGCTACCCGGTCAAGGAGATGCTCGGCGGGTTCGAGTACTGGGTGCGGGAGGGGCTGCCGGTGGTGACGGAGACCGGGCTGACCCGGCGCCCGGTCGACGACCTGACCGCCCCCACCGCGACGATCACCTGCGACTGCTGACCCCCGGCGCGGGCGGTCGAGGGCTCAGCCGGCGGGCTCGTCGGCAAGCTTCTCGCCGCGTCGGCGCAGCATGCCCAGCCCGGGGATGCCGGCCACGGCGAGCTTCAGGTCGCGGGTCACGTCGAGCAGGTCGTGCAGGTCGGGCCCGACCCGGTCCAGGGTGGCCAGTATCGGCAGGATGTCGGCCGTCAGGTGCTCCTTGAGCTTGGGCAGCTCGTCGATCAGGTGGATCGCCGCGGTGATCTCCTCGTGACTGAGCTGCTCGACGAAGCGCTCGGTCATCGGTGCGGCCCGGCGCAGCGCCGGCTCGTACGCCGTCATCAGCTCGGCCGCCGTGGCGGCGGCCTCCGCCGCGGTGCCCACGGTGACGGCGGCCCGGCCGGCCACCCCGTCTGCCTTGGCGATCACGGTGGCGGCGGTCCGGGAGACCCGGTCGGCGTCGGCGACCACGTCGGCGGCGGCGGTGGCCACGGTGGTGGCGGTGTCGATGGCGGTGGTCGCGGCGGCGCTGATGACGGCCACCTCACGGACCGCCGCCTCGGCGTCGGTGAGCACCTGGTCGGTCCGGTCCAGGGTCGTCTCGATGCGGTCGACCACGCCGTTGATCCGGGCCAGCAGAGCTTCCACCCCGTCCAGCACCGCGAACGCGCGGGTGGGCACGGCGGCGAACGAGGCGGCCGAGCCGAGCGCCTGGTCGAGAGCGGAGCGGGTCAGGCCGACCACGGCGGACGGGGTGGGGAGGGGAATCGCCATGGGATCAAGTGTGCGTCGGCCGCACCACAACCGCCCGACGAGATTGCCGGCGGCGGGTGGTCGTCAGTGGTCGCCCTGCTGTTCGACGGCACGCTGCACGGCCCGGTAGATCTGCCCGAACCGTAGCGCGTCCGGGGTGCGCACCAGCAGGTCCTCCCGGCCGTGGTGCTGCACCCACAGCTCGTGCACGTGGCTGCCGCGCTCGTAGGAGCGGTCCAGCCAGCCCAACGGGATCTCCAGGAACGGCAGCAACGCCAGCGCCCCCACCGCGCAGGCGGCGAGGATGATCAGCGCGAGCTGCCAGTTGCCCCGGTCCTGTGCCGACCAGGCCAGTGACAGCACGCAGACCACGGCGACCAGCGGCGGCAGCGAGAGCAGCAGGACCAGGACACCGCGACCCAGCACCCGGCCGCGTACGGCCAGGGTTTTCTGCCCCCGGGCGTGCCAGACGAACGTCACGTCGGACAGGGCGATCACGTGACCGCCGGCCCGGATCGACTCGGAGGTCACCTGCACCGCGTCGTCCCGGTAATAGAGGGTCATCACTAAGCCTAACCACCGACGGGCAACCCTCGCCTCGTCTGTCCCATCCTGAGCGCGCCGGGAACGCGGGGTGGTGCGGTCGTCCTTTGGAGCTGAATCGCCTACGACATCAGGGCGGTGTCCCGCCGGTCGAGAACCCCGGTCGAAGCGGCGTCCCCCGCCTGATTCGTTTGCGACATCAACTCCAAAGGCTCCCGCAGCGGCACCTCTCCCGCGCTGACCCCGCCGGGTCGGGGATGGATCGACCACGCGCCCGCTGACGGTCGAAGGCAGGCCCGTGCTTGATCAGGCGGCTTCGGCGATCAGGCGCGCCTAGCGGCGGACGCCGGGGCGGGCCGGTTGGCTGTGCTCGACCGCGCGCTGCACCGCCCGGTAGATCTGCCCGAAGCGCAGCGCGTCACCGGTGCGCAGCAGCCGCACCGGTTGACCGCGCCAGCGGGCCCAGATCTCCAGTTGCCGGCTGCCCCGGGCGTACGAGCGGTCCAGGTGTTCGAAGAGGAAGTCGGCGACCGGCCCCACCGCCAACCCGACCAGCACCGATGCGCCGACGATCGCGATCGTCACTGTGGGTGAGCGGTGCAACCAGACGGCCACGCCGATGCCGAGCACCGCCGCGACCAGTGGGCCGGCGAGCGCGGCACCGATGGCACCCCGCCCCACCAGCACGCGCCAGGAACGGGTGCCACGGCGATGCCAGATCATGGTGATGTCGGCCAGCGCGTAACTGCGACCGTCGACGCGGACGCCGGTGGAGGTGACCTGCACCGATCTGTCGTCGTAGTACGTGACCATCGTTGAACTCCCGCCCACGGGGCTGACACCACACTACTTACCCAAACGACCCGGGTCGTAAGGTTGGCACGCGACTTCGACGAGGAAGTGAGGGCAGCGTGGGCGAGTTCGTTCGGCTGGAGACCACTGACGGCATCGGCACGATCCGGCTGGAGCGGCCGCCGATGAACGCGCTCAACACGCAGGTGCAGGAGGAGTTGCGCGCCGCCGCCACGGCCGCCACCGCCGACCCCGAGGTCCGCGCCGTCATCGTGTACGGCGGGGAGAAGGTCTTCGCCGCCGGCGCGGACATCAAGCAGATGGCCGAGATGTCCTACGTGGACATGGCCGAGCGGGCCGCGAACCTGTCCAGCGCCCTCGGCGCGATCGCCCGGATCCCCAAGCCGGTGGTCGCCGCGATCACCGGGTACGCCCTCGGTGGCGGTTGTGAGCTGGCATTGGCCTGTGACTGGCGGGTCGTCGCCGAGGACGCCAAGCTCGGCCAGCCGGAGATCAAGCTGGGCATCATCCCGGGGGCGGGCGGCACCCAGCGGCTGGCCCGTCTGGTCGGCCCGGCCCGCGCCAAGGACCTGATCATGTCGGGGCGGATGGTGGACGCGCAGGAGGCACTGCGGATCGGCCTGGCCGACCGGGTCGTCCCGGCCGCCGAGGTGTACGACACGGCCGTCGCGTTGATCACCCCGTACCTGACCGGGCCGGTGCAGGCGCTGCGCGCCGCGAAGCTGGCTGTCGACGGCGGCCTGGACATGGACCTGAACTCGGGCCTGGCCTGGGAGAGTCAGCTGTTCGCGGCGCTGTTCGCCACCGACGACCGGCGGGAGGGCATGGCGGCCTTCGTCGAGAAGCGCAAGCCGGACTTCACCGGCCGCTGACGATTAGCCGAGAACGGTTCACATTGCTCCTACCGGCCAGTAGCGTGGGGCCTCGGTCACCAGGGACGAAGGGGAGCGGCGAATGACGGAGCGGATCGAGGGTCACGGCGGCGAGTTGGCGCTCGCGGCACTACGCGCGCACGGCGTACGGGAGATGTTCACGCTGTCCGGTGGGCACGTCTTCCCGCTCTACGACGCCGCGTACAAGACCGACTTCCCGATCTACGACGTCCGGCACGAGCAGTCAGCGGTCTTCGCCGCCGAGGCGGTGGCCAAGCTCCAGCGCCGCCCCGGTCTCGCCGTGCTCACCGCCGGGCCCGGTGTCACCAACGGCATCTCCGGCATGACCAGCGCCTTCTTCAACGCCTCACCGGTGCTGGTGCTCGGCGGCCGGGCACCCGCGTTCCGCTGGGGCTCCGGCAGCCTCCAGGAGATGGACCACCTGCCGCTGGTCGCGCCGGTCACCAAGCACGCCGAGACGGTGTTCAGCACCGACGACATCCCGCGCGCGGTGGGCGCGGCGCTGCACGCCGCGCTCACCCCGCACCGCGGCCCGGCCTTCCTCGACTTTCCGCTGGAGACGGTCTTCTCGGTCGCCGACGTCGAACTGCCCAGCGTGACGGGCGTCGACCCGATCGCGCCGGACCCGGAGGAGGTCGGCCGCGCCGCGCTGCTCATCGCCGGGGCGCAGCGGCCGGTCATCATCGCCGGCTCCGACGTGTACGCGGGGGACGCCGTCGCCGCCCTGCGTGAGGCCGCCGAGGCGTTGCAGGTGCCGGTGTTCACCAACGGCATGGGTCGCGGTTCGCTGCCGCCCGAGCACCCGCTCGCCTTCGCCAAGGCGCGCCGGGCCGCGCTCTCCGGCGCCGACGTGGTCGTGGTGGTGGGCACTCCACTGGACTTCCGGCTCAGCTTCGGTGACTTCGGTGACGCCAAGGTGGTGCACATCGTCGACGCCCCCAGCCAGCGGGCGACGCACGTGCAGCCGGCCGTTGCCCCCGCCGGCGACCTGCGCCTGATCCTCTCCGCGCTGGCCGACCACAGCGGCGACCGGGCCGACCACACCGACTGGATCGCCGACCTGCGCGTCGCCGAGGACGCGGCGAAGGCCCGCGACGCCGCCGAGATGGCCGCCGAGACCGACCCGATCCGCCCCGCCCGGATCTACGGCGAGCTGCGTCGGGTGCTGGCCCCGGACGCGATCACCATCGGCGACGGCGGCGACTTCGTGTCGTACGCGGGCCGGTACCTGGAGCCGGCCCAGCCCGGCACCTGGCTGGACCCGGGCCCGTACGGCTGCCTGGGCACCGGCATGGGTTACGCGATGGGGGCCCGGGTCAGTCACCCGGACCGGCAGATCTGCGTGCTGATGGGCGACGGCGCGGCCGGCTTCTCGCTGATGGACGTCGAGTCGTTGGTCCGCCAGAAGCTGCCGGTGGTGATCGTCGTCGGCAACAACGGCATCTGGGGGCTGGAGAAGCACCCGATGCGGGCCATGTACGGCTACGACGTGGCCGCCGACCTCCAGCCGGAGCTGCGCTACGACACGGTGGTCAGCGCGCTCGGCGGAGCGGGGGAGACGGTCGCCAAGGCGGCCGACCTGGGCCCGGCGCTCCAGCGCGCGTTCGACTCCGGAGTGCCGTACCTGGTGAACGTGCTCACCGACCCGACCGACGCGTACCCCCGGTCGTCGAACCTGGCCTGAGTCGGACCCGCCGCCGCCGTCGCTCGCGCGCCGGCGGCGGCGGGCGTTCACACCTCCGGTCGGTCACCCTCACGCGGCGGCTCACCGTCGCGGCGGCGCAGGTCGTCCTCGCGCCGCCGCAGGTCTTCCTCCCAGCGGCGGAAGAGCTCCTGGTCCTGCTGCTGGGCGCGTTCCTCGACGGAGCGCAGAAACTCCGGGTCGTCGTCGGGGGCCACCGGCCGGGGGCGCTGCCGCTGGGCGCCGCCGGTGCCGCCCGGCCAGCCCGCGCGGGCACCGGGGCTGGGCGTGCGGCCGGCGATGAACCAGGCGATCGAGCCGACCAGCGGGAAGAACAAGATGATCAGCACCCACGCGATCCGGGGCAGGGCCCGGATCTGGCTCTCCTCGGCGGAGAGACAGCTGATCAGCGCGCAGACCGCGAGGACGATCTGCACCAGGAAGAGAAGTACGCCAAGCCGGGCCATGCACCCATCATGGCTCACCGGATCCCGTCACCACAGTCCGCGCAGCACCAGCAGCACTCCCAGTAACGCGAGCACCACTGTGCCCGCCGTGACCAGGGGAAGTGTCCGGCCGCCGGTGCGGGTCGGACCGGTGCCGGTGCCGCGGCGCCAGCAGAGCACCAGCAGAGCACCCCACACCAGCACGGTCCCGCCAGCGAGCACCGCGCCGGTCGGGTCGCCGGTCGACGCCAGCCGGACGGCGAGCGCGGTCACCACCGTCACAGTGAGCAGGGTCCGCCGCCAGGCCAGCCGGGTCCGCTCCGGTTGCAGCCCCGGGTCGCGTCCGGTGCTCACCGACCGCCGACCGCCCGCATCAGGACGGCGACCACCAGCAGTAACGCGCCGCCGCCGACGGCGAGGGCCAGGATGGCGGGGAACCGGGACGCGGGCAGTTCCTCACCGAGCCGGATGGCCCGTTCGGTACGCGCCCAGTGGTCCACCGCGCGGATCGCGACCGCCGCGCCGAGCAGCAGCAACGCCACCGCGATCACCTCGCGCAGGTGGCTCATCGGCAGGGTGGGCAGGAACTGGGCGGCGGCCAACCCGCCACCGACCAGCGCCAACCCGGTGCGCAGCCAGGCGAGGAAGGTCCGTTCGTTGGCCAGTGAGAAGCGGTAGTCGGGCGTCTCGCCGACCGAGCCCAGCTCGGCCGGGTCGAACCAGCGCCTGATCACCTCCCACACAGTGGGAGAATATCCGCTTCCCAACCGGCTTAGCCTGGGTCGGTGACCGATCTCGACGTACAGACCCTGCGCGACGCCTACGACAACCAGCTCCGCCCGGAGATCCCCGACCCGGTTCCGGCCGGGGTGACGGTGGAGCGGGACGGGCCGTTGGTCCGGATCATCGGGCTCGACGCCGGTGGCTTCCTCACCTACCGCGACCTGGGCGGGTTGACCGGCGACGCGTTGGACGAGCTGATCTCCCGGCAGGTGCGGCTGTTCCGTGAGCGCGGCCAGTCGGTCGAGTGGAAACTCAACGAACACGACGAACCGGCGGACCTGCCCGACCGCCTGCGCGCCGCCGGCTTCGTGCCGGAGGACCGGGAGACCGTCGTGGTCGGTCCGGTCGCGCCGCTGGCCGCCGCGCTTCCTGTCGTTCCCGAGGGGGTACGCCTGCGTGAGGTGACCGACCGGGAGGACCTGGAGCGGATCGCCGCCATGGAAGAGGAGGTCTGGCAGGCGGACCGCTCACACCTGGTGTGGGGGCTGGCCAAGGAGATCGACGCCGACCCGAACTCGATCACCGTGGTGGTGGCCGAGGCGGACGAGACGGTGGTGAGCGCCGGTTGGGTGCGGTTCCCGACGAACACCGGTTTCGCCACGCTGTGGGGTGGCTCGACACTGCCGCAGTGGCGGCGCAAGGGCATCTACCGGGCGCTGGTCAACTACCGGGCGCGGCTCGCCGAGCAGCGGGGCCGGACGCTCATGCAGGTCGACTGTTCCGAGGACAGCCGGCCGATCCTCCAGCGGCTCGGCCTCGTCCCGGTCACCACCACCACCCCGTACGTCTACACTCCGTGATCATGGAGCAGCGGTTGACGGACGAGGAGCGGCTGACCCTCAAGACCGGTGCCTTCGGCGCCGTCTTCCTGGTCTCCAACGCCGATCCCGGTGTCGTGGGGGTGATCCGGGAGAGCATCGCCGCGTCCGGCGCGCTGGCCGACGCCAGTGGGACTGTCAAGGAGGCGCTGACCAGCGGCCCGTTGCCGCGACTTCCCCGGGACTCGCAGCTGGAGATCGAGTCGGTGGTGCTGCCGGCGCTGGGGCGGGCGGTGCGGATTCTGCGCGACAAGTCACCGCAGGACGTGGACGCGTACCGGGCGCTGGTGTTGGCCGCGGCGGACCGGGTGGCCCGGGCGCACGACGGGGTGGCGCCTACCGAGGCGGCGGCCATCGACCAGATCCGGGCCGCGTTGACCGAGCCAGCCTGATCGCCGGCCGGTCGGTGAGCTGTGTCACCCTGAGTGCTGCGGGGGCGCAACCTACTGGCAGGTAACATTGCGCCGTGGGCAACTGCACAGCCGCCCTCGGTTGACCTGGCGTCGACCGACGCGCGACGCTGCGCCCCAGACCGGGCGAGCGAATCGCAACACCACACAGGAGGGTCGTCGAAGCGCGATGAACATCGTCGTACTCGTCAAGCAGGTGCCTGATTCGGGCGCGGACCGCAACCTGCGCAATGACGACAACACCGTCGACCGCGGTTCGGCGAACAACGTGATCAACGAGATGGACGAGTACGCCATCGAGGAGGCGCTGAAGATCAAGGAGGCGCACGGCGGCGAGGTCACCATCCTGACCATGGGTCCGGACCGGGCGACCGAGTCGATCCGCAAGGCGCTCTCCATGGGCCCGGACAAGGCCGTGCACGTGCTGGACGACGCCCTGCACGGCTCGTGCGCCGTCGCCACCTCGAAGGTGCTCGCCGCCGCGCTCGGTCAGCTCGGCGCCGACCTGGTCATCTGCGGTGCCGAGTCCACCGACGGTCGGGTCCAGGTCATGCCGCACATGATCGCCGAGCGGCTGGGTGTCGCGGCGCTCACCGGTGCCCGCAAGCTCACCGTCGACGGCGCGACGCTGACCGTCGAGCGGCAGACCGAGGAGGGCTACGAGGTGGTCACCGCCTCCACCCCGGCCGTGGTCTCCGTCTGGGACACCATCAACGAGCCGCGCTACCCGTCCTTCAAGGGCATCATGGCCGCCAAGAAGAAGCCGGTGCAGACGCTCTCGCTGGCCGACCTCGGGGTCGCTGCCGACGAGGTGGGCTTCGACGGCGCCACCAGCGCCGTCGTCGAGCACACCAAGCGCCCCCCGCGCTCCGGCGGCGCGAAGATCACTGATGAGGGCGAGGGCGGCGTCAAGCTGGTCGAGTTCCTCGCCACCGAGAAGTTCGTGTGAGAGGGGGGTTCTGACATGTCTGAGGTTCTCGTCGTCGTCGAAGCCACCAAGGAATTCGGCGTCAAGAAGGTCACCCTGGAAATGCTCACCCTCGCGCGTGAGCTGGGCACCCCGAGCGCCGTGGTGCTCGGCGGCGCCGGCGCCGCCGAGGCGCTGAGCGGCAAGCTGGGCGAGTACGGCGCGGAGAAGATCTACGCCGCCGAGGGTGACGAGATCGACGGCTACCTGGTGGCCCCCAAGGCGACGGTGCTGGCCGAGCTGGTCAAGCGGGTGCAACCGGCCGCCGTTCTGCTGGCCTCCGCCCAGGAGGGCAAGGAGATCGCCGCCCGGCTCGCCGTCAAGCTCGACAACGGCATCCTGACCGACGTGGTCGGCCTGGACGCCGACGGCACCGCGACGCAGATCGCCTTCGCCGGCTCCACCATCGTCAAGTCCAAGGTCACCAAGGGCCTGCCGCTGGTCACCGTCCGGCCCAACTCGGTCACCCCCGCCCCGGCGGCGGCCACTCCGGCGATCGAGCAGCTCAGCGTGTCGGTCACCGACACCGACAAGCTGGCCACCGTCGTCGAGCGGGTCGCCGAGCAGAAGGGCTCCCGCCCCGAGCTGACCGAGGCCGGCGTGGTCGTCTCCGGCGGCCGGGGCGTCGGCAACGCCGACAACTTCAAGCTGGTCGAGGAGCTTGCCGACCTGCTCGGTGGCGCGGTCGGCGCGTCCCGGGCGGCCGTCGACTCCGGCTTCTACCCGCACCAGTTCCAGGTGGGCCAGACCGGCAAGACGGTCTCCCCGCAGCTCTACATCGCCCTCGGCATCTCCGGCGCCATCCAGCACCGGGCCGGCATGCAGACCTCGAAGACCATCGTCGCCGTCAACAAGGACGGCGAGGCACCGATCTTCGAGCTGGCCGACTTCGGTGTGGTGGGCGACCTGTTCAAGATCGTCCCGCAGGCCGCGGAGGAGATCCGCAAGCGCAAGTAACTCAGCGACAACAGCAGTGGCCGCCCGTGCGAACGGGCGGCCACTGCCGTGTGGGGAGCTGATCGGCGGGCCGGGGAGCTGAGCCGGCCCACCGATCAGCCCGTCAGGGTGCCCCTCAACAGGCTGTCGCCGGAGTGGCGGGTGTTGTTGTCGTACTGCTCGGCGGAGACGTCGACCACCGAGTAGCTCTTGAGGTCGACATTCGGCGGCAGGGGAAGCAACGCATCCGAGCCGCCCCCCAGGGTGCCGACCGAGAACATCTCCATCGTCGTCGGATTGATGAGCCAAACCTCGTAGTACCCCGGGACGCTCGGGAGATTCGCCACATGCAGATGTAGTTGGCCGTCCTGGAGAACCCGCGCGTCACCAGTGGCCGCCGGGGGCGTCGCCCCGTACGCCGCCAGCGGCGCGCGCGCCACCACCGCCTGCGGCGGGGTCGGAGCCGGGTCGTCCGGGCGCAGCACGGAGGCCGTGCCCACCACACCCACCGCCGCGGCGGCGACAGCGGTCACCGCTACCGACGCCCAACGGGACCAGCCGCGGCCCCGGCGGGGCCGGTCGGTCGGAGCCAGGCGGGTGACGGTGGCGGTGCTCGGCTCGGCCGTCGTGCCGTTCGGCTGCTCGGGCAGCACGTGCTGGCGCCGGGAGTCGGTGAGCGACGGCAGTGTCTCCGCCGCTCTGACCTCCGCAACGATGCCCTGCCAGATGTGCTCCGGTGGGTCGGGCAGGTCGCCGAGACCCTGCGTCTCCGCGCCGAGGCCGGCAACCTGCTGAAGCGTCTCCATCTCCCGCCGGCAGTGCGCGCAGCTGCCGAGGTGGGTGCTCTCGCCGTTGTCCGCCTCGCTCTCACCGAGCGCCAGAAAGACCAGCCGGTCGTGGTCCAGGTGCTGCACCGTCCACCTCCCATCTGCGTTTCAAGCTCGCCATACCGCGTCGGATGTGACTCTTCACGGTGCCCAACGGCACACCTGTCATCGCCGCTATCTGCTGGTGTGTCAGGTCGTCGTAGAACGCCAACTCCAGCATGCGTCGTTGGTCGTCCGGAAGTTGGGCCAGCTCATCGGCGATGACCAGCCGGTCCACCACCCGGTCCGGGTCCGGGCCGGTCTGCGCCGGCTCGGGCAGCTGCCGGACCGTCTCCACGACCCGCGTCTCCCGGGCCGAGGCCCGCATCCGGTCGATCACCTTGCGCCGGCCGATGCCGAGCAGCCAGCCGATCAGCGACCCCTTGGCGGGATCGAAGGTGTCCCTTCCCAGCCAGGCGGCGACGAAAGTCGCCTGGGTCACGTCCTCGGCGTCGGCGCGGTTGGCCAGCATGGTGGTGGCCAGGTGCAGCACGGCACGGCCATAACGGTCGTAGGCCTCGCGCAGCGCCGCCTCGTCGCCAGCACGGAACCGGAGGGCTGTGTCGTCCACCGGGGGGTCTGGATTCTCGGGTGGCGCCGTCATCAGGCGGCTCGCCTTCGATGGGGCATACCCGACTGTAGCCGCCACAGCCCCCGCCCCACTTTCCCGGTCGATGTCATCTCACCTGCTCTTCGTCCCCCGACCCGGAAACGGATGCGGGTGACGCCGGAAAAGAAAAGTTCGTCCGGGGCGCATCCGTCCGTCGCGGAGCCGGCGTAACCCGTTCTGCAAGCCAGGCCTGACGAATCAGCAGTAATCACCAGGAGGCAGACATGCAGCTCTCGTACTTCCGTCGGGTCGCCGCCGGCGGCGCCGTCGCCGCGCTGGCCTTCGCCGGCGTCGGCGCGTTCACCGCCACCCCCGCGTACGCCGCCACGTCGAAGGTCTCCGTCGTGCACGGCATCCCGGACACCCCCGTCGACGTCTACGTCAACGGCGAGAAGACGCTCGACAACTTCAAGCCCGGCGACGTCGCCGGCCCGCTGAACCTGGAGGAGGGCGACTACGACATCGCGCTCACCAAGCCGGGCGAGCCGATCGGCAGCGCGATCCTCAAGGTCGACAACGCCGCGGTGCCGGGCGGGGCGAACATCAGCATCGCCGCGCACCTCGACGCCGCCGGCCAGCCGAAGATCACCCCGTTCGTGAACGACGTCTCGAAGGTCGACGCCGGCAAGGCCCGGCTGATCGTCCGGCACACCGCCGCCGCCCCGGCGGTCGACGTCCGCGCCGGTGGCACCCCGGTCTTCGAGGACCTCACCAACCCGAACGAGGCCAAGGGCGACGTCGACGCGGGCAACGTGAAGGCGGACGTGGTGCTGGCCGGCACCGACACCGTGGCCATCGGCCCGGCCGACCTCAACCTCAAGGAGGGCACCGCCACGATCGTCTACGCGATCGGCTCCGCCGAGGGCAAGACCCTCGACGTGGTGGCGCAGACCATCACCGGTCTGCACTCCTCCCCGGGCGGCGTGCCCAGCGGTGACGGCGGCCAGGCCGGCACCGGCGTGAACACCTGGTGGTACGCGCTGACCGGTGCCGGCGTACTCCTGCTGCTCGGTGGTGGGGTGCGGATGGCCACCGCGCGGACCGGCCGCAAGTGACGGTGCGCAACCGCGGCGCGCTGGCGGCCCTGGCCGCCGGCGTTGCCGCGCTCACCGTCGCCACCCTGGTGGCGTGCGGCTCCCAGCCGGCCGAGGACGTGGGCGCCGACGAGGCGGCCCAGCTCGCCACCGCCACCCCGTCGGCCGCCGGGACCGAGGGCCCTTCGGTCCCGGTGACCACCGGGGAGCTGCCGGCCGGGGCGGAGACCGTCAAGCCGGTCCGGCTGGCCATCCCGGCGATCGACGTCAAGGCCACGATCAACGCGGTGGGCATCAACAAGCGGACCAACGAGTTCGAGGTGCCGCCGAGCGTCGACGAGATCGGCTGGTACCGGTACGGTCCCGGCCTGGAGGCGGACGCCGGCTCGATCGTCATCGCCGGTCACGTGGACAGCGCCCAGCAGGGCAAGGGCGCGTTCTTCCGGCTGCGGGAGCTCGACCAGGGCGACACCCTGACCGCGACCGGCAGCGACGGCAAGGCCCGTGAGTACCGGGTCGTGGCCCGGGAGGAGTACGACAAGACCAAGATTCCGTTGGACCGCTACTTCGCCCGGGACGGCAAGCCGCGGCTGACCCTGATCACCTGCGGTGGGCCGTTCGACGCCAAGGCCCGCAAGTACCGCGACAACATCGTCGTCACCGCGGTGCCCGCCTGAGCGGGTACGCAGGCGACCGGCCGGGGTGGGGATCCCCACCCCGGCCGTTGCGCGGGAGGCCCCTCCGGCCTCCGCGTCCCGACCACACGGCCGTAGGCTGAACGGTGATGGCATACCTGGATCACGCGGCGACGACTCCGATGCTCGACGAGGCACTGGAGGCGTACGTCGCCACCGCCCGCGAGGTCGGCAACGCGTCCTCCCTGCACGCGGCGGGTCGCCGTGCCCGCCGCCGGGTCGAGGAGTCCCGCGAGCGGGTCGCCGCCGTTCTCGGTGCCCGGCCGTCCGAAGTGATCTTCACGGGTGGCGGGACGGAGAGCGACAACCTGGCGGTCAAGGGCATCTTCTGGGCCCGCCGGGACGCCTCCCCGGACCGTCGCCGAGTGGTCTCCAGCGCCGTCGAGCACCACGCCGTGCTGGACGCGGTCGACTGGATGGTCGAGCACGAGGGCGCCGAGGTCGGCCTGCTGCCGGTGGACGACGCCGGGCGACTGCACCCGGAGACCCTGCGCGCCGAGCTGGCCGCGTACGCCGACCGCGTCGCCGTGGTCACCGCCATGTGGGCGAACAACGAGGTGGGCACGGTTCAGCCGGTGACCGAGCTGGCCGCCGTGGCCGCCGAGTACGGTGTGCCGTTCCACACCGACGCCATCCAGGCGGTCGGTCAGGTGCCCGTCGACTTCGCCGCCAGCGGGGTCGCCGCGCTGACCGTCACCGGCCACAAGCTGGGCGGCCCGACCGGCGTGGGTGCTCTCCTGCTCGCCCGGGACGTACCGGCGACGCCGCTGCTGCACGGTGGCGGTCAGGAGCGCGACATCCGTTCCGGCACGCTGGACACGGCCGGCATCGTCGCCTTCGCCGTCGCCGTGGAGGCGGCGGTGAAGGGCCAGCAGGAGTACGCGGCCCGGGTCGCCGCGCTCCGCGACGACCTGATCGAACGGGTCCGCCGGGCGGTGCCCGAGGTGATCTACAACGGCGATCCGGCCGACCGGCTGCCCGGCAACGCGCACTTCTCCTTCCCCGGCTGCGAGGGCGACGCCCTGCTGCTGCTGCTCGACGCGCAGGGCATCGCCTGCTCGACGGGCTCGGCCTGCTCCGCCGGGGTGGCCCAGCCCTCGCACGTGCTGCTCGCGATGGGCGCCGACGACGACCGCGCCCGCTCCTCGCTGCGCTTCACCCTGGGCCACACGAGCACCCAGGCCGACATCGACGCCCTCATCGCGGCCCTCCCGGCGGCGGTCGACCGAGCCCGCCGAGCCGCCGCCCTCCGCACCCCCCGCTAACCCCCCGGCCTCGCCCCCCCCGGGCCCTCGCCCTCCCCGCCCCGCCCCTTCGCCCGCGCGATCTTGCACTTTCGGTTGTCGGTTCGCGTCTGATGTGGCATATGTCGCAGCAGAAAGTGCAAGATCGGCGCGGGCGAAGGGGCGGGGGTGACTGCGCGGGCTGGTGGGTGGGGTTTTCGGGGGTGGTGGATAGGGTTGTCGTGGGGGAACGGGTGGGGACAGGAAAGGGAGTGCGTCGGTGAGGGTTCTGGCGGCGATGTCGGGTGGGGTTGACTCGGCCGTGGCGGCGGCGCGGGCGGTGGCGGCCGGGCACGACGTGACCGGCGTGCACCTGGCGCTGGCCCGCAACCCACAGACCTATCGGACCGGGGCGCGCGGCTGCTGCACCCTGGAGGATTCCCGGGACGCCCGACGGGCGGCCGACGTGATCGGTATCCCGTTCTACGTGTGGGACATGGCCGACCGCTTCCACGAGGACGTGGTCGACGACTTCGTCGCCGAGTACGCCGCCGGTCGTACCCCGAACCCCTGCCTGCGCTGCAACGAGAAGATCAAGTTCGCGGCGGTGCTGGACCGGGCGGTGGCCCTGGGCTTCGACGCGGTGGTGACCGGGCACCACGCCCGCCTCGGTGCGGACGGGCTGCTGCGGCGCAGCGTCGACCTGGCCAAGGACCAGTCGTACGTGCTCGCCGTGCTCACCCGCGAGCAGCTCGACCGGTCGATCTTCCCGCTCGGTGACTCGACCAAGGCGCAGGTCCGCGCGGAGGCCGCCGAGCGTGGCCTGGCGGTGGCCGACAAGCCGGACTCGCACGACATCTGCTTCATCGCCGACGGGGACACCCGCGGCTTCCTGGCCGGTCGCCTCGGTGAGGCGCCCGGCGACGTGGTGGACGCCACCACCGGCGCCGTCGTCGGCAGCCACAGCGGCGCGTACGCGTACACGGTGGGGCAGCGTCGCGGGCTGCACCTGGACCGGCCCGCCCCGGACGGCCGACCGCGCTACGTGCTCTCCATCACCCCGAAGACCAACACGGTGACGGTCGGGCCGGCCGAGGCGCTGGAGGTGTCCGACGTGCACGCCGTCCGTCCGGTCTGGACCGGCGGCGCGCGTCCGGACGCGCCGGTCGAGTGCGAGGTGCAGTTGCGCGCGCACGGCGACGTGGTGCCGGCGACCGTCGCCCTCGACGGTGACCGGCTGCACGCCGAGCTGCGCCGACCGGTACGCGGCGTCGCCGCCGGTCAGGCCGTGGTGGCGTACCGGCCGGACCCGGCCGGCGACGTGGTCCTCGGCTCCGCGACCATCACCGGCTGACCGCACGGCCTGGGCGTTCGCGGGATAGCCTTCGCCCGTGACAGATCAGGCGTGGCAATGGCCGGCCGGCGCGGCAACCGGAATTGGTTCGCTGCCCGGCACCGACATCGGCGAGGCTCAGCGGGTGGTCCTCGGTGAGCTTCCCGAGCTGCCCCACCTGCCCGAGTTGCCGGCCCGTGGCCCCGGAGCGGACATGATCGGCCGATCCGCCGGGCTGCTCGTCGAGCTGCCCGTCGAGGTGTACGCGGGGCGGTGGCGGGTCGCCCCACGCCCGGGCCGCGACCTGCGCCGGGCCCGTGACCTGATGGAACGCGACCTGGACCAGCTCGCCGAGCAGGCCGAGGGGTACGCCGGGCCGCTCAAGGTGCAGGCCGCCGGCCCGCTCACGCTGGCCGCCTCCCTGGAGCTGCCGATCGGTGGCCGGCTGTTGCGCGATCCCGGCGCGGTCCGCGACCTCACCGGCTCCCTCGCCGAGGGGCTGCGCGCGCACGTCGCGGCGGTCGCCCGCCGGCTGCCCCAGGCGTCGGTGCTGCTGCAACTGGACGAACCGTCACTGCCGACCGTGCTGGCCGGCCGGGTGCCGACCGAGAGTGGGTTGGGCGCGTACCGGGCGGTCGAGTCGGTGGACGCCGCCGCCCTGCTGCGCACCGTCGTCGAGGCGGTCGGCGTGCCGACGCTGGTGCACAGCTGCGCCCCGGACGTGCCGTTGGAGCTGATCCGCTCGACCGGTGCCGTCGCTGTCGCCCTCGACCTGGACCTGGTCACCGACCTCGACCCGCTGGGCGAGGCACTCGACGCAGGCCTCGGGTTGTTGGCCGGGGCCGCGCCGACCCGGCCGCCGTCGGGCGGTGGCGCGCCGACCTCCGCCCAGATCGCCGACCGGGTACGCCAACTCTGGGACCGCCTCGGTTTTCCCCGTCGGCAACTCGCCGAGCAGGTGGTGGTCACCCCGGCCTGTGGCCTCGCCGGCGCGACCCCGCAGTACGCCCGGGCCGTGCTCGCCGCGTGCCGGGACGCCGGCCGGCGCCTCGCCGAAGCCTGAGGTTTCCTGTCGTACCGGCTGGGCAGGATGACGGTCATGATTGGACAGCTGCGTTCAGTGGTGCTCGACTGCCCGGATCCGCGGGCGTTGGCGACGTTCTACTCCGAGCTGCTCGGCATCCCCTTCGCCGAGGGTGACGCCGAAGACGACTGGGTGGTGCTGGGCGGTCCGCCCGGTCACCAGCCACGTCTCGCCTTCCAACAGGCGCTCAACCTGCGGTCGCCGGCCTGGCCGGACCCGGAGCGCCCACAACAGTTCCACCTCGACGTGACGGTGGACGACATCGAGGCCGCCGAGAAGGCGGCGCTGGCGCTCGGGGCCCGACGGCTGCCGGGTGAGGGCGAGGGGTTCCGGGTCTACGCCGACCCGGTCGGCCACCCGTTCTGCCTCTGCTGGGACTGAGCCCGCGGTGGGTTGCGGCGGCCGGGCATGATGGCCGCCGTGATCCACACCTCCGCGCTGCGCGCCTCCGGCTCCCTGTTTGGCCTCGCCTACGGTGACGCGTTGGGCAAGCCGACCGAGTTCCTGACCGTCGCCGAGATCCAGCGCCGGTACGGCCCGGCCGGCCCGCGTGAGCTGTCCGGCGAGCCGGCGCTGGTCACCGACGACACCCAGATGGCGCTGGCGGTGGGTTGGGCGCTGCACGAGACGCCGTCGTTCACGCCGGAGGCGGTGCAGCCACTGCTGCGGCGGCGCTTCCTGACCTGGGCGGTCAGCCCGGACAACAACCGTGCCCCGGGCATGACCTGCCTGCGCGCCTGCGCCGAGCTGAGCCGTGGGACGCGCTGGCAGGAGGCGACAGTGGTCGGTTCGAAGGGTTGCGGGGCCAACATGCGGGTCACCCCGGTCGGGTTGCTCGACACGGACCTCGACACGCTCGCCGGGTTGGCCCAGTTGCAGGCGGGGCTGACCCACGGCCACCCGACCGGGCTGGCCGCCAGCGAACTCACCGCGTACGCGGTCTTCGCGCTGCGTACCGGCGTCCCGCTGGCCGAGCTTCCCGGGGTGCTCACCGAGCGGGCGCTGTCGCAGCGCCTGGTCTACCGGGAGCGGTGGCTGGGAGACCTCTGGCAGCGCGCCGGTTCCGACACTCCTGAGGAGTTCATCGCCCAGGGCTGGGACGACTGCCTGGCAGTGCTGCGCCGACTGACCACCGCCCTGGCCGAGCCGGACGACGGCGCCGACCCGTGTCGGGCCACCGGCGAGGGCTGGGTGGCCGAGGAGGCGCTGGCAACCGCGCTGCTCTGCGCCGTACGGCACGCCGACGATCCGGTTTCGGCGCTGGCCCGGGGGGCGACCACCGCCGGCGACTCCGACTCGATCGCCGCCCTCGCCGGCGCCTTCCTGGGCGCGGCCGTCGGCATGAGCGCCTGGCCGCGCGAGTGGGCCGACCGCATCGAGTACGCGGACCAGCTCGCCACCCTGGGCGCAGCCTGGGACTGACCCCACTCGGCCTCGGCCTGGTCTGGGCCTCGGCCTGGCTTGGTCTGGGCCTCGGTCTGGTCTGCCTGGCGTGGTTCATCGGCTTGATCGACTCGGGGTTCTGAAAACCGGGGCATCCGAGGCCTCGGGACACCGCGACTTTCAGGAACCCGAGTCGATCATGGCCGGCGGCCGCGCCGCAGGGGCGGTCGAGAGGCGTCAGGTGGTGGGCAGGTGGCGCAGGCTGCGCACCTTCCGCCACAGGTCGGCGTCGCAGCGGCCGGCGTGGTCGGCGAAGGCGGCCGCGTTGAGTCGGATCGGCTCGGTGAGGCTGAGGTAGCTGTCGTGCTCCGCGCCGGGGTCCCAGTCCCGGGTGGGAATCCGGACGTGGTCGTCCCGGTCGCTCTTGTCCTGGCTGGTGATCTTCAGGACGTCGGCGCCCTTGGAGTCCGCGCGCAGCACCAGGCACGGGCGTACCTTCGACCCGCTGCCGTCGGCGTACGGGACGTCGGCCCACCAGATCTCACCGGGCGCGGGGGTGTCGTCGTGCCGGTCGGCGTCGCGGCGGCGGGACGGGGTGGACGGGCGCTCGCCGCCCCGGGGGCGTGGCGGGCTGGGACGACGCCCGCCGGTGCTGGCCCGACCCGGCCGGGCGCCCGGACGTCGGTTGGTCACCCGGTGCCGCCAACTGTTCCACGCCCAGCCGGCGGCCACCGCCAGCAGGATCGCCACCGCCCAGAGCAGTGCCTCGGGCATCCGTACCTCCGCCTCCCGGCGACCCGCCGGTCGCACCGTCCGGCGATCCTTGCACGTCGTGGCCCGTGCCGCCCGCCAACCACACCGCGGCTGCCCGATCACCCCGCGCCTCACCTGATCATCTGGTGGTGGGTGGTCGGGCGGTTCGTCGACACCCACCGGGCATCCCGGCTGAGGGCGACGTCGCTCCCGGCGCGGGCGGGCGACGGATTGTCCCACCGGCCCGATACCGTGCCGGAGTAGCGTGATCAGGGAGGTCGCAGGCGTGTCCGAAGGTGGCGGTGTGTCCGAGGAGCAGATCGGTCAGCAGGTCAGCGCGGCGCAGGAGGCAGCGGCCGGGGCCGAGCCGACGCCGCAGGCCCGGGAACGGCATGCCGCCCTCAGCCAGGAGCTGACCGAGCACCAGTACCGCTACTACGTCCTGGACGCGCCGACCATCCCCGACGCCGACTTCGACAGGCAGTTGCGCGAGCTGGAGGCGCTGGAGGCCCAGTTCCCGGCGCTGCGGACGCCCGACTCGCCGACCCAACGGGTGGGCGGCACGTTCTCCACCGACTTCACCCCGGTCACCCACGCCGAACGGATGCTGTCGCTCGACAACGCCTTCGCCGACGAGGAGTTGGCGGCCTGGGCCGAGCGGGTCGAACGGGACGCGGGCGGCCCGGTGCCCTACCTGTGCGAGCTGAAGGTCGACGGGTTGGCGATCAACCTGACCTACGAGAAGGGTCGACTGGTCCGGGCCGCCACCCGCGGCGACGGGCGCACCGGTGAGGACGTCACCGCCAACGTGCGCAGCATCCGGGACGTGCCCAGCCAGCTCACCCCGTCCGCCGAATTCCCGGACGTTCCCGAGCTGGTGGAGGTCCGGGGCGAGATCTACTTCCCGATCGCCGCGTTCGCCGATCTCAACGCGGGTCTGGTGGAACAGGGCAAGGCACCCTTCGCCAACCCGCGCAACGCCGCCGCCGGCAGCCTCCGGCAGAAGGATCCACGGATCACCGCCACCCGGCCACTGCGCCTGGTGGTGCACGGCATCGGCGCCCGCCGGGGCTTCCAGCCCACGGCGCAGTCCGAGTCGTACGCCGCGCTCAAGTCCTGGGGGTTGCCCACCAGCGACCGGTGGCGGGTCGTCCCCGACCTGGCCGGTGTCGCCGAGTTCATCGCCTACTACGCCGAGCACCGGCACGATGTCGAGCACGAGATCGACGGGGTGGTGGTCAAGGTCGACCCGGTCTCCATCCAGGGCCGGCTCGGCTCGACCAGTCGCGCGCCACGGTGGGCGATCGCCTTCAAGTACCCGCCGGAGGAGGTCACCACCAAGCTGCTCGACATCGACGTGAACGTGGGGCGCACCGGCCGGGTCACTCCGTTCGCCGTGCTCGAGCCGGTGCGCGTGGCCGGTTCCACAGTCGCGCTCGCCACCCTGCACAACGCCCGTGAGGTGGAGCGCAAGGGTGTGCTGATCGGCGACACGGTGGTGCTGCGCAAGGCCGGCGACGTGATTCCCGAGGTGCTCGGCCCGGTGGTCGACCTGCGGCCCGTCGACGCCCGGCCGTTCGTCATGCCGACCAGTTGCCCCGCCTGCGGCACCCCGCTCGCGCCGTCGAAGGAGGGCGACGTCGACATCCGCTGCCCCAACACCCGCAGCTGCCCGGCGCAGTTGCGGGAGCGGGTGTTCCACCTCGCCGGCCGGGGCGCGTTCGACATCGAGGTGCTCGGCTACAAGGGTGCGGCGGCCCTCCTCGACGCGGAGATCATCAGCGACGAGGGCGACCTGTTCCAGCTCGACGCCGAGCAGCTGTCCCGGTCGCCGTTCTTCGTCAACAAGGACGGCAGCCTGGGCAGCAACGCCACCAAGCTGTTGGACAATCTCGCGGTCGCCCGGGAACGGGACCTCTGGCGGGTGCTGGTGGCGCTCTCCATCCGGCACGTCGGCCCGACGGCGGCCCAGGCGCTCGCCCGGCACTTCCGTTCCATGGACGCCATCGACGCGGCCTCGGAGGAGGAGTTGTCCTCCGTCGACGGGGTCGGTCCGACCATCGCGGCCAGCATCCGGGAGTGGTTCGCGGTGGACTGGCACCGCGAGGTGGTCCGCAAGTGGGCCGAGGCCGGCGTACGGATGGCCGAGGAGGCGGTCGACGAGGGTCCGCGCCCGCTGGAAGGGCTGACGGTGGTGGTGACCGGCACCCTCGCCGGGTTCTCGCGCGATCAGGCCGCCGAGGCCGTGCAGAGCCGGGGCGGCAAGGTCAGCGGGTCCGTCTCCAAGAAGACGAGCTTCGTGGTGGTGGGGGACAACCCCGGCTCGAAGGCCGACAAGGCCGCCAGCCTCAAGGTGCCGGTGCTCGACGAGGACGGGTTCCGGCTCCTGCTGGACGCGGGCCCGGACGCCGCGCGGGACGTCGCTCAGCTGGGCGGTTGACCCCGCCGACGGCTGGCGACGGCGACTGGCCGCGTATACCAACTTAATTACGACTACGACCGATTCGTGACTGTCATACCGGGAAACTGGGGGCCGAGGGCGTTTCATTGGGTCACGGCGTGCGCACCGGCACGCCAATGGTCGGTCGGGAGGTGTGGTGGAGGTCGCCGACCCACGCAACTCGCTTCCTGCGGGACGGGTCGCACCGTTCGCCGCCTTCGTCGCCAGCATCCTGGCGGTCGCCGCGCTGACCGCCGCCGTTCCACTCGCGACGCTCCCCGACGACCTGCCCCGGCTGCCGGTGGCGTTCTGGACGATGGCCGCGCTCGCCGTGGTCTGCGACGCGCGCCCGTTCGTGCCACCGGGGCGCCGGCAGACGTCGGCGGTGTTCCCGTCCACCTGCTTCACCTTCGCGATCCTGCTCGGCTGGGGTCTCGGCCCGGCGGTGGTGGTGCAGGCGGTGGGGGTGGTCGTCTCGGGTTGGCGGATGCGGCACGCCGCGTGGCGTACGGCGTTCAACGTCGGCCAGTACGCCTGCGCCCTCGCCGCCGCGTACGGGGTGATCCAACTCGGGTCGGGCACGATCTTTTCCGGGGGGCGGTTGCACTGGACCGACGTGGCCGTTGTCGGCGGCGCCGCGCTGGTCTGGTTCGTCGTCAACTACGGGTTGGTCAGCTGGGCGGTGCGGCTGCGTTTCGGCGATCGCTGGTGGCCCACCGTCCGTCAGGGCCTCGGCTTCGAGCTGCTCTCCACCGGCTCGCTGCTGCTGCTCGCCCCGGTGCTGGTCGCCGCGGCGCGGGTCAGTGCCGCGCTGATTCCGCTGGTGCTGGTGCCGCTCTTCGCCGTCTACCGGATGGCGCGGCTGACCAACGAGCAGCAGCACCTCGCCGCCGCCGACCCGCTGACCGGGCTGCCCAACCGCAAGGCCCTGCTCGCCGAGGTGGCGGAGCAGGTGCACGTGCACGCCGAGCGGACCGCCCGCGGTGAACCCGACGGGCAGTTGGCGCTGCTGCTGCTCGACCTGGACCGCTTCAAGAACGTCAACGACGCCCTCGGGCACGCCGTGGGTGACCGGCTGCTGGTCGAGGTCAGCGCCCGGCTCACCGACGTGCAGCCCCGGCCGCAGATGATCGCCCGGCTCGGCGGTGACGAGTTCGCCATCGTGATGACCGGGCTGAGCGACGTCGGTCAGGCGCGGGAGTTGGCCGACCGGGTCGTCCAGGCGCTGGCCGAGCCGGTGCCGCTCGACGGACTGCCGTTGGACGTGGGCGGGTCGATCGGGATCGCCCTCTTCCCCGAGCACGGCGAGGACTTCGCCACCCTGATGCGCCACGCCGACGTGGCGATGTACGACGCCAAACACCGCAACGACACGGTGGCCGTGTACGCCCCGGAGTCCGACCACAACTCCGCCGAGCGGCTCGGCCTCCTCGCCGACCTGCGCCGCGTGCTGGAGGTCAGCCCGTCGGCCGAGACGCCGGTCGACACCGAGCCGCCGGTCGCCGAGCCGGCTGTCGACGCCGAGCCGCCGGTCGACCCCGAGCCGGCTGTCGACGTACCAGTTGTCGCGACGGCGGAGGTGCGCGGCGGTGACGGGGCGGCGCTGCCCAGCGCGGCGGCGACCCGGCCCGCGTCAGCCGCGGACCCGGCGGTCGTCACGGCAACGCGGCACGGTGGTCGGTGGTGGGTACGCCGTCGACGCGCCGACGCCGAGCCGCTGCACTCCGACGAGCTGATCAACCAGATCGCCACCGGTGCCGACCCGATCCGGGGCCGCAACGCCCGGGCCACCGTCGACGGCACCCGTTCGGGCTCGGTCCGGGAGCGGCGCGCCGGGGGTGGGAACGGCCGTCGGTCCCCGAACGGGAGCGCGGTGGGCAGGGGACGTGGCGGGGCGCGCCGGGACGCCGGGCCGGGTACGCCCGGTCAGCCGCTCGAACCGACCGGGTGGGCGCACGCCGACGACGAACCGGCCGACGACGCCGGGGAAATCACCATGTACTACCAGCCGCAGATCGCCATCGCGACAGGTGAGGTGGTCGGGGTCGAGGCCCTGCTGCGGTGGCGACACCCCCGACGGGGCATGGTCGACCCGGAGGAACTCATCCGGGTCGCCGAGCAGAGCGCCGTGATGCGACTGCTGACCCGTCGGGTCGTCGACGACGTGGTGGAGCAGCTCGCCAAGTGGTCGGCGGCCGGCATCGGCCTGCGTGCGGCGCTGAACGTGAGCGTGCGCGACCTGCACACCGGCGAGATCGCCGATCAGATCGCCGACCGGCTGGCCCGCTACGGGGTGCCGGCCGAGCGGTTGCAGGTCGAGATCACCGAGGGCGCGTTGATGGCCGACCCGCGCCGGGTGCTGGCCACCATCTCCCAGCTGCACCGGATCGGGGTGGCCATCTCGCTGGACGACTTCGGCACCGGCTACTCCTCGCTGCAGCATCTGCGCCGCCTGCCGCTGTCCGAGGTGAAGGTGGACCGGTCGTTCGTCCTCGGCATGGCCGACGACGCCGACGACGCGGCGATCGTCCGGTCGATGATCGAGCTGGCCGGCGCGCTGGGGTTGCGGGTGGTCGCCGAGGGTGTCGAGGACGAGCGGACCTGGCGGATGCTGCACACCGCCGGCTGCGACGCCGCCCAGGGCTGGTTCTACGCCCGGCCGATGCCGGCCGAGGAGTTGGTCATCTGGCTGGCCCGGTACCGGCCGGTCCGCCCGACCGGCGGGCACCCGCAGCCCGACGTCGCCCGCCGCCCCACCCGCTGACCCGGCACGAGGTCGGGGGAGGGGGAGTCGGGGACGCGGCACCGGAGCGGAACAATAGACTCGCTGCGGTCACCGCGTGTCACGCTCCACCTGTCGCGCGGCCGGCACACCGCCCGACCAGCAGGAATTCAGAAGGGGGCACGGATGGCCGCCATCTCCCGCGAGGAGGTCGCGCACCTGGCGCGCCTGTCGCGGCTCGCCGTCACCGAGGAGGAGCTGGACATGTTCGCCGGCCAGCTCGACGTGATCCTCCAGGCGGTCGCCCAGGTCGGCGAGGTCGCCGCCGCGGACATCCCGCCGACCTCGCACTCGGTGCCGCTGACCAACATCTTCCGCGAGGACGTCGTCACGCCGTGTCTGACCCCGGAGGAAGCGCTGTCGGGCGCGCCCGACGCCGAGGACCAGCGGTTCCGCGTACCGCGGATCCTGAGCGAGGACGTGGCCTCATGAGCGAGCGGCAGCGAGCGAATAGTCGGTGCAGCGCCGTGGTGCCTCATGGCGTCGCGGAGCGGAGCGGAGTGACGGCATGAGCGAGATGACCGGCATGAGCGACTTCACCAGAATGACCGCGACGGAGATCGCGAGCCTGGTCGCCGGGGGCGAGACCTCCGCTGTCGAGGTGACCCAGGCGCACCTGGACCGGATCGCCGCGGTCGACGACCGGGTGCACGCCTTCCTGCACGTGGACACCGAGGGTGCGCTCGCCGCGGCCCGCGCGGTGGACGAGCGTCGGGCCGCCGGCGAGGTGTTGGGCCCGCTCGCGGGTGTGCCGGTCGCGGTCAAGGACGTGCTCGCCACCCGGGGCGTGCCGACCACCGTGGGGTCGAAGATCCTGGAGGGCTGGCGCCCGCCGTACGACGCGACGATCGTGCAGCGGCTGCGCGAGGCCGGCACGGTGATGCTCGGCAAGACCAACATGGACGAGTTCGCGATGGGTTCCTCCACCGAGTACTCGGCGTACGGCCCGACGCACAACCCGTGGGACCTGAGCCGGATCCCGGGTGGCTCGGGTGGTGGTAGCGCCGCCGCGCTGGCCGCGTACGAGGCGCCGCTGGCGATCGGCTCGGACACCGGCGGCTCGATCCGTCAGCCCGGCGCGGTCACCGGCACGGTGGGTGCCAAGCCCACCTACGGCGGCACCTCCCGCTACGGGTTGGTGGCCTTCTCGTCGTCGCTGGACACCCCCGGCCCGTGTGCCCGCAACGTGCTCGACGCGGCCCTGCTGCACCAGGTGATCGGTGGGCACGACCCGATGGACTCGACGTCGATCCCGCAGCCCGTGCCGGACGTGGTGGCGGCGGCGAGGCTCGGCGCGACCGGTGACCTGACCGGTGTGCGGCTCGGCATCGTGAGCGAGTTCGTCGGCGAGGGCGCCGAGCCGGGTGTGATGGCGGCGTTCCGCGAGTCGGTGGACGCGCTGACCAAGATGGGCGCCGATGTCGTCGAGGTGTCCTGCCCGACGTTCGCGTACGCGCTGCCGGCGTACTACCTGATCGCCCCGAGCGAGTGCTCCTCCAACCTGGCCCGGTTCGACGGTGTCCGGTTCGGCCTGCGGGTCGGCGACGACGGCAACCGGTCGCTGGAGGAGGTCATGTCGCTGACCCGGGAGGCCGGCTTCGGCCCGGAGGTCAAGCGCCGCATCATGATCGGCACGTACGCGCTGTCGTCGGGTTACTACGACGCGTACTACGGGCAGGCGCAGAAGGTCCGGACGCTGATCACCCGGGACTTCAACGCCGCGTTCGAGCGGGTCGACGCGCTGATCTCGCCGACCACCCCGTCGGTGGCGTTCCCGATGGGCGCGCGGACCGCCGACCCGTACCAGATGTACCTGGCCGACCTGTACACCATCCCGACGAACCTGTACGGCGGGCCGGGCATCTCGGTGCCGTGCGGGCTCTCCGAGGGGCTGCCGGTCGGTTTGCAGGTGATGGCCCCGACGATGGCCGACGACCGGATGTACCGGGTCGCCGCCGCGTTGGAGTCCGCCGTCGGCACGTTCACCCCGCCGGCCCTCTGACCCGCCGGTACGGGGGCGGGTCGCCCGCCGTCGTACCGGAAGTCGTCACGCGCCCGGTGCGGTCACCACGACCGCGCCGGGCGCGGCTGTCGTCGCGGCGACACGACGATCTCCGATCAGGGGATGGACCGCGTTCAGTGGCACTGGTCGAATAAGCTCCGAGTCTGTTGGATCGACGAACTCTGGTCCGCTGGCGGCCGCGAGCGGCTCCGATCAAGACCTGGATGTGCGATGGGGACGCTTCGCCCGGTCATGGCCCTGACGATGGTTGTCGCGATGCTGCTGGGTGCCGCGCAACCAGCCACCGCCGCCGACACCGTCACCATCACCTCGGGCAAGCCCCGGTCGGTCATGTACCTCGGGCAGGTGTACGCGATCCACACCGTGGAGGCGACCGGCGGCACCGGGCCGTACGCGCTGTCGGTGGTGTCGGGCAGCCTGCCGCCGGGGATGTTGGTGGTGGGCACGGCGCTGGGGGGCGCGCCGACCACGCCGGGCACCTTCCCGTTCCGGCTGCGGATGACCGACAAGAACGGTCTCTTCGGCGAGCAGGCGGCGACGATCGAGGTACGCCAACAGAAGGTCGTCATCACCTCGGGCAAGCCCCGGTCACCCATGTACATCGGGCAGGTGTACGCGATCCACACCGTGGAGGCGACCGGCGGCACCGGGCCGTACGCGCTGTCGGTGGTGTCGGGCAGCCTGCCGCCGGGCATGCTGGTGGTGGGCACGTCGCTCGGGGGCGCGCCGACCACGCCGGGCACCTACCCGTTCACGCTGCGGATGACCGACAAGAACAAGCTCTTCGACGAGCAGGCCGCCACCATCGTGGTCGCCACGGCCGCTGCCACCTTCACCTCCGGCGACCCGCCCGCCGGCACCGTGGGGCGGTCCTACTCCTTCCGGTTCACCGCCGACGGTGATTCGGACATCGCGTTCGCCCTGGCCGCTGGGGCCCTGCCGGGCGGTCTCACCCTCGACAAGTTGGGTCGGCTGAGCGGCGTTCCCGGCAGCGCCGGCACGTTCACCTTCACGGTCCAGGCGACGGGTCGCAGCACCAGTGCCACGAGGGACGTGTCACTGGTCGTCGCCCCGGCGTCCCCGGGCACCCCCACGGCGACCCCGACCGGCCCGACGGCCACCCCGACCCCGACGGCATCGACCGATCCGGCCGCCTCGCCATCGGAGAGCGACCCGGCGACGTCCCAGCCGTCGCCCGCGCCGTCGAGGTCGAAGGGTGGCTGGTTGCCGCTCACCGGAGCGGGCTCGCCCCTCGTGCTGCTGCTGATGGGCGTCCTGGCGTTCTCCGTCGGTGGCATTCTGCTCGTGCTGGCCTACCAGCGTCGGCGCTTCACCACACCCGAGTGACGCCCGGCAGCGGGGTGGCCGGACCAGCCGATTAGGCTGGAACGGTTCTGTCCGGATCGCTCCTGGAGCTCAGATGACGACGACACTGCCCGCGTACGACGAGGTCGTTGCGCGCTTCGAACCGGTGATCGGCCTGGAGACCCATGTCGAGCTGGGCACGAACACCAAGATGTTCTGTGGGTGCCCGACCGACTTCGGTGGCGAGCCCAACACCCGGGTCTGCCCGGTTTGCCTGGGGCTGCCCGGCTCGCTGCCGGTGGCCAACAAGGCGGCCATCGAGGCGATCATCCGGATCGGTCTCGCGTTGAACTGCTCGATCGCCGAGTGGTGCCGGTTCGCCCGGAAGAACTACTTCTACCCGGACATGCCGAAGAACTTCCAGATCAGCCAGTACGACGAGCCGATCTGTGTCGACGGTTACCTGGACGTCGAGGTGGGCGGCGAGACGGTGCGGATCGAGATCGAGCGGGTGCACCTCGAGGAGGACACCGGCAAGACGCTGCACGTCGGCGGTGCCACCGGCCGCATCCACGGCGCGACGGAGTCGCTTGTCGACTACAACCGGGCCGGCATCCCGCTCGTCGAGATCGTCACCAAGCCGATCACCGGCACCGGTGCGCTCGCCCCCGAGGTGGCCAAGGCGTACGTCGCCGAGCTGCGCGACGTGATCCGCACCCTCGGCGTCTCCGACGTGCGGATGGAGGAGGGTTCGCTGCGCTGTGACGTGAACACCTCGCTGAACCTGCCGGGCGCGGAGTGGGGCACCCGTACCGAGACGAAGAACGTCAACTCGCTGCGGTCGGTGGAGCGGGCGGTCCGCTCGGAGATGCTGCGGCAGGCGTCGGTGCTGGACGTGGGCGGCCGGATCACCCAGGAGACGCGCCACTTCCACGAGGACACCGGTGACACCACCCCGGGTCGCTCGAAGGAGACGGCGACCGACTACCGGTACTTCCCGGAGCCGGATCTGGTGCCGATCGCACCGGACCCGGCCTGGGTGGCCGAGCTGAAGGCCGCCCTGCCGGAGCTGCCCCGGGTGCACCGGCGTCGGCTCCAGGAGCAGTGGGGTCTGTCGGACCTGGACATGCAGTCGGTGTTGAACGCCGGCGCCGTCGAGCTGATCGAGGCCACCGTGGCCGCCGGCACCACCCCGGCGGCGGCCCGCAAGTGGTGGCTGGGTGAGCTGTCGCGTCGGGCCAACGAGAGCGGCGTGGAGCTGGCCGAGATCGGTGCCACCCCCGCCCAGGTCGCCGAGCTGCAGGGGCTGGTCGACGCCGGCAAGCTCAACGACAAGATGGCCCGCACGGTGTTGGAGGGTGTGGTCGACGGTGAGGGCTCGCCCACCGAGATCATGACCAGCCGTGGCCTGGAAGTCGTCTCGGACACCGGCGCGCTCACCGCCGCCGTGGACGAGGCGATCGCCGCTAACCCCGCCATCGCCGACAAGATCCGCAGTGGCAAGGTCGCGGCGGTCGGCGCGCTGGTCGGCGCGGTCATGAAGACCACCCGCGGGCAGGCCGACGCGAAGACCCTGCGGGAGCTGATCCTGGAGCGCCTCGGCGTCCAGGGCTGAGACTCACCCGGAGAAGGCCGCCGCCGCGATCCGGCGGCGGCCTTCCGCCACACCCTGTCGACCACGCGGCCACCCCGCACCCCTCGCGAGGGCGTCAACGGCGACGCCTGGATGGAGCCACCGTGACCCAGCACGACCTCGATGTCCTCGACGAGATCCAGCGGCGGGTGCTCTGGCTCGCCACCCGGATCGTGGACGCCGCCAACCATGACCGGGCCACCGGCGACGGTGTGAAGGTCGGCGGCCACCAGGCGTCCAGCGCCTCCCTGGTCACGGCGATGACCGCGCTGTGGTTCGCGCACCTGGACGCCGAGGACCGGGTCGCGGTGAAGCCGCACGCCTCCCCGGTGTTCCACGCCATCCAGTACCTGCTCGGCAACCTGGACCGCTCCTACCTGCCCCGACTGCGGGCCCGGGGCGGCCTCCAGTCGTACCCGTCGCGCACCAAGGACCCGGACGACGTGGACTTCTCCACCGGTTCCGTCGGCCTGGGCGCGGCGGCGCCGCTGTTCGCCGCCGCGACCCGCCGCTACGTCGACGCGCACTTCGGCGCCCGGCCGCACTCCCGGTTCGTGGCGTTGATCGGCGACGCCGAGTTGGACGAGGGCAACATCTGGGAGGCGGTCGCCGACCCGGCCACCACCGGGCTGGGCAACGTCATGTGGCTCGTCGACTTCAACCGGCAGTCGCTGGACCGGGTCGTCCCCGGCATCCGGATCAACCAGTGGCGGGGCCAGTTCGAGGCGGCCGGCTGGCACGTGGTCGAGGTCAAGTACGGCCGCCGGCTCGCCGAGGCGTACGCCCGCCCGGGTGGGGAGGCGTTGCGGGACTGGATCGACGCGATGCCCAACGAGCAGTACCAGTCGCTGTTCGGGCTGACCGGGCCGGCGCTGCGCAAGCAGTTCCTGGACGGCGCCCCGGCCGGGATCGCCGACCTGATCGAGAGCGTCAGCGACGAGGACCTCGGCCCGCTCGTCACCGACCTGGGCGGGCACGACCTGCAGGCGATGCTGGACGCGTACGCCCAGTGCGACGCGGTCACCGACCGGCCCAGCGTCGTCTTCGCGTACACGGTGAAGGGTTGGGGGTTGCCCATCGCCGGCAACCCGCGCAACCATTCCGCGCTGCTCAGCACCGAGCAGGTCGACGCGTTGCGCGCGGCGCAGGGGCTGACCTCCGAGACGGAGTGGGACCGCCTCGACCCGGCCTCACCGGCCGGGATCCGGGCCGGCGCCCGCCGGGAGGCGCTGTCCCGCGCGCCCCGCGAGCGCGCGCTGGGGGTCACCGTCCCGGAGAGCACGGGAGTACGCGCAACCAAGCCGATCTCCACCCAGGAGGTCTTCGGTCGGGTGCTGGTGGACCTGGCCCGGGACCGGGAGGTGGGTCGCTACCTGGTGACCACCGCACCGGACGTGGCCACCTCCACCAACCTGGCCGGGTTCATCAACAAGACCGGGGTGTTCGCCCCCACCGAGCAGCGCTCCTGGACCGAGGACCGGATGCTGCGCTGGACGGAGAGCCCCGCCGGGCAGCACATCGAGCTGGGCATCTCGGAGATGAACCTGTTCCTGCTGCTCGGCCAGCTCGGGCTCTCCTGGGACCTGTCCGGGCAGCCGCTGCTGCCGGTGGGCACCGTCTACGACCCGTTCGTGCTGCGCGGCCTGGACGCGTTCCTCTACGGCACCTACTCCGGATCCCGGTTCGTGGTGGCCGGCACCCCGTCCGGCATCACCCTCGCCCCCGAGGGCGGTGCCCACCAGTCCACCATCACCGCGTCGGTCGGCCTGGAACTGCCCGGTGTGACCTTCGTCGAGCCGGCGTACGCGGCCACCCTCGACTGGCTGCTCTGCGACGCGCTCGGGCAGATCGCCGGTGGGTCGGCCCCGGCCGCGACCGCCGCGCCCGCCGAGGACGGCGCGTACTACTTCCGGTTGAGCACCCGACCGCTGGACCAGGCGCCGTTCGAGGCGGCCCGGGCGCGGCTCGGCGACGCGGTGCTGCGCCGGCAGGTCGTCGCCGGGGCGTACCGGCTGGTCGACGCGCACCAGGCGTACCCGCACCTGGTCGACGCCCCGGTGGTGCAACTGGCCGCCTCCGGCGCGGTGCTGCCCGAGGTGCTGGCCGCCGCCGCGGAGCTGGCCGACGAGGGCATCGCCGCGCACGTGGTGGACGTGACCTCGCTGGACCGGCTCTACCGGGCCTGGCAGCGCACCCTGCGACAGGGCGTACGGACGGCCACGGTGCCCAGCGTGCCGGGCGCGCTGCGCTCCGCGTTCGCCGATCGGGTGCCGGTGGTGACGGTGCACGACGCCGCGTCGCACGCGATGGCCTGGCTCGGCTCGGCCGTCGGCGCACCGGCGGTGCCGCTCGGCGTGGACGAGTTCGGCCAGTCCGGCAGCGTCGCCGACCTGTACGAGCTGCACGACCTGCTGCCCGGCAGCATCGTCAACGCCGCGCTGGCCGCGATCGCCCTGCGCTGACCCGTCCGCGCCGGCCGGCGTGGGCTCAGCCGGTCGGGGTGGGCGTGGGTGTGGGTGCCTGTGTGGCGGGCACACCCCCGCTCGGGGTGGGCGTGGGCGTGGCGGAGACACCGGCGTTCGGGTTCTCCACCAGGCGTCGTTCCAGGTTGACCTGGGCCTGGCCGGTGCCGCCGACGGTGATCGTGTCGTACGCCTGGAGCATCTTCTGCTGGTCGAAGTAGAGCACGCTCATCGACAGCGGGGTGGGCTTCTCGCCCTCCAGGCCGCGCAGCCCGGCACCGCCGGTGGAGCCCTCCACCATCAGCGTGGTGGGCTGCTGCCCGGGTGTTTCCGGCAGTTTGGACACCTGCCGGGCGTGGGTGTGCCCGGCCAGCACCAGCGGGCAGGTGCCGGCGAGCGGCCCGGCCGACGCCGGGTCGTGCACGAGAGCGATGTTGACCGGTCGCGGTGAGTTGCGGATCGTCGCGGCGAGCTGGTTACCGGCCCCGATCACCTGGTCGGCCACCTGCTGGGTCAGTCCGCTGCCGGCCGGGGAGGTGTTCTTGTCCGGGGTGAAACGCGGGTCGCCGATGCCGGCGATGGTCAGCCCGGCGACGGTCGTGGTGGTGTTGTTGAGGACTATCGCGTTCGGCTGGCGGGCCACCGCGGCGGCGGTCTTGCCGGAGTCGTGGTTGCCCCGGATGAAGACGTACGGCTTCTTCAGCACGCCGATCGAGCCGACGAAGGAGGCCTCCGGTTCGCTGCCCCAGTCGGTGATGTCCCCGGTGTCGATCACCACGTCGATGCCGAACTGCTCCACGACCGTCCGGATCAGCTGCCAGCCGGTCGGGTTGAGGTGCATGTCGGAGACGTGCAGCACCCGCGTGGTGCCGGGGGTCGGCTCCAACAGCGGCAGCGCGGAGACGGTGGTGTAGAGCTGGCTGACGTTGCCGACGAGACGCTGCAACTGCTCCGCGTACTTCGTGTAGTCGTTGGCGATCCGGCGGGCGTCACCGACGATGGCCGGCGCGTTCACCAGCAGCCCCTCGTAGCGTGGCTCCTCGATGGCCTGCGGCCGGAGGGTCGCCGCCGCCGTGCCGAGGCTGCTGGCGGTGACCAGCAGCGCCAGCCCACCCGCCCAGGCGGTGCGCGGGACGTTGCGGAAGATCAGCCCGGCCAGGATCAACGTGACCAGCACCGACGCGCCGAGGGTACGCAGGCCGAGGCGCATCACCCCGGAGCGGACGTCCTCCACGGCGCTCTGGCTGGCCCGGCTGATGCTGGCCGGGTCGTCGATCAGCGCCTCGGTGCGCCCCTGGTCGAGCGCGCCGAGCCGAACGGTGAGGTGGGTCGGCCCGCTGTGGCTGTCGAGCAGCAGCGCGCCCAGCGGCGGGATGTCGACGGTGGTGCCGCCGTCGCGGGCGGGGGAGATGCTGAGGTTGGCCCGGAACGGGCCGATGTCGGTGCTCACCTGACCACCGGCCAGCACCCCGAGAACCGCCCCGGCCAGGGCCACGGCGAGGACGGCGACGACCAGCCCGAGGCGGCGCAGCGGGCCGGCGGCACCGGCCCACCAACCCGGGCGCGTCCGATCGTCGCCGGTCACCGGGTCGTCCCGGTCATCGGCGTCGTCGTGCCGCTCGTCGCGTTGCCCGTCCATGCTGAAAGTCTGGCCTGCCCGTCGGAAGATCTTGGTAAACCTGAACGGATGGTGACGGAATCAGCTGCGCCCGCCGTCGCCGCCCGCGAAGACCACCCGCAGCAGCCGGTCGTCGTCGCCCGCCGGGTCGCCCCGCCCGTCGTGGTTGGAGGTGCTCACCCAGAGTGACCCGTCCGGTGCCGCTGCCACCGCGCGCAGCCGGCCGTAGCGGTTGGTGAGCAGCTCACTGGGCTGACCGAGCAGCGTCCCGGTGTCGGTCAGCTCCATCACCCAGAGGCGCTTGCCGCGCAGGCAGCCGGTGACCAGCAACTGCTCGGTGGCGGCCAGCCCGGAGCAGGACGCGTCCGAGGTCGGCCACTGCGCGATCGGGTCGGTGAACCGCTTGTCGCCGGCCTTACCCTCGACCTCGGGCCAGCCGTAGTTGCCGCCCTTGGTGATCTGGTTGACCTCGTCCCAGGTGTTCTGGCCGAACTCGACGGCGTACATCCGCTTCGCGGCGTCCCAGGTGAAACCCTGCACGTTGCGGTGCCCCATCGACCAGACCGGGGAGTTGGGGTACGGGTTGCCGGCGGCGGGCTTGCCGTCCGCTGTGACCCGGAGGATCTTGCCGCCGAGGCTCTTCACGTCCTGCGAGAGCGGGCGCTGACCGGCGTCACCCGTGCTGACGTAGAGCTGCTTGTCCGGGCCGAAGCCCAGCCCACCGCCGTTGTGCACGTTGGCCTTGGGAATGCCGGTGAGGATCGGGGTGGGCTGCCCGCCGAGTTGCAGCCGGGCGACCCGGTTGTCCCGTTCGGCGGTGTAGTAGACGAACACCGTCCGGTCCCGGGCGTAGTCGGGGGAGACGGCGATGCCGAGCAGGCCACCCTCGCCCGCCGCCGCCACGTCGGGGATGGTCTGCACCGGTCGGACCCGCAGCCCGTCCGGTCCGGACTCGGGCCCGACCTGGAGGATCCGGCCGTTGTCCCGTTCGGTGACCAGCGCGCCGCCGTCCGGGAGGAAGGCGATGGCCCACGGCACCCGCAGGCCCTTGGCGAGCACTGTCGCCACCGCCTGCTGACCGCTGCCGCCGGGGTTCGCCGACGCGGACGGGGTCGGCAGGTTGGGCGGTTCGCCGGCCGGGTCGGGCTCCGGCTCACCGAAGCTGCAACCGGCGGCGAACAGCAACGCCGCGCAGGACGCCGCGAGGGCCACCCGGAGGCGGCGGATGCGAGGGTACGGGGGACGGGCGCTCACCCGGCCCAGGGTAGCCCGCCGCGCGGCCCGACCGGGCCCGTCGAGATCCAACGGGTACCGATGGTCTCCGGTGGACCGGCCTCAGCGGGCCCGTACGGCCAGCAGCGCGGTGTCGTCCTCGCGGTGCCGGATCGAGGCGAGCAGCAGGTCGCAGAGGTCGCCGAGGGGCAGCGTGTGAGTGCCGGCCAGGCGGCTCATCAGCTCGGCCAACCCGTCGTCGATGGACCGGTCCCGCCGTTCGATCAGCCCGTCGGTGTAGAGCAGCAGGGTGTCACCGGTGGCCAGGCTGGTCGAGTGGCTGCTCCGCCGCGTCGGGCGGGCCAGGCCGAGCAGCGGCTCCGGCGTCGCGGCCAGGACCTCGACCGCCCCGCCGACGCGGACCACCAGGGCCGGCGGATGCCCGGCGTTGGACCAGGTCACCTCGTGCGCACCGGCGCGCTGCGGACAGATCCGCACCAGCGTCGCGGTGGCGGCGATCGGCAGCCGAAGGCCACGGATGGCGCCGTCCAGGTCGCTCATCAGGGACCCGACCGCGTCCGGCCGGCCGAAGGCGTTGCCCCGCACCAGGTTGCGCAGCTGGCCCATGGTCGCCGCGGCCTCGATGTCGTGCCCGGCCACGTCCCCGATCGCCGCGATCACGTCGCCGTCGGGCTGCACGAAGGCGTCGTACCAGTCGCCGCCGACCTCCACCCGGTCGGCCGCCGGCTGGTATCGGGCCGCCAGCTCCAGCTCCGCCACCACCGGCAGCCGGGGCAGCATGCTGTGTTGCAGCACCTCGGCGACGTGCCGCTGCTCGCCGTACATCGAGCTGTTACCGACGGCCTGGCCGGCCCGGCGGCCGATGTCCACCGCGGTCAGCAGGTCCCGGTCGTCGAACTGCTGACGGTGCCCGTCGTTCACGAGGGTGATCGCCCCCAGCACCGTGCCGCCGACGCCCCGCACCGGCACGCTCAGGTAGGAGGCGATGCCCAACCGGCCGGCGATGGAGACCATTTCCGGGTGGATGGTGCCCCGCTCCACGTCGGTCAGGGACGCCACGCTGCCGAGCCGAGGCTGGCCGGTGCGCAGCACCGCCCGGACTATCGAATCGGGGCCCAGCCCGGTGCGCAGCAGCTCACCGAAGCGGTCGACGTCCGCGGCGCGGGCCGGGTCCCGGTGCACCGAGACCACCTCACGGGGCAGGCCGGTCGGCCCGATCAGGGTGAGCAGGCACCAGTCGGCGAGCAGCGGCACCATGGTGGCGGCGAGCCGGCGCAGGGCGACGCCCACGTCCAGGGTGCCGGCCAACGTCTCGCTCACCCCGGCCAGCAACTCCAGCCGTTCGTGCGCCTGCACGACCCGCCGCCGCGCCTCCTGCGCGCCGTCGAGTGCGATCCGCAGGCGCAGCTCCGACGAGCAGGCGGCGGCCAGGTCGGCCAGGGTCCGCAGTTGGGCGGCGGTCCAGGCGCGCGGTTTGCTGTCGATGGCGCAGAGCGAGCCGAGCACCCGGCCGGATAGGTCGGTCAGCGGCATCCCGGCGTAGGCGACCACGCCGAGGTCGTCGATGGCCAGGTTGTTCCGGACGCGCGGGTAGAGCCGGGCGTCCGGCAGCACCATCGGCACCTCGATGTCCACCACGTGCTGACAGAACGAGTGACTCAGCGGAGTCTGCCGGCGCTGCGACCAGGGCTCGGGCAGACCGACCGCGCCGGGGAAGAACTGCCGGTCGGCGGAGACCAGCGAGACCAGCGCCACCGGCACGTCCAACAGGTCGCTGACCAACCGGGCGAACCGGTCGAACGCTTCGTCCGGAGCGGCGTCCAGCCCGGTGTCGGCGAGCGCGCGCAACCGCGCTGGGTCGCCGAGCGCCGAGGGGGGCGCGATCGGTCGCCGGGGGGAGGCGGGGGAGCCGTCGGTCATCGTGCACCTGTCTGCCGGGCGGAGGAGGACGGCCCTCCGACCCTTCCTTATACCTCGCGAAGGCCCGGCTCGAACCTCGCTGTGCTGAGTCTCGCCCGCCGTGGCCCCGTGCGCCACCCCCCGGACGCCGGTTCACCGCCGTGCCCGCACCGTCCGCGCCGCCGGGGACTATCGTCGGCGGACGTGAAGGTATGGATTCCGCACCAGGCCGGCCTGAACCTCCTGGGCGCGCTGCCCCCGGACGTGACGGTGGAGGTCTTCGAGCACACCGACCGGATGCCGTCCGAGGCGGCCGGCGTTCGCTTCTGGGTGCCGCCGTTCCTGGGTGGCTCGGACGGGACGACGGTGCTGGGTGAGCTGCCCGATCTGGCGGTGGTGCAACTGCTCTCCGCCGGGGCGGACGCCTGGGCCGGCCGGACCCCGCCGACTGTCACGCTCTGCGACGCCCGGGGCGTGCACGACCCCGCCACCGCCGAGTGGGTCGTCACCGCGATCCTCGCCCAGCTGCGGGCGTTTCCGGCGTTCGTCCGCGCCCAGGCCGAGCGGCGTTGGGCGTACGCGGAGCACACCCCTACCGACGAGCTGACCGGCAAGCGGGTGCTCATCGTCGGCGCCGGCTCGATCGGCACCGCGGTGCGCGACCGGCTCGCCCCCTTCGACGTGAGCTTCACCCTGGTCGCCAGGACGGCCCGCCCGGAGCAGGGGGTGCACGCCGTCGAGGAGCTGCTCCGGCTGCTGCCCGACGCGGACGTGGTGGTGGTGCTGGTGCCGCTCACCGACCAGACCCGTGGCCTGATCGACAAGACGTTCCTGGCCGCGATGCCGGACGGGTCGCTGTTGGTCAACGCCGCCCGCGGGCCGGTGGCGCACACCGATGCGCTCGTCGCCGAGCTGGGCACCGGTCGGATCTCGGCGGCGCTGGACGTCACCGACCCGGAACCGCTGCCCGCCGACTCCCCGCTCTGGACCATGCCGAACGTGCTGCTCACCCCGCACGTGGGCGGGTCGGTGCGGGGGTTGCTACCGCGTGCCTACCGGCTGGTGGGCGATCAGGTGCGCCGCTTCGCCGCCGGGCAACCGCTGATCAACACAGTGGTCGACGGCTACTGACCCGGCGCGTCCGCCGGGGCACCCGGCAGTGGCTGGCCGGTTGCCGCGACCAGCCGGGGCAGGTCCGCCCCACGGACGGCCGGCAGGGTGACCTGCTGGCCGTCGTCGAGCCGGGCCACCGCGCGCCCCCGCTGGTCGGTGGCCAGCTCCAGGACCTGCTCCCAGCCGATCCGGCGTTGCCCGACCAACGCCCGCAGGCGCAGCTCCCGCGCGTCGGCGTCGGTGCCGGCCCGCCAGGCCCAGACCGCGACGGCGAGCGGGACGAGCAGCACCGGCAGCAGGTAGGCCCGGGCGTTGGCCAGCGGCAGGGCGCCGACGAAGGCGATGATCGCGGCCACCAGGATGGCTTGGTTGTACCGGAAACGGACCGTGTCGGGCTTACTCACCCTCCGATGATCCCACTTCCTGCCGTTTCGGCTCGCGGCGGGCGGTGCCACCGGCCGGGAGTACGCCGTACAGTGACACCGGTCGTTGTTTTCCCTGAGTAACCGGCAAGTAACCACTTCGGCTGTCCATCGTTGTCAATCGTGGGTAGCGGACTCGCAACGTCCGGTGCCCCGCACCGCCGCACCGCCCCCGTGCCCCCTCACGAAGGCGTCCGCCGTGCTCCTCGCGTACCCGTTCCGCGTTCTCGTCCCCCGTCGTGCGGCACCCGAGGCCGCCACGTCCGTGGCGGTGGCGCTGCTCCTCCTCGCCGGTGCCGTCGGCCTGGTCCCGACCTCGGTGGTGATCGCGTTGGGCGCCGGCGCCGGCGCCACACTCGCCGGGCTGCGACTGTCCCGGCTGGCCAGCCGGCGTGGCACCGACCCGCCACCGCGGGCGGCGGGCGTGCTGCTCGACGCGGCGGTGGTGGCGGCCGGTCTCACCGCCGTCGTGCTGCCCCTGGCGGACATCGGGCACACCCGCGCCGTGCTGATCGGGTCGCTGGTCGTGGGGGCCCTCTCGGCGAGCGGTCTGTACCGGCTCCCCGGGCGCTCGCGGCCGACGGCCGCGGTCCGGTTGCGCGGGCTGGTCGAGTCGAGCGGCCCGGCCGTCGGTCTGGCCCTCGCCGGCTGGCTGCTGCTGCCGTGGGACGGTCTGTCGGTCCCGGTTCGGCTGGGTTGCGCGTTGACGCTCGGCGGGTTGGGGATGGCCGCGTTGAACGTGTTCGCGGGGCCGTGGCGGCGCTCGGGTGCGGCGATCTGTCGAGGCGGCGTCCTGCTCACCCTCTGCGGGTTGGTGCTGCTGGCCGTGTCGCCGTCCGCACCGGCCGGGCGGGTGGCCCTGCTGGCCGTACCCCCGTTGGTGTTCGGGATGTTGCTGGTCGCGGTCGGTGCCGCCGGTGCGACGGACGACGCGCAGCCGGCGGAGCCGGTCGCCGCGGCCTGGCCTCGGTCGGTGCTCCCGGCGGCGGTGCTGCTGCTGGCGACGGGTCTGCACCTGGCCGCCGGCCGCGCGCCGGACCGGACCAGCGTGCTGTTGGCCCTGGCGGCGGTGCCGCCCCTGGTGCTGCGCGAGCTGCTGCGCGCCGGTGACGCGGCCACGTCCGTTCGGCGGGCCGCCCATCGCCGGCCGGCCGGTCGGTCGCTGCGGCACCGCCGCTCGGGTCCGGCACGCGGGCCGGGCACGCCGGAGCCGCCGCCGGAACGCGGCCCCGACGCCCCGGCGGTCGCGGCCCCCGGAACCGGCGCGGACTCGATCTGGTCGCCTGAGCACAGCCCCGCGTGGTCGGGGCTCGACCGGCGACAGTTCGCGGCCGCGAGCAGCACCCCCGGTGACCGGGCCGCCCTGCTGGACGCCCTGGCCGCGATCGGCGACGTGCCGGTGCCGGCCGGCGCGCTGCTCCTGGTCGACCTGCACGGCACCGAGGGGATCGGCCCGACCGCCCGGGAGGACGTGCTCGCCGAGGCGGTGCACCGGGCTCGCGCGGTCATCGCCCCCGGCGATCTGGTCACCGGGTGCGCGGGTACCGGCTTCGCGGTGGTCACCGCCGCCGGCCCGGTGCTGGCGTACGCGCTGGGCACCCGACTGTTGAGCGCACTCAGTCCGCCCTACCAGCTGGCCGGCGCGATGCTGCGGGTGCAGACGAGCATCGGGCTTGCCGAGGTGAGCGGGGTGGGGCCGGCGGACGTGCTCCGGCAGGCCGAACTGGCCCGGCGACGGGCCGTGCAACTGGGCCGGGACCGGGTGGAGTGGTACGACGCGTTCCTTGAGGAACAACTGGTCCGCCGGCTCGACCTGGAGCGCGAGCTGCCCGGTGCGGTGGCGCGCGGCGAACTGGATCTCGTCTACCAGCCGGTGGTCGACCTGGCCGACGGGCAGCCGGTGGGCGCGGAGGCGCTGCTGCGGTGGCGCAGCCCGGTGCTCGGCACGGTGCTGCCGGCCGAGCTGCTGCCGGTCGCCGAGGACCTTGACCTGGTCGGCGAGTTGGAGTGGTGGGTGCTGGATCGGGCCTGCCGGCGGTTGTCCGACTGGTCGGTGGGCGCCCGGGAGCTGTGGATGGCGGTCAACGTGACGACCCGGGAGCTGACCACTCCCGACTTCGTGCAGCGGCTCGCGGCCGTGCTGGCCGCGCACGGGGTGCCGCCGGAGCGGCTGGTGGTGGAGGTGAGCGAGCCGAGGGTGGCCGGTGACCTGTCGACAGTGGTGGCCCGGTTGGCCGGGCTCCGGTCGCTGGGCGTGCGCACCGCGTTGGACGATTTCCGGGCCGAGCACGCCTCCCTGGCGCAGCTTCGCCGACTGCCGATCGACCTGCTCAAGGTGGGCCCGGAGCTGGTGGGCGCACGGCCGGACGGGCAACCACCGCTGATCGACGTGGTGGTCAACGTGGGCGAGCGGCTGGGCGTCGAGATCGTCGCCGAGGAGTTGGAGTCGTCGACCCAGGTCGAGGGGGCACGCCGGGGCGGTTGCCGGTACGGGCAGGGGTTCGCGCTGGCCCGCCCGGCGACGGCGGAACGGGTCGAGGCGTACTTCGAGGAGTTTCCGTCAGCATCGCGCTGAACCGGTTCATCTGGCTCGGGGTGGTGCGGTGCTGCCACGCGGAGTGAGGTGGGGCGTCTCGTCCTGCACCCGGCCGGCCGGCTGCCCGGCGACGACGGCGAGCAGCTGCCGGGCGGCGTGGGCCCCGTACGCCGGGATGTCCCGGCCCAGCGCGGTCAGCGGCGGGTGCACCAGGCGGCACAGCGGTGAGTCGTCCCAGGCCACGATGGACAGGTCGCCGGGCACGGTCAGGCCCATCTCCTGGGCGACGGAGAGCCCGGCGACGGCCATCACGTCGTTGTCGTAGATGACCGCAGTGGGCCGGTGGGCGGAGCTGAGCAGCCGGCGGGTGGCCCGCCCGCCCTCCTCGCCGGTGTAGTCGGACCACACGGTGACCGCGTCGTCCAGGTTGAGCCGCTGGCGGACCGCCGCGAAGGCGTCGGTGCGGATCTCGGTGTGCCGCAGGTCGGGCAGGCCGGCGACCCGGGCGATCCGACGGTGCCCGAGCGCGACCAGGTACTCCACCGTCTCGGTCAGCGCGGCGGCGTCGTCGGACCAGACACTCGCCAGCTCGCCGGTGCCGCCGGGGCCGCCGATCACCACCGCCGGCAGGTGCAGCTGTTCGAGTGCGGGGATGCGACGGTCGTCGGTGCGCAGGTCGCAGACGAGCACCCCGTCCACCCGTCGTTCGCCCCACCAACGGCGGTAGACCGCGATCTCGGCGTCGTGGTCGGCCACCACCTGCAGGGTCAGCGCGTACGAGCGGGCGGAGAGTTCGGCTTCGACGCCGCTGATCAGCGCCATGAAGAACGGCTCGACGCCGAGTGTCCGGGCCGGTCGGCACAGGGCCAGGCCGATCGCGCCGGCGGTGGCGGCCGAGAGGGCGCGGGCCGCGCTGCTCCGGCTGAACCCGATCTCCGTGGCGATGGCCAGGATGCGCTGCCGGGTGGCCTCGGAGACGCCGGGCTGCCCGTTCAGCGCGTACGACACGGCACCCTTGGACACCCCGGCGCGTTGGGCGACGTCGGCAATGGTCGGCCGCTTCACCGGCGTGCTCCTTTGCTGCTGCGAGAGTGCTGCCGCGACGTGCTGCCGCGGGCGTCAACGGCCGTTGACACGTGCGGGGCCGAAACGTACGGTTGCCTAGCTTATCCGGTTCAGTAAACGTCTTTCGATGCGGAAGGTGCGGTGAGGTCTTGCGCCGACAGGCACTCTACGACGGTTGGACAGTGCGAGCGGCCCCCGGAGCACAGGTGCCCGAGGAGGTCGCAGACCGGTCCGTGCCGGCGACCGTGCCGGGCTGCGTGCACACCGACCTGCTCGCCGCCGGGCTGATCGAAGACCCCTACCTCGACGACAACGAGCGGACGCTGGCCTGGATCGGGCGCACCGACTGGGTCTACCGGTCCACGATCGTCCACCGGGCGGGCGACGACGACCGCGTCGACCTGGTCTGCGCCGGCCTGGACACCGTCGCCACGCTCACCCTCAACGGCGTCGAGGTCGGCCGCACCGCGAACATGCACCGCGGCTACCGGTTCGACGTCCGACCGCTGCTGCGCGACGGTGACAACGACCTGGTCGTCACGTTCGACTCCGCGTACCGCTATGCCGAGGCACACCAGGAACGGCTCGGCGAACGCCCGAACGCCTACCCGGAGCCGTTCCACTTCATCCGCAAGATGGCCTGCAACTTCGGCTGGGACTGGGGGCCGACACTGGTCACCGCCGGCATCTGGCAGGAGATCAGCCTGCACGCCTGGTCGACCGCCCGGCTGGCCACCGTCCGTCCCCTCGTCACCATGGACGGTCGCGACGGCCGCGTCGAGGTGCACGTCGAGGTCGAGCGGGTCGCGGACGTCCCGCTGACCGTCCGCGCCGCCGTGGCCGGCGCACACGCGGAGGTGGTCGTCCCGGCCGGGCAGCGCACGGCCGTGCTGACCCTCACCGTTCGCGAGCCCGCGCTGTGGTGGCCCCGGGGGTACGGCGAGCAGGCGCTTCACCCGATCGATGTGACACTGCACGCGCCGGACGGCGACCTGCTGGACAGTTGGTCGCACCGGATCGGCTTCCGCTCGGTCCGCCTGGACACCACACCCGACGAGCACGGCACCCCGTTCTCGTTGTCGGTGAACGACGTCCCGGTCTTCGTGCGCGGGGTCAACTGGATCCCGGACGATGCGTTCCCCACCCGGATCACCCGGGCCCGGCTCGCCGAGCGGTTCGACCAGGCGGTCGCCGCCAACGTCAACCTGCTGCGGGTCTGGGGCGGCGGCCGGTACGAGTCCGCCGACTTCTACGACCTCGCCGACGAGCGCGGCCTCCTCGTCCAGCAGGACTTCCTGTTCGCCTGCGCCGCGTACCCGGAGGAGGAACCGTTCGGCAGCGAGGTGGCCGCCGAGGCCGCCGAGCAGGTGACCCGGCTCGCGCCGTACCCGTCGCTGGTGCTCTGGACCGGCAACAACGAGAACATCTGGGGCTGGCACGACTGGGACTGGCAGCAGGACCTCGCCGGGCGCACCTGGGGGCGTGGCTACTACCTCGACGTGCTGCCCCGGATCGTCGGCGAGCTGGACCCGACCCGCCCGTACTGGCCGGGCAGCCCCTGGTCGGGCACCGAGGCGATCCACCCCAACGACCCGGCGCACGGCACCACCCACATCTGGGACGTGTGGAACACCGACGACTACACCAGGTACCGGGAGTACGTGCCGCGTTTCGTCGCCGAGTTCGGCTACCAGGCCCCACCGGCGTACGCCACGCTGCGCCGGGCGCTGAGCGACGAACCCCTGGCGCACGACTCACCGGGCATGGCGCACCACCAGAAGGCAGCCGACGGTGACGCCAAACTCCAGCGGGGCCTCGACGCGCACCTGCCCGCCCCGGCGGACTTCGACGACTGGCACTACCTGACGCAGCTCAACCAGGCCCGAGCCATCCAGCTCGGCGTGGAGCACTTCCGCTCCCACCGGGACGTCTGCGCCGGCACCATCGTCTGGCAGCTCAACGACTGCTGGCCGGTCACCTCCTGGTCGGCCGTCGACGGCGACGGCCGTCGCAAACCCCTGTGGTACGCGCTGCGACACGCGTACGCCGACCGGCTCCTCACCGTGCAGCCCCGGGACGGCGGCCTGGCAGTGGTCGCCGTCAACGAAACCGCCGAGGCCTGGACGGCATCCGCCGCGGTCACCCGGTGCACGCTCACCGGGGAGCCGAGGGCGAAGACCTCGGTCGACCTCGACGTCCCGGCGTACTCCTCGGTGGCGCTGGCGCTGCCGGCGGAGCTGGCGCGGCCGGACGAGGGCCGTCGGGAGTTGCTGGTCGCGGAGGCCGGTGGCACCGCGGAGCGCGCGCTGTGGTTCTTCGCCGAGGACCGGGACGTGGACTGGCCGGCGGCGGCCTGGGACGCGACGGTCGAGCCGATCGGCGGCGGGCAGCGGGTCCGGGTGACCGCTCGCACGGTGCTGCGCGACCTGACCCTCTTCCCGGACCGGCTGGACAGCACCGCCAGCGTGGACAAGGCCCTGGTCACCCTGCTGCCGGGCGAGTCGGCCACCTTCACCGTGCGCGCCGGGGCCCTGCTGGACGACCGGGCGCTGACCACCCGACCAGTGCTGCGCTGCGTCAACGACATCGGACGGACTGCCTGACGCCGACGACGCGGAGGGACGCTCGTCACCGCACACCGAACGATTGAAGACTTCTTCAAGTGCTAAAGTCTTCGCATCGATCGGGAGAGGTGCTCATGTCGGTCCCGCTGTACCAGGCGAAGGCGGAACTCTTCCGCACCCTCGGGCACCCGGTGCGCATCCGGGTCCTCGAACTGCTCCAGGACGGCCCGAAGCCGGTCCGTGACCTGCTCGCCGTGATCGAGGTCGAGGCCTCCAACCTCTCCCAACAACTCGCCGTCCTTCGCCGCGCCGGGATGGTCACCTCACACCGAGACGGTCCCCTCGTCGTGTACGCGCTCAGCACCCCGGACGTGGCCGACCTGCTGGCCGCCGGTCGCCGGATCCTCGGCGCGGTCCTCACCGACCGGGACGGTCTCCTCGGGGAGCTGCGCGCCACCGGCGCGGACCGGTGAGCCGCGTCATCCCGGTGGCCCGAGCGCGGCTCCTCGGGCTGCTACCCGGCCGGGCCGACTGGGCGGCGGTCCACCGCTCACCGCGCCGGGACCTGCTGGCCGGCCTCACCGTGGCGGTGGTGGCACTGCCGCTGGCCCTGGCGTTCGGCGTCACCTCCGGGCTGGGCGCCCAGGCCGGGTTGATCACCGCCGTGGTCGCCGGCGCGGTGGCCGCCGTCTTCGGCGGCTCCAACCTCCAGGTCTCCGGGCCGACCGGGGCGATGACAGTGGTGCTGGTGCCGGTGGTGCAGCAGTTCGGAGCCACCGGCGTGCTGATGGTCGGGGCGATGGCCGGCCTGGTGCTGATCGCGCTCGCCGTGGCCCGTCTGGGCCGCTACGTCCGCTACCTGCCCACCCCCGTGCTGGAGGGTTTCACCGCCGGTATCGCCGTGGTCATCGCGCTGCAACAGGTTCCTGCCGCACTCGGCGTCAGCGACGCGCACGGGGAGAAGGTCTGGGCCGTCGCCTTCGACGCGGTCGCCCGGTTCGTCGTCCATCCGCGGCCGGCCGCGCTCGCGGTGGCCCTCGCCGTCGCGGCGCTGATGCTGCTCGGAGCGCGGTGGCGACCCGGCCTGCCGTTCTCCCTGCTCGGCGTGGGGGCCGCCACCGTCCTCGCCGAGGTCCTCCCGGTCGACCTGGCCCGGATCGGCGCGCTGCCGCAGGGCCTCCCAGCGCCTTCGCTCGGCTTCCTCGACCTCGCCGCGCTCGGTGTGCTGCTGCCCAGCGCCCTCGCCGTCGCCGCGCTCGCCGCCCTGGAGAGCCTGCTCTCCGCCACCGTCGCTGACGGCATGACCGTCGGTGAGCGGCATGACCCGGACCGTGAACTGTTCGGTCAGGGGCTGGCCAACCTCGCCGCCCCCGTCTTCGGCGGCATCCCGGCCACCGCCGCCATCGCCCGGACAGCGGTCAACGTCCGCGCCGGGGCGGCCTCGAAGTTGGCGGCCCTCACCCACGCCGTCGCCCTCGCGGCGATCGTGCTGGCCGCCGCGCCGCTGGTCGGCCGGATCCCGCTCGCCGCCCTGGCCGGGGTGCTGCTCGCCACCACCGTCCGCATGGTGGAGGCCGGCTCGCTGTGGGCGCTGGCCCGGGCCACCCGGGGCGACGCGGTCGTGCTGGTGCTCACCTTCGCCGTCACCGTGATCTGGGACCTCGTGACCGCCGTCGCGGTCGGCGTCGGCGTCGCCGTGGTGCTCGCCCTGCGCGCGGTGGCCGGCAGCGCCCGGCTGGAACAGGTGCCCCTCGACCCGGGGGAACACAGCGCCGAGGAGCACGCGCTGCTCAGCGAACACATCGTGGCGTACCGGTTGGACGGGCCGCTCTTCTTCGCCGCCGCCCACACCTTCCTCCTGGAACTCTCCGAGGTCAGCGACGTCCGTGTCGTCATCCTGCGGATGTCCCGGGTGACCACCATGGACGCCACCGGTGCGCACGTCCTCGGCGACGCGATCCGGCGGCTACGCGGACGCGGGATCACCGTCCTGCTCTCCGGCATCACCCCCGCCCACGACCAGGTCCTCGCCACCCTCGGAGTCGCTGACGAATTGCGCCGCGAAGGGCTGGTCTTCACGGACACCCCTGCCGCGATCCGGTACGCCCGCGCGGTCGCGCTTTCTGCGGTGGGCCAGCCGAGGGTCGTAGCCGGTGGTGACAGCGCCGCCGTCAACGGCGAAGTCCGACGTCGAACCAGCGGTATCCCGGAAAGCCAATGATTACCGACATGTCCGAGACGCGGCGGTGACGGCGTTCGTGTTGGCCAGCGAGCGGACGATGTTCCAGGTGACCCAACTGGTGTCCTACCCTCTGTCCCAGATGCCGGTGGCGGCGGTGGCGGTGGCGTAGTCGGCGAAGTCGCGGGGCGGCCGGCCCAGGGCGCGCTGAACCCCGTCGTCCAGATGGGCGTTGCGCCCGTCCAGCACGGTCGTGAACAGGTACAGCAGCAGCTCCACGACCCCGGAAGGCGTGCCCTCCGCGGTGAGCGCCTCGGCATAGTCGTCGGGAGACACCTGAACGAATTCGATCCGCCGGCCCGTCGCTGTGGAAATCCCGGCGATCGCCTCGGCGAAGGTGAGCAGCCGGGGGCCGGTCAGCTCGTAGATCTGCCCCGCGTGCCCGTCCTCGGTCAGGGCGGCCACAGCCACCTCGGCGATGTCGTCGGCGTCCACGAACGGCTCGGGCACGTTCCCGACCGGGAGGACGATCTCGCCGCCCAGCACCGGCTCCAGCAGATAGTCCTCGCTGAAATTCTGGCTGAACCAACTGGATCGCAGGATCGTCCACTCGACCCCGGCGGACTGGATGAGCCTTTCGCTGGCTTGTGCTTCCTTTTCACCCCGGCCGGACAGCAGCACCAGCCGGGAGACCCCGGACGCCACCGCCAGTTCAGTGAACGCGCCGACCGTCTCGGGTGCGCCCGGCACCGCCAGGTCCGGGTAGTAGGACACAAACACCGTTCCGACGCCCTGCAGCACCGGCGTCCAGGTCGCCTGGTCAGCCCAGTCGAAGGGCTGCGCAGCGGAGCGGGAACCCGCCCGAACGGGCACTGCGCTCTCCTGGAGCCGCTTCACGATGCGGCGGCCAGTCTTGCCGGTCCCGCCGAGTACCAGGATCGTGTTCCGCTCTTGTTCGTTTGTCATAGCGATAATTGAAACGCAGCGGTGTGAGACTGTGGATAGCCAAGGCGCGCGATTCTGTGTGTAATCGTCTACATGGACGCAGTCGTCAGTCTCCTCGACGGACCCAGAGCCCGGGGAGCGTTCCTCCTCCGCTCGGTCCTGACCCCGCCCTGGTCGATACGGATCGAAGACCAGGCGCCGCTCACCCTGGTGGCCATGGTCCAGGGGGACGCCTGGGTCGTTCCCGACGAGGGTGCGTCCGTACAGCTCAGTCCAGGCGACCTGGCGATCATTCGTGGCCCCGACCCGTACGCCGTCGCCGACGAGCCGGCCACGGCGCCGCAGGTCGTCATTCACCCAGGCCAGATCTGCACCACCCCCGACGGGCAGGAACTGCCCGGGATGATGGAGCTGGGCGTACGCACCTGGGGCAACAACCCGGACGGCCCGACAACGCTGCTCACCGGCACCTACACGATGCGGGGCGAGGTCAGTCAGCGGCTCCTGAGCGCACTGCCGCCGCTACTGGTCGTCCCGGGCGACTCCTGGGACTCCCCGTTGGTACCGCTACTGGCCACCGAGATCGTCAAGGACGATCCCGGCCAGGAAGCGGTCCTCGACCGGCTGCTCGACCTGCTGCTCATCGCCGCGCTACGTGAATGGTTCGCGCGACCGGCGGCCAATGCCCCCGGCTGGTACAAAGCGCACAGCGATCCCATCGTTGGCCGGGCCCTGCAAATGCTCCACAACAAGCCGGCCCAACCCTGGACCGTCGCGTCGCTGGCAGCCGAGACCGGGGTCTCCCGGGCGGCGCTGGCCCGCCGATTCACCGCGCTCGTCGGCGAATCGCCCATGTCCTACCTCACCGAGTGGCGGCTGGCCCTGGCAGCCGACCTGCTCCGCGAGCCCGGCGCCACCGTCGGCGCCGTCGCCCGCCACGTCGGCTACGGCAGCTCCTTCGCCCTGAGCACGGCCTTCAAACGCATCCGCGGCGTCAGCCCACGGGAACACCGCCGGGCTGCCCGGACGTAGCGGGGCATCGGCACCGAGGCGGCGGCGCCCGACGACACGGCCGCGAGCTACACGGATAGAGGGCCGAGCGTGAGCGACTGCAACCCCGCCCTGTCATCGAGCACACCGGTCAGGACAGGATTACCGCGTCGTGGCCCGGCGGTGACAGCGCCGCTGTCAACGGCGAAGTCCGACGTCGAACCAGCGGTATCGCGGGGAGCCAATGATCACTGAACATGTCCGGGACGCGGCGGCGACGGCGTTCGTCTTCGCCTTTTTCGCCACCAGCTGGTTCGGTTGGGCGCAGGAGGCGCCCCCGAAGCGGTGGCGGCGGGTGCTCATCGCCGGGTCGGTTCTTTCCCTGCTCACGGCGGCCGCCGGTGCTCTGTTCGCCTGGCGTCACTGGTCGGACGGTACGGCATTCGACGCCGACACCAGCCCAACCTTCGGCATCGTCGTCGGCATCGAGTTCGGCGTCGCTGCGGTCGGTGCCGGGCTGCTCGCCCTGCTGCGGCGTAATGAGCTGGTCGCCCCATGGATCGCCCTCGTCGTGGGCGTGCACCTCTTCCCGGTTGCGGCGTTGATCGACTACCCGTTGATTCATCTGGTCGCCGCGCTCGTCACCGTGGTGGCGGTCGCGGCGGTGCCGGTGGCCCGGGCTCGCGCCGTGGCGGTGAGCGCGGTCGTCGGCCTCGGCACCGGTGGGGTGCTCCTGGTCGCCGCGGTGTCCTCGCTGCTCATCGCCCTGTTGGGCTACTGAGGCAGGTCGCCGTCCGCTCTGTGCCTGGCGCACTTTCCGGTCGGACGATGAACTGTCCCGCGAGGACATTGCTGTCGCCTTCCGGATAACAGGGCCCCTGTCGGCCGGGCGGGGCCGGTTCAATGGCGGGCATGCAGGGGATCAGCGGCACCGCGGCGGCGAAGGCACTCATCCTGGCGGCTGTCCCCGTCGGTGCCGTCGGCTTCTTCGTCACCGACAGGTGGGCGATCGGCGCGATCGTCGTGAACCTCGTTCTGCTCGGCGCTGGCGGTGGTCTCTGGTGGAAGGACCGCTGGACGCGGCTGTGGTCACGCCTGTTCCCGATCGGCTACTTCCGCGGGCCCGAGGCCGAGGAGGATCCGGACGATGGCGGCACCGGCGACGACTTCGGGGACCCGGGGTCGACGGTCTTCGCGTCGCGTCGGGTTCGTCGGCATCAGCTGACGTTGTCGACGACGAGCCGGGTTCGCCGCTCCGTGCTGCGGCGTTCCCTCACCAGCGAGCAGGCCGGTCGTGCCAAGGACCTGACGATGGTGGCGAACACCCTGAGCCAGATCCAGGGCGGGCTCCAGTCGGCACAGCGAAAGGCCAGGCGGGAGCAGCTGTGGTGGCTGGTCGCAGGGCTGGCGGCGTCCATTCCGGTCGGCGTCGCCATCAACCTCGCCACCGGGTGACCGGTGTAGCCCGAATGACCGGCTCCACCACGGCGCGAGCGGTGGTCACGGAGGGACTTGAACGTCCCCCGGGACCACCGCTCGTCAGTAGCAGTAGGCGGTCAGGCGCGGGCTGCGGCGAGCACCTGGCCGACCAGCGCGCCGGAGGTGCCCGAGCGCTCGTACTCGGGCCGGTTCAGGCTGCCACCCATCAGTGGCGCCGGGTTGCGGTGCACGGCCGGGCTGTCCGAGCTGACCAGGGCCGCGAAGTGGTACTCGTCGGCGCCGGTCGCCTCGACGATCCGGGCGATGTTGCGTGGGGTGATGCCACCGCCCGGCATGACGATGATCCGGCCGGCGGCCCGGCGCACCAGGTCGGCGATGAGCGGGGCACCCTCCAGCACGCTGACTTCCTGGCCGGAAGTGAGCACCCGGTGGACGCCCAGCTCGATCAGCTGCTCCAGCGCCGCGTGCGGGTCGCGGGTCATGTCGAACGCCCGGTGGAAGGTGATGCTGGCGTCACCGGCGGCGGCGATCAGCCGGCGGGTGGTCGGCACGTCGACGTCACCCTCGGCGGTCAGCGCGCCGATCACGATGCCGTGCGCGCCGGCCGCCACCGCGGCCCGGACGTCCCGCTCCATCGCCTCGATCTCGAACGGCGAGTAGATGAAGTCGCCGGCCCGGGGGCGGACGATCACGTGTACCCGGATCCGGTTGACGGCGCGCAGTGTCGTCTCGATGGTGCCCAGGCTGGGGGTCAGCCCGCCGTCGAAGAGCGCGGAGCACAGCTCCACCCGGTCGGCGCCGGCCTCCTCAGCGGCGACCGCCCCCTCGACGCTGTCGATGCAGATCTCGAATGTGCTCATGATTCTTCCTTTTCCGTGCGTGGCGGTGCCGCTTCGGTCCGAGACGGTGCGGTGGTCCAGTCGATGACGGCCGTGACGGCGCCGACCGGTGCGCCGCCGCCGAGCACCGGCACCTGGCGCAGCGCGTCGGCCCCGCCCACCGGTACGCCAACGGCGTCGAGGGCGGCGAGGGCGATCGCGGTGGTGGCGCGGGGTGATCCGTCGACCACCTTCACCGCGACGGCGTGACCGTCCGGTGCGGCCACCCCGAGCACACCCTCGGCTCCGCCCTTGGCGAGGACGCCGGGCAGCGCCCGCATCAGGTCGGTGTTGGGGTGGCCGTGCCAGCCGCCGACGTACTCCGGGTGTTGGCGCATGGCCTGCGCGACCAGTGCCTCGTCACTGCCGGTGGGCGCGGTGACCAGGGCCTGGAAGGTGCGGGCCAGGCCGGTCAGCGGCAGCCCGAACAGCGGTGCGCCGCAGCCGTCGACAGCGTGGTGCGCGATCGGCGTGCCAGCGAGCCGGGCGACGGCGGCGGCGGTCTCCCGCTGGATCGGGTGGTCCGGGTCGAGGTAGTCGTGGGTGCTCCAGGACCGTGCGACGGCGGCGACGAGCATCGCGGCGTGCTTGCCGGAGCAGTTCATCCGGATCCGCTCGCGCTGCCCGCCGACGCGGATCAGCCGGTCCCGGGTTGGTTCGTCCTCCGGCCAGTCCTGCGGGCAGCCGAGCGCGTCCTCGGTCAGGCCGGCCCCGGCCAGCATCGCCCGGACCACCTCGACGTGCCGGTCGTCGCCGGTGTGGCTGCCGGCGGCGAGCGCCAGCGCCGGGCCGGTCAGCTCGTCGCCCGCCGCGACCCGGCAGGCCAGCGCCTGCACCGGCTTGAGGGTGGAGCGGGGGAGGACCGGCTCGTCGGGTACGCCGGCGGCGAGGGCGACTGTCCCGTCCGGGGCGAGCACGACGACGCTGCCGTAGTGCCGGCTCTCGACGAAGCCGTTGCGCACGACCCGGGCCAGTTCGGCGTAGCGGAAGATGGTCACCGGGGAGTGTTCCCTTCGAGAAGTGGCGGGGGCAGCTCAGCGGTCCGCCGTCCGCGTCGGCCGCCGAAGCGGCCGTTGCGGGCCTGGAGTACGCGGGCGAACTTCGACAGCGAGGCGTTGACCACGAGGTAGATCAGCGCCACCACCAGGAACGTCTGGATCAGCAAATGGGTGTACGAGGCGAGCACCTGCCCGCTGTAGAGCAGCTCGGTGTAGCTGACCACGAAGCCGAGCGAGGTGTCCTTGAGCAGCCCGACCAGCTGGCTGACCAGGGACGGGGCGAGCTGGAGCAACGCCTGTGGCAGGACGACCAGCGCCATCACCTGCCCGCGGCGTAGCCCGACCGCGAGGCCGGCCTCGGTCTGTCCCCGGTCCAGCGCCAGGATGCCGGACCGGAAGATCTCGGCGAACGCCGCCGAGTTGGATACCACCAGCGGCACCACGAGCTTCCAGAACAGCGGGAAGTTCAGGCCGTACTGCGGCAGCGCGAACAGCGTCACGTAGATCAGCAGCAGGGTGGGTACGGTCCGGAAGATCTCCACGTACGCCCCGGCCAGCCAGCGCAGCGGTCGGTGCGTCGACAGCCGGCCGAGCGCCAGGATCAGCCCGAGCGCGGCACTGAGCACCGCGGTCGCGGCGGCGGCGCGCAGCGTCGCCCACAGGCCGTTGAGCAGGTACCGCCAGATCGGCCAGGTGGTGAACGGCTCCCACCGGTCGGCGGCCAGTTCGCCGTGGCTGGCGAACTGGTAGACGGCCGCGGCCAGGGCACCGGCCAGCCCGACGGCGCCCAGCACGGTGGCGATCCGGATCCGCCGTTGGGCGCGGGGGCCGGGTTCGTCGAAGAGGATCTGTTGGGTCTTGTTCATCGGACGATCGCCAGCCTTCGTTCGAGCAGGCCGGTGACCTGACCGATGATCAGCGCCAGCAGCATGTAGGCGAGGCCGGCGCCGGTGAAGACGGCGATCGGTTGGGCCTCGACCAGGTTCACGTTGTTGGCCGCCTGGGTCAGCTCGACCACGCCGACGGCGGCGGCCAGCGAGGTGTTCATGAGCAGCGCGATGCAGATGTTGCCGATCGGCTGGATCACCGCCCGGAGTCCCTGCGGCAGGATGACGTGCCGCAGGGACTGGCCGAAGGTGAGCCCGATGGCACGGGCCGCCTCGGCCTGGCCCACACCGACGGTGTTGATCCCGGCGCGGATCGCCTCGGCCAGGTACGCCCCCTCGTACACCGCGATGACGATCGCGGCGGAGGTGAACAGCGGGAACGTGATGCCGATGGTCGGCAGCGCGAACACGAAGAGCACCAGCAGCGCCAGCAGCGGCAGGTTCTGGAACACCTCGACGTACGCGGTGCCGATGGCGCGCAGCAGCGGCACGGGGGCGATCCGCAGGGTGGCCACGACGATGCCCAGCAGCATCGCGCCGACGGTGGTCACGACGGTCAGTTCGACCGTCGTGACCAAGCCGTGGCCCAGCTGGCTCAGGTGGGCGGTGAGGGCTTCCATCGGTACGAGAGACTGCTCAGGAGCCGTCGACGGAACCGAGGGCCGGCGGGGTGGGTGCCCCGCCCTCGACCACCGAGCCGAGGGTGCCCTCCCAGACCTTCGCCCACGTGCCGTCGGCCTGGATCTTCTTCAGCCAGTTGTTGACGAACTCCTTGAACTGCGTGTCCTCCCGGTTGAGGCCGATGCCGTACGCCTCGGTGGTGAAGGGCTCGCCCACCACCTTCATCCCCGGGTTGGCCTTGGCACCCGATGCGAGCAGCGTGAAGTCCTGCACGTACGCGTCGCCGCGCTTCTGCAGCAGGGCCTGCAGCGCCTGCGGGTCGGTGCCGAAGGCGATCTGCTTCGAGCCGGGCGCGGCCGACGGCAGCGCGGTGACGGCGGGGGTGTTCGCCCCGACGATCACGGTCTTGCCGGCGAGGTCCTTGACGCTCTTGATGGAGGTGTCGTCCTTGCGAACCCCGACGGCGAGGCCGGAGGTGAGGTACGGCCCGGCGAAGGCGACCTGGGTGGCCCGTTGCGGGGTGATCGTGTACGTCTGGAAGACGGCGTCGACCGACTTGGCCTGAAGCATGGCCTCGCGGGTCTGGGTGCCGATGGTCGTCGTCTTCACCTCGGGCTTGCCGATGATGTACTTCGCCAGCAGCTTCGCCATGTCGGCGTCGAAGCCCTCGATGGTGCCGCTGACCGGGTTCTGCTGGGCGAGCAGCGGCGCGTCCAGGGAACCGCCGATGTTCAGGTAGCCGCGCTTGCGGATCGCGTCCATGGTCGAGCCGGCCGGGATGTCCGCGTCGCTGGCGACCGGAGCGGCGTCGTACACCGACTGGGCGACCACGCCGTCGCCACCGAGGCCGGCGTCGCCGGGCAGCTTCGGGGCGCTGCTGTCGCCGTCACCGCCGCAGCCGGTGGCGACGAGGGCCACCGCCACGGCGGTCGCGGTGAGGGCGAGCGAGCGCCGCCGGGTGAAGCTCTTCTTGAGGATTGACATGACACCCTCCCGTTGGGGGCTAGTGCTGGAGGATCTTGGAAAGGAAGTCGCGGGCCCGCTCGGTGCGCGGAGCTGCGAAGAATTCGTCGGGGGCGCCGGATTCGACGATGCGGCCGTCGTCCATGAAGACGACCCGGTCGGCGGCGCGACGGGCGAAGCCCATCTCGTGGGTGACCACGATCATGGTCATCCCCTCCTTGGCGAGGGAGACCATCACGTCGAGCACCTCGTTGACCATCTCCGGGTCCAGGGCCGAGGTCGGCTCGTCGAAGAGCAGCACCTTCGGTTGCATGGCCAGCGCCCGGGCGATCGCGGCCCGCTGCTGCTGCCCACCGGAGAGTTGGGCCGGGTGGTGGTTCGCCTTGTCGGCGATCCCGACGCGTTCCAGCAGGGCCATGGCCTGCTGCCGCGCCTCGGGACGGGCGATCCTGCGGACCCGGGTGGGGCCGAGGGTGACGTTGTCCAGCACCGTCTTGTGCCCGAAGAGGTTGAAGGACTGGAAGACCATGCCGACGTCGGCGCGCAACCGGGCCAGCGCCCGACCCTCGGCCGGCAGCGGTTCACCGTCGATCTCGATGCTGCCCTGCCCGGCCGTCTCCAGCCGGTTGAGGCAGCGGCACAGGGTCGACTTGCCGGAGCCGGACGGCCCCACCACGACGACCACCTCGCCGGCGGCCACCGTGAGGTCGATGTCCTTGAGCACGTGCAGCGGGCCGAACCACTTGTGCAGGCCGCGTACCGACACCATCGGTCGGTCCGCACCCGTCGTCCCCGGTGCCACCAGACGGCCCCACTTTCTTCGACTACCGAATCAAGTCGGCTTCATATCGAACCAACAGCGCCATCTAAAGGTAGCCAGGAAACTAAGTCAACCAGTTGCTTGAACAAACTGTGGATGCTAAGAACCTGACGTGACGATTGACGACGCGCCACGCGAAGCCCTCCGGGGCGGCCCTCGGGAGCTGCTGCGCTGGGTGGCCACCGGAGCGGCAGTCAGTCGTGCCGACCTGTCCCGGCTCTCCGGGCTGTCTCCGTCGACGGTCTCCCAGCGGGTCGAGGCATTGATCAACCAGGGGTTGCTGGAGGAGACCGGCGCCGGGCGGTCCCGAGGCGGACGCCGGCCGCGCCAGCTCGCCGTGCCCACCGGCGGCGCCGTGGTCGGCGCCATCGACCTCGGCGCGCACCACGCGCGCGTCGGCACGCTGGACCTCTCCGGGCGGGTGGTCCAGGCACGCACCCTGCCGGTCCGCATCGAGGAGGGCCCGGAGCAGGTGCTCGGTTCGCTGCTGGCCGAGGTCGCGGCGCTGGCCGCCACGCCCGGTGACCCGACGTCCGCCGGTCCCGTGTCGTCAGCCTCGACGGCGGACGGCGACCCGGGCGCGCTGCGAGGTCTCGGCATCGGCATTCCCGGCCCGGTGCAGCACGCCACCGGCCGGATCGTCAGCCCGTCCCGGATGCCCGGCTGGAACGGCTTCGACGTCGCCGCGTTCTGCGCCGGCCGGGTCGACGTGCCGATCATCGTGGACAACGACGCCAATCTGATGGCGCTCGGCGCGCACCGCACCGCACACTCCGAACTGGACCATGCCGTCTACATCAAGGCCGGCACCGGGATCGGCTCCGGTGTCATCTCCAGTGGACGGCTGCACCGGGGCGCGCAGGGGTCGGCCGGCGACATCAGCCACTGCCGGGTGGTGGCCGATCCCGCGCCGCTGTGCAGCTGCGGCAACGCCGGTTGCCTGGAGGCCGTGGCCAGCGGCGCGGCCCTGGTCACCGCGCTACGCGAGCAGGGCGTGACGGTCTCCGACCTGACCGGTGTGATCCGCCTGATCGACGACGGCGACCGGCACGCGACAGCGCTCGCCCGGCAGGCCGGCCGGGCCATCGGCGAGATCCTGGCCGTCGTGGTCAACTTCTTCAACCCGCAGGTGGTCGCCATCGGCGGCCGACTCGCCGACTGCGAACCGCTGCTGGCCAGCATGCGGGCCACCCTCTACGAGCGGTGCCTGCCGTTGGCCACCCAGACCCTGCTCATCGAGCGGGTCGCCACCAGCCAGGACGTCGGCATCACCGGTGCCGCCCACCTGGTGATCGACCACGTCGTGGCGGCCAACTGACCTCGCTCGTCCGCCACCGCACCGCGGGCTGTCGACGCCGATCGTCCTGACGTTTTCCTTACTCCTGGTCACCTAGCCTTCCAGCGTTCCTCACCTGACCGTGATCGACTCTGGAGGTTCTCACCGTGCGGATCAGCGGACGGATGCTCGTACCGATCTCGTTGGCGATGGTGCTGGCGACCGCCGCGTGTGGCCTGTCGGCGCGGGCTTCCGGGCAGGCCGAAGTCCCACGTTCCGGCCCGGCTGCCGGCAGCGCGGAGCAGAGTCCCGTCTCCAGCCCGACCCCGGAGATCCCAACCGACGAGGAGATTCCCACCAGAGCCGCCGGCACCTTCACCAGGGCCGCCGGCACCGGTCGCGTGATCGGCAGCGGCAAGAAGCGGGTGCGCTACAGCGTCTCGGTGGAGAAGGGCATCGCCTGGGGTGACATCCCCGCCTGGAAACCGGACCGGTTCGCCGAGAGCATCGAGCAGGTGTTGGCGGCACCGAACGGGTGGGCCACCTCGGCGCAGCACCCGGTCACCAACAAAGCCGTGAACCTGAGCCGGGCGTCGTGGTCCTTCCAGCGGGTCGGCACCTCGAAGGCCGACGTCGACGTGCGGCTCGCGACACCCCGGACGGTGGACCGACTCTGCGGCGCCAGCGGCGTCGACACCGAGGGGGTCTACTCCTGCAAGTACGGCAAGACGATCATGATCAATCTGCGGCGCTGGCTCCAGGGTTCGCCGGGGTACCCGGTCACCATCGAGGAGTACCACGCGGGCGTGATCAATCACGAGTTCGGCCACTTCCTGGGCTTCGCCCACATGAAGTGCGGCGCTCTGGGCGAGCCGGGCCCGGTCATGATGACCCAGACCATCGACCTGGGCGGGTGCCTGCCCAACGTCAGTCCGTTCGTCGGCGACGGCCGGTTCGTCAGCGGACCGTGGGCGCCGTCCTGACCTGGTGATTCCTGACTGACCCCAGCCATGATCGACACGGGATCCTTGAACACGCGGTATCCGCGTCCACGCGTTACCCCGATATCACTGATCCCGTGTCGGTCATGCCAGTCAGGCAGTGCTCCAAGATCCGATCAGGTCGTGGTCAGGTCCTGCAGACCCTTGAGCATCTCGGCGAAGTCGGCGGTCTCCGCTGGCGGCGGCGACTCGATGGTCACCGCCTTGTCGTAGTCGGTGTAGTCGATCACCATGTCGCCCATCGCGCCCATCGCCAGGCCGGCCCGGCGCGGCCGGTACTGCTCGTCGACCCACAGGTCGATCTTCAGTTCCTTGACGCCCTGCGCGGCCAGCGCCTGCTCGGTGACGTCCCGACGCGCGGCGTCGATCTGGGCGAGGTAGGTCGCCACCGGAGTGGTGACGGTGTAGTGCACAGTTGGCACCCCGCTCACCGTCTCCTGCCCCACGACCGTCGTGCCCTCGATGGCGAGCAGCGTCTTGACCTGCTTGACCGGGTCGGCGTTCTCGAACTGCTTGGTGAAGCCCGTGCCCGTCAGCTCGCCCAGACCCGACAGGTCCATCTTCATCCAGCGCTTCCCACCCGTACGCGCGCGGCCCTCCTCCGGAATCTCGGTGAAGACCACGGCACCGATCATCCGGACGGTGGTCGTGGTTCCCTTCGCGTCGGTCATTGTCATGTCGGCCTTGAGCGGGTCACCCAGGTCCAGGACACCCCGCATCGAGATCTTCTCGCCGCCCATCGTGCCCGTCATCGTCACGGTCACCGAGTCGGTCTTGTTGGTGGTGTCGACGGCCTTCTGCAGGGACCCCTTGAGATCACTGGCCAGCAGTTGCAGGACGGTTGGCTGCTTCGGCGCTTCGGACTCGCCGGACGTCACGCCGCAGGCGGAGATCGCGAACGCGCTGAGCGCCGAGACCGCCACCAGCGTGGGCTTCTTCCAAACTGACACGTAGCGACCTTCCCCCGTAGGAATCTGGGGTGATCCCCAGTAGACCGTCGACACGCTAGCCCACCCCGTCTATTCGAGGCACCGCCTTTGTCGACCGACCACCGTCGCCGCGGTGGTGGACGAGGCCGACCTGCCGTCGCTGTGGCTGGACCGGCAGTGGCGACTGCCGGAGGCGGTTGGCCGCACCGACGCGTGCACCGCCACGACGACGGCGTACGCCTCCTCGACGATGTTCCCGACCCGCGCGACGCCCCGATGGACTGAGGGTTGTCGGGCTGGCGGTCGGTTACTCCGGGACGCGACGGTAGGCGCCGTCGCTGGCCGAGGTGGCCATCGAGGCGTACGCGCGCAGCGCCGCCGACACCGGGCGCTGCCGGTCGGTCGGCGTGTACGGCCTGTCGCGCTTCTCCTCGGCCACCCGGCGTGCCTCCAACTCGTCCTCCGGCACGTTGAGGGAGATCGACCGGCTCGGGATGTCGATGACGATCTCGTCGCCGTCGCGGACCAGGGCGATCATCCCGCCGGAGGCCGCCTCGGGGGAGACGTGCCCGATGGAGAGCCCGGAGGTGCCACCGGAGAAACGGCCGTCGGTGAGCAGCGCGCAGGAGCGACCCAGGCCGCGTCCCTTGAGGAACGAGGTGGGGTAGAGCATCTCCTGCATGCCGGGGCCACCCTTGGGCCCCTCGTACCGGATCACCACCACGTCCCCGGCGACCACCTGCTTGGCGAGGATCGCTGTCACCGCGTCGTCCTGCGACTCGTAGACCTTCGCCGGGCCCCGGAAGGTCAGGCAGTCGTCCGGCACGCCGGCCGTCTTCACCACGCTGCCCTCGGGCGCCAGGTTGCCGTGCAGGATGGCCAGCCCGCCGTCGGCGGAGTACGCGTGCTCGCGGTCCCGGATGCAGCCGCCGGCCGCGTCGGTGTCCAGCGACGACCAGCGGTTGGTGGTGGAGAACGGCTCGACGGTACGCACCCCGCCGGGGGCGGCGTGGAACAGCTCGACAGCGGTCGGGGTGGGGGAGCCGCCGCGCACGTCCCAGTCGGTCAGCCACTGCGCCAGCGAGGGGGAGTGCACGGCGTGCACGTCCCGGTTGAGCTGCCCGGCCCGGTCGAGTTCGCCGAGGATCGCCGGGATGCCGCCGGCCCGGTGCACGTCCTCCATGTGGTACTGCGGGGAGTTGGGCGCGACCTTGGCCAGGCACGGCACCCGTCGGGAGATCGCGTCGATGTCGGCGACGCCGAAGTCCAGCTCCGCCTCGCGGGCGGCGGCGAGCAGGTGCAGCACCGTGTTGGTGGAGCCGCCCATCGCCACGTCCAGGGCGACCGCGTTCTCGAAGGCGGCCTTGGAGGCGACAGTGCGCGGCAGCACCGACTCGTCGTCGCCGTCGTACCACCGCTTGGCGATCTCCACGACGGTCCGGCCGGCCTCGACGAAGAGTGACCGGCGGGCGGCGTGGGTGGCCAGCGTGGAACCGTTCCCGGGCAGCGCGAGCCCGATCGCCTCGGTGAGGCAGTTCATCGAGTTGGCGGTGAACATGCCGGAGCAGGAGCCGCAGGTCGGGCAGGCGGAACGTTCGATCTCGCCGAGCTGCTCGTCGGTGACCGCCTCGTTCGAGGAGGCGATCATCGCGTCGATCAGGTCGATCTTGCTGTGCACGACGCCCTCGATCGCCATCGTCTTGCCGGCCTCCATCGGGCCACCGGAGACGAAGACGGTGGGGATGTTGAGCCGCAACGCGGCCAGCAGCATCCCGGGGGTGATCTTGTCGCAGTTGGAGATGCAGACCAGGGCGTCCGCGCAGTGCGCGTTGACCATGTACTCGACCGCGTCGGCGATCAGCTCGCGGCTGGGCAGCGAGTAGAGCATGCCGCCGTGGCCCATCGCGATGCCGTCGTCGACAGCGATGGTGTTGAACTCCCGGCCCACCCCGCCGGCCTCGGCGACCGCGTCGGCGACCAGGCCCCCCATGTCCTTGAGGTGTACGTGACCAGGCACGAACTGGGTGAAACTGTTGGCGATGGCGACGATCGGCTTGCCGAAATCGTCGTCGGTCATCCCGGTGGCCCGCCAGAGGGCCCGGGCGCCGGCCATCGTCCGACCGTGTGTGGAAGTCCTCGACCGCAGCTCAGGCATGCATACCAGCATGACACCGCCGGCGCGCGGCCCCACCCGGGTATCTGCCGTGTCCCAACAGATGCACACTCAGCCCCCCACGACGTGCGCCCATCCGGCACTCTTGGAGGCGTGCATTTTCCACCGGGCATGGCCGCTGTCGCGGCGCTCAGCGGGCTCGTCGCCGCGGTGGCCGTCGTGCTGCTGACCGTCGTCGCCCGGCGGCGGACGGGGCCGCGTCGACCGGCGCACGTGCTGCTCGCGGCAGCCGCCGGCGGTGCCCTGATCAGCCTCCTGGCCGGGGTGGTCGCCGCGCTCAGCGCGAACGACCACTGGGCCCACGAGCAGGGGCAGCGCACGGGTTGGGCGACGCTGGTGGCGATCGGCACGGCGGTGAGCGGGCTGGCCTTCGCCGCCGGTCTGCTCCGACTGCCCGGGGTGGCCGCCACCGCGGCGGGAACGGCCCGGCTCGCCCTGGACGGGTTGGTCATTGCGGCGGCGCTGTGGTTCGTCGGTTGGGTGCTCTTCTCCGAGCCCACCCGGTTGCTCGGTGCCGCCACCCCGATGGCCTGCCCGGCGATCCTGGTGGCCACGGTGAGCGCGGCGCTCGGCGCCGGCCTCGCCGTGATCGTCGTCTTCCGGGCCGCCGCCCCACGGCGACGGCTCGCCGCGCTGTGCGCCGGCATCACCGCGGTGAGCTGCGGCGGGCTGGGGCTCAGCGCCGGGCTCTGCCAGGCCGGGCCGACCATGGCGCTGACCGGCGCGTCGCTGCTCGCCGCCGGCCTGCTGACCGTCGCGCTCGCCCTGTACCGGGCGGACCGGCCGGGGCAGGTCGACCTGGACCTGGTCGGTCGCGACGGCGAGTACGCCATCGCCCCGATGCTGGCGATGGCCGCCTCGGCGATGTACCACCTCGCCCAGGACGGCCGGTTCACCGCGGCCGGCATCGTGGCCGGCAGCGTCGAGGGTTTCGCCCTGGTGGCGCGGCAGTACCTCACCCTTCGCGACGTCCGGGGGTACGCGGGCCGCCTGGCCGAGCGGGAGGCGCACTTCCGGGAGTTGGCGCACACCGATCCGCTGACGTCGTTGGCCAACCGGCGCGGGCTGCTGCGGGCGCTGCACCACAACGCCGCGGACCGCAACCCGTGCGTGCTGCTCGGCCTCGACCTGGACGGCTTCAAGAACGTCAACGACATGCGGGGCCACGACGTGGGCGACGCCGTGCTGGCCGAGGTGGGCCGGCGGCTGCGCGGCAACCTGCGCCCCGGTGACGTGGCCGCCCGGCTGGGTGGCGACGAGTTCGCCGTGCTCATGCAGGGCCGGTCGGTCGAGGCGGACCGGGTCGCCGAGCGGCTCCTCGGGGTGCTCAACCGGCCGTACGACCAGCCGGAGGGGCCGGTCTTCCTGTCGGTGAGCATCGGGGTGGCCGACTGGGCCGACGAGCCGGACGTGGAGTTGCTGCTGCGGCACGCCGACCTGGCGTTGCGCTACGCCAAGCAGCGGGGCAAGAACCGGATCGAGCGGTACGACGCCGCGTACGACAAGCTGCTGCGCCGGCGGACGACGGTGGAGCACGAGCTGCGCGGGGCCATCGAGCGCGACGAGCTGCGGTTGGCCTTCCAGCCGGTGGCGTCGCTGCCGTCGGTGCGGCCGGTCGGCGCCGAGGCGTTGCTCCGCTGGCACCACAGTGAGCTGGGCAACGTCCGTCCGGACGAGTTCATCCCGCTCGCCGAGGAGTGCGGCATGATCGCTCCGCTCGGCGCCTGGGTGCTGCACCAGGCCTGCTACCAGCTCTCCCGGTGGCTGGCGGACGGGCACGACGTCTGGGTGTCGGTCAACGTCTCTCCCCGCGAGCTGCACGCCCCGGAGTACGTGGTCCAGGTCGCCGAGGCGTTGCGCGCCCACCACGTGCCGCCGCAGCGGCTGGTGCTGGAGGTCACCGAGCACGCGGTCGCCACCGACCTGGACGAGCTGATCCGGCGGCTGACCGCGCTGCGGTTGACCGGTGTCCGGATCGCGCTGGACGACTTCGGGGCCGGCTACTCGTCGCTGGGGCAGCTACGGCGGCTGCCGATCGACATCCTCAAGATCGACCACAGTCTGGTCGCCGAGCACGAACCGGTCCGCCCGGTCGACCAGGACGGCCCGGCCTTCGCCCCGATGGTCGACATCGTCATGCGACTGGGCCATCAGCTGGGGCTGGAGGTGATCGCCGAGGGGGTGACCACCCCGACCGAGCTGGCCGCCGTGGTGGCCGCCGGCTGTCGGTTCGGCCAGGGCGCGCTCTTCGGTTGGGGGGTGCCGGCCGAGCACCTGGAGGCGATGCTGGAGGCGGCCACGTCCCCGGGTGCGCGTCCCACCGCGGTGCCGGCGCCACGTCCCGCTCCGGGCGGGTCCGGGCAGCTCAACCCGTCTGCCGATGGCGCGTCGCCGGGCGACGCGCCGACCTCCGTTAACCAACATGTGGGATCAGTTGACTCATCGCGTGAGATGCGTCAGGCTTAGCCGCATGTCGTCGTACCGGTCGCTGCGAGTACTTACCTGAGCGCACTCTCCCTCACCGAGAGTGCGCTGGCCCCGTGCATCTGCACGAGGGCCGTTTTTATTGCCATCGGAACCTGGCGAAGCGGGCCGCGCCCGCGTCGCATCGCTTGACTAGCCACCAGCCACTCCAGCCGAAGGCCAGAACCGCCATGACGAGACCCACGCCCGAGACCCTCGCCCACACCGCCCGCCGGGCCCGCGCGGCCGCCGACCCGACCCTCGACGTCGACCAGGCCGGCACGCGCACGGCCACCCCGGCCACCCCGGCGGTACGGCCCGCCGCCGCGACCCAGGTTTCCGGGGCCGGCTCGCTCGTGCGGTCCCTTGAGGCGCTCGACGTCGACGTCGTCTTCGGCATTCCGGGCGGCGCGATCCTGCCGGCGTACGACCCGCTCTACGACTCGACGGTCCGGCACATCCTGGTGCGGCACGAGCAGGGCGCGGGGCACGCGGCGACCGGTTACGCGCAGGCCACCGGCAAGGTCGGCGTCTGCATCGCCACCTCCGGCCCGGGTGCGACGAACCTGGTCACCCCGATCGCCGACGCGTACATGGACTCGGTGGCGATGGTCGCGATCACCGGTCAGGTGGCCCGCCCGTCGATCGGCACCGACGCCTTCCAGGAGGCGGACATCCAGGGCATCACCCTGCCGATCACCAAGCACAACTTCCTCGTGCAGAACGCCGAGGAGATCCCCCGGGTGCTGGCCGAGGCGTTCCACCTGGCCAGCAGCGGGCGACCCGGCCCGGTCCTGGTCGACATCCCCAAGGACGTGCTCCAGGCGCCGACCACCTTCTCCTGGCCGCCCACGCTGGACCTGCCCGGCTACCGGCCGACCCTGCACCCGCACGGCAAGCAGATCCGGGAGGCGGCGCGGCTGATGGCTGGCGCCCGACGGCCGGTGCTCTATGTCGGCGGCGGCGTGCTCAAGGCCGGTGCCACCGACGGGCTGCGTCGGCTGGCCGAGCTGACCGGCATCCCGGTCGTCACCACGTTGATGGCGCTCGGGGCGTTCCCCGACTCGCATCAGCAGCACCTGGGGATGCCCGGCATGCACGGCACCGTCGCCGCGGTCTACGGCCTGCAGAAGGCGGATCTGATCGTCGCGCTGGGCGCGCGTTTCGACGATCGCGTCACCGGCAAGCTGGACTCGTTCGCCCCGGACGCGGCTGTGGTCCACGCGGACATCGACCCGGCGGAGATCGGCAAGAACCGGCACGTGGACGTGCCGATCGTCGGCGACGCCAAGCACGTCATCGACGAGTTGATCGTCGCGGTCAGCGCCGAGCGGTCGGGGGGGCGTACCGCCGACCTCGGTGACTGGTGGACGCAGCTGAACGACCTGCGCGACCGTTACCCGCTGGGCTACGACGAGCCGTCCGACGGCACGCTGTCCCCGCAGTACGTGATCAAGCGACTGGGCGAGATCGTCGGCCCGGACGCGATCTTCGTGGCCGGGGTGGGTCAGCACCAGATGTGGGCGTCGCAGTTCATCTCGTACGAGAAGCCGCACACCTGGTTGAACTCCGGCGGTCTCGGCACGATGGGTTATGCGGTGCCGGCGGCGATGGGCGCCAAGGTCGGCAAGCCGGACACGGTGGTCTGGGCGGTGGACGGTGACGGCTGCTTCCAGATGACCAACCAGGAGTTGGCCACCTGCGCGCTGGAGGGCATCCCGGTCAAGATCGCCGTGATCAACAACGGCAATCTGGGGATGGTCCGGCAGTGGCAGACGCTCTTCTACAACGAGCGTTACTCCAACACCGAGCTCGGCACCCACAAGCACCGCATCCCCGACTTCGTCAAGCTCGCCGAGGCGCTGGGCTGCGTCGGGCTGCGCTGCGAGAACGCCGCTGACGTGGACAAGACCATCGCCGCCGCCATGGAGATCAACGACGCGCCCGTGGTGATCGACTTTGTGGTCGGCAAGGACGCGATGGTCTGGCCGATGGTCGCCGCCGGCACCAGCAATGACGAGATCATGTTCGCCCGCGGCGTCCGCCCGGTCTTCGACGAGGATGACATCTGATCATGACTATGCATACGCTTTCGGTGCTGGTGGAGAACAAGCCCGGCGTGCTCGCCCGGGTCTCCGGCCTGTTCTCCCGGCGGGGGTTCAACATCGACAGTCTCGCCGTCGGCGAGACCGAGAACCCGGACGTCTCCCGGATCACCATCGTGGTCAACGCGGAGTCGTCCCCGCTGGAGCAGGTCACCAAGCAGCTGAACAAGCTGGTCAACGTGCTCAAGATCGTTGAGCTGGATCCGCAGGTCTCGGTTGCCCGGGAGTTGCTGCTGGTAAAGGTTCGCGCCGACCGGGCCGCGCGCTCGCAGGTGCTGGAGACCGTCAACCTGTTCCGGGCCCGGGTGGTCGACGTCGCACCGGACACGCTGACCATCGAGGCCACCGGCACCCCGGACAAGCTCGACGCGCTCCTGCGCGACCTCGAGTCCTTCGGCATCAAGGAAATGGTCCAGTCCGGGCTGGTGGCCATCGGGCGCGGCTCGCGTTCGATCACCGCCGGTCCCGCGCTGCGGGCCGCCTGACCCGCCGCCGGTCGGCCCCGGCGGGCCGCCCCGGAAATTCATCCGCACAGACCACGACGGGCCGCCCCGGCCGTCGTACGAAAGGGAAGTTCTCATGAGCGTTGAGGTGTACTACGACGACGATGCCGACCTCGGCCTGATCCAGGCCAAGAAGGTCGCGGTCATCGGTTACGGCAGCCAGGGCCACGCCCACGCGCTCTCGCTGCGTGACTCCGGCGTCGACGTGGTGATCGGTCTGCCGGAGGGCTCGAAGAGCCGTCCCAAGGCTGAGGAGCAGGGCCTGCGGGTCGTCACGCCGGCTCAGGCCGCCGCCGAGGCCGACGTGATCATGGTGCTCGCACCGGACACCGCCCAGCGCGGGATCTACGCGGAGTCGATCGCCCCGCACCTCACCCCCGGCAAGGCGATCTTCTTCGGCCACGGCTTCAACATCCGGTACGGCCTGATCAAGCCGCCGGCCGAGGTGGACGTGGCGATGGTCGCGCCCAAGGGCCCCGGCCACCTGGTCCGCCGCCAGTACAGCGACGGCAAGGGCGTGCCCTGTCTCGTCGCCGTCGAGCAGGACGCCAGCGGCAACGCGCTCGCGCTCGCCCTCGCGTACGCCAAGGGGATCGGCGGCACCCGGGCCGGCGCGATCAAGACCACCTTCACCGAGGAGACCGAGACCGACCTCTTCGGCGAGCAGGCGGTGCTCTGCGGCGGTGCCTCGGCGCTGGTGCAGACCGGCTTCGAGGTGCTCACCGAGGCCGGCTACGCCCCGGAGGTCGCCTACTTCGAGTGCCTGCACGAGCTGAAGCTGATCGTCGACCTCATGTACGAGGGCGGCATCGCGAAGATGCGCTACAGCATCTCCGACACCGCCGAGTACGGCGACCTGTCGCGTGGCTCGCGCATCATCGACTCCCGGGTCAAGGACGAGATGCGCAAGATCCTGGGTGAGATCCAGTCCGGCGAGTTCGCCCGCGAGTGGGTCGCCGAGGACGAGGCCGGCCGGCCCAACTTCACCAAGTGGCAGGCCGAGGGTGCGGCGCACCCGATCGAGGAGACCGGCAAGAAGCTGCGCGGCATGATGAGCTGGGTCGACCGCCCGATCACCGAGACCGCCTGACCGTCCGGCCCGGCCGGACGACGATCCACCGGCAGCCCCTGGGCTGGCGCTCTCCCCAGCGCCGCCCCGGGGCTGCTCGGCATGCTGCCGCCCGTCGATGCGTCGGGCGGCGGTGTTCGTGGGCCACCGCTCGCCCACGGTGACCGGGTGACCGACACCACCGGGGTCCGACGCGGCCTGGGCGACCGTGTCGACGCGGTGAACGGCCGATGTCCGTCGCCCGACCGGGCGTGTGAGGGCACTCACCCCGAAGACCGGAACACGCCGACCAGCGAGGCCCCTACGATCGCCTGTAGGTGCAGCAGCCGGCACCTGACGGCCACGGCACGGATCAGCGCAGGGCGCAGTGCGGCGCCCGGCCGCCCGGGCCGATCGCAAACACGACCTCTACGAGGACCGATGAATCCTGTCGTACTGATCGCCGAAGAACTCGCCCCCGCCGCCATCGAGGTGCTCGCCCACGACTTCGACGTCCGTCACGTCGACGGCACCGACCGTCCGGCCCTGCTCTCGGCGCTCTCCGAGGCCGACGCCGTCATCGTGCGCAGCGCGACCCAGATCGACGCCGAGGCCATCGCCGCGGCGCCGCGCCTCAAGGTGGTCGCCCGCGCGGGCGTCGGTCTGGACAACGTCGAGGTGCCGGCCGCCACCGCCCGGGGCGTCATGGTCGTCAACGCGCCCACCTCGAACATCGTCTCCGCCGCCGAGCAGGCCGTCGCGCTGCTGCTCGCCGTGGCGCGTAACACCGCGAGCGCCAGCGCCGCGCTCAAGGCGGGGGAGTGGAAGCGGTCCAAGTACACGGGCGTCGAGGTGCAGGGCAAGACCGTCGGCGTGGTCGGGCTCGGCCGCATCGGCGTGCTCTTCGCCCAGCGCATCGCCGCGTTCGGCACCCGGCTGATCGCGTACGACCCGTACATCCAGCCGGCCCGCGCGGCGCAGCTCGGCGTCCGCCTGGTGGGGCTGGAGGAGCTGCTGCGGGAGAGCGACTTCATCTCCATCCACCTGCCGAAGACGCCGGAGACGGTGGGCCTGATCGGTGAGAAGGAGCTGGCGATCGTCAAGCCCGGCGTCCGCATCGTCAACGCCGCCCGTGGTGGGCTGGTCGACGAGCAGGCGCTCGCGGACGCGATCGCCGAGGGTCGGGTCGCCGGCGCCGGTGTCGACGTGTACAGCAAGGAGCCGTGCACCTCGTCGCCGCTGTTCGCCTTCGACAACGTGGTGGCCACCCCGCACCTGGGCGCCTCCACCCACGAGGCGCAGGACAAGGCCGGTCTCGCGGTGGCCAAGAGCGTGAAGCTGGCGTTGCAGGGCGAGTTCGTCCCGGACGCGGTCAACGTGCAGGCCGGCGGGGTGGTCGCCGAGGACGTTCGGCCGCTGCTGCCGCTGGCGGAGAAGCTCGGCCGGGCGTTCACCGCTGTCGCCGGCGGGGTCGCCGCCAGCGTCACTGTCGAGGTTCGCGGTGAGATCGTCAGCCACGAGGTGTCGGTGCTCAAGCTCGCCGCCACGAAGGGCCTGTTCAGCTCCGTGGTCGAGGAGCAGGTCACCTACGTCAACGCCCCGCACCTGGCCGCCGAGCGTGGCGTCGAGGTCACCCTGGCCACCCTGGCCGAGACGGCCGATCAGCCGACCCTGGTCACGGTGCGCGGCGCGCTGCCGGACGGCCGGACGGTGAGTGTCTCCGGCACCGTCACCCAGTCCGGCGCTCGCGACGTGCTGAAGCTGACCGAGGTGGACGGCTTCGACGTGGAGATCGGCGCGGAGGGCATCCTGCTCTTCCTGCGCTACGCCGACCGGCCCGGTGTGGTCGGCACCGTCGGTACCCTGCTCGGCGAGTCGGGCATCAACATCGCGGCCATGCAGGTGGCGCGTCGGGAGGCGGGCGGCGAGACGCTGATGACGCTCACCGTCGACCAGGCGCTCGGCGCCGACCTGCTCACCTCGGCCGCCGAGTCGATCGGTGCCACCGCGGCCAGCGCCGCCGACCTGCGCGACGAGTAACAGCCGACAAGCACTGTGGGGGGCCTGGCGATTCGCCGGGCCCCTCGTCATTTCCCGTCTACTGCCGCTGGTCGGGTCAGCCGGGCAGTCGTGCCGGGGGCGGGTAGACCGAGCCGTCCTGCGGGTCGAAGAGCATCAGCCCGTGTTCGCCGGCCAACCGCTCGATGTCCAGGAGCACCTGGTCCGCGCAGGTCGGGTGCAGGTTCAACTCGACGTGGTCGTGGGCCGCGTGCAGCGGCGCCACCGCCCAGGGGCTGTCCGGGCCGGGGTGACGGTCCGGATAGGACGCCGTGATCGCCCGGTAGAAGCTGACCACCCGTGGGTCGGGGTAGCGGTCCACGTGCCGTCCCTGTCGGCAACCGTCGACCGCTGTCCGCACGTCCTCGGGCGTCGCCCCGTCCTCCAGGGCCCACACGCTCAGATCGAAACTCACGGCGGACAGCGTGCCATCCGCCGTTCACCATGTCGAAATTGCCTCGCCGCCGGTCAACCACCGATTGTCGCAGTCTCCGGTGCCGACGGTCCGGTGTGGAGACTCTTGCGTCGAGTTGCGTCGATTCGCTAGCGTACGCACTGCGGTCACTGGCCGAGTTCGAGGCGCCGGCCCGTCTTCGGGTGGCGCGGTCGACGTCCGGCCCGACCGGTCCGCACCCCTCGGTTGTGCGAGCCACGCGCACTCGTCGCTGACCGGCCCCCATGGTCGTTGCCGAGACCGTGGGGGCCGATCGCGTGCCCGACCAGCTCAGCGACGGTGGGCGAAGAGCGCGCGATAGTCGGAGTTTCCCCGGAACCAGGCCAGGCCGGTGGGGCCGGCGGCGTAGAGCGCCGTGGCGTAGGCGTCGGCGACCGCCAGGTCGGGGCCCACGACGGTGGCGGCGGCGAGGTTCTCGGCCGGCTCGCCGGTGTGCGGGTCCACCACGTGCCCCTGCCGTCCGGTCACGCCGGAGGTGCCGATGGCGCCAGCGGTCATCTCCAGCACCAGCGGCGCGCGCTCGGGTGCGGTCGGGTGGTGCACGGCGACCCGCCAGGGCCCTCCGTGCGGCGCGCGGCCCCGGACGACGAGGTCGGCGCCGGCGAGGACGGCGTAGTCGTGGATGCCGGCGGCGCGCAGCCGCTCCGCGGCGCGTTCCACCGCCCAACCGCCGAGCAGGCCGCCCGGGTCGAAGCCGCCGGGCACCGCCCAGGCGTCGAACCACCCGTCGGTGGCGGCGCGCATCGCGGCGCAGCGGTCCACCAGGTCGGCCAGCGGCGGGTACGACTCGGGGCTGATCTCGCCCCGACGCAGCCGGGACACCAGGCTCTCCGGTCGGTTGGGGCCGTAGGTGAGGTCGATGGCGCGCAGTTCGGCGACGCTGTCCCGCAGCGCCTCGCCCACGCCCCGGCGGCCGAGCCACTCGGGCGCGTTGAGCAGCAGGGTGTACTCGGCGGTCGCGGTGCGGACGGTGTGCTGCACCGCGATCCGGCCCTCGGTGGCGCCGGCCGGGTCGATCCGGTGCCGGCGGCTGCCGAGTCGGAGGTCCGGCCGGCGGTGGCGGAACGCGGACGGGTCCGGCCAGCGGGTCCGTGGCTGTTCGTCGATGCGCATCGCATCTGCCCCCTCGCACGTGGTGCCGCATCATCGCGACCCCGTTGGTCAGCGGGCCCCCGCGACCCACTGAGCACTACCGTACGCAGCGGAGATGATCGCTCCATGAGTCTCAGCTGAGAGGGTGCTGTGCATTCCCGCGTCCCAAATCATGGACGCTGCGTACCGGGAGGCGGGACGGCGACGTACCGTTGCGCAGACGGAACCGTTGAGCAGAGGAGTGCGGTCGTGGCGCGGATCGCGGTGGTGGCCGGGGACGGCATCGGGCCTGAGGTGGTCGCGCAGGCCCGCAAGGTTCTCGACGCGGTGCTGCCCGACGTGCAGGCCACCGAGTACGACCTCGGTGCCGCCCGCTGGCACCGTACCGGTGAGGTGCTGCCCGACTCGGTGCTGGCCGAGTTGGCCGGGCACGACGCGATCCTGCTCGGCGCGGTCGGTGACCCGACGGTCCCGCCGGGGGTGCTGGAGCGGGGGCTGCTGCTCAAGCTCCGTTTCGCCTTCGACCAGTACGTCAACCTGCGCCCGTCCCGGCTCTGGCCCGGGGTCACCGGTCCGCTGGGCAACGTGAAGCCGGGCGAGGTCGACCTCGTGGTGGTGCGCGAGGGCACCGAGGGGCTCTACGCCGGTGCCGGTGGCTCCCTGCACCGGGACACTCCGGCCGAAATCGCCACCGAGGAGAGCCTGAACACCCGCCACGGCGTGGAACGGGTGATCCGCGACGCGTTCGCCCGCGCCGGCCGCCGGGAGCGGCGCAAGGTCACCCTCGTGCACAAGACCAACGTGCTCACCCACGCCGGGTCGCTCTGGGCGCGCACGTTCGACGCCGTCGCCGCCGAGCACCCGGATGTCGCCACCGAATACCAGCACGTCGACGCGGCGGCCATGTTCCTCGTCACCCAGCCGCAGCGCTACGACGTGGTGGTCACCGACAACCTCTTCGGCGACATCCTCACCGACATCGCCGCGGCCGTCACCGGCGGCATCGGGCTGGCTGCCAGCGGCTGCATCAACCCCGAGGGGGCGTACCCCTCGATGTTCGAGCCGGTGCACGGCTCGGCGCCGGACATCGCCGGTCAGGGCATCGCCGACCCGGTCGCCGCCGTGCTCTCCGCCGCGTTGCTGCTGGATCAGCTCGGGCACGCCGAGTCCGCCGCCCGGGTCAACGCGGCGGTCGCCGCCGAGCTGGCCAACCGGGTTCCGGGCGTACCGCTGCGTACCGAAGAGGTCGGCGACCGGCTCGCCGCCCACGCCGTAGCCTGACCGTCCCGGCCCGCCCGGCGACCGGCCCGGCGCCGGTCCGCCCGGTGCCGTCCGTCCGGCCCGACCGGCGCTACCCGCTGAACGACCGTTCGGGGTAGGTTTCTGGCACAACCATCTCGGTGTGCGGTCCCGCATGCCGTTGTTCCGCAGGGAGGTCAGCGCGATGAGCGGTGGTGACAAGCTCGACTTCGAGATCCGTCCGAATGCCGCGCCGGTATCCGCCGCCGATCGGGCCGCCCTCCTGGTCAACCCCGGGTTCGGCCGGGTCTTCACCGACCACATGGTCACCGTCCGCTACGCCGACGGCAAGGGCTGGTACGACGCCCGGGTGGAGGCGCGGGGCCCGATCCCGATGGACCCGGCCAGCGCGGTGCTGCACTACGCGCAGGAGATCTTCGAAGGGCTCAAGGCGTACCGCACGGCCGACGGTGGTGTGACGATGTTCCGGCCGGACGCCAACGCCGCCCGTTTCGCCACCTCCGCGCAGCGGATGGCGATGCCGGTGCTGCCGCCGGAGGTGTTCGTCGACTCGTTGCACAAGCTGATCGAGATCGACCGTGAGTGGATCCCCACCGGCGAGGACGGCAGCCTCTACCTGCGGCCGTTCATGTTCGCCAGCGAGGTCTTCCTCGGCGTCCGCCCGGCCAACGAGTACCTCTACATGGTGATCGCCTCACCGGTCGGTGCGTACTTCAGCGGTGGCGTGAAGCCGGTCACCGTCTGGGTCTCTCCGGACTACACCCGGGCCGCGCCCGGTGGCACCGGCGCGGCCAAGTGCGGCGGCAACTATGCCGCGTCGTTGGCGGCGCAGGCGGAGGCCATCGAGGCCGGCTGCGACCAGGTCGTCTTCCTGGACGCGGTGGAGCGCCGGTTCGTCGACGAACTGGGCGGCATGAACGTCTTCTTCGTCTACGACGACGGCACTGTGGTCACCCCACCGTTGACCGGCACGATCCTGCCGGGCATCACCCGCGACGCCGTCCTCGCGCTGGCCGGCGCGGCCGGGCACCGGGTCGAGGAGCGGCCGGTCAGCTTCGCCGACTGGCAGGCCGACGCCGCCAGCGGTCGCCTACGGGAGGTGTTCGCCTGCGGCACCGCCGCGGTCATCACCCCGATCGGTGGGGTCCGCTTCCCGGACGGTGAGTTCCTGATCGGTGGTGGCGAGCCCGGCCAGGTCACCATGGCCCTGCGCCAGCAGCTGGTCGACATCCAGCGGGGCACGGCGGCCGACCCGTACGGCTGGGTGCAGCGGGTCTTCTGACCTCCGTCGCTGTGGCCGGCCCGCCCACCCGGACGGGCCGGCGCAGTCAGCCGTGCCCGACGCCGCCCGGCGCGTCGTCGTCGGCCCAGGCCTGGGCGGGTTCGTCGAGCAGGTGGTCGCGCAGCGCGGCGAGCTGCTCGTCGGTCACCCCGGCGTGGCGCAGGTACGCCTCGACCGAGCCGTGCCCCTCGCGCAGCTCGTTGAGGAAGATCTGCATGGCCTCGGCGGGTGAGCTCAGGAACGGTGCCGGCACGTCAACACCGTCCGGGGTGACGGAGGCCAGCCAGGCGCTGTAGCGGGCCGACGCCGCGCTGCTCAACGCGTAGTCCGCGCTGATGTCCGCGTCGTCGACGCCGAGCACGGCCAGGGTCAACGCGCAGACGATCCCGGTGCGGTCCTTGCCGGCGACGCAGTGCACCACCACCGGGGCGTTGGCGGAGTCGGCGATCAACCCGACCGCCTCGGCCAGCCCGGCGGTGCCGGTCTGGGCCAGGTCGGCGTACCGGTCCGCGAGGTAGCGCGCCAGGCTCGCGCCCTCCTCGTGCGGCGTACCCGCCCAGTCGGCGTGCTCCGGGTGGATGTGCCGGTAGGTCAGACCCTGGTACGCCGGCACCCGACCGTCCCGCTCCACCTCGGTGGGGCGGCGCAGATCGATGACGGTGCGGATCCCGATCGCGGCGAACGCGTCCTGGTCCTGCTCGGTGAGGCGGTGCAGCGAGTCGGAGCGGTAGAGCCGGCCCCGGCGCACGGTCCGGTCGTCGTGGCCGACGTAGCCACCGACGTCGCGGAAGTTGAAGGTGGCGGGGAGCGAGAGCTGGGGGTCGTCCTCGGTGGTGTCCACTGTCACACGGTAACGGCCGGTGGGACATCGCCCCACCGGCCGTCGGGTCGGACAGTCACCGGGCCGTGCCGGGCGGCAGCGCGCCGTACGTCTCGTCGTAGTAGCCACCCAGCTGGTCCCGGTAGCTCGGGTCGCTGTGGCTGCTCTCGTCGTACTCCGGGGCGGCCTTGATCTGGTCCCGGGTCCGGTCGACGGAGACGGTGCGCTGGTCGTGGTCGACCTGGTTGACGGTGCCGGCCGGAAGCATCACCTTCTTGCCGAAGATCCACGGCCCGGTGTCCACTACCAGGTAGCTGCCGCCCACCTCGTGACTGGCGCTGTCGATTTTGCCGATTCCACCGTCGGTGGCCTCGACCTTGTAGCCGACCAGGTCGACGTCGGCCACGCCGGCCTGGTCGCGGTAGCGCCAGGGGTCGAACGTGCCGGCCGGCGCGCCGCCGGGCACCGTGCCCTGGTCACCCCCGCGTAGCGGGTCCGGCCCGGCGTGGGTGGCGTGCGGATCGATCCTGTCCATGCCGTTCACTCCTGACTGTCACCGAGCAACTCATGTCTCCGTCGGAGCTACCCGGCCGTCGGGGGCCGGAAACGGCGTACCAGCTCAGGCCAGCGCGGCTTGGGCGTCCAGGGTGACCGCAGCGGCGTGCACCACGGCGGCGATCCGCAGGGCCTCGTGCACCTGTTCCGGGGTGAAGCCCTTGTCGCGCAGCGTCTTCTCGTGCGAGCGCACGCACACGTCGCAGTCGTTGATGGTCGACACGGCGAGGCACCAGAGCTTGAAGTCGCCCTTGTCCACCCCCGGCCGCGCGACGATCTGCATCCGCAGTCGGGCCGGCATCGAGGTGTACCGCTCGTCGTCGAGGAGGTGCTTGGCCCGGTAGTAGATGTTGGTCATCGCCATGATCGCCGCGGCGCCCTTGGCGGCCTCGACCCCCTCCGGCCCGAGGTGTCCGAGCGCCTCGGCCGCGATCTCCCGCAGCACCACCGGGTTGCGGGCGGCCACCGCAGAGGCCAGCGCGGTGCCCCAGGTCTGCGTCGGGGTCAACGTCGACGCGCCGAGGGTGGAGCCCAGGTTGAGCCTGATGTCCGTGGCGTACGCCGGCAGGGCCGCGGTGAGCGCGTCCAGGCCCATGGTCACACCCCGGCGATCTCCGTCGGGCTGATGGAGGTCTCGTCCATCGGCCCGACGAAGACCAGACGCCACTTGCCCTCGTGGGACGCGTGGTTGATCGTCTTGGACGCGTTGGTGGCGCCCAGCGATACGCAGGCGGTGAGTCCGTGCTCAGGTAAGCGGTCACTGACGGTGAGCACGGGTCCTCCTTGCAACTGGCACGTGGCCAGTTCCAGATGCTTCCGCACCGCTGTTCCTGCCGGTGGGCGCCCTGGTGGCGTGTGAAGCCGATCACGGGCGATGGCTCGAGCTGAACGAACGCTCAGTAATCGTCTCGCCATGTGGATTGTTCCTCCCAAAACCATGGGCGGGGTGGCAGAGTAGCCATCGTGACACGCACCGTCCTGATTATTGCGACCTAGCGCGCCGGCTCTCCCCTCTGCCGAGCGCGCAGACCTCCCGCATCCGCGGGAGGTCTTTTTGTTGCTCCGAGAAAGGATCCTGATGACGTTCCAGGTCTTCGACACCACGTTGCGCGACGGCGCCCAGCGCGAGGGGCTCACCTACTCGGTGGTCGACAAGCTGGCCGTGGCCCGGCTGCTCGACGAGTTCGGCGTCGGCTTCATCGAGGGCGGCTGGCCGGGCGCGGTACCCAAGGACACCGAGTTCTTCCGGCGCGCCCGCACCGAACTGGATCTGCGGCACGCCGTGCTCGTCGCGTTCGGCGCCACCCGCAAGGCCGGCGTCTCCGTCGCCGACGACCCCCAGGTGCGCGCCCTGCTGGACGCGCAGACGACGGCGGTGGCCCTGGTCGCCAAGGCCGACACCCGGCACGTCGAGCGCGCGCTGCGGACCACCGGCGCGGAGAACCTGGCGATGATCCACGACACCGTCGACCACCTCGTCCGCGAGGGCCGACGGGTCTTCGTCGACGGCGAACACTTCTTCGACGGCTACCGGCACGACCCCGCGTACGGTGCGGCGGTGGTGCAGACCGCGCTCGCCGCCGGCGCCGAGCGGATGGTGCTCTGCGACACCAACGGCGGCATGCTGCCGTCCCAGGTGACCGCCGTGATCCGCGACCTGACCGACCGGCTGGGAATCGACCCCGCGCTGTTCGGCATACACGCCCAGAACGACACCGCCTGCGCCGTGGCCAACACGATCGCCGCCGTGGAGGCGGGCGTCCGCCACGTGCAGGGCACCGCCAACGGGTACGGCGAACGCCCGGGCAACGCCGACATCTTCGCGGTCGTCGCGAACCTCGAACTCAAGCTGGGCATGCCCGTCCTACCGGAGGGCTGCCTGGCACAGATGGTGCGGGTCTCGCACGCCATCGCCGAGATCGCCAACATCGCCCCCGACACCCACCAGGCGTACGCCGGGGCCGCCGCCTTCGCCCACAAGGCGGGGCTGCACGCGAGCGCGATCAAGGTCGACCCGTTGCTCTACAACCACGTGGACCCGTCGGTGGTGGGCAACGACATGCGGATCCTGGTCACCGAGATGGCCGGTCGGGCCAGCGTCGAGCTGAAGAGCCGCGAGCTGGGCCTGGACCTGGGCAGCAGCCCGGACGCCCTGACCCGGGTCACCAAGCGGGTCAAGGAGTTGGAAGCGGGTGGTTGGTCCTTCGAGGCGGCCGACGCGTCCTTCGAGTTGCTGGTCCGCTCCGAGCTGCCCGAGGGAAGCCCGGCCCGACCGTTCACCCTGGAGTCGTACCGGGTGTTGGTCGAGCACCGCGAGGATGGCGGGGTGGTCTCCGAGGCCACCGTCAAGATCCGGGTTCGCGGTGAGCGGGTGATCGCCACCGCCGAGGGCAACGGCCCGGTCAACGCCCTCGACGAGGCGCTGCGGGTGGGGCTGACCCGGCACTACCCGCAGCTGCGCGACTTCGAGTTGGCCGACTACAAGGTGCGCATCCTGGAGGGCAGCCACGGCACGGGCGCGGTGACCCGGGTGCTGCTGGAGACCTCCGACAGCAGCGGCCGGGACTGGACCACTGTAGGCGTCCACCCGAACGTCGTCGAGGCCAGCTGGCACGCCCTGGTCGACGCCCTGACCTACGGCCTCGCCCCCACCCCCGTCTAACCCCACCCCCACCCCACCCCCACCCCCACCCCCACCCGCGATCTTGCACTTTGTGTCGTCGATACAGGGCTTTTGCTCGTTATGACGGGACAGAAAGCGCAAGATCGCGGGCGGGCGGGCGGGCGGGCGGGGGTTAGGGGGTGGGGAGGGTGAGGGTGGCTTGGACGGGGCGGTGGTCGCTGCCGGGTAGGGCGAGCACCCGCACCGAGCGGACCGCTATCCGGTGGTCGACCAGGATGTGGTCGATGGCGACGGGTGGGATGAGGTCGCCGTCGTACGGGCCCCAGGTGCCGGTCAGGCCCTGTCCGGTGGCGTCGGCGGCGTCGACGTAACCGGTGCGCAGCAGGGCCCGCAGTGGGCTGTGGTCGAGGGTGGCGTTGAAATCCCCGGCGAGGATCCGCAGGCCGCCGTCCGGAGTGGCCGGTGGTTGGGCGGTCAGGTCGGCCCGCCAGGCGCCCACCTGGTCCAGGGCGTACGGCGCCGACGGGTGGGCGGACTCGACGCGGACCGGGGGCCCACCGGGGACGGACACCGTCGCGTACGCCTGGCTGAAGCCCCAACCTTCGAGGTTGCGCCGGACGCCGACGTCGCTGATCGGCCACCGCGAGTAGAGCCCCGACCCGGCGGTGCCGATCTCCGGGTTGAGCTGCCGGTGCGGCAGCAGCGTGTCGAGGCCGAGCTGGTCCAGGGCGGCCTGCGCGTCCGGGGTGAACTCCTGCACGGTGAGCACGTCGACCTGGTGTCGCCGGACCAGCTCCACGAGCGTCCGCGCGTCACCGGTGCCGGCGAGCAGGTTGGCGGTGAGCAGCCGCACGGTCGGCCCGGCCGCCGCCGGCTGCGGGCTGGCCAGCGCCCGCGGTGCGACGGTGCCGAGCAGCGCCACCGCCGCCACTGCCGCGAGCGCCGCCGGCCACCAGCGCCGTAGGGCGAGCGCGAGGGCCAGGACCAGCACGCTGACGCCCGCGACGTACGGGGTGAAGGCGAGCGCCTGCACCAACGGCCCCCGGTCCACGCCGAGCAGCCGGGCGGCCGCCCAGAGCGCTGTGGGTGCGACGGCAAGCCACCAGAGCACCGTGCGAAGCCGGGTGAACCGGTGCGCGGGTGCAGCCTCGACGGTCACGCTGATGATCGTAGCCGAGCGTCAGAAACCATTTCATGAATGATGACGCTCTCACATTTCACAATTATCTGACGGCTGGTTGACACCTCGGAAAAGCGAGATCAACTATTGACTGTCTGCTTTTTCCGGTGCTACGTTCCATCTGGCTCAAACGACGCAACTCTGAGTAGTATCCGCAGCTCAGATGGGATGTAGATTGCCGAGAAATCAATCTACCAGGGTGCCAGTGAGTTGGCTTTCCCTCGCCCAGCAGTCGTCGTACTCCTATTTATGGGCAGTCATCCGTCCCGGCCCGCGGGTCGGCCGAATTCGCACGGTCACACAAGGGGGACCTGTCATGAGTACATCCTTCCGACGTAAGTTGGCGGCGGTCACGTTCGCCGTCCTGGGCCTCAGCCTGGCCGGCGGGGGCATCGCCATCGCCCAGCCGTCGGCGAAGGCGCCGCAGGAGGCCGTCCAGCCGGCGGCGCGCGGCAGCAACGCCCAACCGCCGGTCACCGCCGAGTCGGCCCGCAAGGCCAAGGCCGCGCTGAAGGCGGGTGCGGCCAGCACGCTGGTGGCCACCAACGTCTTCACCGTCGTCAACTCCAACGGCACCAAGGCGCGCGGCACCGGCACCGTCATCAAGTACGGCCCCGGCCAGTACGAGGTGCAGTTCGGCTACACCGTCACGGCCGGTGCCTTCCTGGCCACCATCTCGCGGTCCGACGCCTGCTGCATTCCGCCGGCTGGCGAGATCTCGGTGGCTCCGCGGCTGAGCACGCCCAACGCGGTCTTCGTGCAGACCCGCAACTCGGCCGGGACCCCGGCTGACCTGGGCTTCACCCTGCTCACCCACACACCCTGACCGAACCGGCACCCGGCCCCCGTCGCCTGTGGCGTCGGGGGCCGGACCCTGTCCGCTCAGCGGATTCGCCGGATGCGCCTCGGCCAGCCGGTCCGGGCATTGATCGACTCGGGTTTCCTGAAGTCGGCGTGTCCGCCGATCCGGGATATCCCGATTTCCGGGAACGCGAGTGGATCACGCAGGCGTCCTTCACCGGCTCGCCGGTCGGACTCTCCGTGGCCGGGCGCTGGAGGCTCTGCGTCCTTTGGCCTCGCTCGCGCCGATCGGCGCTCCCTGGCCGGTCGCCTGCCGACTTCGGTGCCTCCGCCGCCGATCGGGCCGGTTGAGGCCGTCCTCGACGGGCTCGCGATGGTCGTCACCCTTCCGCGCGGCTCATCCCGATTCCGGCCACTGCGGGCCGGTCCGGCCCGCACAATCCGACGTTTGCCGGCCGTGTGCCCGGGAAGCAAGCACCGTGACGGACATCTCGGACACCCTGGCCAGCATGCCCAGCCCGGTCGATCCGGAGCCGACCGGCATCGAGCTGGAACAGACCCTCTTCGAGGTCAAACGCGTGATCGTGGGGCAGGATCGCCTCGTCGAACGCCTGCTCACCGCCCTGGTCGCCAACGGACACTGCCTCCTGGAGGGGGTGCCCGGCGTGGCCAAGACACTGGCCGCGCAGACCCTCGCGACAGTGGTCGGCGGCACCTTCTCCCGGATCCAGTTCACCCCGGACCTGGTGCCCTCCGACATCGTGGGCACCCGGATCTACCGGGCGTCCAAGGAAACCTTCGACATCGAGCTGGGCCCGATCATGGCCAACCTGGTGCTGGCCGACGAGATCAACCGGGCCCCCGCCAAGGTCCAGTCGGCGCTGCTGGAGGCGATGGCCGAACGGCAGGTCTCGATCGGCGGGCGCAGCTGGCCGGTCCCGGAGCCGTTCCTGGTGCTGGCCACCCAGAACCCGATCGAGTCCGAGGGGGTCTACCAGCTCCCCGAGGCGCAGCGCGACCGGTTCCTGATGAAGGTGGTGGTCGACTACCCCAGCGACGCCGACGAGCTGGCCATCCTCTACCGGATGAGCACCGACCGGCCGAGCCCGCGCCAGGTGCTCGACGCGCAACGGCTGCGGGACCTGCAGGCCCACGCCGAGCGGGTCTTCGTCCACCACGCGTTGGCCGAGTACGTGGTGCGGCTGATCCTCGCCACCCGCGACCCGGGCCGGTTCGGGCTGCCGGAGATCGCCCCGCTGCTGGCGTACGGGGCCAGTCCGCGAGCCACCCTGGGCCTCGTCGCGGCCGCCCGTGCGCAGGCCCTGCTGCGGGGGCGGGAGTACGTGCTGCCCGAGGACATCCGTGAGCTGGCCGTCGACGTCCTCGCCCACCGGCTGGTGCTCTCCTTCGACGCGGTGGCCGACGGGGTGTCGGCCGAAAGCGTGGTGCGACGGCTCGTCGAGGCGGTGCCACCGCCCCGGCTGGCCAGCGGGCACCCGCAGCAGGCGCCGGACCTGGCGGCGGCATGAGACGCGCCGTCGCCGCGCCCGCCGACCCCGGCCTGGCCGAGCTGGCCCCCGACCAGCGCCTGCGCCGGCTGGAACTGACCGTCACGCGTCGGCTGAACGGCCTGCTGCACGGTCAGTACCGCGGGCTGCTGCCCGGTCCGGGCAGTGAGCCCGCCGGCAGTCGCGAGTACCGGCCGGGCGAGGACGAGGTCCGCCGGATGGACTGGGCGGTGACGGCCCGCACGGCTGTGCCGCACGTCCGGCAGGTCGACGCCGACCGGGAACTGACCACCTGGCTGCTCGTCGACGGCAGCGCCAGCATGGAGTTCGGCACCGCCGAGCTGGACAAACGGGAACTGGCGGTGGCCGCCGTCGCGGCGGTCGGCTTCCTGACCGCGGGTGTCGGCAACCGCCTTGGCGCCCAGGTGCTGCGCGCCGACGGGGTACGCCGGTTTCCGGCCCGCAGTGGTCGTACCCATCTGCTCGCGCTGCTCCGCTCGTTGCTCGCCGCCCCCCGCGTCACCGCGCCCCCCGACCGGCCGGGGCGTGCCCCCACGGCCCGACCGCCCGACCTGGCGGACGGCCTCGACGCGCTGCACCGGATCGCCAACCGGCGCGGGCTGGTGGTGGTGGTCTCCGACTTCCTCGACGGTCTGCCCGACGATCCCGGCGAGGCGGCGCCCTGGGAGCGGACCATGCGCCGGCTGGCCGTCCGGCACCAGGTGCTGGCGATCGAGGTGACCGACCCGCGGGAGCTGGAACTGCCGGACGTCGGCCTGATCACGCTCGTCGACCCGGAGACCGGCCGGCACCGCGAGGTGTCCACGTCGGACCGCCGGCTGCGCGAGCGGTACGCCGAAGCCGCCGCCGCCCAGCGCGAACAGGTCCGTCAGGCGGTGCGTCGCAGCGGTGCCACCCACCTGCCGCTGCGCACCGACGGGGACTGGAGCGCCGACATCGTCCGGCACGTGCACGCCCAGCGTCGGCTGGCCGCCGCGCCGTCCGGCCAGCCGCGGGGAGGTGCCGCGTGATCTGGCAGTCGCCGCTGCGACTCTGGCTGCTGCTCGGCGTGCTCGCCCTGGTCGTCGCGTACCTGGTGATGCAGCGCCGACGCAGCCGGTACGCGGTCCGCTTCACCAACCTGCGGCTGCTGGACCGGGTGGCGCCGCAGCGGCCCGCGTGGCGTCGGCACGTACCGGCCGGGCTCTTCCTGGCCATGCTGGCGCTGCTCGTGGTCGGCTTCGCCCGCCCGACCGCCGAGGTCCGGGTGCCCCGGGAACGGGCCACGGTGATGGTGGCGGTGGACGTCTCGACGTCGATGCTCGCCACCGACGTCGAGCCGGACCGGCTGGCCGCGGCGAAGGAGGCCGCCCGGCGCTTCGTCAAGGGCCTGCCCGACGAGTTCAACGTGGGGCTCGTCGCGTTCGCCGGGAGCGCCGCCGTGCTGGTGCCACCGGGCACCGACCGGGACGCCCTCGAAGAGGGGATCGACCGGCTCGCCGAGGGGATCACCGGCGTGCAGGGCACCGCGATCGGCGAGGCCATCAACACTTCCCTCGGCGCGGTCAAGAGCCTGGACAACGAAGCCGCGAAGGAGCCGCCACCGGCCCGGATCATCCTGCTCTCCGACGGCGCCAACACCTCCGGGATGGACCCGATGGAGGCGGCGGCGGAGGCGGTGACGGCGGAGGTGCCGGTGCACTCGATCTCGTTCGGCACACCGTCCGGGTTCGTCGACCGGGGTGGCCGACCCATCCAGGTGCCGGTGGACGGGCAGACCCTCAAGGCGGTCGCCGAGGAGACCGGCGGGATGTTCCACGAGGCCAGCACCTCCGACGAGCTGCGCGCCGTCTACGACGACATCGGCAGTTCGGTCGGCTACCGCACCGAGCGGCAGGACGTCTCGGCCCGGTTCATCGGCCTCGGACTGGTGTTCGCGATGGGTGCCGCCGCCGGCTCGATGCGCTGGTTCTCCCGGCTGCCCTGACCGCTGCGCACAACCGACGTCGTCAGTGAGGAGTACGCATGGCAGTGCAGACCGGACTGGGCGAACCGCGTGGTCCCTGGTTCATCTCGCCGGAACTCGACCCGGACGGGCGCGGGTGGTGGGACGCGCCCGAGCGCGACCCGGGCGGACGGCGGCCCGGGCGGCTGCTCGCCGTGCTGGGCGTGGTGGCGGTCTCGGCCGTCTCCGGTGCTCTCGCCGGTGGCGTGGTGGCGAGCCGGGACGGGGCTGGTGGGCCGGCGGCCGCGTCCGCCGCCCCGGTGCCGGCCGAGCTGGTCACGGCGGCCGAGCGGACCGTGCCGGGGGTGGTGTCGGTGCTGGCCGGCGGCGCGAGCAGCGGGTCCGCGACCGGCTCCGGCTTCGCCGTGGACGACCAGCAGCACCTGATCACCAACGACCACATCCTGGCCAAGGGTGGTGGCGGTCCGGTGACAGTGGAGCTGCCCGACGGGCGTCGGTTCGCCGCCGAGGTGGTCGGGCGGGAGCCGCGCAGTGACCTGGCGGTGCTGAAGGTGCCGGCGTCGGCCGGTCTCACCCCGTTGCCCCTGGCCAAGCCGGGCGCGACCCGGGTCGGTGAGCCGGTGCTCGCGGTGGGTTCGCCGCTCGGGCTGGCGGGGACGGTCACCGCTGGCATCGTCAGCGCCCTGGACCGCGAGGTACGCCTCGGCAACAACCGGCACAGCGCGGTGCAGACCGATGCGTCCATCAACCCGGGCAACTCCGGTGGGCCACTGGTCAACGCCCGTGGTGAGGTGGTCGGGGTGAACACCGCCATCGCCACCATCGACGGGAACGGCTCGATCGGCATCGGTTTCGCCATCCCGATCGACCAGGTGCAGCAGACCGCGGACACGATCATCGGCAAGGGTGGCTGAGCTGCCCGAACGCCCCTGCCGGGGGCTGCCACTGTCAGATATCCGGCCCGACGGCATCGGACCATGGAAATATTACGGTCGGTATGGATACTGGCGGAGGTGGAGCGTCCTCTTCTCACGGTCCTCCTGCTGGTGGGGCTGGTCATCGGATGTGCAGTGGGGTCGGCGTACGCCCGGGCACGACGCGGGTGGAACGACTACCAGACCGTCAAGAAATCGGTGCCGGGCGCCCGCAGGGGCGCCTGGGCGCTGATCCGTGGGGTCGCCGTGAAGGCGGCGGTGATCGGGCTGCTGCTCTTCGGCGCGGTGGCGTACGCGGCGGTCGGTTCCGACGAGGAGACCGCCGGGACGGCGCCCAGCCAGTCCCCGACCCAGAGCGAGCCTCCGCACCGATAGCCCCCGGCAGGCCGTGGCGGGTTAGCCTCGGGGCGTGGACGACGGACTGCGGGTGACCGACCGGTGGGTCGTCCCCGCCGCAGAGCTGCGGGAGCGGTTCTCCCGCTCGTCTGGGCCGGGCGGGCAGGGCGTGAACACCGCTGACTCCCGCGTCGAGCTCAGCTACGACCTGGCCAACTCGCCCACCGTGCCCGACTGGCTGCGGTCGCGGGCGCTGGCCCGGCTGGCCAACCGCCTCGTCGACGGGGTGCTGACGATCGCCGCCAGCGAGCACCGGGCCCAGCTGGCCAACCGGGAGGCGGCCCGGGCACGGATGACCGCCCTGCTGCGGGAGGCCGCCGCACCCCCACCACCGGCGCGTCGAGCGACCCGCCCGTCCCGTGGGGCGAAGGAGCGCCGGCTGGCCGAGAAGAAGCGCCAGTCCCAGCGCAAGCGTGACCGCCGAACAGACGGCGAGTAGCAAACCATCAGAAAAGTCCTCCGTCGTCGGGGTTCCTGCGAATCTCTGGTGACAGAATCTGAAATCTGTCATCCGAAAGGTGTACGCTCAACGCGTCACCCAGGTGAGAGGAACACCCCATGAACACCCGCACCCTCGGCACCACCGGCCCCACCGTCTCCGCGCTCGGGCTCGGACTGATGGGCATGTCGGACCTCTACGGCGCCACCGACGAGGCCGAGAGCATCGCCACCATCCACGCCGCACTGGACGCCGGCATCACCCTGCTGGACACCGGCGACTTCTACGGCATGGGGCACAACGAGCTGCTGCTGCGCGACGCGTTGCGCGGCCGCAACCGCGACAACGCCCTGATCAGCGTGAAGTTCGGCGCTCTGCGCGACATCGAGGGCGGTTGGAACGGCGTCGACGTCCGCCCCGCCGCGATCAAGAACTTCCTGGCGTACACCCTGCGCCGTCTCGGCACCGACCACGTGGACATCTACCGCCCAGCCCGGCTTTCCCCGGACGTCCCGGTGGAGGACGTGGTCGGCACCCTCGCCGAGCTGGTCAAGGCCGGCCACATCCGCCACATCGGTCTGTCCGAGGTGAGCGCGGAAACCCTGCGCCGGGCGCACGCCGTGCACCCGATCACCGACCTGCAGATCGAATACTCGCTGATCTCCCGCAACCCGGAGACCGACATCCTGCCGACGGCCCGCGAGCTCGGCGTCGGGATCACCGCCTACGGGGTGCTGTCCCGCGGGCTCATCAGCGGCCACTGGACGGCCCAGCGGGAGACCGCCGGCACCGACTTCCGCAGCCACCTGCCCCGGTTCTCCGGCGACAACCTCGGCCGCAACCTGGCCCTGGTGGAGGCGCTGCGCGCCATCGCCGAGACCCGGGGCGTCACCGTGGCGCAGATCGCCATCGCCTGGGTGCTCGCCCGGGGCGAGAACATCGTGCCCCTGATCGGCGCCCGCCGCCGCGACCGCCTCACCGAGGCACTGGGAGCCGCGGCGATCACGCTCACCGGGGCGGACCTGGCCGCCATCGAGGCCGCCGTCCCGGCCGACGCGGTCGCCGGCGCCCGCTACGACGAGGCGCAGATGGCCCACCTGGACAGCGAGCGGGCGTGACCACCCGGTCGTGGCGCGTCCGCCGACCGGGGGTCGCGCCACGGCCGGTCGCGCCGTCAGGAAGGCTTGAGCGATGAGCGACGCCACCGCCCTGACGGCCGACCGCATCCTCGACACCGCCGAGGAGGTGCTGCGCCGCTACGGGCCGGCCAAGGCCACTGTGCTGGACGTCGCCCGCGCGCTGGGCGTGAGCCACGGCAGCGTCTACCGGCACTTCGCCAGCAAGGCGGCGCTGCGCGACGCGGTCGCCGAACGGTGGCTGGCCCGGGTGTCCACCCCGCTGATCGAGGTGGCCACCGGGCCCGGCCCGGCCCCACGACGGCTGCGCCGCTGGCTGGCGGAGCTGAGCGGCACCAAACGCCGGATGGCGCGGGAGGACCCCGAGCTGTTCGACAACTTCCACCAGCTCGCCACCCTCTCCGAGGGCGCGGTCGCCACCCACCTGGAGGTCCTCGCCGGTCAACTCAGCCTGATCGTCGCGGACGGGGTCACCGCCGGTGAATTCGCCGTGCCCGACCCGGCGGTGGCCGGCCGGGCCCTGTTGCAGGCCACCGCCCGGTTCCACCACCCAGCCCACCGGGCCGACTGGAACGATCCCGGCCTCGACGACGACATGGAAGCCGTCGTGGCGCTGCTCATCGACGGCCTGCGTACCCGCCCGGCAACCTGAGCGGGCCGACGCCGGGTCAGGCCGGGACGGCGGTGAGCAGCCGGTCGCGTAGCACCGCGGCCCGCTCGGCGAACGCGCGCTGCGCCGCCGCGTACTCCGCCCGACCGTCCGCGGTCTCCACCCGCACCGGCGGGTAGCCGAGCGCCGCCAGGTCGTACGGGCTGGCCCGCATGTCCAGCGTGCGGATGTCCCGAGCCAGGTCGAACGCGTCGGCCACCAACTCCGAGGGCACCAACGGCGACAACTTGTACGCCCACTTGTACAGATCCATGTTGGCGTGCAGGCAGCCCGGCTGCTCGTGCGCGTGCTGCGTCTCCCGGGTCGGGGAGAGCACATTCAACGGGCGGGCCGGCGGTGTGAAGAACCGGAACGCGTCGAAGTGGCTGCACCGCACCCCGCGCTCCTCGACGACCGCGGCGGTGCGCTCCGCGCTCAACCGCAGCGGCCAGGCGTTGTGCCGTAACTCCTCCCGGGTCTGCCGGTAGACCATCGCCCACTCGTGCATCCCGAAGCAGCCGAAGTGCGGCGCCCGCCCACGCGTCGCCGTCAACAGGGAACGGATCCAGGTGATCGACTCGCCGCGCCGCGCGCGTACCCCGTCGGTGTCGAGGGTGACCCCGGCGGTGCTGGCGCGGTAGTCGCGGCCGAACTCCGCCGGGTCGGCGTCGCGCAACTCGACCCCGGGCCCCGGATGCCAGCGCCGCAGCTGGGCCGGGCGGTGCGAGTAGTAGGTGAACAGGAAGTCGGCCACCGGATGCCGCTCACCGCGTCGTCGCCGGGCCAGGTGCGGGGTCAGCCAGACGTCCACCCGCTGCTCGTGGGCCCGCCGGCGGGCCTGCCACTGCGCCGCGTCGAGCACGGTGCGGGCGAGGGCGGCGGTCACGCACCCAGGGTACGACCGCCGCCCGGAACACCGGTCAGGGCATGTGCACCCGGACCCCGGCGGAGAACACCCCGCTGCGCAGCTCCAGCTGCTCCGGCGGGTCCCGCCCGTCGACGGTGAAGACCAGCGGCAGCACCATCCGGGTACCCGCCGCCATCGGGTTGGCGAAGACGTCCCGACCCAGGTTCGCCATCCGGGTGGCCGACTCGTCGGTGCTCACCCAGCGCCCGCCCGGCAGGTACGCCCGTTGCAGCTCGCTGTGCCACAGCTGGTGGTCGGCGGTGACGTTGCGCACACCCACTGTCGCCTCGCAGCGTCGGCCGTCCACCGGCGCGGGAGGGCCACCGTCGGCCTTCCCAGCGGTGCCGGGAGCGCCGCAGGTCATCCGGTACACGGTGAACTCGAACGCCGACTCGCGCAGCGGCACACCCAGCGACCCGGTGACCCCGGTGCCCATCCACGCGCCGCTGGTCGGCTGCTTCTGGGTGTCGATCGCTGCGACCTGCCGGGTCGCCGTCCAACCCGCGGTGCCGACGACGCCGGCCAGCACCACGACCGCAGCGCCCACCAACATCCAGACCGGCGGGGTACCCCGACGCCGCACCGGACTCGGGGCTGCCGGTCGCGGGTAGATCGTCCCGCGACCATCCCCGGCTCCACCGCCGGTGGCGAGCGCGGCAGCCGTCACCCGCCGCCCGCGCCGCCGCCGTCGCCACACCCAGAACACCGCGGCGCTGATCAGCAGCAGAACCGCCAGGCCGGCGAGGAGTACCGGGTAGCGGCGCCAGGCCGGTGCCTCGGTCACCTCGGCCGCCGGTGCCGCCGCGGCCTGCCAGGTGGCAGTGGCGCAGTCGTACGGTCGGCTGCCGTCACTGGTGAACGCGCAGGTCGGCGCGGTCAGCGGCTGACCCGGTGCGGTCGCCGCGAGCGCGGTGCCCAACGTGGTGGTGCTGTGCGCGGGCAGCCGCAGCCGCCACGTCACCTCGGTGGCCGACCCGTTGGCCGGGGTGGACCGGCCGCCGCCGCTGATCGCAGTCGTCGTCGAGCCGGGCGGCAACTCCTGACGCACAGTGGTGTCCAGCGTCGAGCCGCTCACGTTGCGCACCTGGATCCGGTACCTCGGTGCCGGGCTGCTCTCCGTCGCGACCGCCACCGTGACCGGTTGCGGGGGCGCGGACGCCGGCGCCCGGGTGGGTGGTGCCATCGCCGGTGGCGCCGAGGGCGGCGTGGGTTCGGTCACCCGGGCGGCCATCGCCACCGGCGGCCGAGTGACCGCTGGGCCGACCGTCGCCGGTGGTGGTGGCGGGACGTCCGTGGGACGTGGCGCGCCAGCCGGTGGTCCTGGCGTGGCCGCCGGCGGTCGTGGCGCGCTGGCCGTCGGTTGTGGCGTGGCCGCCGGTGGTCGTGGCGCGGCCGCCGCCTCCGGAGCCGCCGCCGGCAGGGCCGGCACGGCGGCGAGGATGCCGAGGCAGTGCACGAACACTGCGAGGGCTCTGTGGTGTCGTGTCGATGCAGGCATACGAACGAACCTCCGGAGCCGACGGTAGGGGCGCGTCGCTTCCGTGCGGGTACGAATTCGGGAAGCCCGCCCCGGTCACCTCCTGCTCCGATAGGCTGCCGCGCGCTGACGGGTTGCGCACACCCGAGCGCCGGTCGTGGCCGGTTGGGGTGCCGACGGGGCTAGATTGGCGGGGTGCGTATCGCTCGTTTCGCCCATGCCAAGGGAATGTCGTTCGGTGCCGTCGAAGGCGAACCGGGGGCCGGGCCGCAGGGCCTGACCATCGCCGAGATCGAGGGCCACCCGTTCGGCAAACTCTCCTTCAGTGGGGCCCGGTGGGCCCTTTCCGACGTTCGGCTGCTGTCGCCGATCCTGCCCAGCAAGGTCGTGTGCGTCGGTCGTAACTACGCCGACCACGCCGCCGAGCTCGGCAACGACGTGCCCAAGGAGCCACTGCTCTTCCTCAAGCCGTCCACCTCGGTGATCGGCCCCCGGGACGCCATCCGACTGCCGATCTTCTCCAAGCAGGTCGAGCACGAGGCGGAGCTCGCGGTCGTGATCGGGGCCCCCGGGGCGCGCCGCGCCGACCGGGCCGCCGCCGAACGCGCCATCTTCGGCTACACCTGTGCCAACGACGTCACCGCCCGGGACCTTCAGCGCTCCGACGGGCAGTGGACCCGGGCCAAGGGCTTCGACTCGTTCTGCCCGATCGGCCCGTGGATCACCACCGGGCTGGACGTCTCCGATCTGGAGATCCGGTGTGAGGTGGGTCGCAACCCGGAGGAGATGGAGGTACGCCAGCTCGGCCGGACGAAGGACATGGTCTTCGACGTTCCCGGCCTGGTGTCGTACATCTCGCACGTGATGACTCTGCTGCCCGGCGACGTGGTTCTCACCGGCACTCCGGCCGGGGTTAGCCCGCTTGTCGAGGGGGATACGGTCACCGTGCGGATCGAGGGCATCGGCGAGCTCACCAACCCGGTGGTTCCCGTCGCCTGATCCGTCTGATGCCCCTGTTTCCGCAGCTCACGGGTGGTTCGGGGGGATCGGATTTGGCCTGTCGGCACCGGGAGGGTAAAGTTCACTCCCGGCGCCGCAAGGGGCCAATGGGGTATGGGGTAATTGGCAGCCCGACTGATTCTGGTTCAGTTAGTCTAGGTTCGAGTCCTGGTACCCCAGCGCTGCTGGAATTCGCGGGAATTTCCAGACGCTGGATTCTGACGGAGTTCGACTCCGCCCCTTCGGGGGCGGAGGGTGGTCTTCGGTAGAGTGCAGCTCCTCCACCGCCGAGGTGGGGGAGCGAAAGTTGTTCTGGCCCCGTCGTCTAGCGGCCCAGGACGCCGCCCTCTCAAGGCGGTAGCGCCGGTTCGAATCCGGTCGGGGCTACATCGTGCACAGCCCGTCTCACCTGGTGAGGCGGGCTGTTTCGTTGTCCGGGGGCGGCTGTTTCGCCGACCCGGGCAGGCCCGGACCCCGCGCTCGAACCCTCGGACGGTGCCGCTAGACTACAGTCGCACCGCCCGCGAGGGTGGTGAACGGAAGAAGTTCTGGCCCCGTCGTCTAGTGGCCCAGGACGCCGCCCTCTCAAGGCGGTAGCGCCGGTTCGAATCCGGTCGGGGCTACAACCAAAGGCTCATCTCGCTCCGCGAGATGAGCCTTTCCCGTACCCCTCCGGCCTTCCAGCCCCGCTCTCGGTGATCAAGAGGTTTGCGTCAGCGCTCTCGGCGTGTCGTGACGCAAACCTCTTGATCACCGGAGGAGGCGGGGGCCTCCGGTGGAGGCAGCAACATTGGGGGTGTTGCGCGGGGTGCGGGTGGGGGGCTCGGGGTGGGGTTAGAGGCCGGATAGGCGTTGGCCGGCTCTCACCACGGCCATGGCGTGGCGTTCGCCGGGGCGGCGGCCGAGGCGTTCGATCGGGCCGGAGATGCTCACCGAGGCGATCACTCTCCCGGTGCGGTCGCGGATCGGGGCCGAGACGCTCGCCACACCCGCCTCCCGCTCGGCGACGCTCTGCGCCCAGCCGCGACGGCGTACCTCGGCGAGGGTGCGGCCGGTGAACTTGCTGCGCGGCAGCAGCGGCATCACCGCCTCCGGCGGCTCCCAGGCGAGCAGGATCTGGGCCGCTGAGCCGGCCGTCATCGGCAGCACCGAGCCGACCGGGACAGTGTCCCGTAGGCCGCTGGCGCGCTCGGCCGCCGCCACGCAGATCCGCTCGTCGGCGCGGCGCAGGTAGAGCTGCGCGCTCTCACCGGTGGCGTCGCGCAGCGCGGCCAGCAACGGCTCGGCGGCGGTCAGCAGAACGTCCGGTGCGGCGTTGGCCAGCTCGCCCAGCCGAGGGCCGGGCCGCCATCTGCCCTGGGTGTCGCGCACCAGCATCCGGTGGATCTCCAAGGCCTGGGCCAGCCGATGTGCGGTGGCTCGGGGCAGCTTGGTGCGTTCAACGAGTTCGGCCAGGCTGGCGCCGTCCACGCAGGCGGCCAGGATGACCACCGCCTTGTCGAGAACGCCGACACCGCTCATACTGTGTCCCACAAGCCGAAACTTACCTCCCAGAATTTAGGATGTCCAGATGGTGGGAGTCACTCCTGAGCCGAGGACCCTGGCCGAGAAGGTCTGGGACGCGCACGTCGTACGGTCCGCCGCCGGTGAGCCGGACCTGCTCTTCATCGACCTGCACCTGCTGCACGAGGTGACCAGCCCGCAGGCGTTCGACGGGCTGCGGCTCGCCGGGCGCCGGGTGCGTCGTACCGACCTGACCCTCGCGACCGAGGACCACAACACCCCGACCGGGTACGCCGACCCGGCCTTCCGCCTCCGCCGTGGTGACCTGCTCACCATCGCGGACCCGACGTCGCGTACGCAGATCGAGACGTTGCGCCGCAACTGCGCCGAGTTCGGGGTGCGGCTGCACCCGCTCGGCGACGACAACCAGGGCATCGTGCACGTGATCGGCCCGCAGCTCGGTCTCACCCAGCCGGGTCTGACGATCGTCTGTGGCGACTCACACACCGCCACCCACGGCGCCTTCGGCGCGCTCGCCTTCGGCATCGGCACCAGCGAGGTGGAGCACGTCCTGGCCACCCAGACGCTGCCGCAGAGCCGGCCGAAGACGATGGCCGTGAACGTCACCGGTCGCCTCGCGCCCGGCGTGACCGCCAAGGACCTGGTGCTCGCGCTGATCACGCAGGTGGGCACGGGTGGGGGTCGCGGGCACATCGTCGAGTACCGCGGCGAGGCGATCCGTGCCCTCTCCATGGAGGGGCGGATGACCATCGCCAACATGTCCATCGAGTGGGGCGCCAAGGCCGGCATGATCGCGCCCGACGAGACCACCTTCGCGTACCTCAAGGGTCGCCCGAACGCGCCGCAGGGCGCGGACTGGGACGCGGCGGTGGCGTGGTGGCGGACGCTGCCCACCGACGAGGGGGCGCGCTTCGACGCCGAGGTGACCCTGGACGCCAGCCAGATCACCCCGTTCGTCACCTGGGGCACCAACCCCGGGCAGGGCGCGCCGCTGAGCGCCCCGGTGCCGGACCCGGAGGAGTTCACCACCGACTCGGAGCGCGCCGCCGCCCGCCGCGCTCTGGAGTACATGGACCTGCGCCCCGGCACCCCGCTGCGGGAACTGCCCATCGACGTGGTCTTCGTGGGGTCCTGCACCAACGGTCGCCTGGAGGACCTGCGGGCCGCCGCCGACGTGCTGCGGGGTCACCGGGTCGCCGACGGCGTCCGGATGCTCGTGGTGCCGGGCTCCGCCGCCGTGCGCGAGGCAGCCGAGGCCGAGGGGCTGGACAAGGTCTTCGCCGACGCCGGAGCCGAGTGGCGGTTCGCCGGCTGCTCCATGTGTCTCGGCATGAACCCCGACACGCTGAAGCCGGGCGAGCGTTCCGCCTCCACCTCGAACCGCAACTTCGAGGGCCGTCAGGGCCGGGGTGGGCGTACCCACCTGGTCTCCCCGCCGGTGGCCGCCGCCACCGCCGTGGTCGGCCGGCTGGCCGCCCCCGCCGACCTGTAGAAGGGACCGACGAGATGGACAAGTTCACCACCCACACCGGCACCGCCGTGCCGCTGCGCCGGTCCAACGTGGACACCGATCAGATCATCCCCGCCGTGTACCTCAAGCGGGTGACCCGGACCGGATTCGCCGACGGGCTGTTCAGTGCCTGGCGGGAAGATCCGACATTCGTGCTCAACGATGAAAACTATTCCGGGGCGTCGATCCTCATCGCCGGCCCGGAGTTCGGCACCGGGTCCTCCCGGGAGCACGCCGTCTGGGCGCTACGGGACTGGGGCTTCCGCGCCGTGGTGGCCCCGCGCTTCGGTGACATCTTCCGCGGCAACGCCCTCAAGGAAGGTCTGTTGCCGGTCGAGTTGGAATTGAAAGCCGTCGAAGAGTTGTGGGACCTGGTCGAGGAGGATCCGAGCACCCCGGTGACCGTCGACCTGACCGCCCGCCAGCTCCGGGCGGGGGATGCGAGCTGGTCGTTCCCGCTGGACGACTTCAGCCGTTGGCGCCTGCTGGAAGGCCTCGACGACATTGGACTCACCCTCCGGCACGCCGCCGACATCGACTCCTACGAGGCGCGCCGACTGCCGTTCCTGCCCTCCGTGGCATAGCCGTTAGGTCGCTCGCACAGCGGATTTCACCCCCATCGGTCCAACCGGTGGGGGTGAATCCGTTACGACACAAGGGCTTTTTTCTACCGAATGTTTGTGTCCCGGCAGCACAGGGCATACCGTGCGCGCAGAATGGCTCGCGACGAGTCAGTTGCACAATCGGGAGGAAGTCGTGAACAAGGCCGAGCTCATCGAGGCGCTCGCCGTTCGCCTGGGGGACCGGAAGATGGCGACGGCCGCGCTCGACGCGGTCCTCACCGAGGTCCAGGCGGCGGTCACCAAGGGCGAGAAGGTGGCGATCACCGGATTCGGAGCATTTGAAAAGCGTGTGCGTGGCGCACGAACAGCGCGCAACCCGCGTACCGGCGAGGCGGTGAAGGTCAAGAAGACATCAGTCCCGACCTTCCGCCCCGGCGCCGGGTTCAAGGAGATGGTGGCCAGCGGCAAGGTGCCGAAGGCCACGGTGGCGACGAAGAAGGCCGCCACCAGCACCACCACGGCCAAGGCGGCCGGCGCGAAGGCGACCGGCGCGAAGGCCACGGGCACCAAGGCCACCACGGCCAAGGCGGCCAGCAAGAAGACCGCCCCGGCCAAGGCCAGCAAGACCGCCACGGCGACCAAGACGGCCGCCAGCAAGAAGACCGCCCCGGCCAAGGCGAGCAAGAGCACCACGGCGACCAAGACGGCCGCCAGCAAGAAGACGACCGCGGCGAAGAAGACCGCCGCGGCGACCCGGTCGACCGCGGCGAAGAAGACCACCGCGTCGGCGAGCAAGAGCACGGCGGCCAAGAAGGCGCCGGCGAAGAAGGCTCCGGCCAAGAAGGCGGCCAGCAAGCGCTGACCGACCCGCTCCGCAAGGGCGTCCACCAGTGGGTGGGCGCCCTTTCGGCGTGCCAGGGGCCAACTTCGCGCGTACGGGACCGGCTTCGCGCGTACGGGGACCGTTGACCCGGTTGCCTCGCTCGCGCAGAATCGCCGTGCCGGCCCCCTCCGCCGGCCCGTCGACGGGAAGTGGGGCGCCGGTGCGCTACCGCCAGCTCACCACCGGAACGCTCGCGCTGGGCGTGCTCCTCCTCATCGACGTGCTGCGGGTCTGGCTGCCCGGCATCATCACCATCTTCGGTCAGGCGGCGTCCACCCCCGCCGAGCTGATGGGGGCGTTCGCCCTCGGCTGGTTCGTGCTCGCGCTGGGCGCACCCGCGATGGTCCGCCGAGTCGGCGCCCGCCCGGTCACTGTCGTCGCCGCCGTCGCACTCGCCGTCGCCCGGCTCACCCTCACCGCCGCCCCCGGTGGGCGTACCCAGCTCTGGGTGGCCACCGCCGGGTTGCTCGCCGGCCTGGTCTGGCTGGTCGCCGTCGCCGCCGACACCGTTCGACCGGTCCCGGGCCTGGCGTTGGGGTTCGCTGTCAACGCGGCGGTGCACGCGGTGCTCGACACCGTCGACCTGGTCTGGCGGGGCGACTGGGTGGCCTGGCTGCTCAGCGTCGTCGCGGTGACGGTGTTCCTGGTCGGCACGGCGCAACCGGGCCAGCGCGGCGGCGCCGATGCCGCCCGTACCGGCACCGTTGACGGCCCTGACGGTCCCGCTGACGCCCGTGGGGGCCCCGGTGGTGGCCGGGCCTGGCTGGTGGCCGGGCCCGCGCTGCTACTGGCCGCGATGGTGGCGCTCTCCCCGGCGCTGGCCCGGACCGGGATGTCGTACCTGGTCGGGGACGGGGTGGCCCGTTCGCCGTTGTTCGGCCTGGCACCGGTGCCGGTGGCGGTCGCCGGGTTCCTGGGCGCCGCGTTGACCCGCCCGCCACGAGGGTGGGGCCGGGCGTACGGTCCGGCGACGCTGCTCACCGGCGCGGTGCTGTTCGCCCTCGACCGGGGTGACCTGCTCCTGCCGGCCATCCTCCTCGCCGCGGTCGGTCTCGGTGCGTGCCTCGCCCTGACCGACGACAGCACCGACGACACCAGCGACGCCGCGGACGCCAGCGCCTCCCGCCGGGGGTACGCGGTAGCCGCCGGCATGCTCGTCTTCGCGCTCGGGGCGGTCGGCTACTACTCGGCCTACGACCTGGGCTACCCCAACGCGGCGGTGCCAGTGGTGGTGGCCGTGCTGATCGCCGCCGTGGCGTTCACCGCCCGTCCCGTCGCCCACCGGCTTCCCGGCCCGTTCCCGCCGTTACGGGCCACCGCCGCTGTCACCTCGCTGGCACTGCTGGCACCCGTGCTCGCCGACGAGGTACCGGTGGCCAGCAACCGGGACGGCCCACCGCAACGGTTGACGGTGGTGGCGTACAACATCCGGATGGGTTTCGGGCTCGACGGCCGGTTCGACCTGACCGGCCTCGCCGAGGTCGTCGACCGGCAACGGCCCGATGTGGTGCTGCTCAGCGAGGTGGACCGGGCGTGGCTGCTCAACGGCGGGCACGACACCCTGGACCTGCTGGCCGACCGGCTCGGGATGCCGTACGTCTTCGGGCCGGCCGCCGACCCGGTCTGGGGTGACGCGGTGCTCAGCCGTTGGCCGGTGCGCGATCCGCGCAGCCTGCCGCTGGCCGCCGTCGGCGCGCCCACCGGAGCGCAGGCCCTCGCGGTCACGTTGGACCTCGGCGACGGTGTCCGTACCGCGGTGGTCAGCACCCACCTGCAACCGCCGCCGGACACCGGACCGGTGGTCCAGGCCCGCGCGGTCGCCGACTTCGCCATCCGGTACGCGGCCGGTCGGCCCTTGGTGGTGGGAGGCGACCTGAACACCGAACCGGGCGACGAGGCGTTCACGGAGTTCACCAGGGCGGGCCTGGTCGACGCGTTGGCCACCGCCCGACCGATGGCGACCAGCCCGGCGGACGACCCGCGCCAGCAGATCGACCACATCTTCGTCTCGCCCCAGCTGACCCCCGCTGATCCGGTCGCGCCGCGCAGCACGGCCAGCGACCACCTGCCGGTCGCGGTGACGGTGACCCTGCCGCCCCGCTGACCGGGGCCGGGCCCGGGCGAACGCAGGCCCTACAGGCGGTCGGTGGCCAGCAGCCGGTCGCCGGCGAAGGCGAGCAGCCAGCCGCCGCCCTTCGGCGTGGCGAAGTCCTCATCGGTACGGCCGGTCAGCCGCTCCAGGGCACCGGGCAGGACCTTGCCCTGACTGCACACCACCGCCTGCCCACCAGTGCCCGCCAACTCCAGCAGCCGGGCGGCGGTGGCCAGGATCTGCTCGTCGCTCTGCTGGCCGGGTTGCGGCTCGTCCAGGTCGCCGCAGACCTCGATCGGCAGGTCGAGCAACGCGGCGGCCGGGTCGAGGGTCTGCACGCACCGTCGCGGCGACGCCGACACCAGCCGGGCCGGTCGGATCAGGGCGATCAGCTCGGCCAGTGCGGCCGCCTGGGCCCACCCCTCGGCGTCCAGGGGGCGTCCGACGTCCGGGCCGGACCAGGTGGCCCGCTTACCGGCGTGCGCGTGCCGGACCACAGCGATCGTCGCCGTCACCGACGGCAGCGCGGCGAACGCCGCCAACACCTCGGCGTCGTGCGGGTAGCTGACCAACCGGATCGCGTCGTCGACAGCGAGCCAGCGGATGTCGTCCACCTCGGTGTCCGGTTGGAAACCGCCGCTGGCCACCGCGAGCATCGACCAGTAGTCGACCAGCTTGGGCTGCCCCTCGCTGCGGTAGCGCACCGAGGGCAGCCGCACCTGCGGCACACCCCGCACGTCGGACTCCTCGGCCACCTCACGGACCGCCGCGGCCAGCGCGTGCTCGCCGGGTTCGAGTTTGCCCTTCGGCAGTGTCCAGTCGCCGTAGCGGGGGCGGTGCACCACGCAGACGCGTACGCCGTCGTCGGTCGGCCGCCAGGCCACCCCGCCGGCGGCCCGAATGCCGGTCACGGCAGCCAACTGGTCCGCCGTCGCCGGGTGGCCCGGTGCCAGGCAGCCGGCAGGCGATCCCGCGCCCGGCGCACCGAGGCGCGTTCCCGTTCGGCCAGCCGCCCGGCGGTGACCGCCAGCTCGTGGTCGTCCGGCCGCGCGGCGGCGATCTCCAGCCAGGTGTCCGCCGCCACCGCCGCGTCCTGGTGCTCGCCGAGCACGTCCTGGACCCGGGCGAGGGCGCGGGACAACCGGCGCGCGCCCTTGCCGACCGTCGGGGCCACCGCGTTGACCGCGTACCGGGCCTGCTTGCCCTCCTTGCGGACGGCGTGCCAGCGGTCGTCCGGCGACTGCGCGTCCAGCCCGTCGACGCCGTCCGGCCCGGTCAACCGCCGCCACTGGCGCGCCACCAGCGCGGGGAGCGCCTCGGTGGCGGGCGCGGCCGCCCGGCCGGTGAGTCGGGGCGCGCGGGCGGCCAGCACCAGGGAGTCCACCAGGGCCAGGTAACGCGCGGAGCGCAGCATCTCGTCGATGGCGGTGAACGCCCGCCGCTGCCGTTCGGCGAGCACCTCGTCGAGCCGGTCCACAGCACCCGGGTCGAGCGGGCTCAGCGGATCGGCGTCGGCGGTACGACGCAGCCGCGCGCGAAGCACCTCGGCGTCGCGGGCCGCCCCGAGCACCCCGGCCAACCATCGCAGCTCGGCGCGCAGCGGGCGCGACCAGGTCTTGCGCAGCAACGGTTTGAAGGTGCGCAGATCACTGCGCAGGCGTCGACAGGCCACCCGCATCTGGTGCACGGCGGTGTCGTCACCGGCGGCCGAGGCGCGCAGCCGGACCAGCGGGTCGTGCGCCAACAGCCGGCGGACCTCCTTGCGGACCGACTCGGTCACCACCTCACCGGCTCTCGGCTCGGCGGTCAGCCCGGCCGGCGCGACCAGGTCCGGCTCGGCCCGCGCTGCCGCGCCCAGCGCCCGTACGTGCTTCGGTGTGAACGACCCGCCCCGGGCGCCAGCCTGGCGCAGCACCTCACCGACCCGGTCGAGCAGCTCCCGGTCGCCGGCCTTGCGCTCCACCTCCACCTCGCGGAACGTGTCGGTGGTGGTGCCGGCGTCGTCGAGCACCGTCACCCGGTCGTCCACCACCTCGGCGAGCACCGTGCCGGCCCGGTCGCACACCTCGTACGCGTGCCGCACCGTGCGGACCACCGCCACCGGTGCCAGTGGCGCCCCCCGGTGCAGGACGGTGACCAACTCCACCAGCTCCGGTGGCGGCTGCCGCTTCGGCCCGGGCCGGGAGATCTCGTGCCGGACGCCCGGCGTCCCGGTCGGTAGTTTCACCGTCCAGGGCAGCTCGTCGCCCCGCCGGTGGCGCAGCGACGCACCGGCCCGGGCCAGCCGCAGGTCGACGGTGTCGAGGTAGCGGGCGACAAGCGTCACCGGTGGCAGTGCCCGGACCCGACCTCCGGCCGGGGCGGCACCGGCCAGGTCCGGCAGCACGTAGGCGTCGTCCACCTCGTACTTCTGCTCCTCCTCGACCATCAGCTCAGCCTATGCGCTGCGCGGTCAGCTGGCCGTGCCACCGACGCGGCGCAGCAACAGTTCCTGCAGATGCTCCCGGGCGGTGTCGTCACCGCCGGTACGCCGGGTCCAGGTGCCGTCCCCGGCCAGCTCGAACGCGTCCACTTCGGGGCTCATCGCGGCGGTGAGCACCTGGTCCAGTTCGGCGCGGGCGATCGGGTCGCTCACCTGCACCAGCGCCTCCACCCGACGGTCCAGGTTGCGGTGCATGAGGTCGGCCGAGCCCATCCAGAACTCGGCCTCACCGTTGTTGCCGAACCGGAAGACCCGGGAGTGTTCCAGGAACCGGCCGAGGATCGAGCGGACCCGGATGTTCTCCGACAACCCCGGCACCCCGGGGCGCAGCGTGCACATGCCCCGGATGAGCAGGTCGACGTGGACGCCGGCCTGGGAGGCGCGGTACAGCGCGTCGGTCACCCCCTCGTCGACCAGCGAGTTGACCTTGAACTGGACCAGGCCGGGCATGCCCAGGCGGACGTGCGAGATCTCCCGTTCGATCCGCTCGATCAGCCCGCTGCGGATGCCCTGCGGCGCGACCAGCAGCCGCCGGTACGCGGTCTGCCGGCTGTACCCGGTCAGCACGTTGAACAGGTCGGTGAGGTCGGCACCGATCTCCGGGTCGGCGGTGAGCATGCCGAAGTCCTCGTACAGTCGGGCCGTCTTCGGGTGGTAGTTGCCGGTGCCGATGTGGCAGTAGCGGCGGATCTGGTTGCCCTCCTGCCGGACCACCAACGCGGTCTTGCAGTGCGTCTTCAGGCCGACCAGGCCGTACACCACGTGGCAGCCGGCGCGTTCCAGCGTGCGGGCCCAGCCGATGTTGGCCACCTCGTCGAAGCGGGCCTTCACCTCCACCAGCACCACCACCTGCTTGCCGGCGGCGGCCGCGTCGACGAGCGCGTCGACGATCGGGGAGTCGCCGCTGGTGCGGTAGAGGGTCTGCTTGATGGCCAGCACGTTCGGGTCGGCGGCGGCCTGCTCGATGAAGCGCTGCACGCTGGTGGCGAACGAGTGGTACGGGTGGTGCACCAGGATGTCGCCGTCGCGCAGGGTGGAGAAGACGCTGCGCGGCACCTCGCCCTCGGCGAGGCGGGGATGGGTGGCCGGCACGAACGGCGGGTCCTTCAGGTCCGGCCGGTCCGCCTCGCCGTAGACCTGCCACAGCGCGGAGAGGTCCAGCAGGCCGGGCACCCGCAGCACGTCCTGGTCGTCCATGTCCAGCTCGCGGACGAGCAGCTCCAACATGTGGTCGGAGATGGACGCGGCGACCTCCAGCCGGACCGGCGGGCCGAACCGCCGCCGGGCCAGCTCCCGCTCCAGGGCCTGGAGCAGATCCTCGTCGCGGTCCTCGTCGACCTCCACCTCGGCGTTGCGGGTGACCCGGAACAGGTGGCACTCGACCACCTGCATGCCGCTGAACAGCTGCCCCAGGTGCACCGAGATCAGGTCCTCCACGGGCAGCATCCGGACGCCCGGCTGGTCCCGGTCCACCCGGACGAAACGGGGCACGTTGTTCGGCACCTTGACCCGGGCGAACAGCTCCGAACCGCCGTCCGGGTCACGAACCGCCACCGCCAGGTTCAGCGACCGCCCCGAGATGTACGGGAACGGGTGCGCCGGGTCCACCGCGAGCGGGGTCAGCACCGGGAAGATGTGCTCCCGGAAGTAGGTGCGCAGCCGTTCCCGTTCGGGGTCGCCCAACTCGCCCCAGCGCAGTATCCGGATGCTCTCGTCGGCGAGTTTGGGCAGCACGTCGTCGACGAAACAGGCGGCGTGCCGGGCGACCAGGGCGGCGGTCCGCTCGGCGATCAGCTCCAACTGGGTACGCAGTGGCAGCCGGTCCCCGCCGCGTACCGGCAGGCCGGCGGAGAGCCGCCGCTTCAGCCCGGCGATGCGCACCATGTAGAACTCGTCGAGGTTGCTGGCGAAGATGGCCAGGAACTTGGCCCGCTCCAGCAGCGGGGTGCGCTGGTCCTCGGCCAGGGTGAGCACCCGGGCGTTGAAGTCGAGCCAGGACAGCTCCCGGTTGAGGAACCGGTCCTCCGGCAGCGGCGGGGCCGGGGGCTCGTCGTCGTCCGCCAGCCGGGCGGCTGTCGATCCGACCGGTTGGACCGCACCGGCGGCCGGACCGTCCGCCTCGGTCTGCGGCACCGGGTCGATGACCTCGTCCAGGCCGGAGGAGGCGGCGCCGGGGTCGTCGGCGAGGGTGTCGGCGCGGGCGGCGCCGGCGCGTTCGGCGCGGGACGGACGGAAACGCCCATCGGCGCCGCGCGCGGTGGAGCCGTTGCGGAGGTTGGTGGCGGGCGGGCGGGCCGGTTGCTCGCGAGGGGTGCTCACCCGCTCATAATCACCCGATTACGGTAAACGCAAAATGAACTTGGGCCCGCCGGGTCAGATCATCGTCGGCAATGTCACCCGGACAACCTCGCCGTCGGGATCGGTGTCGATGCGAACCCGCTGCCCGAGGCGGAGAAGCCGCAGCCCGGAGGCGTCGAAGGCCCGCGCGGGGAAGCGCATCTCGGTGCCGTCGTCGAGCAGCAGCACACCGCTGCGCGTCGCCGCGTCGTAGCTGGCCACAGTGCCCTGCATGCTGGCACCGTACACCGGGGGTCCGGCCGGTGGCGCGGCCCGGGCAGGGTCAGCCCACGGAGCGGGCGGGGCAGGGTCAGCCCACGGAGCGGGCGGGGCAGGGTCAGCCCGCGGAGCGGGGCGGGGCAGGCTCAGCCGGTGGCGCGGGCCGGGCGGCTGGCGGCCACCAGCGCGGCCGTGCGCGGCCCCAGCCCGAGCCGGTCGGCTTCGGCCAGGTCCGCGGCGGTGTCCACGTCCCGGCGCAGGCTGGGCCAGTCGCCGTCGAGCGGCAACGCCCCGCTCGCCGCGTGCGCGAGCGCCGAACCCACCCCGAAACGAGGGTCCAGCGGTTTCCCCGGCGGAGCGGTGAGCAGCACCGTTCCCTCGCCGGGTGTGTCCGGCAGGAACCGGCGGACCGTGGGTCGGCTGTTCCGCGCCGCGAGCAGCGCGCCGGTCAGTTCGGTCGGGCGCAGCGCCGGCACGTCCGCGGTGATCCCGGCCACCCAGCCGCGGGCCCCGGCCGCCCCGTGCCGCAACGCGGCGTTCAGGCCGGCGTTCGGCTCGTCCGGCAGCACCCGCGCGCCGGCCGCCCGTGCCGCCGCCGCCACCCGGGCGTCGTCGGTCACCACCAGGACCTCGGTGACCGCCGGGCAGGCCAGCACCGCGCGGAGCGTGTCGGCCGCGAGGGCCAGCGCCAACTCCTCGTGCGGTACGCCGGGCAGCGCGCCGCGCAGCCGACTCTTGGCCGCGGCCAGCGGCTTCACCGGCACCACCACTGCCCACCTCGGCTGACTCACGTCCGCAATCCTGCCAGCCGGACGACGGGACCCTCGCTGGCCGTACCGGGGGCGAGCAGGCATGATTTCCGCTGCGGGTGTCGCGGGCGGGATTTCGCGGCGGGGTTGCGGCGCGACGAGGAGGCACAGTGGCACGGCGGAGGCTGGGGTTCTGGCAACGGTTCGCCGTGGGGCTGGTGAAGCCGGTGATGATCGTCTGGACCCGGCGTACCTGGCGTGGTCAGGAGCATCTCCGCCGCGACGGCGGCATGATCATCGTGGCGAACCACATCTCCCACGCCGACCCGCTGGTCTCCGCGCACTTCATCTACGACTCCGGGCGCTGGCCGCAGTACCTGGGCAAGGCCAGCGTGTTCCGGGTGCCGGTGGTCGGCTGGATCCTGCACCGGTGCCGGCAGATCCCGGTCGAGCGGGGCACCGTGGACGCCGTCCGCTCGCTGGACGCCCTGGTCGCCGCGCTCAACGAGGGCGGCGCGGTGGTGATCTACCCTGAGGGCACCACCACACGACAGCCGGAGCTCTGGCCGATGAAGGCCAAGACCGGTGCGGCCCGGCTGGCCCTGGCCACCGGCGCCCCGGTCGTACCGGTGGTGATGTGGGGGCCGGAACGGATCTTCGACCCGAGGACGACCCGCGTCAGCCTGCGCCCCCGGATCCCGGTGACCGTTGCCGCCGGGGAACCGATCGACCTGAGCCGGTGGGCGGACGCCCAGCCGACCCGGGCCACCCTCGAGGAGATGACGGACACCATCATGTTGCGGCTGCGGGACATGCTCGCCGAGATCCGTGGCGGTACCCCGCCGCCACTGTGGGAGCGACCGGCCCGGTCCACCGTCGGCCGTGAGCAGCGGGACGACGCGGCATGAGCGGTCACGTCGCGGTGCTCGGTGCGGGTTCCTGGGGCACCGCCTTCGCCAAGATCCTCGCTGACGCGGGGCGGGACGTGACGGTGTGGGCCCGCCGCGCGCCGGTCGCCGAGAGCATCCGGGCCGAGCGCCGCAATCCGGAGTACCTGCCCGGCCTGCTGCTGCCCGCCCGCGTCACCGCCACCACCGACGCCGCCGAGGCGATCACCGGAGCCGAGGTGGTGGTGCTGGCGGTGCCGTCGCAGACGCTGCGCGGCAACCTCGCCGAATGGGCCGGGCACCTGCACCCGGACTCCACCCTGGTGTCGCTGATGAAGGGCATCGAGCTGGGCACCACCAAGCGGATGAGCGAGGTCATCGTGGAGACCGCCGGGGTCGCCGCGGACCGGGTGGTCGTCGTGTCCGGCCCGAACCTGGCCCCGGAGATCGCCGTCGAGCAGCCCGCCGCGACAGTGGTCGCCGGGACGAACAGCGCCCGTGCCACGCTCGTCCAGTCGTCGATCCGGACGCCGTACCTGCGCCCCTACACCAACGACGACGTGATCGGCTGTGAGCTGGGCGGGGCGGTCAAGAACGTGATCGCCCTGTCGTACGGCATCGCCACCGCGATGGGCTTCGGCGACAACACCCGGGCCATGCTGATGACCCGTGGGCTGGCCGAGACGGCCCGGCTGGGCGTGGCGCTCGGCGCGGACCCGATCACCTTCGCCGGTCTCGCCGGCATGGGCGACCTGGTCGCCTCCTGCTCGTCCCCGCTGGCCCGCAACCGCACCTTCGGTGAGCACCTGGGCCGGGGGGAGACGCTGGAACAGGCCCAGGCCGCCACCCGGCAGACCGCCGAGGGTGTGAAGAGCTGCCTGGCGATCCGCGACCTGGCCCGGGCGCACGGCGTGGAGATGCCGATCACCGAGCACGTCGAGCGGATCTGCCACGAGGGGATGGACCCGCGCCTCGCCGTGGAGACCCTGATGAGCCGCACCGCCAAACCCGAGTCGTACGAGTGAGGAACCCGATGAGCGAGTGGGGAGACGGCACGCGGTGCGTCCGCGCGGGACTGCCCGAGCCGGCACCGGGGGATTCGTTCCTGCCCGGACCGGTCTTCGCCGCGCCGTACCACCTCGACCCGTTCCAGGGTCAGGGCACGTCGCCGAACGGCTACGGCCGCCCCGACAACCCGACCCGGCGGCTGCTGGAGGCGGCGGTGGGCGAGTTGGAGGGTGGTGACTGCCGGGTCTTCGCGACCGGTCAGGCGGCCATCACCGGCCTGCTGCTCACCCTGCTGCGGCCGGGGGACACCGTGGTGCTGCCCAGCGACGGATATTTCCCGGTCCGGGCGTTCGCCACCGATGTGCTGGAGGCCATCGGCGTCCGGGTGCTGTTCGTGCCGACCGTCGGGCCGTACCCGTCGTTCGAGGGCGTCCGGCTGGTGCTGGTGGAGACGCCGGCCAACCCGGGCCTGGACGTGGTCGACGTGGCCGCCCTCGCCGAGCGGGCGCACGCCGCCGGCGCGCTGCTCGCGGTGGACAACACCACGGCCACCCCGCTCGGTCAGCGCCCGCTGGACCTCGGCGCCGACCTGGTGGTCGCCTCCGGTACGAAGGCGCTCACCGGCCACTCCGACCTGCTGCTGGGCTATCTGGCCAGCCGATCCGCCGAGCTGATCGACGCGGTGACGACCTGGCGGACCACCACCGGGGCGGTACCGGGCGCGTTCGACGCCTGGCTGGCCCACCGGTCACTGGCCACTCTCGACCTGCGGCTGGCGCGGCAGAGCGCGAACGCCGCAGCGGTCGCCGACCTGCTCGCCGGCCGCTCGGACGTCACCGGCCTGCGGTGGCCGGGGCGGCCGGACGACCCCGCGTACCCGGTGGCCTCGGCGCAGATGCACCGGATACCGGGGGTGCTCTCGTTCGACCTGGGCGACGCCGACCGGGTGGGCCGATTCATCGAGGCCGCCCGGCTGGTGGCGGCGGCGACCTCCTTCGGTGGCCTGCACACCACGGCGGACCGGCGGGCGCAGTGGGGCGACGACACCGCTCCCGGCTTCGTCCGGCTCTCCTGTGGCGCGGAGGACACCGCGGACCTGGTGGCCGACATCGCCGCCGCGTTGGACGTGGCCGGGCCGGTCTGAGCTAGGGTGTCGACGGCCGCACCGGCGGCCCCGACCGGAGGAGGTGAGTCCGATCCGCGCACAGACAGGACCGGCCCTTCCTCCCGTGTTCCTGCCGCGATAGCGGCCACGGGAGCGCCGGCGAGCGTTTCCCGGAGGATTCCCATGGCACCACCGTTCCCCACCGACCGTCCTGCCCTCGTGCACCGGCTGCGCACCGCCGGCTGCGTGTACGCCGAGGACGAGGCAGACCTGCTGCTGGCCGCGGCGGACACCCCGGCGGCGCTGGCCGACCTGACCGCCCGCCGGGTGGCCGGCGAACCGTTGGAGTATCTGCTCGGCTGGGCGGAGTTCTGCGGCCTGCGGATCGCCGTCGACGAGGGCGTCTTCGTCCCGCGTGCCCGCACCGCCCTGCTGGTCGAGGCGGCGGCCGAGGTGACCGGTCCGGCGCCGGCCGTGGTCGACCTCTGCTGCGGCTCCGGGGCCACCACTGTCGCGCTGGCGCACCGGCTCGCGCCGCGCTGGCTGGCCGCCGCCGACATCGACCCGACGGCCGTGGCCTGTGCCCGCCGCAACGTCGTCGGGCTGAACGCCGAGGTGTACGAGGGCGACCTGTTCGATCCGCTGCCCCGGCGGTGGCGGGGCCGGCTCGACCTGGTGGTCGCCAACGCCCCGTACGTGCCGACGGACGCGGTGGCGCTGATGCCGCCGGAGGCACGACTGCACGAGGCCCCGGTGGCGCTCGACGGTGGCCCGGACGGGCTCTCCGTGCTGCGTCGGGTGGGCAGCGACGCGGCCGACTGGCTGGCCCCCGGCGGCCACCTGGTGGTCGAGGTCGGTACGACCCAGGTGGACGCCCTCTGCGAGTCATTCCAGAAAGCCGGCCTGATCCCCACCGTCCACCAGGACGAGACCCGGGACGCCACCGCCCTAACGGCCCGCCGCCCCTGAGTCCCCACCCCCATACCCCGGCGATCTTGCAGTTTCGGTTGACGTTACGAGCCGAATGGACCTTATGTCGGGACAGTAAGTGCAAGATCGCGGGGAGGGCGGGGCGGGGCGTGGCGGGGGAGAGGGGTTGGCACTAGCCTCGGCTCACACTCATGACGGCGGGAGGCGGTTTCGGTGGGCAGCGCAGGGGTGCCGGTGGTCGTCGGGTTGGACAACGGCGGCACCAGCAACAACGCCACCGTGCTGACGGTGGACGGTCGCTTCCTGGTGGACGGGCTGTTGGAGATCCCCAGCGAGGTGGGGGCCGGGCCGGAGGCGGCGATCGAGGCGTTGGCCCGGGCGCTGGACGGCGCCCTGGCGCAGACCGGCGTGCCGCGTGACCTGGTCCGGGCGGTCGGGCTGGACACTCCGGGCCCGGCCAGCGCCGAGGGTGTCATCTCCTCGCGGGGCTCCACCAACTTCTCCCAACCGGCCTGGCGCGGCTTCGACGTGCGGGGTGCGTTGGAGCGACGGCTCGGCCTGCCGGTGATCTACCACAACGACGGCAACGCGGCAGCGCTCTACGCCCACCACGTCTACTTCGGTGCCGAGGCGATGAGCCGTTCGTCGGTGTCCGCGATCGTCGGCACCGGCCTGGGTGGCGGGGTGGTCGAGAGCGGTCGGGTGATCGCCGGTGCGGCAGGCATGGCGGGGGAGCTGGGCCATGTGCACATCCCGCTGACCGGGCTGCTCGGCCCGGGCCAGCCGGACCCCACCTGCGCCTGCGGCTTCACCGGTGACGTGGAGAGCGTCGCCTCGTTGACCGGCATCGAACGCAACCTGCTGCCGTACTGGCTGACCCGGTACCCCGACCATCCGCTCGTCGCCGAGCCGGTGGCCCGGGCGGCCAAGCTGGTGCGCGGTTACGGCGAACGGGGAGACGCCCTCGCGCGGGACCTGTTCACCCAGCAGGCGATGGCGTTGGGACGGCTGTTCACGGTGGCGGCGAACTTCACCGACCCGCACGCGTACTTCGTCGGCGGTGGCGTGGTCGAGGCGGCGCCGGAGTTCCGGGACTGGTTCCTGGCGACGGTCCGCGAGCACACGGTGCTCCGTGAGGAGCAGGCGGCGGTGGCCACTTTCGCGTTGGTGCCGGACCGGGACATGGCCGGCGCCCGGGGCGTCGCGATCGCCGCGCTGGAGGCGCTGCGCGCCGCTCCGGAGCCCCGCCCGCTGGTTGCCTGAAGCCGGCGCGGGCCCTCGACCCACGCCGGCTCAGGCACGTCTGGTCAGCGCTGGGGTGGCGCCTGGGCGAAGGCGGCCCAGGCCGCCGTGGGGAACAGCAGCGCCGGGCCGGCCGGGTCCTTGGAGTCGCGGACGGCCACCAGCCTCGGTATCGCGGCAACCTCCACGCAGGCGCCCTCGTCGCCGCTGCGGCTGCTCTTGCGCCAGGCCGCCGCGGCCAACGCCGCTGTGATCATCGGTGTCATCGGTCCTACCGTCCCTTCAGGACTGACAGGAGCATCTCGCGGCTGTCCGCCGGGCTGAGCGCCACGCTACGGAGATGCTCCATGATCTTGGTGCAGGTACGCGTCTCACCGGCGCGGTCGAGGATCATCTGACCTGCGACGGTTTCCACCGACGCGATGATCGGGTCCTCCGGGTCGGCGAACTCCAGGATGTGCAGGGAACCCCGGGTGCCCCGGTGGTAGCCGGCGGAGAGCGGGATCACCTGGACGGTGATGTTCGGCAACTCGGCCATCTTGACCAGGTGCCGTAGTTGCCCGTTCATCACCGACTGCTCACCGACCGGGCGCAGCAGCGCGCCCTCGTCGATGATCGCGTCGAGGATGGGCGGCTGGTCGGCGGTGAGCCGCTGTTGCCGGTCGAGCCGGATCTTGACCCGTTGCTCGACCAGGTCGTCGCCGAGGGTGTGCGGCCCGCCGCGCATCACGCCACGGATGTAGTCAGCGGTCTGCAACAGGCCGGGCACCACCGAGGGCTCGAAGTTGGCGATGGCTGTCGCCTCGGCCTCCAGCGCGATGAAGTCGATGGTGCGGGGGTCCAGCAGGTACGAGTACGACACCCACCAGCCCGGCTTGCGGGCGTCCTTGGCCAGCTGCACCGCCGCGGCCACCTCCTCGGCGCTCACCCCGTACGACGTGAGCAGGGCGCGCACGGTGGCCGGGCTGATCAGGGTCTGGGCGTTCTCGTACCGGGAGAGGGTGCTGCGGGTGCTGTTGATCTCATCCGCCGCGGTCTCCAGCGTCAGCCCGGCGGCTTCCCGGTGGTGGCGCAGGGCGATGCCGAGCCGGCGGGCGCGGGCGGTCTTCGGGGCCATGCATCGATGGTCGCACACATTTGCGGGAACGTCTGCATGAGACAACGTCGATGAGAGTTGCATTCACGGCTGTACACGTGTCAATCTGTTATGGCGTCCTCACCGCCGGTTGTCGTGGCGACGGTGGTGGTGAGCGACCGGAGGGGATGGGGCGCGCGGCGATCGGGTTTCTCCCCCGTACCCGATCGTCGCGTGCCGCCCCGCCATCCCGGCCTGCCGGAAGGAGACGACGTGCGAACCCGCCCGGAGCCCCCCGCCGTACCCTCGGTCGGCGCGCGATGACCCGTTTCCTCGTGGTGCTCACCGACGTGCGCCCGGTCGAGGGCGTCAACCGCAACGAGCGGGTCGCGCCGGAGCGGCGCCGGCAGGTCGTCGGGGCCAGCAGCCGGGAGGCCGCCGACCGCATCGCCGGCGCGTTCATGGCGCTGGGCATGGTGCGGGCCGGCCGGCAGCGGGTGAAGGTGATAGCGGTCGGTCGCCGGCACTCCCGGGACTGAGCGCAGACCCAGGTCAGCGGCCTGCGACAGCGCTACCTCCCGGTTACGCACCGTATATCCTCTGATGACCAGTTGCCGTGTCGTGCCGTGGCTCGCCGGGTATCGCCTCGCCCTTCCGCCACGCACAGTAAGGTCAACCGGGTGAGCGCCACCGGCGAGCACGACCAGCCGCAGTCGCGTACGAAGAGGTGACCGGAGTGACCACCCCAGGCAAGACCCGCGTGGCGATCGTCTTCGGCGGCCGCAGCCCGGAGCACGGCATCTCCTGTGTCAGCGCCGGCAGCGTGTTCGGCGCACTCGACCCGGACGAGTTCGAGGTGGTGCCGGTGGGCATCACCCGGGCCGGCCAGTGGGTGCTGACCAACGGCGATCCCGCCCAGCTCGCGATCAACGCCCGTCAGCTCCCCGAGATCACCGCCGACTCCGGCGACGACATCGTGCTGCGCGCCGACCCCACCGGCAACGGCCTGATGGTGCTCGACCCGACCGAGGGCCCCCGGGCGCTCGCCGACGTGGACGTGGTCTTCCCGGTGCTGCACGGCACGTACGGCGAGGACGGCACCATCCAGGGAATGCTGGAGATGGCCGGCATCCCCTACGTCGGGGCGAACGTGTTCGCCTCCGCCGCCGCCATGGACAAGGAGTTCACCAAGAAGCTCTGCGCCGTCGAGGGCATCCCGGTCGGCTCGTACGCCGTGCTGCGCAACGGGATGACCCTCAGCGAGCAGGACAAGGAGCGGCTCGGCCTGCCGGTCTTCGTCAAGCCGTCCCGGGCCGGGTCGTCGTTCGGCGTCAACAAGGTCACCGACTGGGCGCAGCTGGACGCGGCGGTCGCCGCCGCCCGGCAGTTCGACCCGAAGGTCATCATCGAGGCCGCGATCGTCGGCCGCGAGATCGAGTGCGGGGTGCTGGAGGGCGAGGCCGGTGGTGCGCCCGAGGCGTCAGTGCTGGCCGAGGTGCGGGTCGTCGCCGACCACGACTTCTACGACTTCGAGGCGAAGTACCTCGACGACTCCTGCGAGTACGACATTCCGGCCAACCTGCCGGACAAGGTGACCCGTCAGGTGCAGGAGTACGCGGTCCGCGCGTTCACCGCACTGGACTGCGCCGGTCTGGCCCGCGCCGACTTCTTCGTCACTCCCGAGCTGGACGTCTACCTCAACGAGATCAACACGATGCCCGGTTTCACCCCGACGTCGATGTTCCCGCGGATGTGGGCTGCCTCCGGCCTGGAGTACCCGAAGCTGGTCAACCGCCTGATCCGTACCGCCCAGCGGCGCGGCGTCGGCCTGCACTGAGCCGTCCGACCCCGCCCGCGCGGCTCAGCCGGTGCGGGCGGGGTCGGTTCGTGCTCAGCGCTGGCAGCCGGACGGGATGGCCCCGCCGGAGGGCACACTCGCCACGATCGTGCTGGAGATCGCCGGCAACCACTGCAACGGCTGCTCGTACGCGCCCGGGACGCGCACCGTGATCAGCGTCTCCCGGTCGACAGTGGAGAGCACCGCGTCGTCGGCCTGTTCGGCAAGGTGCCAGCAGACCCCGTTGACCGTCCAGACCTCGTCGGTGCTGGGGAAGGTCGGCTCGGTGCCGCCGCAGGCCACGGTGAGCGCGGGGTCGCCGTACGCGGCGTTCTGCTCCGGGCCGGCGGTGACCGGCCGCTGGGCCAGGTCGCGGATGCTCGCCGGGAGCTGGGACAGCAGCGCCCGGCAGACCGTGGCCGGGCGGGCGGCCAGCGCCGGGGCGGCCATCTCCACCGGGGCGGTGGACTGCACCCGGGCGGTGGTCGCCGAGGGGCTCGGCGCGGCGGCCGGAGTGTCCGGGCTGAGCTTGTTGAAGGCCAACACGGCCACCAGCAGCGTGATCGGCAGGGCTATCACCGTGGCCAGCAGGGCAGCGCCCCGCATGGTCCGATCGCGGCCGGCCGGCGCGGCGGCGGCGGGATCGGTCGGCTCACCGTTACCGTCAGCCGGCCCGGACGTGCCGTCGGTCGCGTCGCGCGCACCGTCGTCGTCCACCGCGGAGGAGGATGATGTCAACTCGTCCACTTACAGCCGCACCACCGAACACGTGAGGGTGCGGGTGATGCCGGGCACCATCTGCACCTTGCTGACGATGAGTTTGCCGAGCTCGTCGACGGTGTTCGCCTCGGTGAGGACGACCACGTCGTACGGCCCGGTGACGGCGTCGACGCGAACCACGCCGGAGATGTCCGCGATGAGACCCGCCACGTCACGTGCGCGGCCGACCTCGGTCTGGATGAGGATGTACGCCTGTACCACGACTCGACCTCCGTCCGTCGCCGCCCGGGAGCGGCCCGAAGGGTGAAACTACCTTACGGACCAGGTCTGATCCCTATCGGTGGTCAAGGAGCAGCGGTGAGCGAGCACGGCGGAGCCGGGCAGCACGGGCGCGACGCCCGCGGTGGCGTCGGCGTGTCCGGGATCGGGGAGTTCGGGCTGATCGGGAAGGTCACCGCCCGGCTGTCGTACGGGCCGACGACCCTGCTCGGCCCGGGCGACGACGCGGCGGTGGTGGCCGCGCCGGACGGCCGGGTGGCGGCGTCCACGGACGTGCTGGTCGACGGGCGGCACTTCCGGCGGGACTGGTCCTCGGCCCGCGACGTCGGGCACCGGGCGGCGGCGGCCAACCTGGCCGACATCGCGGCGATGGGTGCCACGCCGACCGCCCTGCTGGTCGCGCTCTGCATGCCGGCGGACCTGGACACCGGCTGGGCGGAGGAGCTGGCCGACGGGCTGTCCGCGGAGGCGGCGACGGTCGGCGCGAGCGTGGTCGGCGGCGACATGTCGGCCAGCCCCACCCTGACCGTCGCGGTCACCGCGCTGGGCGACCTGGCGGGCCACCCACCCGTGCTGCGCTCCGGCGCCCGACCCGGGGACGTGCTCGCCCTGGCCGGGCGCACCGGGTACGCGGCAGCCGGGTTGACAGTGCTGACCCGGGGGTTCCGCACCCCGAGGCTGCTGGTCGAGGCGTACCGGCGGCCACAGGTGCCCTACCAGGCCGGCCCGCAGGCCGCTCGGTCCGGCGCCACCTCCATGATCGACATCTCGGACGGGCTCCTCGCCGACCTCGGGCACATCGCGGCGGCCAGCGGGGTGGCCATCGACGTACGCCGGGACGGGTTCGAGGTGCCCCGGCAGATGGCCGACGCGGCGCAGGCACTCGGCGTCGACCCGTACACCTGGATCCTCGCCGGTGGCGACGACCACGCGCTGGCCGCTACCTTCCCCCCGGCGGTGCCGCTGCCGCCGGGCTGGCGGCCGATCGGCCTGGTCACGGACGGTGCCGGCGTGACCGTCGACGGGGTCGGCTACGACGGCCCGGCCGGCTGGGACCACTTCCGCTGAGACCCGGGCGCCGCCGTACGCTGGACACCGTGAGTGAGATCGAGATCCGGGTGGTGCGGTTCGACGCACCGGTGGCACAGCACCTGATCCAGGCCGCCCTGGCCGACCTCGGTGCCCGCTACGGCGGCACCGGCGACGACACCCCGGTGGACGCGGCCGAGTTCGAGCCGCCCGATGGCGCGTTCCTCGTCGCCTACCTGGCCGGTGAGCCGGTCGGCTGCGGTGGCTGGCGTAGCCACGGCGAGGACACCGCGGAGCTGAAGCGGATGTACACGGTGCCGGCGGCGCGGGGGCGGGGGGTGGCCCGCGCGGTGTTGGCGGCCGTCGAGCGCTCCGCCCGCGAGCACTGCCGCAAGCGGGTGGTCCTGGAGTGCGGCGACAAGCAGCCCGAGGCGATCGCCATGTACGGCTCCGCCGGGTACGAGCGGATCCCGAACTTCGGCTTCTACAAGGACGCGGAGGGCTGCATCTCCTTCGGCCGCACCCTCTGACCCGCGGGCCGGGCCTCGGCGTGCCTGGCCGGGCCGGCGCGGTGCGCGGTGGCTGCCGCGCACACGACTCAGCCGGCGGACCCTCGGGGTCCGCCGGCTGAGCCGAACGAGAAGGTGGGTGCTACCGCGTCAGGCGCGGGTGACCTTGCCGGCCTTGATGCACGAGGTGCAGACCTGCAACTTCTTGGTGTTGCCGCCACCGGCCGGGGTACGCACCGACTGGATGTTCGGGTTCCAGCGGCGGTTGGTCCGCCGGTGCGAGTGGGACACGTTGTGGCCGAAGCCCGGTCCCTTGCCACAGACGTCGCACACGCTAGCCACGGGATACTCCTGGGATTGATACGTTCATGAGGTCGCCGGCAGGTGCTGCCCGGGCAACCTGGTCAGGTTACCCGATGACTCGCCGACCCGGCCAACCGGCCCGGTCCGGCGCTCGCCCGTGCCCCGGCTCACGCCTGGTCGTGGGCCCGTCCGCCCGACGGTGGGCCGGCCCGGCGGCAAGGCTACCGGAGCGGTCCGTCCCCGCCGTGGCCAGTGCCGACCCGGGGCACGGCGGACACGCCGGACGAGTCCGACGGGTGTCGGTGTGCGCCAGTAGGCTTCTGCCCGTGCTGGACACCCTCGACGCCGCCGCGGTCCGCCGCTGGTGTGCGGGCGGGTTGGCCGCACTGAAGCGTCACCAGGGCGAGATCGACCAGCTCAACGTCTATCCGGTGCCCGACGGCGACACCGGCACCAACCTGGTGCTCACCCTCACCTCGGCACAGCAGGCCCTCGCCATGGATCTGGACACCCTGCCCGACAGCGGGCCGACCGCGCACGGGCACGCGCTGCGGCTGATGGCCCAGGGCGCGCTGCTGGGCGCGCGGGGCAACTCCGGGGTGATCCTCTCGCAGATCCTGCGGGGTTTCGCCGACCAGGTCGCCGGGATGCCGGCGGTGCGCGGCCGGGAGTTGGCCGCCGCGTTGCGCTCCGGCACCGCCGCCGCGTACACGGCGGTCTCCCGGCCGGTCGAGGGCACACTGCTCACCGTTGTCGCGGCCGCCGCCGCGGCGGCCGAGGGCGCGGACAGCGACGACCTGCCGGCGGTGGCCGGCGTCGCGGCCCGGGCGGCGGCCGAGGCGCTCGCCCGGACCCCGGAGCAGCTGCCGGCGCTGGCCCGCGCGGGCGTTGTCGACGCCGGTGGCCGAGGGCTCTGCGTGCTGCTCGACGCCCTGGTCGAGGTGCTGACCGGGGAGAGCACGGCCCGGCCCGCGCCGCCGCCGCGCGCCGCCCGCCCGGCGGCCACCGTCGCCCGCGAGACCGGTTCCGACGAGTACGCGTACGAGGTGCAGTTCCTGCTCGATGCCCGAGCCGAGGCGGTCGCCGGGTTGCGCCGGGCCCTGGACGCGTTGGGGGATTCGCTCGTCGTCGTCGGCGACGGGCGTGAGCCGGAGGGCACCTGGAACGTCCACGTGCACGTCAACGACGTGGGCGCGGCGGTCGAGGCCGGGGTCGCTGCCGGCCGTCCGTACCGGATCTCGGTGACCCGTTTCGCCGACCAGCCGGAGCCGCCCGCCGGCCCGGCGGTGACCGGCCGGGCCGCGGTGGTGGTGGCCACCGGTGGCGGCATCGCCGAGCTGTTCGCCGCGGAGGGGGCCACAGTGGTGCCGGGCAACCCGTCCACCGGTGAGTTGCTCGACGCCGTGCGCAGCACCGGCGCGGCCCGGGTGGTGGTGCTGCCCAACGACGCCAACACCGAGGCGGTGGCGAGCGCGGCGGCCCGCGAGGCCCACCGCTTCGGCATCAAGGTGAGCGTGGTGCCGACCCGCTCGCCCGTGCAGGCGTTGGCCGCCCTCGCGGTCCGCGACGGCGACCGCCGCTTCGAGGACGACGTGATCGCGATGGCCGAGGCGGCGGGCGCCTGCCGCTACGCCGAGGTCTGCCACGCCAGCCGGGAGGCGCTGACAGTGGCCGGCCCGTGCCGTCCCGGTGACGTGCTGGCGCTGGTGGAGGGGGAGGTGCACCTGATCGGCACCGACCTCACCGACACCTGCGCGGCGGTGGTCGACCGGATGCTCGGCGGTGGTGGCGAGATGGTCACCCTGCTGGCCGGGGCGGACGCGCCGGCCGGGCTCACCGATGCCGTCCGCGCGCACGTCGCGCGACGCTGGCCGTTCGTCGAGGTGCACGCGTACCCGGGCGGCCAGCCGTTTTATCCGCTCCTGGTAGGGATCGAATGAGCGAACCAGCCACTGTGGACACTCCGCTGAAGAAGCTGGTCGGGGAGAAGACAGCCAAGGCGCTGGCCGCACACCTCGACCTGCACACCGCGGGTGACCTGGTCTACCACTTCCCGCGTCGCTACGACGAGCGTGGTGAGCACACCGACATCCGCTCGCTGGACGTCGGTGAGCAGGTCACCGTGCTGGCTCAGGTGCAGCGCACCGCGGTGCGCCCGATGCGTCAGCGGCGGGGCAACCTGCTGGAGGTGACCGTCGGCGACGGCTCCGGCGGGGTGCTGACGTTGACCTTCTTCGGCAACCAGGCGTGGCGCGAGCGGGAGCTGCGCCCCGGCCGGTGGGGGCTGTTCGCCGGCAAGGTCACCGAGTTCCGGGGCAAACGGCAGCTCAACGGCCCGGAGTACGTCCTGCTCGGCGAGGGTGGCGACGGCGAGGCGGCGGCCAACGACGACATCGAGGAGTTCGCCGGGGCGCTCATCCCCGTCTACCCGGCCGCCGCTGCCGTGCCGACCTGGGTGATCGCGCGCTGCGTGCGCGTCGTGCTGGACACGTTCACCCCGCCGGACGACCCACTGCCGAACGCCGTGCGGGCCGGTCGCAAGCTGGTCGGGTTGGGCGCCGCGTTGAGCGAGATCCACCGGCCGTCCAGCAAGGAGGCGCTGCACCAGGCGCGGCGGCGACTCAAGTGGGACGAGGCCTTCGCCGTCCAGGTGACCCTGGTGCAGCGCAAGCACCGGGCGGCCGACTGGCCGGCCCGGCCCCGCCCGGCACGCCCGGGCGGGCTGCTGGAAGCCTTCGACGCCCGACTCCCGTACGAGCTGACGGCGGGCCAGCGCGAGGTGGGCGTGGAGATCGCGGCGGACCTGGCCGCCGGGCACCCCATGCACCGCCTGTTGCAGGGCGAGGTGGGCTCGGGCAAGACGGTGGTGGCGCTGCGGGCGATGCTCCAGGTGGTCGACGCGGGCGGACAGGCCGCGCTTCTGGCGCCCACCGAGGTGCTGGCCGCCCAGCACCACCGCGGCATGCTCGACCTGCTCGGGCCGCTCGGTCGGGCCGGCGAGTTGGGCGCCGCCGAGCACGCCACCCGGGTCGAGCTGGTCACCGGCTCGCTGGGCGCGGCGGCCCGCCGCCGGGCGCTCGGCGAGGTGGCCAGCGGCGCGACCGGCATCGTGCTCGGCACCCACGCCCTGCTCTACGAGGGGGTCGACTTCGCCGACCTGGGCCTGGTGGTCGTCGACGAGCAGCACCGCTTCGGCGTGGAGCAGCGCGACGCGCTGCGGGCCAAGGCCGACCAGCCGCCGCACGTGCTGGTGATGACGGCGACCCCGATCCCGCGCACCGTGGCGATGACGGTCTACGGCGACCTGGAGGTCTCCACGCTTTCCCAGCTGCCCCGGGGGCGGTCGCCGATCGCCTCGCACGTGGTGCCGGCCGCCGAGAAACCGGCCTATCTGGACCGGGCCTGGCGGCGGCTGCGCGAGGAGGTGACCGCCGGGCACCAGGCGTACGTGGTGTGTCCGCGCATCGGGGACGGCCCTGGCGCCGAGGAGGAACCGCCACCCGAGGACGACAACGGCCGGCGGGCGCCGCTGGCGGTGACCGAGGTGGCCCCGCTGCTGGCCGAGGGTCCACTGCACGGCCTGCGGATCGGGGTGCTGCACGGTCGGCTGCCGGCCGACGAGAAGGACGCGGTGATGCGGTCCTTCGCGGCCGGCGACCTGGACGTGCTGGTGGCGACCACAGTGATCGAGGTCGGCGTGGACGTGCCGAACGCGACGGTGATGATCGTGCTGGACGCCGACCGGTTCGGTGTCTCCCAGTTGCACCAGTTGCGGGGCCGGGTCGGCCGGGGTGCCGCTGCCGGGCTCTGCCTGCTGGTCAGCGAGGCGCCGGAGGGCTCGTCGGCGCGGGAGCGGCTGGACGCGGTGGCGTCCACGAGCGACGGTTTCAAGCTCGCCGAGCTTGATCTGGAGCAGCGCCGCGAGGGCGACGTGTTGGGTGCCACCCAGTCCGGGCACCGCTCGCACCTGCGGTTGCTGTCGCTGCGACGCGACGCCGACCTGATCCGCGAGGCCCGCGCCGAGGCGATCACCCTGATCGAGGACGACCCGGAGCTGACCCGCAATCCGGCGCTGGCCGCCTCGGTGGCCGCACTTGTCGACGAGGACCGCGCGGAGTACCTGGAAAAGGGCTGATCACGCGCCGCCGTGATCCACTCCAGTTTCATGAAGCCGGGGTATCCCGTCGACAGGGATACCCCGGTTTCCATGATGTCGCGTCGATCAGGCAGGCCACTACACGGCTGAGGGCGCGCCGACCGGGTGGTCGACGCGCCCTCAGGTGTCAGAGCGGGTTGTCTCAGGCGGTGAAGCGAACCCGACGACGGCGGGCCACCACGAACAGGGCGGCACCGGCGGCGAGCAGCACCACGGCGCCGGCGATGATGCCGCCGGTCGCGGCACCGGTCAGCGGCAGAGCCGGCTCGTCCTTGTCGCCGCCACCCTGACCCGGGGTGCAGTCGGCCGGCTTCTCCCACGCGATCGGCGCGGTGTCGTCCAGGCCCTCGGCGGCCGGCGTCACGACGAGACCCTCGGTCGCGTCGAAGGAGACGGAACCGGTCTCGCCCGGCTTCACGACGAGCGTCTTCACCTCGCCCTTGTTCGGGGTCAGGGTGAGCGTGACGGTCTCACCGTCGGCGGGGTTCTCGATCGTGAAGGTGAGCTTGTCGCAGGTCGACTCGACCGAGCCGACCGGCTCCGCCGGAGCCGGGGTGGCCGGCGGGGTCGGGGTCGGGCTCTGGGCCGGCGGCTGGCTCGGCGACGGAGAGGCGGTGGTGGGGGTCGGCGTGGGGGTCGCCGGTGCGCTGGGGGTCGGGGTGCTCGCCGGCGGCGTGGTCTCTGCCGCGCAGGTGCCCTTCGGCTCGGCGGCGACGGTCCGCGACTCGGTCACGATCCGGTCGGTACGCACCCATCGCGCCTCGACGGTCAGCTCGACCGTCGGCCGCTTCGTGTCGAAGGTGTGCGCCTGGGTGCCGGTGAGGAAACCTTGGCCCTTCGCCGGCAGGGTGGCGTCCTTCGCCAGGTCGCCGGTGAAGTCACCCGGGACGGTCGACTCGAGCTTGGTGATGGTCGCGTCGATGTTCTCGCTGTTGCCGACCGTCCAGGTCACCTTGACCTGGCCGTCGGAGGTCAGGCAGTAGGTGCCGGAGGGCTCGGGGTGGTGGGCGCTCGCGGGGCTCGCGAGGGTGCCGACGCCGGCGAGGCCGATCAGCGCACCTGCGGCGATGGCCGCGACGCGCCGGAACGGAGACTTGGGAGGGTTCACGCCTGCTCCTGGTGAGGGGGGTACGGATCGCGTGGCGGGAGGCCGGGAGACGTGGTGACCGGGGAGTCACCTGCTCACCGGGGCGTCGCGACGCGGTGGTGTTCCCGCGGCGAAAGCGGGGACAGGGGGAGACTGTACTGATGGGTGGTTAATGAGGGGAGTTCAGATCATTGCCATCCGGCAATGTAGTCGATTCGTGATCTTTGATGAACCGAAGGTGTCCGTCCGATCACTGGGGACCGTCCTCGCGCCGCTGCTGCACTGTGGATTCCGGGCTTGCGTGGCTGCTCAGTCGCGCCGCGTCGTCGCCGGCTGGCCGGCTCCCCGGATCCGCGCCGTGCTGACCGGGCCCGCGTCGCATCGCGTAGCGTCGCGGGCATGAGCAGGAGGAAACGGTGACCCGGATCGTGGCCGGGACGCTCGGTGGCCGGCGGATCGCCGCGCCCCCCGGCGCCGGCACCCGACCCACCTCGGACCGGGTCCGGGAGGCGCTGTTCAGCGCCGTCCAGGCCGACGTCGATCTCGACGGCGCCCGCTTCGCCGACCTGTACGCCGGCTCCGGCGCGGTCGGGCTGGAGGCGCTCTCCCGGGGCGCCCGGCACGTGCTGCTCGTCGAGTCCGACCCGCGGGCGGCCCGGGTGATCCGGGAGAACGTCGCGGCCCTGCGCGCCGGCCCGGCGGCCCGTCTGGTCACCGGCAAGGTGGCGACGGTGCTGGCCGCCGGGCCGGACGGGGAGCCGTACGACGTGGTCTTCGCCGACCCGCCGTACGCGGTGCCGGACGAGGAGATCACCGCGATGTTGGCCGCGCTCGTCGACGGCGGCTGGCTGGCGCCCGACGCGTTGGTGGTGGTCGAGCGGTCCCGCCGCACCAGGGAGTTCGACTGGGTGGAGGGGATCACCGCCGAGCGCAGCCGCCGTTACGGCGAGACCACCCTTTGGTACGGTCGCCGATCATGAGACGTGCGGTGTGTCCCGGTTCGTTCGACCCGGTCACCAACGGACACCTCGACATCATCGGGCGGGCCAGTCGGCTCTTCGATGAGGTCATCGTCGGTGTGCTGGTGAATCAGTCGAAGAGTGGCCTGTTCACCGTCGAGGAGCGCATCGAGATGCTCCGCGAGGTGACCTCGTCGTACGGCAACGTGCGGGTCGAGTCGTTCCGCGGGCTGCTGGTGGACTTCTGCCGGGCCCAGCAGGCGAGCGTGCTGATCAAGGGTCTGCGGGCGGTCAGCGACTTCGACTACGAGTTGCAGATGGCCCAGATGAACATCGGTCTGGCTGGCGTGGAGACGCTCTTCATGCCGACCAATCCGCTCTACTCGTTCCTGTCGTCGAGCCTGGTCAAGGACGTGGCCAAGTGGGGTGGCGACATCTCCGCCCACGTCCCCGACCCGGTCCGCGAAGCGCTCCAGGCCCGTCTGGGCCCCCGCCGCTGAGCCGATCCCGCACCACGCGGCCCTGTCCGACCCCCTCACTTCCCGCGATCTTGCACTTATGGTTCCCGGATCGCTCCTTCTGAGGCGATTTGACGCAACAGGAAGTGCAAGATCGACGCCGATGGTGGGGACGCGGGGGGTGACTATGTCGCGACTCGCCGGGATGGGGTGAGTGGGGCGGCGGTGGGGCGGGCACGACATGATTGGTGGCGCGGGGAACGGCCGTAGCCCGCATCATGGAGGTCGGCCGACGAACGACAGGAGTGAGGTAGCCGGTGGACCCGCTCGATCGCATCGACGAACTGATCGCCATCCTGGAGCAGGCCCGCTCCGTCCCGATGTCGCGCAACAACTGCATGGTCGACCGGGGTGAGATGATCGCTGCCCTCGACGAGATGCGCGCCGATCTCCCCGCCGACCTGCGTCGTGCCGCCGCCCTCCTGGAGGAGCGCGACAAGATCATGGAAGCCGGCAAGCGCGAGGCGGACCGGATCATCAGCGAGGGTGAGGCAGAACACGCCCGCCTGGTCTCGGTGAACGAGATCACCGTGTCCGCCGAGCACGAGGGTGCCCGGATCATCGGTGAGGCCCGCGCCGAGGCGCAGCGCCTGCGGGAGGAGGTCGACGACTACGTCGACACCGCGTTGGCCAACTTCGAGCAGTTCCTCACCCGGGCGCTGGCCTCGATAGAGCGCGGCCGGGACAAGATGCACGCGCTGCGGGAGATCGGCACCTTCGCTGGGGATGAGGCGGAACGCCCGCTACCCTTCTGAGCGGCACCTCACCAGCCGACTTCTCAGGCGGGCGTCGCCCCCGGTTCGACGGTCCGGCGGTCGTCCAGGTAACCTTTTTTGTCGGCCTCTCACCGGCCGGAGTCTAACTATGCCCAAGCACTCGCCATCGACACTCAACCCCAGGTCGCCGCTGGTCCTCGACACGAGGGACCTGCCGCGTCGCCCTGGCGCGTTGCGTGAGGTCCAGCGGGTCGTGCCGGCACCGGCGGACCTCGGTGTGGAGTTGATCGGCGTGCCGGAGGGCGCGGACCTCGACCTCGATCTGAGGTTGCAGTCGGTGTCCGAGGGCGTGCTCGTCTCCGGGACCATCACCGGTCCCGTCCGGGGCGAGTGCGGCCGTTGCCTGCGCGAGATCAACGACTCGATGGCCGTGACGATCCAGGAGCTGTACGCGTACGAGGACAGCACCACGGACGCCACGACCGACGAGGACGAGGTGGGCCGGATGCAGGGCGATCTGATCGACCTGGAGCCGGCGCTGCGGGACGCGTTGGTGCTCACGCTGCCGACCAACCCGCTCTGCCGGGAGGACTGCCCAGGACTGTGCCCCGAATGTGGGGCGCACTGGGACGATCTGCCGGCCGACCACAGTCACCAGCAGATCGACCCGCGTTGGGCGGGCCTGTCGCAACTGACCGTTACAGAGGAGTAAGAACCGTGGCCGTCCCGAAGCGCAAGATGTCGCGCAGCAACACCCGGTCCCGCCGGGCGAACTGGAAGGCGACCGTGGTCGCGACCGTTGCGTGCCCGCAGTGCAAGTCCCCGAAGCTGCCGCACGCCGCCTGCTCCGTCTGCGGCACCTACAACGGCCGCCAGGTTCTCGAGGTCTGACCTGGACGCCGAGTGACGCCCCCGACCCCAGGTCGGGCGGCGCGCGCATCCTGGCATTCGCCCGGTGCTCCGGCTCCCTCCGACGCCGGCCGGCCTAACCCGGCCGGCGTTCCGGTGGAGCCGGGCGCCGCGCGGATCGCCGTTGACCTCCTCGGCGGGGACGACGCTCCCGCCGTCGTGGTTGACGGCGCTCTGCGGGCCATGCGCGCCGACCCTGACCTGCATCTGCTTCTCGTCGGTCCGACCGAGGTCGCCGACGAGCTGATTGCCGCCCTCGATCCGGCGCAACGCGCCCGGATCACCGTGCGGCCCGTCCGCGATGTCGTCGGCATGGCCGACCATCCCAGCGCCGCCCGCGCCGAGAGCACCGTCCGGGCCGCGGTCACCGCCGTCCGGGACGGGACCGCCGACGCCCTGGTCTCCGCCGGCGCCACCGGTGCCACAGTCACCGCGGCCGTGCTCGGCCTCGGCCGGTCACCGGAGATCCGCCAACCTGCGCTGGCCGCCACCCTGCCCGCCGTGGCGGGGCCGGTCGTGTTGCTCGATGTCGGCGGCTCCCTGGAACCCCGCCCGGCCACCCTCGCCCGGCACGCCGTGCTCGGCGCCGCCTACGCGGCGGTGGCCCACTCGATCGCCGCGCCCCGGGTCGGGCTGCTCTCGGTCGGCACCGAGGCCGGCAAGGGCGACCGGGTTCGCCGCGCCACCGACCCGCTGCTCGCCGTCGAACCGCTGCCCGGTGGGGCGCACTACGTCGGTCTGGTCGAGGGGTTCGACGTGGCCCTCGGCGCGCGCGCCGATGTCGTCGTCACCGACGGGTTCACCGGTAACGTGCTGCTGAAGGCCATTGAGGGCGCGTACGCGATGGCCGGCGGCCCACCCGCGCAGGGCGGCGCCCCCCGCGCGGCGGCCCTGTTGGGTGTCGTCGGGACGGTGGTCGTCTGCCACGGGTCCGCCCGCGCCGACGACGTCGCCTCCGGCATAGCTCTCGCCGCCCACCTGTGGCGGCGGCGCGCCACCGATCTGGTCTCCGCGTTGCTCGACGGCAACGCCGCGACGAATCGCACCGATCGCTCCACCGACACCGAGGTACGCACATGAGCAACGACAAGCGGCGGCGGGCGTCCGTCGGTCACCTGGAAGCCGCCTTCGGCGTGAGCCTGGAACCCGAGCTGCTCCAGCGCGCGTTGACCCACCGGTCGTACGCGTACGAGAACGGCGGGCTGCCCACCAACGAGCGGCTGGAGTTCCTCGGCGACTCGGTGCTCGGCGTGGTGATCACCACGGCGCTCTTCCACAACCACCCGGATCTGCCCGAGGGGCAACTCGCCAAGCTGCGGGCCAGCGTGGTCAACATGCGGGCGCTCGCCGACGTGGCCCGCGGTCTGGGCCCGGAAGGGCTCGGCGCGTACCTGCTGCTCGGCAAGGGTGAGGAGACGACCGGTGGCCGGGACAAGGCGAGCATCCTCGCCGACACGCTGGAGGCGCTGCTCGGCGCGATCTACCTGCAGTACGGCCTGGACACCACGGGGATCGTCATCCACCGGCTCTTCGACCCGCTGATGGCCGAGTCGGCCGGTCGCGGCGCCGCCCTGGACTGGAAGACCAGTCTCCAGGAGTTGACGGCGGCGCTCGGGCTGGGCGTGCCGGAGTACCGCATCGAGGGCACCGGCCCGGATCACCTCAAGACGTTCACCGCCTGGGTGGTGGTGGCCGGCAACCGGTACGGCGGCGCGGAGGGGCGCAGCAAGAAGGAGGCCGAGCAGCGGGCCGCCGAGGCCGCCTGGCGCACGCTCGCCGAGCAGAACGACCAGAACGGCGACGACGGCCAGGATGGTCGGGCCGGCGACCGCCAGAACCAGCCGACCGACCGGGACGACGCGGCCGACCGGGGTGAGCCGTTCGGGCCGCTGGAGCGTGCCGAGCGGGCCGCTTCGGCCGAGCAGGCCGACCACCTGGCGCAGGCGCTGCCGGCCGGGGGGGCCGACGGCCACGAGACGGGGCCGGCGCGTGCCTGAGCTGCCCGAGGTGGAGACCGTCCGGCAGGGGGTGGCCCAGTGGGTCGTCGGCCGGCGGATCGCCTCGGTCGAGGTCCGTCATCCGCGTGCGGTCCGCCGGCACGCTCCCGGCGACGTGCACTTCGCCGACGTGCTCGCCGGCCGGACGGTGCTGGACGCCCGCCGTCGCGGTAAGTACCTGTGGCTGCCACTGGACAGCGGTGACGCGATCGTCGGGCACCTCGGCATGTCGGGTCAGCTGCTGCTCCAGCCACCCGGCACAGTGGACGAGACCCACCTGCGGGTCCGGTTCCGGTTCAGCGACGACGGCCCGGAGCTGCGCTTCGTCGACCAGCGCACGTTCGGTGGGCTCTCGGTGAGCGAGGGCGGCGCCGAGTTGCCCGACGAGATCGCACACATCGCCCGCGACCCGATGGACCCGGAGTTCTCCGACGCGGCGTTCGTCGCGGCGCTGCGCCGCCGGCACACCGAGGTGAAGCGGGCCCTGCTCGACCAGACCCTGATCTCCGGGGTGGGCAACATCTACGCCGACGAGGCACTCTGGCGCGCCCGGCTGCACGGCACCCGACCCACCGACGCGCTGACCGCTCCGGCCGCGCAGCGCCTGCTCGGTCACGTCCGCGACGTGCTGGCCGAGGCGATCAAGGAGGGCGGCACCAGCTTCGATGCCCTCTACGTCAACGTCAACGGCGAGAGTGGCTACTTCGACAGGGCGCTCAACGCCTACGGCCGCGAGGGCGAGCCGTGCCGGCGGTGCGGCGCGCCGATCCGCCGGGAAGCGTTCATGAACCGGTCGTCGTACAGCTGCCCGCGCTGTCAGCCACGGCCCCGGGGGTCCCTTCGGGGATGACCCGGAGCCCGCTCGGGGCGCCGCCGGCGGGTCGCGGCGGGTCGCTCCGGGCTGGACCCCGGGGTACGCCCGGATCGCGGGCTGACGCCCGCCGAACGCACCCCCGCTCCCGGTCCGATGGTTCCAGGGTGGGCCGGGGTCGATCCCCGATGTGACCGCCTCGTCGCGCACCTAGCGTCAGCACAGTTGACCGGGGGCTGACGTGACAGGGGGATCCGAGATGGGCAGAAGACCGGTGACGGTGCGGCTGGCGCGGTGGAGCGCCGAGCACCCGTGGCGGGCGATCGCACTGTGGGCCGTGTTCGTGGCGGTGTGCTTCGTCGGCGGCAACGCCGCCGGACTCAACGAGGCCACCAACGGCGACCAGGCGATCGGCGAGGCGGGACGGGCCAGCCTGATCGTGGACGCCGGCGACTTCGCCGACCCGGCCGTGGACAACGTCCTGATCACCTCCACCGGTGGTGCGCTGGACCAGGCGGCGGCGAAGGCGGCGGCCGACGACGCGGCGGCCCGGCTGCGTACCGTCGCCGGGGTTGCCGGGGTGGGCCAGCCGGTCACCGCGCGGGACGGCTCGGCGCTGTTGCTGCCGATCACCATGTCGGGCGACCCGGAGACCGCCTCGGAGCGGGTGCAGCCGCTGCGGGACGCCACCGCAGCCGTGCAGGCGGCGCACCCCGAACTGCGCGTCGAGCAGGTCGGCGGGCCGTCGATCGGTCAGGCCCTCGACGACACCCTGGGCAAGGACTTCAAGCGTGCCGAGCTGCTCAGTCTGCCGGTCACCCTGGCGATCCTGATCATCGCGTTCGGCGCGCTGATCGCGGCGAGCGTGCCGGTGCTGCTGGCGCTCTCCTCGGTGGCCGCCGCGATGGGTCTGTCCACCCTCGCCTCGCACCTGGTGCCGGCCACCGACACCACGGCACCGGTGATCCTGCTGATCGGCATGGCGGTCGGTGTCGACTACTCGCTGTTCTACATCCGTCGGGAGCGGGAGGAACGCGCCAAGGGCCGGTCCGGGCTGGACGCGGTGGAGATCGCCGCGGAGACCTCCGGGCACGCCGTGGTGGTCTCCGGCTTCGCGGTGATCATCTCGATGGCCGGGCTGCTGCTCGCCGGCGACGTGGTCTTCTCGTCCCTCGCCATCGGCTCGATCCTCGTGGTGGCCGTCGCGGTGACCGGTTCGCTGACCGTCCTGCCCGCGCTGCTGGCCCGACTCGGCCGCTGGGTGGACCGGCCCCGGGTGCCGCTGCTCTGGCGACTCACCGCGCCGCGCACCGGCCGGCACGGTGAACCCCGCGCGCCCCGGCTGTGGCCCGCGGTGCTCCGGCCCGCGCTGCGCGCGCCGGTCGCGACGCTTGTCATCTCGGTCGGGCTGCTGCTCGCGCTGGCCGCGCCGGCGCTCGGAATGAAACTGAAGTTCCCCGGCATGGAGGACCTGCCCCGCACGACCCCGGCCATGCAGGCGTACGACCGGCTCACCGCGGCCTTCCCGAGCGCCGGGACCAATCACGTGGTGGCTGTCCGGGCGCCCGCCGACCAGGCCGACCGGGTACACGCCGCCCTCACCGACCTGTCCGCCCGGGCGGCCGGCGATCCGCTGTTCGCCCCGGCCGAGGCGGACGGCCCGAAGATCGAGGTGTCGGCCGACCGACGGGTCACGGTGCTGGACGTGCCGACCCCGTACGCCAGTCGCGACGACCGGTCCGTGCAGTCGCTGGAGAAGCTGCGCGGCGACCTGGTCCCGGCCGAGCTGCGGGGCATCCCCGGCATCGAGTACGCGGTGGGCGGGGGCGTGGCCGACAGCGAGGACTACGCACAGCACGTGCGGGACAAGTTGCCGCTGGTCATGGGCTTCGTGCTGGTGCTGACCTTCCTGGTCATGGCGTTCACCTTCCGGTCGGTGGTCATCGCGGCCAGCTCGATCGCGCTGAACCTGCTCTCCGCCGGTGCCGCGTACGGCCTGCTGGTGCTGGTCTTCCAGGGCGAGTGGGCGCAGGGGCTGCTGGGCTTCACGTCGATGGGCGCGATCGTGTCCTGGCTGCCGCTGTTCCTCTTCGTGGTGCTGTTCGGCCTCTCGATGGACTACCACGTCTTCGTGGTCAGTCGGATCCGCGAGGGCGTCCGTTCCGGCCTGGCCAACCGTGACGCCGTGTCGTACGGGATCACCTCGTCGGCCGGGGTGGTGACCAGCGCGGCGATCGTGATGGTCGGAGTGTTCTCGATCTTCGCCACGCTGAGCACCATCGACATGAAGCAGCTCGGCATCGGTCTGGCGGCGGCGATCCTGCTGGACGCCACCATCATCCGGGGCGTGGTACTGCCGGCATTGATGACCATGCTCGGCGACGCCAACTGGTGGGCCCCGCGCTTCCTGCGACCCACCCCGGCACCCGCACCCACAGACCCCCCAGCCCCAACCCCAGAACTCCTCCCCATCCCCTAACCCCCGCCCCGTCCCCGCGCGCCCCCTCAATCCGCCGATCTTGCACTTTCGGTGGCGACAAAGCCGAATGAACCTGGCATGTCGACCACCGAAAGTGCAAGATCGCGGGGTGCGGGGTGCGGGGTGGGTGCGGGGTGCGGGGTGCGGGCCGGGATCAGGGCAGGGGGCAGGCTTCCCGGGAGGCGTCCAGGGTGCGGTCCTTGCGGATCGACGCGAAGCCGTAGCCGACAGTGGTGACACAGAAGTCGTCGGTGGAGCCGGTGTACTCCACGTGGAAGACCGGCTTGCCGGCGTCGCTGAACGGCAGCAGTTTGGCGCACTGGGCCAGCCGGACGCACTCCTCGTTGACCGCGAAGTCGAAGTCCGGGGCGAGCGCGGCGAGCTGCGGCACGTCGTTGGCCAGCCCGGGGGAGAGGCTCAGCGAGCGGGCCAGCTCGGCCAGCCGGCGGTTGAACAGCAGTTGGTCGTCGAAGTCGAGCGGAAAGCCGGTGCGGGCCGCGTACCCGTCGGCGTCGAAGAGCGCCACCGCGCCGAAGCCCTTGCCCCGGCAGAGTCGGAAACGGTCGGCCAGCACCGGCTTGAGCGCGTCCCAACTCCGGACGTCCAGCCACCGGCTGTCGGGTCGACGCCCGGCCGCGCCCCGGACGATCTCCGGGAACCGGTTGGCGTCCGGGTCGTCGGAGCCGACCGACCCCACGTTCACCTGGCAGATCAACCGGCGGTCCCGAGAGCGCAGCTCGGCGGTCTGCGCGGCGGTGGTGGTCACCGGGTCGAGCAGGAAGACGTCGGCGTCCACCGCCGGATCGAGCGGGCCGCTGAGCTGCCACTGCCACTGCCAGTGCCGGGCCTGTTCCGTCGGCCAGGCGGTGGGCGCGCCGGGTGGGGTCAGCGCGGGACGGCACCCGTACGCCGGCAGCACCAGCACGAGCACGACGCTGGCCGACAGGGCGCGGCGCAGTGGGCGTACGGCGACGCGTCGCCGTGGCCGGATCCGCATCGGCAGCTCCCGGGTCCCGGACGGCCGGTCGCCGCCCGCACCGGTACGCGGCCCCCACGCTCCGGCCCGACGTACCTCACCGGGTCAAACGAGCGCGGGGGCGGGAACGACGCGCGATCAGCGCGGCGCCGCGAAGACCTGCGTCCAGTACGGTCCGTTGCTGCTGGCGATGCCGACGCCGATCTCGGTGAACGCGCAGTTCAGGATGTTTGCCCGGTGGCCGGAGCTGTTCATCCAGGCGTCCATGACCGCGGCCGGGGTCTTCTGGTTCCAGGCCACGTTCTCGCCGTACGTGCGCCAGGTGTAGCCGACCCGGTCCAGCCGGGTGCCGGCGTTGCTGCCGTCGCTGCCGGTGTGCGACATGTTCTGGTGGTCGGCCTGATCCTGGCTGTGCCGCTGGGCGGCAGTCATCAGCTTGTCGTCGATGCTGAGCGCCTTGCAGCCGGCCTTGGCTCGTTCGGCGTTGACCAGGTCCACCACCTCGCGGGCCTGGGCGCTGACCGAGCCGCTGGAGCCGCCGGTGTTGGTGGAGCCGCCGGTGCTGCTCGGCGCGCTGGTGCGCGCGACGCTGCGCCGTGACGCCGCGGTGCTCCGCGGCGATGTCGGCGTGGGCTTGACGACCTTGCTCGGCGTCGGGCTCGGCGACGTCGGGCTGGGTGTGGCGGACGGGGAGGGCGCGGCGAGGGTGTCCAGCACCGGCTCCTCGGTCGGTACGGCCGACGCGGCGTAGGAGTCGTCGACGGCCGTCGGTTGCGCGGCCCCGTCGTCACCGCCGGGAAGCGCGAGCGCGCCGACGCCGAAGCTCACCACGAGGGTGGCGGCCGCGGCGGCGCCCCCGATCATCAGCGGCTTGCGCCAGCGGCGTGGGGAGCGGTGCCGTCCCTCTGCGGTCCGCCCGGTCTCGGCGGCGGCGCGCCAGCCGTTGCTGGTCTCCGGGTCGCTGTCGGGCTGCCAGCCGCCGGGCGCCTCATTCTCGGCGTGCCAGCCGCCGGTGTCCTGCGGCCCCGGGCGGTTGTCGCCCCAGCGGCTGTTCGCACCGTCCGGCTGGTGGGCCGGCCATGGCGCCGTGTGCGCCTCCGCGGGCGTCGCCGGCTCCGGCTGTCGGCCGCTGGTGGGCTGCTCCCGGTGCCACTCGTCGCCCGGCTGACCGGGCTCGTCACCGAACAGATAGGCCGAGCGGGGCTCCGGGCGGTCGTGCAGCCAGGCCGGCTCGTCGGTCGGCCCTCCGGTGCGCCGGGGGGCGCCGTTCGGGTCCATCGGATCGGTCCAGCCGTACACGCCTATGCCTCCAGGGGTCGGTTGCGGGCCGGGGTGACGCTACGGCGCGCCTACGACCTGCGGCAACGTGGCTAAGAAAGAGTTAAGGCGAAGTCGGACGCCAGGGTGCGGACTTCGGCGGATCCGGGCGTACAGTAAAGGCGTCCGGACAGAGAGTGTCCGTGCCTTGCGGCAGCCCCCCGACAAGTGGACAGGTCGACGTGGAGATGATCTACGGCCTGCGAGAACTTGACGAAGGAGGGGTTTGCGGCTCAATATATAGGTGTCGCCAGTCGCGCCCGGTCATGCCCAGATACAGCCTGGAATGACAGCCGCGTACAAATGGGCGCGCGTTGGCCGGCCTTTCCGGCAGCGCATATCAAGGAGTCAGCATGGCGAAGGCCCTCTACGGCCACGTAGGTGCAGCGCCCGACCGGCGTCTGCTCGACGAGGTCACCCGACTGCGTGCCAGGGTCCAGGCACTGGAGTTCGAGATCACGCGTCTGCGTGCCGACAATGATCGGCTCGCGGCGGCTGCGGCGGAGGCGGACGATCTGCTCCGTCTGGCCGAGCCGGCGCTGACCTGATCTTCAGGTCCTCAAAACTGAATCGCACCACCGCAAAAATGCGCGCCGACACCTCTGTGCCGGCGCGCAACACTGTCCGGCACCTTTTCGACACCGACCATTCATGATCTTGCGATGGGTCGGGGAAGCGCACCTCGCAGTTACCGAAAAGCGCGTCGATGGATAAGCGATCATGAAAGGTGCTTGCCTTTCTTTGCGGGCGACAGAACGGCAGCGCCCCCCACGGTCGACGCGACGCGGGGCGGGTCGCGTGCCGGCCCGCTCCCACCGCCGGGTTAGTCTGCGAGTTCACCCAGGTCCCCACAGCCGGCGACGGTACGGCGGCCACCGGACGAGGATCGAGTAGGTGTATCTCAAGAGCCTGACGGTGAAGGGGTTCAAGTCCTTCGCCTCCGCCACGACGTTGAAGCTGGAACCCGGGATCACCTGTGTGGTGGGCCCGAACGGCTCGGGCAAGTCCAACGTCGTCGACGCCATCGCCTGGGTGCTCGGCGAGCAGGGCGCCAAGGCGCTGCGTGGCGGCAAGATGGAGGACGTCATCTTCGCCGGCACCGCCGGTCGGGCGCCGCTGGGCCGCGCCGAGGTCACCCTGACCATCGACAACACCGACGGCGCGCTGCCGATCGAGTACACCGAGGTCTCCATCACCCGCCGGATGTTCCGCTCCGGCGAGAGCGAGTACGAGATCAACGGCAACTCCTGCCGGCTGCTCGACATCCAGGAACTGCTCTCCGACTCCGGCATCGGCCGGGAGATGCACATCATCGTCGGGCAGGGCCGCCTCGACGGCATGCTGCACGCCAAGCCGGAGGACCGCCGCGCGTTCATCGAGGAGGCGGCCGGCGTCCTCAAGCACCGCAAGCGCAAGGAAAAGGCGCTGCGCAAGCTCGACGCGATGCAGACCAACCTCAACCGCCTCACCGACCTCACCGCCGAGCTGCGTCGTCAGCTCAAGCCGCTGGGCCGGCAGGCCGAGGTGGCCCGACGCGCCGCCGCCATCCAGGCCAACCTGCGCGACGCCCGGTTGCGCCTGCTCGCCGACGACCTGGCCACCCTGCGGACCACCCTGGATCGGGAGATCGCCGACGAGACCGCGCTGCGCGAGCGGCGTGAGCAGATCGAGGGCGAGCACGCCGAGGTGCAGGGCCGGCTCGGTGAGCTGGAGGCCGCCCTCGCGGAGGACGCTCCGCTGCTCGCTGCCGCCCAGGACACCTGGTACAAGCTGTCCGCCCTGCAGGAACGCTTCCGCTCGATCGAGCAACTGGCCCGGGAACGGCTGCGGCACCTGAGCGCCACCGGCGACGACGAGCGACCCGGCCGCGACCCGGACCAGCTGGAGGCCGAGGCCGAGCGGGTCCGCGAGCAGGAGGAGGAGCTGCGCGGCGCGCTCACCGACGACCAGATCCGACTGGCCGAGGCGGTCGAGCACCGCCAGGAGCTGGAACGGCAGCTCGCCGCCGCCGAACGGGAGCTGGTCGCCGCCGCCAAGGCCATCGCCGACCGGCGGGAGGGAATGGCGAGGCTCACCGGCCAGGTCAACTCCGCCCGGGCTCGGACCACCAGCGCCGGCGAGGAGATCGAACGCCTCGCCATCGCGCACGCCGACGCGCTGGGCCGCGCCGAGCAGGCGCAGGCCGACCTGGACGCGGTCGCCGCCCAGTCCACCGAGGCCGACCGGGACAACGCGGACCTGGATGCCCGGCACGCCGAGGCGGTCGCCGTGCAGGAGCGGGCACAGGCCAGCGTCCGATCACTGACCGACGCCGAGCGGGCGGCGGAGAAGGACGCCGCCACCTGGAAGGCCAGGGAGGAGGCGCTCGCCCTGGGACTGCGGCGCAAGGACGGTGCGGGGGCCCTGCTCGCCCGCGCCGGGGACGTGCCCGGCCTGCTCGGCAGCCTCGCCGGGCTGCTCACCGTCGCCCCGGGCCACGAGGCCGCGCTGGCCGCCGCGCTCGGCGGCCTCGCCGACGCGGTCGCCGTCAGTGGGGTGGACGAGGCCGTCGAGGCGATGCGGCTGCTGAAGATCTCCGACGCCGGCCGGGCCGGCCTGCTGGTCGGCAGCCCGGCGGGGCCCGGCATGACCGGCTCCGCGGACGCGCTGCGCCCGAAGCTGCCGGACGGTGCCCGGTGGGCGCCCGACCTGGTGGAGTGCGGCGACGAGCTGCGGCCGGCGGTGCACCGGGCCCTACGCGACGTGGCGCTCGTCGATGATCTCGCCGCCGCGGCGGAGCTGGTCGCCACCAACCCCGAACTGCGGGCGGTCACCCCGGACGGTGACGTGGTCGGGGCGTACGCGGCCGCGGGTGGGTCGGCCAAGGCCCCCAGCTACATCGAGGTGCAGGCCGCCGTGGAGGAGGCTCGCGCCAATCGGCTCACCGCCGAACGCGCCGCCTTGGAGCTGCGTGACCAGTTGGTCGAGGCGCGCGCCGAGGTGGCCGCCGCCAAGGAGGCAGTGCAGCACGCCGCCGCCGAGAAGCGCGAGGCGGAGAGCCACCGCAACGCCGCCGCCCGCCGCCTGGCCGAGCTGGGCGCGGCAGCCCGGTCCGCGAAGGCCGAGACGGACCGGCTCGGGGACTCCCGCTCCCGCGCCGAGGCCGCCCGGCAACGGGACCTCACCGCCCTCGCCGAACTGGAGGAGCGGCTGCGGCTGGCCGAGGAGACCCCGGTCGACGCCGAGCCCTCCACCGAGGAACGCGACCAACTGGCGGCCATGGTGCCGCAGGCCCGGCAGAACGAGATGGAGGTCCGGCTCGCCGTCCGTACCGCCGAGGAGCGGGTCTCCTCGATCGCCGGCCGGGCCGACTCCCTCGCCCGGCAGGCCACCGCGGAACGGGCCGCCAGGGAACGCGCGGCGGCCCGGCGGGCCGCCCGCGCCCGGGGCGCGAGCATCGCCGGGTCCGTCGCCGGTGGCGCCCGGGAGGCGCTGACCCGGCTGACCACCTCGATCGCGACGGCCGAGGAGCACCGCGACGCGGTCGCCCTGGAACGGGCCGCGCGCGAGGCGGAGCTTCAGGAGGTACGCGGCGCCGCCAAGCGGCTCGGCGCGGAGCTGGAGCGGCTGACCAGCCAGGTGCACCGCGACGAGGTGGCCCGGGCGGAGCAGCGGCTGCGAATCGAGCAGTTGGAGGCGAAGGCCGCCGAGGACTTCGGGCTGGACGTGGAGACGCTCGTCGCCGAGTACGGCCCCACCCAGCCCGTGCCGCCGACCCAGGTCGACGTCGCGGCGGCCGAACGGGACGGTCTGCCGGTGCCCGAGCCGGTGCGCTACGAGCGGCCGGTGCAGGAGAAGCGGGCCGCGAAGGCGGAACGCGAACTCGCCCTGCTGGGCAAGGTCAACCCGCTCGCGCTGGAGGAGTTCGCCGCGCTGGAGGAGCGTTTCAAGTTCCTCTCCGAGCAGTTGGAGGACCTCAAGGCCACCCGCCGGGACCTGCTCACCGTGGTCAAGGACGTGGACGAGCGGATCCTGGAGGTGTTCGCCAGCGCCTTCGAGGACACCGCCCGCGAGTTCGAGCAGGTGTTCACAGTGCTCTTCCCCGGCGGCGAGGGACGGCTGATCCTCACCGAACCGGACGACCTGCTCACCACCGGCGTCGAGGTGGAGGCCCGCCCGCCGGGCAAGAAGATCAAGCGGTTGTCGCTGCTCTCCGGTGGCGAGCGGTCGCTGACCGCGGTGGCCATGCTGGTGGCGATCTTCCGCGCCCGACCCAGCCCGTTCTACATCATGGACGAGGTGGAGGCGGCCCTGGACGACGTCAACCTGGGCCGGCTGATCACACTGCTGGCACAGTTGCGGGAGAAGAGTCAGCTGATCGTCATCACGCACCAGAAGCGGACGATGGAGATCGCCGACGCGCTCTACGGCGTGACCATGCGCAGCGGGGTCACCCAGGTGATCAGCCAACGGCTCAACCGGGCCGACGAGGACGACCAGCGGCACGGCCGCGGCGAGGAGAACGGGTAGTGGCTCGGGAACGCGCGACGGCGCTCCTGCTGGACTTCGACGGCGTACTGCGTCGGTGGGACCCGGCGGTGGCCGCCGTTGTGGAGCGGGAGTACGGCCTCTCCGAGGGGGTGCTCGGCGAAATCGCCATGCAGTGGGGGCGGCTCCAGCCGGTGCTCACCGGCCAGGTCAATCACGCCGAGTGGATGAGCAGTGTGGCGGACGCCCTGACCGAATCGGTGGGCAGCCCGGAACGGGCCCGCGCTGCGGTGGAGCAGTGGCAGAGCTACCGGGGAGAGGTCGACCAGGAGGTGCTGGCGTTCGTCCGGGAGGTCCGCGCGGCGGGCGTCCGGGTCGGGCTGGGCACCAACGCCACCGACCTGCTCGACGCCGACCTGGCCGCGCTCGGCCTGGTCGGCGAGCTGGACGTGGTGGTCAACTCCTCGGTGGTCGGCGTGCACAAGCCCGCCCCGGAATACTTCCAGGCCGCCTGCGTGGCCCTGGCCACCCCGCCGGCCCGGGTCCTGTTCGTCGACGACGAGGACTGGGCCGTGCGAGGTGCCCGGGCCGCCGGGCTGTCGGCGCACCGCTGGGGCGGCCACGCCGACCTCCGTTACCTGCGCGCCGCCCTGGCGTACTGAGCGAGGCGACAGCGGCGCGTTCGTCGGCATCGCGGTGACCCGGCCCGCCAACGCTCGGGGCGTCGGGCCGGGTCAGCGCAGCCCGGGGACCTGGGTGACGGTGAAGGGCGGCGCCGGGGTGGACGCGTTGAGCTGGCTGTTCACCCAGAGCAGCCGGCCGGCGTCGCGGACGATCGTGGTCGGCGACTGCGCCAGGCCGGCCGGACGGGACTGCCGTACCACCCGAGCGGTTCTCCGGTCGGCGTCCACAATCGCCAGGTTCACCGCGAAATCCCAGCCGCCGGCGCCGTCAGGAAAGTTCACCACCCCGTAGAGCCGGTCGCCCTCCACCAGCAGCCCGTCGGCGCCCAGCTGGCCGTCGATCACCTCGACGGCCCTGGCCGTCCGCCCGACCAGGTCGACCCGCCACAGCCGCTCGGTGCCGGGCTGACCGTTGCCCTGGTCGCCGACGAGCGCGATCCGCCCGCCGTCGGTGACGACGATGCCGTTGAGGAATCCCGGCGCGACCGGGAAGTCAGCGGGGGCGAGCCACCGTACGAGGTTCCCGACCGTCGGGCCGTCCAGCGCCGCCCGCCACAGCGTGCCGGTGGCCGAGTCGGTGACGTAGACCGCGTCGGCGGTCAGCGCCAGGTCGTTGAGGGCGGCGCCCGGCCCCGTCCGGCGGGCCAGCAGCTCACCGTCCGGGGCGTACACGAAGAGCGCGCCGGTGTCCCAGCCGGCGACGAAGATCCGACCCCGCCGGTCGACGTGCAACCCGGCCGCCCGGGTACGCCCGTCCGCCCCCGGCGGCAGGAACTGTCGCAGCTCCCGGTCGCGGACGTGACCACGGTAGACGGCACCGGTGCCGAGACTGGTGACGTAGAGGGTGCCGTCCCGGGTCACCGCGATCCCCTCGGGCAGCACCCCGGACGCCCGGGAGACCACGTACGTGTCGGGGCGCGGGCGTTCGGCGAGCGCCGGGGCGGGTACGGCGACGGTCAGCACGGCCAGGCCGGCGGTGGCCGATGCGAGCAGCTTTTTCATGGCCCGAGGGTCACCGCACCGCCGGGTCGTCTCCAGCCCCTTTCGCACCCGCCCGAAAGGTGGCAGCGTCGATGCCGTGGTGACTCTGCACCTGAGCGCGGCGGACCTCAGCCGTACCGTGTTGCGTGCCGAGCCGTCGGTGTTGTTGGAGCTGGGGGCTGCCGGGCAACGGGTGTTCCAGACCACCGTGCCGGAACACCTGGTCGCGTGGCGGGCCCGTACCCGTGCCGCACTGCGCCCGGTCATGTGGCCCTACCTGGACCTGTGCCGTCGCGAGAGGTGGTTCCCGGACTTCCTCACCCCGCCCCGCTTCGGTGGGGAGCTGGGCCCCGCGTTGGCGGAGGTCGCGGCCACCCCGGCGGCGACCCTCGCCGCGGAGCTACGACCGCGGATCGAGGCCGGCGAGCTGCCACCCCGGGTCGGTCCGCTCGCCGACGGGAAACCAGCCGCGGTACGCCGCCTACTCGATGCGATGGAGGCTTTCCACGCCGTCGCGGTGGGCGCGTACTGGGAGACGATCGTCGCGGCGGTGCACGCCGACCGGACGGTACGCGGTCGAGCCATCGTGGACGCAGGGCTCGACCGCGTGCTCCGTGGCCTCAGCCCTTACCTGCACTTCACGCCGACGGGGGACACGTACGAGCTGTCGTACCGGTGCGCCTTCGGCGGGGACGTCGGTCTGTCGCCGGGCGGCAGGGGCGTCACCCTGGTGCCCTCGTACTTCGTGCCGCAGCCCGCTGTGCTCGACGACCCGGCCGGCCCGCTGGTGCTGACCTACCCGATCCGGCCGGCCCGGCGGGAACTGGCCACCGGCCAGCCCCTCGCCCACCTGCTCGGCCGGAGCCGGGCCGCCGTGCTGCAAGTGGTCGCCGACGGCCTCAGCACCTCACAGGTGGCCCGAGCGGTGGGCATCTCGATCGCCTCCGCCAGCGAGCACACCAGCACCCTGCGCCGGGCCGGACTGATCGCCACCCACCGGGCCGGTTCGTCAGTGGTGCACACGCTGACCCCGCTGGGCGAGCACATGCTGCGGGCCGGGCGGCCGGACTGACGGCTACCCGGTCACTCGCCGGTGACGCCGTCGATGCGTTCGCGGATCAGATCGGCGTGCCCGTTGTGCCGGGCGTACTCCTCGATCATGTGCACGTACACCCAGCGCAGGTTGAACGTGCGCTTCTTCGGGCCGACCTCGGTGAACGTCTCGTCGAGCGAGTGGCCGGCGGCGGCCTCGCGGGCCAGCGCCACCTCGCGGTGGAAGATGGCGAAGTCGGCCTCGGCGTTGGCGGCGCTGACGTCGTGGTCGGCGTCCGGTGTCTCCGGGGTGAAGTACGGGTAGTCGACCTGCGCGCCGGCGAAGTTCTCCCGGAACCACCAGGCCTCGACCTCGGCCAGGTGCCGGACCAGGCCGAGCAGTGTCAGCCCGGACGGCTCCACGCTCGGTGTGCGCAACTGCTCCTCGGTGAGGCCGGCGCACTTGAGCAGCAGGGTCTGCCGGTGGTAGTCGAGCCAGCCGTCGAGCATGGTGCGCTCGTCGCCGACGTACGGTTCGGGGGTCCGGGTGATCTCCGGTGCGATCCAGGTCATGCCGCGCATCCTGCCCGGCCCCTCCGACAGCCGCGACCCGTTATCAGGGCACCACGACGACGGGCCAGCGGCCGGCCCGGACCAGCCGGGTGGCGACCGAGCCGACCAGCCGGTGCCCGGCCTGCTCGGAGGCCCCGACCACCACCATGTCGGCCTGGAACTCGTCGGCCGCGGCGCGCAGCTCGCCGTACGCGTCGCCGCGCCGCACCACCAGGGTCACCGGAATGCTCCACTGCTCGGCCCCGCGCCGGCACTCCCGACGCAGCTCGTCGGCCAGCTCGTCGTGGGTGCGCTGGACCGCGCCGGCATCCATCCCGGGCACCAGCGCGGTCAACCCGCTCGGCGAGCTGACGAAGACCACCACCAGCGCGGCGCCCTGCCGACGGGCGAGCCCCGCGGCGTAGAAGCCGGCCCGCTCGGAGGTGCGAGTGCCGTCGACGCCCACCATGATCACCCGTGGCCCGTCCGTGCCGCGCTCGAAAGGCAGCGGCCGGGCCCGGGGACCGTACTCCTCGCGGTCCGGTGCTCCCACGCCCATGGTTCTACCTCACCTCTGCTCGCCGGTACGGATCACGGGTGCGCCAGCGCCGGCGGCGAGTGTCGATTCCCGCTCGACCTCGCCGGAAACCGGGTTGCCGTTGTGCTGGCGCAGCGGCACCTCCTTGATGAAGGCCACCGCGATCAGCGCGATCAGCGCGAACGGGGCGGCGGTCAGGAAGATGTCGCCGGCGCCGTGGCCGTACGCGCTCTCCACCACCGCCCGCAGCGGGCCGGGCAGGGTGTGCACGTCGGGCAGGGTGCCGCCGCCGCCCGAGCTGGATGCCGGGATGCCGAGCTGGGCCAGCCCGTCGGCGGTGTAGTCCTTGACCTTGTGGGCGAGCACCGCGCCGAGGGCGGACACACCGATCGCGCCGCCGAGGCTGCGGAAGAACGCCACCACCGAGCTGGCCGCGCCGAGTTCGTGCGGGCCGACGGTGTTCTGCACGGCGAGGACCAGGTTCTGCATGGTCATGCCGAGGCCGACGCCGATCACCAGCATGTAGACGCTGAGCAGTGTGAAGTTGGTGTCGGCGCGGAGGGTGCCCATCAGCGCGAAGCCGATGGTGAGCAGCGCCGAGCCGATCACCAGGTACCGCTTCCAACGGCCGGTCCTGGTGATGACCCGCCCGATGACAGTGGAGGAGACCAGCAGGCCGAGAATCATCGGCAGGGTCATCAGACCGGACATGGTCGGGCTCTGACCGCGGCTGATCTGGAAGTACTGGCCCAGGAAGATCGACGCGCCGAACATGCCCACACCGACCGCGATGCTGGCGACGACGGCGAGGGTGATGGTGCGGTTGCGGAACAGCCTCGGCGGGATCATGGGCTCGGCGGCCCGGGTCTCGACCCGGATCGCCAGGGCGCCGAGGATCAGCGCGCCGACGACCATGGCGGCGGTCTGCCAGGAAGCCCAGGCGAACTGGTCGCCGGCGAGCGAGACCCAGATCAGCAGCAGCGACACGGCTGCGGTGATCAGGGTGGCGCCCCACCAGTCGATCTCGGCCTTCCGCTTGACGACCGGCAGGTGCAGGGTCTTCTGGAGCACGATCAGCGCGACGATGGCGAACGGCACGCCGACGTAGAAGCACCAGCGCCAGCCGAGCCAGGAGGTGTCCACGATCACGCCGCCGATCAGCGGTCCGCCGATGGTGCCGACGGCCATCACCGCGCCGAGGTAGCCGCTGTAGCGGCCCCGCTCGCGGGGCGCGATCATCGTGGCCATGATCACCTGGGCCAGCGCGGTGAGGCCACCGGCGCCGATGCCCTGGAGCACCCGGCACGCGATCAGCTCTCCGGTGCCCTGGGCGAGGCCGGCCAGCACCGAGCCCAGCACGTAGATCCCCAGGGCCAGTTGGACGAGGGTCTTCTTGCTGGTCAGATCGGCCAGCTTGCCCCAGATGGGGGTCGTCGCGGTGGTCGCGAGCAGGGCCGAGGTCACCACCCAGGTGTACGCGGACTGGCCGCCGTGCAGTTCGGTGATGATCCGTGGCAGCGCGTTCGAGATGACCGTGGATGAGAGGATCGCGACGAACAGGCCCAGAAGGAGGCCGGAGAGTGCTTCCAGGATCTGCCGGTGGGTCATGGTCACGGCGGTTGCCTGGGGAGGCACTGTCGCCTGGCTCATCGTTTGTTGCCTCCGAGCGGAGTCGGGGTGGAACGGCGGAGGGCGGGGCGCGCGGCCGCCTGAGAGTTGCCTGAAGCAACGGTATGCCTTAGTTGCCTGAAGCAACAACTTGTCCGACCGGCACCCTATTCCCGGTCACCGGGCGCTACTGCCAGGAGTCGTTGAACCGGCCGAGCAGCCGGGCGAAATCCTCGATGTCGCGCTCCGACCAGCCGTCCAGGGCACGCACGAACTCGCCCAGCCGGGCCGCGCGGGCCACGTCGAACCGGCGCTGCCCCTGCTCGGTCAGGCTGATCTGCGCGGCCCGCCGGTCACTCGGATCGGGGTCGCGGTGGACCAGACCGAGCACCTCCAACGCGTTGATCTGCCGGCTCAGCGTCCCCTTGCCCACGCCCAGCCGCGCCGCCAACTCGGTCAACCGGATCGACCCGCTCCGCCGCAACCAGAGCAGCAACCCGTAGGTGTTCGGCTCCAGATTCGGGTGCACCTCCCGGGCGATCTCCCAGGAGACCGCCCGGCCACGGCGCAGCAGAGCGGTCAACTCGTGCTCAACCGCCCGGATCGGCTCCGGCAGGTGCTCATCCACGGCGTAGAGACTACGGCGCGCCCGCGCCGCTGCTCCCGGAGAGTCGACGCCGCATCACCGGGCGTAGGTGCCCGTCACTCGTGGTGCCCTCGATCACCACGTCGGCGTCGCGCCCCCGATGGGTCAGGGTGGCGACCGCGTTACCGAAGTACGGGCCGGCCAGCTTGCGCCAGCGCACCCCCGGCCGGCGTACGCCCGCCGAACGCGCCAACGCCCGGGTCGCCCCGGCCGGACCGGGTGACCAGCCCAGCCGCATCAGCGGACGGATGCCCGCCGGCACCTGGTTGTGGATCGGCGAACAGGTGAGCTGGTGCACCGGAGTCACCACCGCCGGATCGGCGAACCGGGCCCGCGCCACGTACGAGTGGTGCACGTCACCGGAGAGCACGCTGATCGACGCCGGTGGGGCGTACGCCGGACCGGCCCCGACCCGCGCCCCGGACTGTCGAGGCGTGCCGGTGCCGATGCGCGCGAACGTCTCCGCCAGCGCCTCGAAGGAACGCCGGAACGCCGCCCAGTGCTCCAGGTCCAGAGCGCGGCGCAGCTTCTCCGCCCCGCGCGCCACCCACGGTCGGCGCGAGTCCGCCAGTTTCTCGTTCCACGCCTCGATGTGGTGAATGCCCTGCGGCAGCAGCCAGGGCAGCGAGGCACCCACCACCAGGTGGTCGTAGACCCCGTGCGCCTGGTCGAGGAACCAGGCCCACTCGCCGGGCGGCAGCATCGCCCGGTTGTTGGACTCGAGCACCCGGCTGCACCTGTTGTCCAGCATCACCAGCCGGGTCCGGCCCAGATCCAGCGCGTAGCTCCACTGGTACTGCACCGCGCGCCACCGCTCGGTGTCGTGCGCCAGGTCGGACTCCTGGTCGACCCGGTGGCCGAACTCGCGCAGCACGCTGGTGGCGTCCTCGGCGGCGACGACCTTCGCGAAGACCGGATCGGCGACGATCTCGTCGGGGGAGAGGTTGCCAAGGTGCTGGTAGACCCAGTACGAGGCGAGCCCGCTGCCGATCCGCTCCTGCCACCACGGCTGCTCGCGCACCTCGGCACGCCACGCCGCCGAGGTGTTCCAGTCGTCGATGATCTCGTGATCGTCAAAGATCATCACGCTCGGCACGGTGGAGAGCAGCCAGCGGATCTCCGGATCACGCCAGGACTCCAGGTAGAGCTTGGTGTACTCGTCGAAGCTCACCACCTGGTCGGCCGGAGCACCCTTCGGCCGCCGCCGCCGTCGACGCAGCAGCCGACGCACGGTCGGCGAGGTGACGTCGGCGTAGACCTGGTCACCGAGCAGCACCAGCAGGTCGGGCAGCGGGTTCGACTCCGGGTCGGCCATCAACCGCCGGGCGTACGCGTCCAGCGCGTCCGGCGGCAGCTTGCGGGTGGTGGCGTGCTGGGTGGTCTCCCGGCACGAGCCGAAGATCATGTTGACCGGCTGGTCCCGGTCGTCGGCGGCCCGGGTGCGGATCACGCTCGGCGGGAACCCGCTGCTCGGCACCGGCCAGACCATTTCGTCGTCGACCAGGACCTCGTAGGTGGTCTCGCTGTCCGGAGTGAGCCCCTCCACCACCACGAGGGCGTAGTGGTGGTCGTACGCCGAGAAGGTGGGCGCGGTGCCGGTGGCGCCGCCTGCGGTGCGGACCGTGACCACGGCGGGCGCCGCCGTCTCGACCCAGATCGTCGCCCGGGTGTCCACCACGCGCCGCAGCAGTGGGCCGATGAGGAGGTGTGCGGCGGGCATGCGGCCGAGCCTACCGCCGGTCAGCGGCCCCGGCCGGGTGCGGTGGCTGAGACGCCGGGCACCGCTCGGGGCGCGGTGGCTGGGACGCCGGGCACCGCTTGCGGGTGCGGTGGCTGGGACGCCGCCGCCGGCATCTGACAGGATTCCGGCATGGCCGAATATCTCGTCCTCGCTCTGGTCCTGCTCGGTGTGCTGATCGCCGGCACAGTCGGGCTGGTCGTGCCGCGATTGCGGCGGCGGCCCGAGCCCCCGCTGCCGCGCACCGAGGTCGACACCAGGGCTGAGGAGGATCTCGCCGGCCCGCCGGTCGAGGCACCGGAGTCCGATCTGTCCACCGGCGTCCTGGTCGAGCCGCCTCCGGTGCTCGAACCGCAGGTGGAGGTCCCCGAGCCGACCGCCGGGCGGCTGGTCCGGCTCCGCTCGCGGTTGTCCCGCTCACAGAACGTGTTCGGCAAGGGCCTGCTCGGCCTGCTCGCCCGGGACCACCTCGACGAGGACGTCTGGGAGGAGATCGAGGACAGCCTGATCACCGCCGACGTCGGCGTCGACGCCACCCGCGACATCGTCGACCGGCTCCGGGAGCGCACCAGGGTGCTCGGCACCCGCTCGGCCTCCGAGCTGCGGGCCCTGCTCGCCGCCGAGCTGGTCAACGCGCTCGACCCGAGCCTGGACCGCTCGCTGCGGACCGCCCCCAAGGACGGCGTGCCGGCGGTGGTCCTGGTCGTCGGCGTCAACGGCGCCGGCAAGACCACCACCTGCGGCAAGATCGCCCGGGTGCTGGTGGCCGACGGTCGCAGCGTGCTGCTCGGCGCGGCCGACACCTTCCGGGCCGCCGCGGCCGACCAGCTGGAGACCTGGGGCTCACGGGTCGGCGCGGAAACCGTCCGGGGGCCCGAGGCCGCCGACCCGGCGAGCGTCGCCTTCGACGCCGTCAAGCGCGGCATCGACACCGGCGTGGACACCGTGCTCATCGACACCGCCGGCCGCCTGCAGAACAAGGTCGGCCTGATGGACGAGCTGGGCAAGGTCAAGCGGGTGGTGGAGAAGCAGGGCCCGATCGACGAGACACTGCTCATCCTCGACGCCACCACCGGGCAGAACGGGCTGGAGCAGGCCCGGGTCTTCACCGAGGTGGTCAACGTGACAGGTGTGGTGCTGACCAAGCTCGACGGCACCGCCAAGGGTGGCATCGTGATCGCCGTGCAGCGCAAGCTCGGCATCCCCGTGAAGCTGGTCGGCCTCGGCGAAGGCAAGGACGACCTGGCCCCGTTCGACCCGGCGCAGTTCGTCGACGCGTTGCTGGGGACCGAGGCCACCGGCCGGGACGCGTAGTCTCGAGTGACCACTGACGATCGCGCGTACGCGGGTTGGCGTGACCCCGGCCATCCTTCGCAGCGCCTCGGGAGACCGTACGTGACTTCGCAGGAGATCCCGCTGCACGGCGGCAACGTGAGCACCGTTGTCCGCGTGGGTGACACGGTGCGGCGTAACGCCGGGCCGTGGACCCCGTCCGTGCACGCGCTGCTGCGCCACCTGGAGTACGTGGGGTTCACCGGCGCCCCCCGGGCGCTCGGGATGGACGAGCGCAACCGTGAGGTGCTGTCGTACCTGGAGGGGGAGTGCGGAGAATATCCGCTCGCCCCGCACTGGGTGACCGACGAGGCCCTGGTCACCGTCGCCACCATGCTGCGGATGTTCCACGACGCGCAGTACGGGTTCACCCCTCCGCAGGCGGCGGTCTGGCGCTCGTTCGGGCCCCCGCCGCCGGACACCGAGGTGATCTGCCACCACGACGCCGCGCCGCACAACGTGATCTGGCGTCCGGACGGCACCCTCGGGCTGATCGACTTCGACCTCGCCTCACCCGGAGCGCGAATCTATGACGTGGCGTACGCGGCCTGGACCTGGGTGCCGATCTTCGCGGACCGTGACTCGATCACGCTCGGTTGGAAGCATCCGGACCGGCCGCGCCGACTCCGGCTCTTCGCCGACGCGTACGGGCTGATCCCGAGGGACCGGCACCGGCTGATCCGGACCATCCGCAAACGGATCGTGGACCACGTCGAGGGGATCCGCCGGATGGCCGCCGCCGGTGAGCCGGCGTTCGTGCGGATCGTGCACAAGGGCCACCTGCGCCGACCGATGCGCGATCTGCGGCTGCTCGACTACGAGCGGCACGCCCTGGAGAACGCCCTGCGCTGAGGCTGCCCCGTCGATGCTCGGCCGGTCCCGTCAAGCGGACCGGTCGATGCGTCTGGCCGGTCAGTCATCGACGGTCGCCGTCCGGTCGATCCACAATCGTCCATGCTGATGAGTGTGCGGAGTTCGTGACACGTCCGAAACAACCCGTCACGAAACGGAAACCCGCACGGGACCCAAAGTGAAACAGCCGGCCGCGAAGCTTCCGCGCAACCGGCCTACGGGCGACGCTGCCCCGGAAAGCCGCGAAGGAGGACTTCACCTTTTAGGAGGCCAGCGTGCCTGAAGCACCGACGATCGACGGCGCCAATACCACGTGGCTGCTGGTTTCGACCGCGCTCGTGCTGCTCATGACCCCCGGACTGGCGCTGTTCTACGGCGGCCTCAACCGGGCCAAGGGCGTACTCAACATGATGATGATGAGCTTCTCCGCTATCGGGCTCATCTCTATTCTGTGGTGGTTCTACGGTTTCAGCGTCGCCTTCGGGACCGACGTGAACGGCTTCTGGGGCGACCCGGGCGCGTACCTCGGCACCAAGACCTTCCTCGCCGAGACCGACCTGTGGGGTGCCACGGCGGAGAACCCCAGCGGCATCGGGGTCCCGCTCTACGTGTTCATGGCCTTCCAGATGGTCTTCGCGGTGATCACCGTCGCGCTGATCAGCGGTGCCATCGCCGACCGGGCCAAGTTCGCCGGCTGGCTGCTGTTCGCGTTCGGTTGGGCCACCCTGGTCTACTTCCCGGTCGCGCACTGGGTGTGGGGCGGCGGCATCATCGGCGCCGACATCCACGCGCTGGACTTCGCCGGTGGCACCGCTGTGCACATCAACGCCGGTGCGGCGGCCCTGGCCGTGGCCCTGGTCCTCGGTAAGCGGCTCGGTTGGCCGCGGGAGGGCATGAAGCCGCACAACATCCCGTTGGTCGCGCTCGGTGCGGGTCTGCTGTGGTTCGGCTGGTTCGGGTTCAACGCCGGATCGGAGCTGACCGTCGACTCGGTCGCCGGCCTCGCCTTCATCAACACCCAGCTCGCCACGGCGGCGGCGGTGCTCGGCTGGATCGCCGTCGAGTGGGTCAAGACCCGTAAGCCGACGATGGTCGGCGCCTCGTCCGGCGCCGTCGCCGGCCTGGTCGCCATCACCCCGGCCTGTGGCTTCATCGCACCGTGGGCCGCCGTCCTGCTCGGCATCGTCGCCGGCGCGGTCTGCGCGCTCGCCGTCAGCCTCAAGTACAAGCTCGGTTACGACGACTCGCTCGACGTGGTCGGTGTGCACTTCGTCGGTGGTTGGATCGGCTCGCTCTGGCTCGGCCTGTTCGCCACCAACTCGGTCAACGCCGCGATCAGCGACGTGGTCGGCGCCTCCGACGGCCTCTTCTACGGCGGCGGCGCGACCCAGCTCGGGCGGCAGGCCCTCGCCGGCCTGATCGTCACCGCCTGGTCGTTCGGCATCGCCTGGGTGCTCGCCTTCGTCATCGAGAAGACGATCGGCTTCCGGGTCAAGGGCGAGGCGGAGGTCGAGGGCATCGACATCGCCGAGCACGCCGAGAGCAGCTACGACCTGTCCCCGGCCGGCGGCGGCACGGGAAGCGCGTTCGCGATGGCCGGCATCGGCACCCCCGGTGGCGGTACGACGAGTGGGGCCAAGCCGGAGGCGGAGCCCGCCGAGCCGGTCAGCGAAAAGGTCGCCGGTTAACGTTCCTGGGATGGAGGGGTTGGACATGAAGCTGGTGACCGCAGTCATCAAGCCGTACCAGCTGGACGCGGTGAAGGAGGCCCTGCACGCCCTCGGGGTGGCCGGGCTGACCGTCAGCGAGGTTCAGGGGTACGGGCGGCAGAAGGGGCACACCGAGGTCTACCGGGGTGCCGAGTACACGGTCGAGTTCCTGCCCAAGATCCGGGTCGAGGTGCTCACCGACGAGATCGACGTGGACAAGGTCGTGGACGCCATCGTCGGGGCGGCCCGCACCGGCAAGATCGGTGACGGCAAGGTCTGGGTCACCGGTGTCGAAGAGGTCGTCCGGGTACGTACCGGCGAACGCGGCCTCGACGCACTCTGACCTCGGCCACGACTGAGATGACCTCGTTGATCAGGAAGAACGCGTCGGGGCACGCCGCCGATGGCGACGCGAACCTCTTGATCAACGAGGTCGTCGGCGTACCCGGAGGGATCGGGGAGTCGGCTCGGCAGCGGCGGGCTGCCGCGTACGACACCTTCCTGCGCGGGCTGCTGCCGGCGCGCGACGGGGTGGCGCTGCTGGCCGTCGGGGGGCTGGGGCGGCGGCAGTGCGCCCCGTACAGCGACCTCGACCTGGTGCTGGTGCACGCCGGGGTGCCCGGCACGGACGAGTTGGCCGCCTCGGTCTGGTACCCGATCTGGGACGCGGGTCTGCGGCTCGATCATTCCGTCCGCACCGTCGCCGAGGCGCTGTCGGTGGCCCAGGACGACGTCAAGGTCGCGCTCGGGCTGCTCGACGCCCGGCTGGTCGTGGGGGACCAGGCGCTGGCCGACGCGCTGATCAGCACCGCCGCCGATCACTGGCGGCGCACCGCCGTCCGGCACCTGCCCGGCCTGCGCGAGGTCACCACCAGCCGCTGGCAGACCCACGGTGAGCTGGCATTCCTGCTGGAGGGCGACCTCAAGGAGGCCGCCGGTGGTCTGCGCGACGTGGGGCTGCTGCGGGCGATCTCCGCCGCCGGGATCACCGACGCGCTGCGTCCCGCCGTGCGCGCCGCCCACCTGCGCCTGCTGGACACCCGCGACGCCCTGCACCAGCAGGTGGGTCGGCGGGTCGACCGGCTGGTCGCCCAGGAGGGCGACGGGGTGGCCGCCCTGCTCGGGCTGGAAGACCGCGACGCGTTGCTGCGACGGGTCGCCGGTGACGCCCGCACGGTCAGCCACGCCCTCGACGACGCCTTCCGGGCCGCCGACCGGTTGCGCTCCGGCCGCTCCCGGGGCGGGAACGGCCGCCCGGCCCGCCGCCCGGTCGCCCGCGACGTGGTGGAACACGACGGCGAGTTGGTGCTCGCCCGCACGGCGATCGGGGCACGCCCGGACCCGAGCCTCTCGCTGCGGGTGGCCGCCGCGTCGGCCACCACCCGAATCCCCATCGCGCGGGCCACCTGCGAATGGCTGGCGGCGTACTGCCCGCCGCTGCCCGCCCCGTGGCCCGCCGAGGCGCGGGCCGCGCTGATCACCCTGCTCGGCGCCGGTGCCGGGCTGGTGCCGGCCTGGGAGACCTGCGACCGGTACGGGCTTGTCGACGGCTGGCTGCCCGAGTGGACCCGGCTGCGCAGCCTGCCCCAGCACAACCCCGTGCACCGCTTCACCCTCGACCGGCACCTCGTGCAGACCGCGCACGAGGCCAGTCGGCACGCCCGCGAGGTGGAACGCCCCGACCTGCTGCTCCTCGGCGCCCTCCTGCACGACATCGGCAAGGGCCTCCCCGGTGATCACAGCACGGTCGGCGTGCCGGTCGCCCAGGCGGTGGCCACCCGGGTCGGCCTGCCCGCCCCGGAGATCGAACTGATCGGCCGGCTGGTCCGGCTGCACCTGCTGCTGCCCGACGTGGCGACCCGCCGGGACCTGGCCGACCCGGTCACCATCGCCTCGGTGGCCGAGGCGGTTGGTGACACCGGCACCCTCGACCTGTTGCACGCGTTGGTCCGCGCCGACGCGGCGGCGACCGGGCCGGCGGCCTGGTCCGACTGGAAGGGCCGGCTCGTCGCCGAGCTGGTCGCCAGGGTTCGCACCGCGCTGGACACCGGCGTACTCCCCGAACCACCCGCACCGGACCCGGAGCTGCTGGCCGGGCCGCTGCCGGTCATCCACCTGACCGGCGACCGGGTGTCGGTGGCGGCGGCCGACCGGCGTGGTCTGCTCGCCACGGTGGCCGGCTGCCTGGCGCTGCACCGGCTGGAGGTGATCTCCGCAGACGCCTCCGCCGTCGATGGCCGGGCTCTGGTCGAGTGCCGGGTGCAGCCCCGCTACGGCCTTCCGCCGGACCCGGTCCCGCTCCGCGCCGACCTGCGCCGGGCGGTCGCCGGCGACGTGTCGGTCACCCAACGGCTGCGCGGCCGGGCGCTCGCCAGCCGGGGCGGCGGCGCGGCTCCACGAGTGGTCTGGCACCGCGAGGCCGCCACCGGGGCCGTACTCCTGGAACTGCGCGCCGCCGACGCCGCCGGCCTGCTCTACCGGGTCGCTGGTGCCCTCGACGAGGCCGGCGCCCTGGTTCGGGCGGCCCGCATCTCCACCCTCGGCGCCGACGTGGTCGACGCGTTCTACCTGGTCGGCGGTTGGCCGGACGACGCCACCCGGGCCCGCCTGGAGGCCGCAGTCCTCGCCGCCGTGTGACCCACGACGGCACCGTCGGTCGTTGTGCCAGCCCGGTCACTCCCACGAGCGTGATGCCTCACAGTCATCGTGATGCCTGTGAGGCATCACGCTCGTGAGGGTGTCTGCCGGCAGCGCGCTGCGATCGGGAGTTCTGTCCCTGTGGCGGGTACGTCCGGGGGCGTAGCGGCGGTGCCGCTCGTGGACGCACGTCGAGGGGCGTCGGCGCGGGCAGAATGACGGCCATGCGACCAGGCGGGCAGTGGCAGTGGCGGTGGCGCGAGCAGGCGGCAGACGCCGTGCTCGCCCTGGTCCTGCTCGGCTTCGGGCTGCTCGCCACCGGTCTGGCCGGGAACAACCAGCCGGGGTCGAGGCCGGTGGACGCCGCCTGTCGGGCGCTGATCGCCGTCGCCGCGCTCGCCCTGCTGGTCCGGCGGCGCGCTCCGGTCGTCACCCTCGCCGTGGTCACCGTGGCCACCTCGACGTACCTGCTGATCGGCTACCCGTACGGGCCGATTCTGCTGACGTTCCTGATCGCGGTGTACAGCGTGGCGGTGCGGCTGCCGGTGCGCCCGGCGGCGCTCGCCACCGGCGGCGCGTTCGTCCTGTTGTTGGCGCACGTCTTCTTCGGGCGGGGGCCCGCGCCGGGTTGGACGGGAGTGCTGCCCGCGGCGGCCTGGGTGGTCGTACCGTTCGCGGTGGGGGTGGTGGTGCGGGTGAGCCGTGAGGCGACCGCGCGTACCCGTGCCGAAGAGGCCCGCGGCCGTGCCGAACAGGCCCGACGGCAGGCCGACGAGGAGCGGCTGCGCATCGCGCAGGAGGTGCACGACGTGGTGGGGCACGGGCTGGCCGCGATCAACATGCAGGCGGAGATCGCCCTGCACCTGCTGCCGAAGCGGCCGGAGCAGGCGGAGGTGGCCCTCACCGCGATCAGCCGGACCAGCCGCGAGGCGCTGGACGAGCTGCGGGTCACCCTGGGCGCGGTGCGGCGGGGTGCCGAGCGCGAGCCGGTACCCGGCCTGGCCCGTCTGCCCGCGCTGCGCGACCGGCTCGCCGGGGCGGGGCTCGCCGTCGAGGTGCGCGTGGTGGGTGACCCCCGGGAGTTGCCGGCAGCTGTGGACCTGGCCGCGTACCGGGTGGTGCAGGAGGCGTTGACCAACGTGCTGCGGCACGCGGGGGTGTCGAGCGCGCAGGTGACGGTGGACTACCGCGCGGATGAGGTGACCGTCGAGGTCACCGACCGGGGGGTGGGGCCGGGCCGGGCCGGGACCGTGCCGGCCGACGACGGTCACGGTCTGGCCGGGATGCGGGAGCGGGTCGCGGCATTGGGTGGGCGGTTGAGCACCGGGCCGCGCCCCGGTGGCGGGTTCCGGGTGTACGCCGGGCTGCCCGTGGGGCCGGCGACGTGATCCGGGTGCTGATCGCCGACGACCAGGACCTGGTCCGGCTCGGACTGCGTGCGCTGGTGGAGAGCGAGGACGACCTGGCGTTGGCCGGCGAGGCGTCCGACGGGCTGCGGGCGGTCGAGTTGGCCCGCCGGGAACGGCCGGACGTGGTGCTGATGGACATCCGGATGCCCGGCATCGACGGCATCGAGGCGACCCGCCGGATCGTCGCCGACAGCGACCTGACCGGTACGCGGGTGGTGGTGCTCACCACGTTCGAGCTGGACGAGTACGTCTTCGACGCGCTGCGCCACGGTGCCAGCGGGTTCCTCACCAAGGACACCAGGCCGGCCGAGCTGCTGCGGGCGATCCGGCTGGTCGCCGAGGGGGAGGCGCTGCTGTCGCCGTCGGTGACCCGTCGGGTGGTACGGGAGTTCGCCACCCGGCCGTCCCGGGTGCTTCGTCCGCACCCTCGGCTGGACACGCTGACCGATCGGGAGCGTCAGGTCGTCGGCCTGGTCGGTGAGGGCCTGAACAACGAGGAGATCGCGGCACGGTTGGTGGTCAGCCCGGCGACCGCGCGGACCCACGTCAGCCGGGCGATGGGCAAGCTGGGAGCCCGGGACCGGGCCCAGCTCGTCGTCTTCGCGTACCAATCGGGCTTGGTCTCGGGGTGAGGCCGGGCCGCCAGCGGCCTTGCGGCCGGGCGGCTACCCTAGCGGTGGTCGGACTCCGCAGTGCCGGCCGTGTTGTGCCCGCCGGAACACTGACAAACGGGATGTTCGCGTGTTTGACACCTTGAGTGACCGCCTGTCCGGGATCTTCACCAAGCTCCGCGGCAAGGGGCGGCTCACCGACGCCGACATCGACGCCACCGCGCGCGAGATCCGCCTCGCGCTGCTGGAGGCGGACGTCGCGCTGCCGGTGGTCAAGGGCTTCATCGCGGCCGTCAAGGAGCGCGCCCGCAGCGCGGAGGTCTCGCAGGCGCTGAACCCGGCCCAGCAGATCATCAAGATCGTCAACGAAGAGCTGATCAACGTGCTCGGCGGTGAGGGGCGACGGCTCCAGTTCGCCAAGCAGCCGCCCACGGTGATCATGCTGGCCGGCCTCCAGGGTTCCGGTAAGACCACCCTCGCCGGCAAGCTCGCCCGCTGGCTCAAGGGCCAGGGGCACCAGCCGCTGCTCGTCGCCGCCGACCTCCAGCGCCCCAACGCCGTCGGGCAGCTCCAGGTGCTCGGTGGCCGCGCCGGCGTCGAGGTGTACGCCCCGGAGCCCGGCAACGGCACCGGTGACCCGGTGCAGGTGGCCCGCGCGTCGATCGAGCACGCCAAGCGCGCCGCCCGCGACATCGTCATCGTCGACACCGCCGGCCGACTCGGCATCGACGCCGAGATGATGCAGCAGGCCGCCGACATCCGCGACGCCGTCTCGCCGGACGAGGTCATCTTCGTCATCGACGCCATGGTCGGTCAGGACGCCGTCCGCACCGCCGAGGCGTTCCGCGACGGCGTCGGCATCACCGGTGTGGTGCTCTCCAAGCTCGACGGCGACGCCCGTGGTGGTGCCGCGCTGTCGGTCCGCGAGGTCACCGGGCAGCCGATCCTGTTCGCCTCCACCGGTGAGAAGCTGGAGGACTTCGACGTCTTCCACCCCGACCGGATGGCCAGCCGGATCCTCGGCATGGGCGACGTCCTCACTCTGATCGAGCAGGCCGAGCAGGCCTTCGACTCCGATCAGAAGGAGAAGATGACCGCCAAGCTGATGGGCGGTGAGCAGTTCACCCTGGACGACTTCCTCGACCAGCTCATCGCGGTGCGGCGGATGGGCCCGATCGCCAACGTGCTGGCCATGATGCCCGGCATGGGGCAGATGAAGGACCAGCTCTCCGAGCTGGACGACAGCCACTTCGACCGGGTCACCGCGATCATCCGGTCGATGACCCCGGGCGAGCGGACCAACCCGAAGATCATCAACGGCTCCCGGCGGGCGCGCATCGCCAACGGTTCCGGGGTCACCGTGATGGACGTCAACCAGCTGCTCAACCGCTTCGCCGACGCGCAGAAGATGATGAAGCAGATGGGCGGCATGATGGGCCTGCCCGGCGGTGGCCGCCGCAAGGCGACCAAGTCGCCGAAGAACAAGCGCAAGGGCACCAAGGGCGGCGGTCGCCCGCGTACCGGCGCCGGCATGCCAGCCGGCTTCCCGGGTGGCATGCCGCAGCTCCCGCCGGGCATGGACCCGAACGATCTCGCCGCCGGCCAGGGCCTGCCGCCCGGTTTCAAGCTCCCGAAGATCGACTTCAACAAGCTCGGCAAGGGTGGCGACAAGGGCCCGCGCTGACGCGTGTCGGTGACGGCGGGCGACTGATCCGGCGCTTAGGGTGACGCCGCCCCCTGGAAGGAGATGTCATGACCGCGGCCCCGATCCTGCCCGAACGGCACGAGTGGACGGTCGACGACCTCGGTGACCTGCCGAAGGACCTTCCGTACGAACTGATCAACGGAATGTTGATCGTGCCGTCGCCCACTGCCGTGCACCAAGAGTTGTGCGTCGAGTTGCTGCTCACGCTTCGCGTCAACTGCCCGCCGGAATACCTGGTCAGCATCGACCTGTCGATGCGGGTCGACCGGCGCAACGAGCCCCGTCCCGACGTGGTGGTCATCCGCCGCACGCACGCCGGCCGGTCGCCCGTGCCGGTCGAGGACGCCCTGCTCGCGGTGGAGGTCGTATCGCCGACCTCCACCTTCCGCGACATGTACGACAAGGCGAAGGTCTACGCGCACGCCGGCATCCGGTCCTACTGGGTGCTCGACCCGACCCAGGAACGTGTCACGCTCACCGAGTACTCCCTCGGGGCCAACCGGGAGTACGGGCAGGTCACGCACACCGAGGATCTGTTCGTCACGGAGCGGCCGTGGAAGGTCTCCGTGGACCTGCCGGCCCTGACCGCCCGGAAGAACGACCTGCTCGCTCCCGAGGAGGGCTGATCGGGTAGGACTGTGCGCATGGCTCTTCATGTGCGCGGCGTGCTGCTCCCCGACGACGAGGTCCGGGATCTCTGGCTGGTCGGCGACCGGGTGACCTTCACCCCGGTGCCCGGTGCGGAGACCGTCGTCGACGGCGGCTACGTGCTGCCGGGGCTTGTCGACGCGCACTGCCACATCGGCATCGCCCGAGGTGGCGCCCCGATCACCTCACTCGACCAGGCCCGCGCGCTGGCCCACGTCGACCGGAACGCCGGGGTGCTGGCGATCCGGGACGCCGGGTCGCCGTACCCGTACCCCGAACTCGACGACGAGCCGGGCCTGCCGCGACTGGCCCGCGCGGGCCAGCATGTCGCCCCGCCGAAGCGCTACCTGCGCGACATCGGCGTGGAGGTCGACGCGACCGAGGTGGCCGCCACGGTGGCCGCGCAGGCGCGGGCCGGCAACGGCTGGGTGAAGCTGGTCGGCGACTGGATCGACCGGGGCGTCGGTGACCTGGCGCCGGCCTGGGACGCGGACACCCTCACCGCCGCCGTGCGGGCCGCGCACGACGCCGGGGTACGCGCCGCGGTGCACACCTTCTCCGAGTCGGCCGTCGAGATCATGGTGCGGGCCGGCGTCGACTCGGTGGAGCACGGCACCGGGCTCAGCCTCGACCTGATCGACGAGATGGCCCGCCAGGGCACCGCACTGGTCCCCACAATGATCAACATTGCCACCTTCGGTGGCATCGCCGAGCAGGCGCGGGGCAAGTTCCCCGGGTACGCCGAGCACATGCTCGCGCTGCGCGACGGCTTCCCCGACGTGGTGCGCGCCGCGCACGAGGCGGGCGTGCCGATCTACGTGGGCACCGACGCCGGTGGCGGCATCGACCACGGGCTGGCCGCCGAGGAGATGATGCTGCTGCACGAACGGGCCGGAATGGCCCCGCTCGAGGTGCTCGCCGCCGCCTCCTGGGGCGCCCGCGAATGGCTCGGCTTCCCCGGCCTGGTCGAGGGCGGGCTCGCCGACCTGACCGTCTACCCCGAAGACCCCCGTGCCGACCTGCGCGTCGTCCGCGCCCCGTCCCGCACGATCCTCCGCGGCCACGTCATCCGCTGACCCGCCCCGCCCCGCCCCGCGCCGCGCTGTGCGCCCCGCGCCGCGCTGTGCGCCCCGCGCCGGGCGGTGCGGCGCGAGGCGCGTGTCGCGGGGCGGGTGTGGGGGTTAGAGGGTGGGGCGGGCGGCGGCGCTGAAGAGGCGTACGGCGAGGTCGGCGAGGGCCGTCGCGGTCTCCTCGATCGGTTCGCGGGGGAGCACGATGTGGCTGACCACCAGACGGACGACCGTGTCGGCGGCGAAGGCCAGCGCGGCCTGGTCCGCCCCGGGCAGATGGTCGCCGGCCCAGTCGATCAGCGCTCCGGACGCCTCGGTGAGCACCACCTCGGCCCGGGTGGTGAGGTACGGCAGCAGCTCGTCCGACCCGCCCCGGGCGCTGGTCAGGATCGCCTTGACCAGCGGGTTGTCCGCCGCCGTGGAGAGGGTGCGCGCGATGGCGGCGTACGCGCCGGCCCGCACGTCGGAGCCGTGGGCGAGCAGCGCGTCGCGCACATCGCCAACGAACCGGTCCACCTCGGCGCGGGCGAGCGCCTCGGCGAGGCCCGCCTTGCTGCCGAACTCGTTGTAGACCGTCTGCCGGCTCACCCCGGCCGTGGTGGCCACTCCGCCCATCCGGACCGCGTCCCACCCGGCGGCGATGGTCCGGGCGCGGGCGGCGTCCACGATCGTGTCCCGCAGCCGCTGGCGGGGGGAGTCCGTCGAGGTAGTCATGGTGGTCGAATTCTACTGGCGCTCCCGCTGCCCGGCCCAGCGCCGTCACGGCCCGTCAGCACAGCGGGACGGCGTGGCGTGGCGACTCCCGGACGCGGTGTCCGCCCGCGCGGCGCATAGGATGTGCGGTCATGGCACGCGTGCTCACTCCCCGTGCGGAGGATTTCCCCCGCTGGTACCAGGACCTGATCGCCAAGGCGAAGCTGGCCGACAACGGCCCGGTTCGCGGCACCATGGTCATCCGACCGGCCGGCTACGCCATCTGGGAGCGTATGCAGGCTGAGATGGACGCTCGGATCAAGGCGGCGGGTGCGGAGAACGCGTACTTCCCGTTGTTCATCCCCGAGAGCTACCTCAAGCGTGAGGCGCAGCACGTCGAGGGCTTCTCGCCGGAGCTGGCGGTCGTCACGCACGGTGGCGGCAAGCCGCTGGCCGAGCCGGTGGTGGTGCGTCCGACCAGTGAGACGGTCATCGGCGAGTTCATGGCCAAGTGGATCGACTCGTACCGGGACCTGCCGCTGCTGCTCAACCAGTGGGCGAACGTGGTCCGGTGGGAGCTGCGTCCGCGGATCTTCCTGCGGACCAGCGAGTTCCTCTGGCAGGAGGGGCACACCGCGCACGCCACCCGCGAGGACGCCCGGGCGTACGCGCGGCGGATCCTGCACGAGGCGTACGAGGACCTGATGGTCAACGTGATCGGCATCCCGGTGGTGGTCGGCCTGAAGACGGCGCGCGAGCGCTTCGCCGGCGCGACGGCCACGTACACCTGCGAAGGCATGATGGGTGACGGCAAGGCGTTGCAGCTGGGCACCAGCCACGAGCTGGGCCAGAACTTCGCCAAGGCGTTCGACATCAGCTATTCCTCCAAGGAGGGCGGCCGGGAGCACGCCTGGACGACCTCCTGGGGCACGTCCACCCGGATGCTCGGTGGCCTGATCATGGCGCACGGCGACGACAACGGCCTGCGTGTGCCGCCGAAGCTGGCGCCGATCCAGGCGTACGTCATGATCGTCAAGGACGGTGACGGCGTCGGCGAGGCGGCGGCCAAGCTGCGCGACGGCCTGCGCGACGCCGGTGTCCGGGTCGCGCTCGACGACCGGACCGACACCCCGTTCGGCCGCCGGGCCGTCGACGCCGAGCTGCGTGGCTATCCGGTACGCGTCGAGGTCGGCCCCCGTGACCTGGCCGTGGGCAACGCGACAGTGGTGCGCCGGACCGACGGCTCGAAGACCCCGACGCCGGTGGCGGACGTGGTCGCCGCGGTGCTGGCGGCGCTGGAGACCGATCAGCAGGTGCTGCACGATCAGGCGTTGGCCAACCGCGAGGCGCGCACGGTGGACGTGGCCACCCTGGCCGAGGCGATCGAGGCCGCCGCGACCGGCTGGGCGCGGGTGCCGTGGTCGGCGGTCGGCGTGGCCGGCGAGGCGGAGGCGAACGGCCAGGGCGTCACGGTGCGCTGCCTGCTGCGCGCCGACGGTTCGGTTCCCGACTCGGAGGACGAGCCGGATCTGGTCGCCATCCTCGCCCGCGCCTACTGAGGTGCTCGTCGACCGGTTCGAGCCGGGTCGGCTGATCATGCACCGGAACGTGCGGCACGGCCGGATCGGATGGGTCCGGCCGGCCCGCGTGGTCAGCGACGACGATCGCGGGCTGCTGGTGTGGATCGCCCAGGATTCGCCGGTGGCCCACGAGGTGAACCAGGCGGGCGTGACCATGCGCGCGGTGCCGTTCGCCGACTGGGTCACCCCGACGTACCGGTTGGCGCAGGGCCGCTGGAATGGCCCGCCGCTGCTGAAGTTCCTGCCCGCCGGCGCGGCGCACTCCGTCTGGTGGTTCCGGGACGCGCACGGCCGGTTCTCGCACTGGTACGTCAACCTCGAGGAGCCCGGTGTCCGCTGGGACGACGGCCCGGTGGCCGGCGTCGACGTGGTGGACCAGGATCTCGACGTGGTGGTACGCCCGGACCTGAGCTGGGAGTGGAAGGACGAGGACGAGTTCGTCGAGCGTCTCGCCTTTCCGGAGCACTACTGGGTGACCGACGAGAAGGCGGTCCGTGCCGAAGGGGAGCGGGTGATCGCGCTCGCCGAGGCGGGCGAGTTCCCGTTCGACGGCACGTGGACCGACTTCGCACCTCCGCCAGAATGGGGCGTACCGGACAAACTTCCGGCAGGCTGGGACCGTCCGCCAGTGCGCTGAGCGGTGTTCCAGGTCACCGGCGACGTGCTGTCCGGGTCCGATGCGGAAGATCGGCCGGGGATCTGGCAGAATAGGTCGCTGGTATCCGGCGCGCGTCCGGCGCCCTCTAACCCGGGCACGTCGCCAGTCCACCGAGTAGTCTCCGGCCCAACCCCACTGTGCCGGTCGGCGCTCACCCATGCACACCGCCCGTCTTGGGCCGGTGAGATCGCAACAGGAGCGAAACAACTGTGGCCGTAAAGATCCGGCTCCTGCGGATGGGCAAGATCCGCAACCCGCAGTACCGCATCGTCGTCGCCGACTCGCGCACCAAGCGCGACGGCCGGGCGATCGAGTTCGTCGGGGTTTACCAGCCCAAGGAAGACCCCTCGATCATCGAGGTCAAGTCGGAGCGGGTCCAGTACTGGCTGTCCGTCGGCGCTCAGCCGAGCGAGGCGGTGCAGCGGCTGCTGGAGCTGACCGGTGACTGGCAGAAGTACAAGGGCCTGCCGGCCCCGCCGCCGCTCCTGGTCGCCCCCGAGAAGGCCGACCGCAAGGCGGCGTACGAGGCTGAGTCGAAGGCCGCCGCCGGGCTCGCCCCGGAGACCCCGGCCAAGCCGGCCAAGAAGGCCGCCAAGGCTGCTGAGGCTCCGAAGACCGAGGCGCCGGCCGCCGAGGCTCCGAAGACCGAGGCTCCGGCCGAGGCCCCGGCCGCTGCCGACGCCGGTGAGCAGGCCTGACATGCCACTGCGTCCGGCGTTGGAGCACCTGGTCAAGGGCATCGTCGACCACCCGGATGACGTCCGGGTGCGGATGGTCGATTCCCGTCGGGGCAAGCGGCTCGAAGTCCGCGTGCACCCCGAGGACCTCGGCACTGTGATCGGGCGGTCCGGCCGGACCGCCAAGGCGCTGCGCCAGGTGATCGGCTCCATCGGCGGGCGCGGGGTTCGCGTCGACATCGTCGACTCGTACTGATGCAGCTCGTCGTCGGCAGGATCGGCAAGCCGCACGGTGTCCGCGGTGAGGTCACCGTGGAAGTGCGGACCGACGAGCCCGAGGCACGGTTCGCCCCCGGCACAGTGCTGCGCACTGAGCCGGGGGCGACACCCCCGCCGTCCTCCGACGGCCCCGGCGTGCCGTTCCGGATTCCGGCGGAGCTGACCATCGAGGAAGCCCGCTTCCACCAGGGTCGGGTGCTGATCGCGTTCGACGGCATCCTGGACCGCAACACCGCCGAGGCGCTGCGCGGCACGCTGCTCGTGGTGGACAGCGCCGACGTGGCCCCACCGGACGACCCGGAGGAGTTCCACGACCATCAGTTGGTCGGGTTGGCCGTGGTGACCCCGGCCGGCGAACGCCTCGGCGAGGTCGCCCGCATCGACCACGCACCCTCGTCCGACCTGCTGGTGCTGCGGCGCCCCGAGGGGCGTACCGCGTTGATCCCGTTCGTCCGGGCGATCGTCCCGGAGGTCGACCTGGCCGGCGGACGTGTGATCGTCGACCCGCCAGCCGGACTGCTCGACCTTTAGGACCAGCCCGCATGCGCGTCGACGTCGTGTCGATCTTTCCGGAGTACTTCGCCCCGCTGGACCTGTCGCTGATCGGACGGGCGCGGGCCAACGGCGTACTCCAGCTCGCCGTGCACGACCTGCGGACCTGGACCCACGACGTGCACCGCACGGTCGACGACACCCCGTACGGCGGCGGTCCGGGGATGGTGATGCGCCCGGAGCCGTGGGGCGAGGCGCTGGACGCCCTCGCGCCGGTGGACGCCCCGCCGCCCCGGCTGCTGGTGCCGTCGCCGGCCGGCGCCCCGTTCACCCAGGCCATGGCGTACGAGTTGGCCGCCGAGCCGCATCTGCTCTTCGCCTGCGGTCGCTACGAGGGGATCGACCAACGGGTTCTCGCGCACGCCGCCACCCGGATGCCGGTCACCGAGGTGTCGCTCGGTGACTACGTGCTCTTCGGTGGCGAGGTCGCGGTCCTGGTGATGATGGAGGCGGTCACCCGGCTGCTGCCGGGGGTGCTGGGCAACGCGGGTTCGCTCGACGAGGAGTCGCACGCGCACGGGCTGCTGGAGGCGCCGATCTACACCAAGCCGCCGAGTTGGCGTGGGCACGACGTGCCGGAGGTGCTCCGCTCCGGCGACCACGGCAAGATCGCCCGCTGGCGGCGCGAGGAGGGCCTGCTGCGGACGGCTGCCCGCCGTCCCGACCTGCTGGCCGCGCTGCCCGCCGACCGGCTCGACAAACGGGACATCGCGGCCCTGGACCAGGCCGGATTTCAACCTCCGCCGGGGGATGTGGCAAAGTAGGGGGGTTGCCGCATCCGTCCGCGCCCGCGGTCGGCTGCGAGGATCCCCGACCGGGGTCGGTCCGCCGATCACCACCCGGGAATCAGAATCACCCACCCGCGCACCGAGTGACGGTGCGCCGTGAGCCTTACGAGGACGCAGCGATGAACATCCTGGACGCCCTTGACGCCCAGTCGAAGCGGACCGACCTCCCCGACTTCCGGGCCGGTGACACCGTCAAGGTGCACGCCCGCGTCGTCGAGGGCAACCGGTCCCGTGTCCAGATCTTCCAGGGCGTCGTGATCCGCCGCCAGGGTGACGGTCTGCGCGAGACCTTCTCGGTCCGCAAGGTCAGCTTCGGCGTCGGCGTCGAGCGGACCTACCCGCTCAACGGCCCGGGCATCGACCGGATCGAGGTCGTGACCCGCGGTGACGTGCGTCGCGCCAAGCTCTACTACCTGCGCGAGCTGCGCGGCAAGAAGGCCAAGATCAAGGAGAAGCGGGAGAAGCAGCCCAGCTGACTTCCCGCTCGCCACGCCGCCCGAGCTGCGCGTATGCCGTACCGACCAGAGCGCACTACCCTGGTCGTACGGGCGCAGCGAGGCGGCGACCCCGCCCTCGCGGCGGGCAGTTGTCCACTACCGCCCGTGGAGCCTCGACGAGGCTCCCGGGCGGTGGTGTTTCTGCGGACCGGGGAGTGGCGTGGTGCAGACGCTTGACGATGACGGCACCGTCGATCCGTGGCGTCGACGGGCCCGCCGCACCCGCCGACAGATGCCCCTCTGGCAGGAGCTGCCGCTGCTGCTGGTGGTCGCGTTCTGCCTCGCGGTGCTGATCCGTACCTTCCTGCTCCAGGCGTTCTTCATCCCGTCCGGCTCGATGGAGGACACCCTCCTCGTCGGTGACCGGGTGCTGGTCAACAAGGTCGTCTACGACGTTCGGGACCCGCTGCGCGGCGAGGTGGTGGTCTTCCGGGGCACCGACCGCTGGGCGCCGCAGGTCGACGATCAGCCGAAGCCGGGCGTCGCCGGCCGGCTCGCCCGCACCGTCGGCGACCTGGTCGGGGTGAGCCGGCCCGGTGAGAAGGACTTCATCAAGCGGGTGATCGGCCTGCCCGGCGACCGGGTGCAGTGCTGCGACAGTCAGGGGCGGGTGACCGTCAACGGCACCCCGCTCAACGAGACGTACGTCCTGCGGGACTCACCGCTGGACCTGCCGCCCAACCCGGCGGAGTGTCGCTCCCGGCGATTCGACGAGGTCGTCGTGCCACCCGGTCAGCTCTTCGTGATGGGCGATCACCGCGAGGTCTCCCAGGACGCGCGTTGCCAGGGGCCGGTGCCGATCGACAACGTGGTCGGCCGGGCCTTCATGGTGGTCTGGCCCTCGTCGCGGTGGAGTGCGCTGTCGGTGCCGTCGACGTTCGAGGACGTCACCGGGCCCGCCACGGCATCCCCCGGCACGCCCCCGGTGCGACCGACCCCGCAGGGCGGTGTGCTGCTGATGCTGCCGTTGGCAGCCGCGCTGCGTGGTTCCCGCGCGTTCCGGGCGGTGTCGTCCAGCCGGGCAACGTAGGCTCCTTGGCGTGATTGACGAGCAGACCGACAAGCCGCGCAGTTCCTTCTGGAAGGAGCTGCCGATCCTGCTGGGTGTGGCGATCCTGGTCGCGGTGCTGGTCCGCGCCTTTGTGCTGCAGACCTTCTTCATCCCCTCCCCGTCCATGGAGAACACCCTCAAGATCGATGACCGGGTGCTGGTCAACAAGCTGGTCTACGACTTCCGATCACCGCACCGCGGCGAGGTGATCGTGTTCAAGGCTCCGACCTCGTGGAGCGGTAACCCCGACGGTGAGGACTTCATCAAGCGGGTGATCGGCGTCCCCGGCGACCACGTGGTCTGCTGTGACCCGCAGGAACGGTTGATGATCAACGGCAAGTCGCTGGACGAGCCGTACATCTTCTCCATGGACGGGGTTCGCGACAAGCCCGCCGACCAGGAGTTCGACATCACCGTGCCGGAGGGTCGGCTGTGGGTGATGGGCGACCACCGGTCGGCCTCCGGCGACTCACTGGAGCACTGGCAGCAGTCCGGGCAGAACATCACCGAGGCCACGATCCCGGAGAACGACGTCGTCGGGCGGGCGTTCACCGTCTTCTGGCCGGTCAGCCGGGCCACCTGGCTGACAGTGCCCGACGGGTTCGACGGCATTCCCAAGCCGTAGGCCGACGGGGCGTGGGCGATCCGTCGTCGGTCTGGCAGGCTGGTGCGGTGACCGTGAGCGCGAGGAGTGAACGTCCGAGCCCCGCAGTCGCGAACAGCGACGACCGTGTCCACACCCCTCGACGCGCGGCCCGCGTGCTGCTCGTCGACGCGGCCGGCCGGGTCCTGCTGTTCGAGGGCTTCGACCCGGCCCGACCCGGGCACCGCTACTGGTTCACGCCCGGCGGCGGGCTCGACCCGCTGGAGTCCCCGGCGGCGGGCGCGGCCCGGGAGTTGGCCGAGGAGACCGGCCTGCTGCTCGACCCGGCCGCGCTGGGCGAGCCGGTCTGGTCCGACGCGACCGAGTTCTCCTTCGACGGCGTCTGGTACCGCCAGGAGCAGGATTTCTTCCTCTTCCGGGTGGACTCCTGGCGGGTGGACACCACCGGCTTCAACGACATCGAGCGGCGCAGCATCGCCGGCCACCGCTGGTGGCTTCCCGACGAGTTGGCGGCCAGCGGCGACCGGTTCTACCCACCGGAACTGCCCGCCCTGCTGACCCGGCTGGGGCAGCCCGCCACCACAGGCCAGGAAGAGGAGACGTCATGCTGACCCCGCCGCGTACCGTGGTGCGCCGTGAGGCCGGCCTGTACGCCCTGGAGCGGGCGTTGCAGCGGCGTGGCTTCCGGCACGTCGCCGGTGCGGACGAGGCTGGTCGGGGGGCGTGCGCCGGTCCACTGGTCGCCGCCGCGGCGGTGCTGCCCGAGGGACGGCGCGGCGAGATCGAGGGGCTGGCCGACTCGAAGCTGCTCACCCCGGCCAGCCGGGAACGGGTGTACGCGGAGGTCGTGGACCGCGCCCTCGCGTACGCCGTGGTGGTCATCCCGGCCGAGGAGGTCGACGCCCGGGGCCTGCACGTGTGCAACCTGGCCGCGATGCGCCGGGCGCTCGCCTCGCTCACCACCCGCCCGGAGTACGTGCTGACCGACGGCTTCGGCGTGGACGGCCTGGGCGTGCCCGGGCTGGCGGTGTGGAAGGGCGACCGGGTGGCCGCGTGCGTGGCGGCGGCCAGTGTGCTCGCCAAGGTCACCCGGGACCGGCTCATGGTGGAGTTGGACGGGGTGTTCCCGGCGTACGGCTTCGCCGAGCACAAGGGCTACATCACCCCGGAGCACTCGGCGGCGCTGCGGGAGCACGGGCCGTGCCGGGAGCACCGTTTCTCGTACGTCAATGTCGCCGCGGTCTCCGGCCGCGACGGCCGGCCACCGCGCGCCCGGCGGCCCGGCGGCCAGGGTCCGGATGAGCCGATGGAGCGCTCACGGGCGTCAGGGGGTACCGTCGGCGTGGCGTTGGGCGAGCAGCCTCGGCCTCCGGCGCCGGTGGGGGAAGATGTGGCCATGGAAGGCGGAGTGCGATGAGCGCGGAAGATCTCGAGAAGTACGAGACCGAGATGGAGCTGCAGCTCTACCGGGAGTACCGCGACATTGTCCGCCAATTCTCCTATGTGGTGGAGACGGAGCGGCGGTTCTACCTGGCCAACCAGGTCGACCTGCACGTGCGCAACTCCGACGGCGAGGTCTACTTCGAGGTCGAGATGCACGACGCCTGGGTGTGGGACATGTACCGTCCCGCCCGCTTCGTGAAAAATGTCCGGGTGATGACCTTCAAGGACGTCAACGTCGAGGAGCTGGAGAAGCCCGACATCTCGCTGCCCGCCGACTCCGGCTTCGGCGGCTGAGCGCACCCCAGCCGCGGTGCCGCGCCACGGGCCCCCCACCCGTGGCCTGACACCAGCCGGTCACTCGGCCGGCACCACGACCTCGACCCGCTGCGCCATGTTGTTGGCGAAGCCGCCACGGTTCCACTGTTGCTCGACCGGCTGGGTCCGCCCGGACGCGTCGGTCGCCCGCGCGCCGAGCACGTACCGGCCGGGCGTGGCGACCCACTCGTACCGCCAGCGCCGCCACGCGAAATCTCCGGCGTCCGTCGGGTCCAGCTCGGCCGGCGCCCAGCTCTCCCCGCCGTCGGTGGTCACCTCCACTGCCACCACCGGCGCGTGCCCCGACCAGGCCCGACCATCCAGGGTGCACGGGCCGGGGCGCAGCACCCGACGGCGGGACATGAAATCGGGGAAGCCGGGCGGGCGGACCAGCGCACGCGGCTCGATCCGGGTGACCGGCACCCCCGGGTCGTCGGCGTCGCGGCGTACCCGGTAGGCCACCGCGTTCTGGTACCCCTCGAACGGCTCGGTCCGCAGCTCGATCGAGTGGACCCACTTCACGTGCGCCATGCCGTACCAGCCCGGCACGATCAGCCGCAGCGGCGCGCCGTGCTGCGGCAGCAGGGGAGCGCCGTTCATCTCGTACGCCAGCAGCACCTCCTCACGCAGCGCGTCGGCGACCGGAAGCGCCCGCTGGTAGTCCTGCTCGACCCCGCGCTCCACGCCGTGATCGGCGCCGGTGAAGACCACGTCCACCGCCTCCGGGTCGATGCCCGCCTCCCGCAGCAGCGGAGCGAGCGGGGTGCCGGTCCACTCGGCGTTGCCGACCGCCTCGACCAGCCACGGCTGGCTGACCGGCCGGGGGTGCAGCAGGGCCCGGCCGTTGCCGGCGCACTCCAATGTCACCTGCTGGGTGACCCGCTGGCGCTCGCGCAGGTCGGCGAGGGTCACCGTCAACGGCCGGTCCACCGCCCCGCCGATGCTCAGCGTGTGCGTCGCCGGGTCGAGCGCCGGGATGTCGTAGTGGATCAGCAGGTAGTGCAGCCCGGCCGGGGTGACGTCGTAGCGCAGCGCCTCCAACGGGATGCCGTGGTTGCGGGCCGCGAGCTGCAACTCCTCGGCGCTGATCGTCTCGTCCAGCTCGGCGAGCCTCGACGGGCCGCTCACGTCGGCCACCGTCGGCCCGGTGAGCGGCGACGTCCGGTCAGCGTGAGTGGTCATGTGGGCCTCCCCGGTGCAGACGGCGGCACCCGCCGTACGCGGCACAGCCTAGGCCCTTCCTGGCGGTCCGAAAACGGGCACCGGAGGTACGGCGGCGCACCCGCGTCGGGCCGGGGGACAGCGCATAACAGATCATCGAAGCCGTCGGGTGCTCGTCCACAGCGCCGCCGGTTGTCCACAGGCCCGCCGGCCGGGCTGGCGGACGACCCCGCCAGGGTCGGAGGCTGCCGTCATGCGACCGCCAGCCCTCCGTTCGATCCGACGCACCGTGCTGCTCAGCGCCGCGCTCCCGCTCGCGCTGACCGTCCAGCTCTGCGGGCTGGCGGTGCTGGGCGCGGCGGTCCCCGGCCAACCACCGACGCCGACAGTGCCGGTCGCGGCCCTGACGGTGCCGGTCGCCGACCCGGCGCCCACCGGGCGGTTCCGCTGGCCGGTCGACGGGCCGCCACGGCTGGTGCGCCGCTTCGACCCGCCGCCCCGCCCGTGGCTGCCCGGCCATCGTGGCGTCGACCTGGCCGCCCCGGCCGCAGCGGTGATCCGCAGCGCCGGGGCGGGCACGGTGCTCTTCGCCGGCCCGGTGGCCGGCCGACCGGTGGTCACCGTGGGCCACCCGGACGGGCTGCGGACCACCTACGAGCCGGTCCAACCCGCCGTACACCCCGGCCAGCCGGTTGGTGCCGGCGCGCCGCTCGGCGAGCTGCTGCCCGGGCATCCGGGTTGCCCGGTCGAGGCGTGCCTGCACTGGGGTCTGCGCCGGGGCGATGACTATCTCGACCCGCTGGCCCTGCTCGGCCTCGGACCGGTGCGGCTGCTCCCGGTCGGTCCGGTCAGCGCTGGGCGAGCAGTGCCGGCAGCCGTGCGGCCAGCCGGTCGTATTCGTCGGCGGCGTTGTAGACCTGCCCGGTGAGCCGCAGCCACCCCCGGCCGTTCCAGCTCATCACCGCCACCTCGGCGGCGAGCCGCTCACCGATCCGGGTCTGCAACGCCCGCGCGGCGTCGATCGTGGTGCCCGTGCCGGGCGGCAGCGGGATGAGACGCAGAGCCACCTCCGGCCCGCCAGGGCTGGGCAGATCGGCCGGAGCCACCCCCAGGGCGTCTCCCACCACCCGCTGGCCGTACCCGGCGAGCGCGGCGTTGTGCGCGCGCACCAGGTCGACACCCAGACTGCGCATCGTGAACAGGCCCGCCGGGGCGGCCAACCAGGACGTGTAGTCGAGAGTCGCCTGCCACTCGAGCGGGGCCGGGAAGTCCGACTCCTGCTCCCAGGACACCACCAGCGGCTCGATCCGGTCCCGCCACTGCGGTGCCACCGTCAGCAGGGCGGTCCCGCGCGGGGCGTACGCCCACTTGTGCAGGTTGCCCACCCAGAAGTCCGCGCCGATGCTCGCCACCGGGGTGGACAGCATGCCCGGGGCGTGCGCGGCGTCCACCAGGACTGGCACGCCGTGTTCCCGGGCCACCCGGGCGATGGCGGTGACCGGGAAGAGTTTGGCGGTGGCCGAGGTGAGCTGGTCGACGACGAGCAGCCGGGTCCGCCCGGGGCGCAGGCCGGCCCGGATGGTCTGCACGATCTGCTCGTCGGTGGCCGACAGCGGGATCGGCAGGACCCGGCTGACCGCGCCGGTGCGCCGGCACTCGCGCTGGATGGCCAGGCTCACCGCCCCGTACCCGTGGTCGGTGCTCAGCACCTCGTCGCCGGGTTGCAGGCCCACCGACTGGAGCACCACGGCGACGCCGGTGGTGGTGTTGCCGACCAGGGCGCTGCCGTCCGGGTCGGCGCCCAGGAAGCTGGCGAGGTGCCGACGGGTGTGCGCGATCCGGTCGACCAGCCCCTGGGTGAAGAAGCGCAGCGGGTTCGCCTCCATCTCGTCACGCAGCCGCTGCTGGGCGCGCTGCACGCCGATCGGCACCGCGCCGAACGAACCGTGGTTGAGGTGGCTGACCGCCGGGTCCAGGGAGAAGAGCAGGCGGGCGCCCGGGATCGGCTCAGGGGGCTGCGGGACGCTCACTCGATGATCGTAACCGCGGGGCTCGGCGCCCTCCGGCGCTTGCTCAGGCCCGCGGGTGCGCCTGCCGGTACGCGGCACGCAGCCGCTCGACCGAGACATGGGTGTAGATCTGGGTGCTCGCCAGCGACGAGTGACCGAGCAGCTCCTGCACGGCGCGCAGGTCGGCGCCGCCCTCCAGGAGGTGGGTGGCGGCGGAGTGGCGGAGGCCGTGCGGGCTGGTCCGGGGCAGCCCGGCGGTCTCGGCGTACGCACCGACGATCTGACGCGCGGTCGTCGGGTTGAGCCGACCGCCCCGGGCACCCAACAGCAGCGCGTCGCCGGAGTGGGCGGCCACCATCGCCGGGCGGCCCCGGCGCAGCCAGTCGTCCAACGCCCGCTGGGCGGGCACCCCGTACGGCACCGCGCGTTCCTTTCCGCCCTTGCCGAACACCCGGAGCACCCGCCGGCCGTGGTCGACGTCGCCGACGTCCAACCCGCACGCCTCGCTGACCCGTACGCCGGTGGCGTAGAGCAGCTCCAGCAGCACCCGGTCGCGCAGCGACACCGCCTCGGCCTCCTCCGCCGCGCCCTGCGCCGATCCGGCCGCTGCGTCCGCGCGGACCAGGCTCGTGTGCTCCTGGTCTGTGCCCGCTTGGTTCGGGCCGGCTTGGTTCGGGCCGGCTTGGTTCGGGCCGGCCGGGTTCGTGCGCGCTCGGTTTGTCGGCAGCGGGTTGGTGGGCGGGGTCTGCCGCGACGGTGCCTCGACCAGGGCGGCGGCCTGGTCGGGGCGCAGCACGCTGGGCAGCTCCCGGTGCGCGCGTGGGCTGGCCAGCGCGGCGCCCACGTCGGCGGGGAGCAGCCCGGCCCGGTGGGCCCAGCCGCTGAACGCCCGCGCCGACGCGGCCCGCCGGGCCAACGAGGTGCGGGCCGCGCCGGTGGTGCGCTGCCGCGCCAGCCAACTGCGCAGCACCGACAGGTCCAGCTCGGCCAGGTCCACGCAGCCCATCCGGACGGCGTGGTCGAGCAGCGACACCAGATCGGTGACGTACGCGCGGACGGTGTGCGCCGACCGGTTACGGACCCGGGACAGGTGCTCGGCGAAGTCGTCGACAGCGTCGCGCAGCGCCGGCGGCAGCGCCTGGTGCATGGCCCGGGTGCCCCGGTCGGGGCGACTCATCGGGGCCGCGCCAGGGCGCTGGCCGGTCCACCGGGACAGGCACCCTCACCGACAGCTGACACCGCCACAGCCTACGGCCGGTCCGCCCACGTCACCGGACCCGACGGTGCCGGGTGTTCGCCTACCGGTGGCGGTTGTTCTTCTTCATCAGGAAGACGACCACGCCGACAACCAGCACGGCGGTCGTGGCGAGGCAGCAGAGCACGCTGATGTGCCACGGCTTGATTGCACCCATGACCGGGCACCGTACCGGCAATGGCAGCTGGCCGGGGTCCCGAGCGTGAGGGTGTGCGGGCATCCGGCGACCACCGCACCGGACGAGCCGCGTCGCACCCGCTCAGCCTCACGGCGGGCCTGACGTCTCCGATGCCGCCGCCCGCTTGGGCTTCGCGGGCGGGGCGAGGGCGTAGCCGTCCTCACGACGGACCACCATGGACAGCTCCTCCAGCAGCGACAGCTTGCGCAGCGCGGTCCGTACGTCGACACCGGCGCGGGCGGAGAGCCGGTCCACGCCCATCGCGCTCCGGCGGGGCAGCGCCTCCAGTAGCGAACGCGCGTCGTCGTCGAGCGTGTCGGCGGCCCGCTGCGGCCCACGTGCCAACGGGGCCAGGTCCGCGCCGATCCGGCCCACCTCCTCCAACACGTGCGCCACCCCGGCGACCAGCCGGGCCTTGCCGGGGAACTCGCGCAGGAACTCGTGTGCGCCGACGGACATCGCCGAGGTCACCGGCCCCGGCACCACCATGGTCACCCGATTCGCGTGGAGGGCTCGCCGCGCGGTCTGCGTCGCGCCGCTGCGCGCCGAGGCCTCCACCACGACGGTGCCCCGGGTGCCGACGGCGATCACCCGGTTGCGGATCAGGAACCGGGGTCGCAGCGGCTCGGCACCCGGGGGCCACTCGCTGACCAGCAGACCCGTCTCGGCAATCCGGTCGAAGAGCGCGGCGTTGCCCATCGGGTACGGGCGGTCGAGGCCGCAGGCGAGCACCGCGACGGTCAGACCGCCAGCGGTGAGGGCGCCCCGGTGGGCGGCGGCGTCGATGCCGAACGCGCCACCGGACACGACAGTCCAGTCCCGCTCCGCCAACCCGTACCCCAGCTCCGTCGCGACGTGCTGCCCGTAGCCGGTGGCGGCCCGGGCCCCCACCACCGCCACCGAGCGGTCCAGGGCTTCGCCGAGCGGCCAGCTTCCGCGTACCCAGAAGCACAGCGGCGGGGCGGTCTCGGCGTCCACCCGGCGGCTGACGTCCGGCAGCCGCAACGTGGTCAGGCCGGCGACCGGGGTCGGCCACTCCTCGTCGTCCGGGGTGACCAGCCGGGCGCCCAGTCGGTCCGCCCGCTCCAGAGCCTCGGCCGCCACCGCCCGCGCGTCGCCGGCCGCCGAACGTGCGGCGACGGTGGTGTGCAGCCAGCCGTCCGGGCTGCCGCCGTCGAGCAGCAGGTCCAGGGTCGCCACCGGGCCGTGCCGTTCGACCAGCCGGTGCACGGCGCGCGTGCCCGGCTCCGCCAACCAGGTCAGGGCGACCCGGGCCAGCCTGCGCTCATCCTCGGCGTTCACGCCGCCTCCCCCGTCCGTAGTTGCAGGGCTTCCCGGACGTCGTCCTGGTCCGGTCGGTCGCGGCCGTCCAGATCGGCGATGGTCCAGGCCATCCGGATCACCCGGTCGAAGCCGCGCGCCGACAGCGAGCCGGAGTCGAGCCGGCCACGCAGCTCGACGGTGACCCGGGCCGGCAGTCGCCACGGCGGTCTGCGCAGGTACGGGCCGTCCACCTCGGCGTTGAGCCGCCGGCCGAGGTCGGCCCAGCGATCGGCCGCCGCCTGGCGGGCCGCCGCCACCCGGGTGGCGACCGTCGCCGACGGCTCGACGCCACCGTCGGTCGCCATCAGCTCGGCCGCCCGTACCGGCATCAGTCGCACCTGGACATCGATCCGGTCGAGCAGCGGACCGGACAGTTTGCCCAGGTAGCGGCGGCGGACCAGCGGCGAGCACTCGCAGTGCGCGTCACCGGCCGGCTTCGCGCACGGACACGGGTTGGCCGCCAGCACCAACTGGGTGCGCGCCGGATACACGGTGCCGCCCCCGCTGCGGCTCAACTGGATCCGGCCGTGCTCCAGCGGCTGGCGCAGCGCCTCCAGTGCGCCCTTGCTGAATTCGGGAGCCTCATCCAGGAACAGCACCCCGCGATGCGCCAGCGACACCGCGCCGGGCCGGGCCAGCCCCGAGCCGCCACCGACCAGCGACGGTACGGTCGCGGTGTGGTGCGGCGCCTGGAACGGCGGACGCCGCAGCAGGCGACCGCCGGGCGGCAGCAGCCCGGCGACCGAGTGCAACGCGGTGACCTCCAGCGCCGCGTCGTCGTCCAGCTCCGGCAGGATGGACGGCAACCGTTCGGCGAGCATCGTCTTGCCGGCGCCCGGCGGGCCGAGCAGCGCCACGTGGTGCCCGCCGGCAGCGGCGACCTCCAGGGCCCGTCGACCCAGCTGCTGCCCGGCGACCTCGGCGAGATCCGGTCCGTCGGCCGCGGGTGCGGGGATGTCCGCCGGTGGCTCGATCAGTGGGGTCCCGTCGCGAACGAAGGCGACGAGCCGGTGCAGGGTGTCCACCGCGCGCACCCGTACGCCGGGGATGACGGCGGCCTCGGCCGCGTTGCCGATCGGGACGATCACCCGCGTGACGCCGGCCCGGGCCGCGGCGGCGACCATCGGGAGGACGCCGCGTACCGGCCGGACCGTCCCGTCGAGCCCCAGCTCGCCGAGGACCACCACCCCCTCCAGCGGAAGCAGCGGCAGCTCGCCCGAGCCGCCCAGCAGCGCGGCGGCGATGGCCAGATCGAAGGCCGAGCCGAACTTGGGCAGCGTGGCGGGGAGTAGGTTGAGGGTGATCCGCCGGTTGGGCCAGCGCTGGCCGGAGTTGACCACGGCGGCGCGGACCCGGTCACGGGCCTCGTGCAGGGCGGTGTCCGGCAGACCGGAGATCACCACCGCCGGCAGGCCGGCGGCCAGGTCGGCCTCCACCTCGACGAGGTGGCCGGTCACCCCGACCAGCCCCACGCAGAGCACCTTCGCGTAGCTCACGGCGCGTCACCGATCCTCCGGGCGCGCATGTCAGAACGCGCCCTTGAGGTGGTCGACCTGCGCCGGCCCGGCGTCGGGCAGCAGCACGGACAGCACGTCGAAACGCACCTCCTCGGCGGTCGTACCGGTTTCGGTCAGCCACCGCGCGGCGAGCCCACGCAGCCGGCGGGCCTTGGCCGGCACGACCGCCTCGGCCGGGCTGCCGAAGCCGTCACTCCGGCGGGTCTTCACCTCGCAGAAGGCGAGCACCGGCCCGTCCCACGCGATGATGTCGATCTCCCCGGCCGGGCAGCGCCAGTTGTGGGCGATCGGGCGCAACCCCGCCTCGGTCAGGTGCCGAGTCGCGCACCGCTCGCCGTACGCGCCAACCGCCTGGTTCCGCTTCGTCATGGCCGGCACGGTGCCCGCCGGAGGACGATCGCCGCGACCCGGCGGCGGCCCCGCTGTGGACAACGGGTGTGCTGTGGACAGTCAAACGATCATGTTCAGGCTGTGCTAGCAGCGGTGGGCCTCCGACCATGGCCGGCAGCGCGGTCGGCCACACTCCATCGCTCGACGGCCGGGAGGGCTTCCCGTAGCGACCCCAGGGCCGGGCCGTTGGCCGGTAGCTGTTGGGCGGGCTTCGGGCGGAGAGCGGGCAGCGCCCGTTCGGTGCGGCGTGCGTCGAGAGTGACATGTTTAGATGTCTCTATGACTCAACTGACCTCCACGGAGGCGCCCGCCCTCCGGGTCGTGATCGATATAGGCGACGCACCAAAGTTGGGTCACATAGCCGGGCTTTTGATCGCGCTGGAGGGCCTGTGCGATTTCGCGGCGGTAGTGATCGCAGGGCCGCCGCTGGCAGATCACGCGATGGAAGGCCTGCGGGTTGTTCGACCGGCAGGACGGTCAACTGAACTGAGAATTCCATCCCAGCGCCCGGAGCATCCAGTCGACTTCCGCGCTTTGCGGGTCCGGTTTGCTAGTCCCTTGGAAACCGTGCTGACAGCAGTAGCGGGTGACCTGAAGCCAGTCGCCTATGCCGTTGCCGCGATGGGGGTTGTCAAGCAAGGGTTGAATCTCGTCATGGACTGGCAACGCCACCGTGCTGACCTGGAAGCGAGGCGCACAGGGGTGCACCCGGAGAGCGACGAAGCCCACAACTTTGCAGATGCCGCCTTGGCGACGCTGCTCAACGCGCGCCGCGATGGAGAGCGCCTACGCGCCTCGGACGAAGAGGCGGCCCATGTCGCTTTGCGGATTCTGGCGACCCGCCGCATCGTCGCGGCTGAGACGGACTTGCCCCGCCAGCGTTAAGCGGTCCGCCCCGAGCCGCCCGCCTCGGGGCGTGCCGTCACGCCCGGGACCGTCGGGCGGGTGTTCAGCCCACCGCGAGTAGATCTGTCTAAATCCTGCCCGACCGCCACGACGCCGGCGGCCCGTACCGAGACGTCCTGATCTACCTCCACGACGGCGCGACCCGGACGCAGTCGCGGGCTACCTGGCAAGACCGTAAATGCCGTCCGCCTCGCGGGCGCCTAACCCCTGCCTTCAGCGGTGCCCGACCCGTCGGTCTTTCACGGTGTCGCCGACCTGTTTTCACCAGCCGGTCACCATTCGTACCCCGGGGCACGGCTGATCGGCGGCGCGGACGGCTGGGCTGAAATGGCGCGGGCGTGGCCGGTCGCATACGGTGCCTGACGTGGACGGACGACGGAGTTTTCCGGAAGATCAGGAGTCGCGCTGGTACCCCGACGAGCGGGGTCGCGGTTACGGCGAGTCGGAGTGGCGCGGCGCGGGCGAACCGCGGTACCGGGACGGCGAGATTCCCGAGCAGCGTGGCGCGGAGGACACCCGATCCGTCGAGGACACCGGTGTCGGCCGCCGCCGAGAGTCGGACTCGGGGCGTTTCGGCGCGGTGGACGTGAGCCGGTTCGGCGGTACGCCGGAGCCGGACCCGGGTCGCCTGGGCGCCGTGGACCAGGGCCGTTTCGGCACCCCGGAGCGGGACTCCGGCCGCTTCCCGGCGGTCGACGCCCAGTCCGGGCGGTTCGGGGCGGTGGAGAACGACTCCGGACGCTTCGGTGCGGTGGACCCCCTCGGTGACGCCCGGCCCGAGGCCGACGGATACCGGGCGACCCGTTCGCGCAGGGCGGACCGGGACCCCTCGGAGGTCTCGGGTGAGCTGCCCGGTCGTCGGGCCGCCCGGGAACCGGCCGCCGTCGAGACCCCGCTGGCGAACGTCACGTCGGAGACCGCCCGCGACAGCACGTCGCCGGCCAGCGTGCTCGCTGACCAGGCTCGTCCCGCCCCGCTCACTGCGTACCCGATCATCGAGCCGACCCGGGGTGGCGGCGAGCCGCCGCACCCGCTGGAGATGCCGACCGGCCCGATGCCGGGGATCGGCCCCCGACCCGACCCGCCCGCTGCCGAGCCGCCGCTGTACCCGCCGGCCGCCGACGGCGTCTACCGGACCCGCCGACCGGTGCTGGCCGTACTCTTCGCCCTGCTGGTGTTGATCTTCGAGGTCCCCGCGCTGCGGGTGCTGCTCGCGGGCGTGACCGGCGACCCGGTGGACGCCGGGAACGTCGTGGTGGGCATCGCCCTGGTCGCCGGCCTGCCGATCTTCGCGACCGGGCTGTACGGGCTCCGAACCGGAGGTCTGGCGCTCTCCGACAACGGTCGCGGCTGGCTCCGCCCGCCGACGGCCTACCTGACCGTCGGTCTGGTGCTCTTCGTGGCCGCCGCGCTCGCCGCCGGCTGACCCGGCCCTGCCTCGCCACCGGCTGACCGGCCGCGCTCGCCGCCGGCTGGCGGCTCGCGTGCGGCCAGAGACGCACAACAACCTGGAAATAGTGGCCTCTGGCGACGCGGAGGCCACTATTTCCAGGAACCAGCGCGATCTTCCCGCAACTCGGGCGATGGGGCGGGAGCCCGGGGCGGCGCCCCGCGCGCACCCCGGGGCGGCTGAACGGGTGAAGGGCGTACACTGGCCAACTGGCGACCGCCTCGTGCGGTCGACCTCGCGCGCCCTCTTCACGAATCGTCGTGGAGCGACGGCCTCCCTGGTCCCGATCTTGATCGGGCCCACCATGGGTCGGCGACCAGGCGCCAGGACGCCCGGCCACCGGTCGGGCGTGACAACCAGGGACCTTGAGGAGTACCCCAACCATGGCCGTCGTGACCATGCGTCAGCTGCTGGAGAGCGGTGTCCACTTCGGGCACCAGACCCGGCGCTGGAACCCGAAGATGAAGCGCTTCATCATGACCGAGCGCAACGGCATCTACATCATCGACCTGCGCCAGACCCTCGAGTACATCGAGAAGGCGTACGAGTTCGTGCGTGGGACCGTCGCCGAGGGTGGCAGCATCCTGTTCGTCGGCACCAAGAAGCAGGCCCAGGAGGCGATCGCCGAGCAGGCGACCCGGGTCGGCCAGCCGTACGTCAACCACCGCTGGCTCGGTGGCATGCTGACCAACTTCCAGACCGTGTACAAGCGGCTGCAGCGGATGAAGGAGCTGGAGGGTCTGGGTGACCTGAGCGGCACCGCCGCCGGTTACACCAAGAAGGAGACCCTGCAGCTCTCCCGCGAGAAGATCAAGCTGACCCGCACCCTCGGTGGCCTGCGGGACATGCAGAAGCTTCCCGCCGCGGTGTGGATCGTCGACACCAAGAAGGAGCACATCGCCGTCGACGAGGCCCGCAAGCTGGGCATCCCGGTCATCGCGGTGCTGGACACCAACTGCGACCCGGACGAGGTCGACTTCCCGATCCCGGGTAACGACGACGCGATCCGCTCGGCCGAGCTGCTGACCAAGGTCGTCGCCGCCGCCGTCGCGGATGGTCTGATCGCGCGTTCCGGCCGTCGCCGGGGCAACGACGAGAAGCCCGAGGGTGTCGCGAGCGACGAGCCGCTGACCGAGTGGGAGCGCGAGCTGCTCGAGCCGAAGAAGGCCGACGAGTCGGCCGCCCCGGCCGAGCAGCCCGCCGCTGCCGCCGCCGAGCAGCCCGCCACCCCGGAGCAGCCGGCGCAGGCCGCCACCGAGCAGCCGGCGACCGCCACCGCGGAGTGATCGCACCGTCGCTGCCCGGCCGTCCGTTTTCGCGGACGGCGGGCAGCGACGGTACGCCGGGCACGATCCGCCCGGATCCGGGTAACCGGCACCTCTGACCATCCACACGCCGTCTCAACACCGAAGAGAGAGCCATGTCCCAAATCACCGCCGCGGACGTCAAGAAGCTCCGCGACCTCACCGGCGCCGGCATGATGGACAGCAAGAAGGCGCTGACCGAGGCCGAGGGCGACTTCGACAAGGCCGTCGAGATCCTGCGCGTCAAGGGCGCCAAGGACGTCGGCAAGCGGGCCGGCCGTACGGCCGCGAACGGCCTGGTCGCCCACTCCGGCAAGTCGCTGCTCGAGCTCAACTGCGAGACCGACTTCGTCGCCAAGACCGACTCGTTCATCGCGCTGGCCCAGCAGCTGGTCGAGCACGGTGACCGCTCCGGCGTGAACTCCGCCGAGGAGCTGCTCGCCACCGAGCTCGACGGCAAGGTCGTCGCGGACCTGATCCAGGAGCAGTCCGCCAAGATCGGCGAGAAGCTGGTGCTCAACCGGTTCGCCCGGGTCGAGGGCACCATCGCCATCTACCTGCACCGCAAGGCCCAGGACCTGCCGCCGGCCGTCGGCGTGCTGGTGTCGTACACCGGCAAGAGCGACGAGGCCGGCGACGCCGACGCCCGTGGTGTGGCCATGCAGATCGCCGCGATGCGGCCGAAGTACCTCACCCGGGACGAGGTTCCGGCGGAGGTCGTCGAGTCCGAGCGGCGCATCGCCGAGCAGACCGCCCGCGAGGAGAACAAGCCCGAGGCGGCCCTGCCGAAGATCGTCGAGGGTCGGGTGAACTCCTTCTTCAAGGACTTCGTCCTGGTCGAGCAGGCGTCGGTGGCCGACAACAAGAAGTCGGTGAAGCAGCTGCTGGCCGAGGCCGGCATCGAGGTCACCCGCTTCGTGCGGTTCGAGGTCGGCCAGGCCTGAGCCGCCACCGGGCGCCGCGCGCGCCCGTGGGCAGAAGACGTCAACGAGGAGGCCGCCGGTGTACGTGACAGGCACCGCGGCCTCCTCGTCACATAGGGTCGGCAGCGGCAGGTTCGCGGTACGCGCCGCACGGGGCGTGCGCGTGGGGAAGGGCGGGGCGGATGACGCAGGTTGTGAGTGACCGGACGCTGGAGCTGGACGATCCGACGGCACCGCCGCCGGGGCGTGCCCGCCGGGTGGTGCTGAAGCTCTCCGGTGAGGTCTTCGGTGGCGGCGCGATCGGCGTCGACCCGGACGTCGTCCAGGCCATCGCCCGGCAGATCGCCACAGTGGTCCGCCGCGGCGTGCAGGTCTCCGTGGTGGTCGGCGGGGGCAACTTCTTCCGCGGCGCGGAGCTGCAGAAGCGTGGGATGGACCGGGCCCGCGCCGACTACATGGGCATGCTCGGCACCGTGATGAACTGCCTGGCCCTCCAGGACTTCCTGGAGAAGGAGGGCATCGAGACCCGGGTGCAGAGCGCCATCACGATGGCCCAGGTCGCCGAGCCGTACATCCCGCTGCGGGCCATCCGGCACCTGGAGAAGGGCCGCGTGGTCATCTTTGGCGCCGGCGCCGGGATGCCGTACTTCTCCACCGACACGGTGGCCGCCCAGCGGGCGCTGGAGATCCGGGCCGACGTGGTGCTGATGAGCAAGAACGGCGTGGACGGCGTCTACACCGCCGACCCACGGATCGATCCCACCGCCAGCAAGCTCGACTCGATCACCTTCTCCGAGGTGCTGCGCCGCAACCTGCGGGTGGCCGACGCGGCGGCGTTCAGCCTCTGCATGGAGAACGGCCTGCCGATGCTGGTCTTCGGCGCGCAGGGTGACGACACCATCATCCGCGCGGTGGGTGGCGACAAGATCGGCACCCTGATCACCGCCTGAGTCCCGCAGACGGCGACGGCAGCGGTCTGACGACTTTCAGCAGAGCCCACGACGAGCACAGAAGGAGGCGAGGAGACCGGTGATCGACGACACCCTCCTCGAGGCCGAGGAAAAGATGGACCGTGCGGTTGAGCACGCCAAGGAGGAGTTCGGCGCCATCCGTACCGGTCGCGCCAACGCCGCCATGTTCTCCAAGGTCATCATCGACTACTACGGCACGCCCACGCCGCTGACGCAGATGGCGTCCATCGCGGTCCCCGAGCCGCGGATGGCCGTCATCAAGCCGTACGACAACTCGCAGATCAACGCGATGGAGAAGGCGATCCGCGACTCGGACCTCGGGGTGAACCCGAACAACGAGGGCACCCAGCTGCGCATCCTGCTCCCGCAGATGACCGAGGAACGCCGCCGCGACATGATCAAGGTGGCTCGGCACAAGGGCGAGGAGGCCAAGGTGGCGATCCGCAACGTCCGCCGCCGTGGCAAGGAGGAGCTGGACCGGATCGTCAAGGACGGCGAGGCCGGCGAGGACGACGGCCGCCGCGCCGAGAAGGAACTCGACGACCTGACCCAGCGCTACGTGGCCACCATCGACGACCTGGTGAAGCACAAGGAAACCGAGCTGCTCGAGGTGTGACGCATGCTTCGAGGCCCGTTCCCGACCTCGGGAACGGGCCTCGTGTTGTCGGTCAGCAGGGAATCCAGACGGTCCTGGTGCGCTCGGCGAACTGCTCGCCGGTGTCGGCGTCCCGCAGCGAGAAGCGGGCGGTTGCCCGGCCGGGGTGCAGCGCCGGAGTGACGCGGGCGAACGCCATCGAGAGTTCGACGGTGCCGCCGTCACAGACGACCTCGCCAGCGCCGCGTCCCCCGGTGGCCCAGAGGGTCGGCAGGCCGTCCTGCACCAGCGACGCCGACATGAGGACGAAGCCGGCCGGGCAGTTGCGGGCGGTGGCGGTGACCGACGTTGCCGGGTACGTCACGCCCGGCTCGGCGGCGGGCGGCTCGAACGGGAACAGCTCGCTGGCGTGGCGGTCGATGGTGATCCGGGTCTGTGTCGTGCTGGCGGCTGCCGGTGACGCCGCTGCCAGGACCATGGCGGCCACGGTCAGCACCGCGAGACCGAACTTGTACATGTGAGTGCCCTTCCCCCGTGCGGACGCGCCGACGGGTGTCGGCGCCCCACCAGCGGACCACGCCCGCGGTGACGGCTCAGTAGTCGATCGAGCACCGGACGAGTCGGATCGACGGCTGCGGATCGCCTGTGGCCTGTCGTTCCGGGCGGGTGTGCGTCGCTGGGCACGGCCCGGCGGCGAGGGATGGGGTCGGTCGGCGTGCCTCGTCCGCCGTGCCGGTCCGGTGTGTGCAGTAGGCTCGGCAGGATTCCCGGCCACCGGGTGGTGAACACCGGGGATCGACCGACCGTCGGGGCGGTCAATCGGAGGAACATCGCACGTGTAGGGGATGCTTGTGGTCTTGCGTCATGTGGTGGTTCTCGTGCCGCGTCGCGGTGCGTGATGTCCCACCCCGACCCCTACGGCAGTGAGCCTCGCGGCTGGGACCGGCCGGAGCGCCCCGTGGCGCTGCCGTGGCCGGACCAGGAGCTGGAGGCCGGCCAGTGGAGCCGCCGTCCGGCCGCCGGCCCCGAGCTGTACGCCGAGCCGCACGCCCGGCCGTACGCCGACCCGCGCCCCGCTGACCCGTACGACGAGCGTGGCCGCCCGGTCCGTCCGGACGACCGCTTCGACGACCGCGACCGGCATGTTCGGTTCGACGACCGGAACCAGCCCGACCGGTACGACGACCGGGGTCGTGGCGACCGGTACCTCGATCGTCCCCCCGCCGCTGGCGACGGGCCGCCCCGGTACGACGGCCCGGACCGTGGGCGCTTCGACGAGCCGGGCCCTGTCGACGGCCCTCCCGCCGGTGTCGACGACCCGGGGTACCCGACCGAGCTGCTCGAGCCCGTCCGGGCCGAGGTGGTGCCGGACGAGGCGCCGACGACCGGTCGACGGCCGAAGGGGCGACGTCGGGCCAGCCTCGACCGACCGGCCACCCAGCAGGTGGGCACCGGGCGCGCCGGGCGCAACCTTCCCGCGGCGATCGGGGTGGGGCTCGGCCTCGGCGCGCTGATCGTGGTGCCGCTGGTCGTCTACCCGTTGGCGTTCCTGCCGGTGATCGCCGCCGCGGTCGCGGTCGGCATCTGGGAGATGGCCCGGGCGGTCCGGCGCAGCGGCGCGCACCCGCCGCTGGTGCCGCTGATCGCCGGTGGCGTGTTGACGGTGGGGCTGGCCTGGTTCGCCGGCCCGGACGCGCTCAGCCTGGGGCTGCTGGTCACGGTGCTGGGCACCATGATCTGGCGGTTGGGTGACGGGCCGGCGGGCTTCCAGCGGGATCTCACCGCGGCCACCCTGATCGCCGTCTACGTGCCGTTCCTGGCCGGTTTCGCGGCGTTGCTGGCGGCGGCCCCCGATGATGGCCCGCTGCGCATCCTGGCCACCCTGATCGGGGTGGTCCTCTCGGACACCGGTGGGTACGCGGCCGGGGTCTCCTTCGGCAAGCACCCGATGGCCCCGTCGATCAGCCCGAAGAAGTCCTGGGAGGGCTTCGCTGGCTCGGTCAGCGCGGCGGCGGTGGGCAGCGCGTTGCTGCTGTGGCTGATGTTCGAGGTGGCCCCCTGGTGGGGTGCGCTGTTCGGGGTGGCCGTGTCCTGCGCGGCGGTCCTCGGCGACCTGGCCGAGTCGATGATCAAGCGGGATCTGGGCGTGAAGGACATGAGCAACCTGCTGCCCGGCCACGGCGGTCTGATGGACCGACTGGACTCGATCCTGTTCGCGGTGCCGACGGCCTACCTGCTGTTGGCGGTCCTCGTGCCGGTGGTGGGCTGAGGTATGAATCACGGCTACCCGGTCCTCCGGCTCCGGTGGTCGCGCCCCGTTCGACACCTCCGGACCGGCGCCCGCCGCCGACGGCGTGACACACTGGACCAGCCATGACGAGCCTGCCCTTGATCCCCGCCACCTCGGTCGCCCCCGCCGCGCGCCGGGCCTCCATGCCCCCTCAGCACCTCGCTGACCTGGACCTGGCCGGCCGCCAGGCGCTGGTTACCGGGTTGGGGGAGCCGGCCTTCCGCGCCAAGCAGGTCTCCAACCACTACTTCGGGCGGCTGGTCCGCGACCCGCAGGCGATGACCGATCTGCCCGCGGCGACCCGGGAACGGCTGGCCGACCAGTTGCTGCCGCCGTTGCTCACCCCGGTGCGCGAGTTGGCCTGCGACGACGGCGCCACCCGCAAGGCGCTCTGGCGGCTGCACGACGGTGCGCTGGTGGAGAGCGTGCTGATGGGCTACCCGGACCGGGTGACGGTCTGCATCTCCAGCCAGGCGGGGTGTGGCATGGCCTGTCCGTTCTGCGCGACCGGCCAGGCGGGGCTGACCCGCAACCTGTCGACGGCGGAGATCGTCGACCAGGCGGTGTACATGGCCGGGGTGGCCGCCTCCGGCGTGGTGGCCGGCTCCCCACCGAGGCTGTCGCGCGTCGTCTTCATGGGCATGGGCGAGCCGCTGGCCAACTACAACCGGGTGATCGCGGCGATCCGTCGGCTGGTCAGCCCGGCTCCGGAGGGGCTCGGTCTGTCCCAGCGGCACATCACCGTTTCCACGGTCGGCCTGGTTCCTGCCATCCGCCGACTGGCCAGCGAAGACCTCTCAGTGACCCTTGCGTTGTCGTTGCACGCGCCCGATGATGATCTGCGCGACGAACTCGTGCCGGTAAACCAGCGCTGGAAGGTAGCCGAGGTGCTGGACGCAGCGTGGGACTACGCCGCCCGGACGGGCCGCCGCGTGTCGATCGAGTACGCGATGATCAAGGACGTGAACGACCAGCCGTGGCGAGCCGACCTGCTCGGTCGGCTGCTGGCCGGCAAGTTGGCCCATGTGAACCTCATTCCGCTCAATCCGACGCCGGGCAGCCGCTGGGACGCGAGCCCGAAGCCGGTCGAGCGGGAGTTCGTCCGGCGGTTGCGCGAGGCCGGGGTGTCCACCACAGTTCGGGACACCCGGGGCCGCGAGATCGACGGCGCGTGTGGCCAGCTCGCCGCCGCCGAGGACAACGACACCTTCACCGACCGCGCCGGAGAGGCACCGGCGTGACCGGGCGTGGCGAACGAGACCAGGAGACATAGTGGCGAGTCAGGGTCAGCGTTTCCGGCGCAAGGCGCTCCGCCGGGGATACAAGGTCGACGAGGTGGATGCCTTCCTCGACCGGGTCGAGGCGACGCTCGACGGCCGACAGGTCGGCGCCCCGGTGGCCTCCCAGGAGGTTCACGACGTCGTCTTCCGGGTCCGCTTCAACGGCTATGACGAGTGGCAGGTCGACCTGCACCTGGATCGGGTCGAGCGGCAGCTGGCCGAGCTGGAGGAGCGCAACAGCGCCGGGCGCGGTGCCGACCCCCGGATGGGCCCACCGGACCGGATGGGGCCGCCGATGCGGGATGACCGGGGCATGGTTCCGCAGCCGATGCCGCCCCGGCCGATGCCCGCGCAGGCCGGCCCGCCCTACGGTCGCTACGACGAGCCGACCGGTGCCTTCGCCGGTGGGTACGATGCCCCTCGCGGCGGTGGTTACGACGCGCCACGTGGCCCGGCCGGCCCTCCGATGGGCCCCGGTGGCCCGATGGGCCCCGGTCCGATGGGCGGCCACGGCATGCCGCAGCGCGGCCTGCCCGCCGGCCCCAGTGGGTACGGCCCGGACGACCAGCGTGGGCCCGGTGGGTACGGCCCGGACGACCAGCGTGGCGGGTACGGCCCCGACGACCAGCGCGCGCCCGGCGGTTATCCGCCGCCGCCGGAGGAGCCGCGCTTCGACGGCTTCGAGGCCGGGCGGCACGGTCGCGCCGACATGACCGCCGAGATCCGGATGCCGGAGCGGGACCTGCGCGACATGCGTCGTGGTCCGGCCGGTCCGCCTCCGCTGCCGCAGCAGGGCATGGGTGGCCCGCCGATGGCCGGCCCGCCAGCGGTCGCCGGCCCGCCGATGGGTGGCCCGCCCATGGGTGGCCCCCCGATGGCTGGTCCGCCCGGCAGCGACCTGTACCGGGTCGACCAGATCCGCCGTAGTTTCCAGGTGCGCCGGTTCGGCAGCGGGTACGACCCCGACCAGGTGGACCGGTTCTTCGAGACGCTGCTCGGTGGCATGCAGCGGCGCAACCCGATGCCGGTCGACCCGAAGGACCTGGACACCCTCCGGTTCGGCCTGGTGCCGGGTGGCTACTTCGAGGCCGAGGTCGACGCCGCGCTCAAGGACGTGCAGGACATCCTCTTCGGGCGCTGACCCCGACGCGTACGGACGAGGGCCCGTCCCCCGGGTGGGGGCGGGCCCTCGGCGTTCTCGGCCGGCGTCCGGCGGTGGGTCGGGTCAGGAGCGCAGACCGCTGCGCCGCAGCACGATGTCGCCGATCACGATGATCAGCAGCAGCGCGGCCAGGCCGATCAGCCAGATGTCCTCGACCCTGCCCTCGTGGTTGCCGCAGATCATCGCCAGCAGCGCCAGTGCGGACAGCACGGCGCCGATCTGCCCGGCCTTGCGGTGCCCAGGCTTGTGCTGGTCTGGCGACGTTACCGGCTCGCTTCCTGCCACTGTCGGTCCTTCCCTCGCGATCGGATCTTTCGTTAGTCTGGCACGCCTTGCGTCAGGCCCGGCGCAGGGTCCGGCCAGTTGAGGGAACGGCATGACTCGCGGGGAGAGCCGGGAGCTGTCGAAGGCCGCCCACGGGGCGTAAGCGGCGAGGGGCGGGCGGCCTGTTGCGGGCGGGCCGAACGGCACTACCGGCGTCGCGGGGCGGTGGTCAGACTCGCTCCGGTAGCGTTTGGCGTACACCTGATTGTCTGTTTGAGGGGGACTGTGCGGTGCGAGTGACCGGAACCGGGCACGCCAGCATGCGGATCGACACGGCTGCGGGCAGCATCCTGTGCGACCCGTGGGTCAACCCGGCCTACTTCGCCTCGTGGTTCCCTTTCCCGGACAACTCACTGCTGGACTGGGAGAGCCTGGGTCAGGTCGACTACCTGTACGTCTCCCACCTGCACCGGGACCACTTCGACGCGAAGCACCTGCGGAACTTCGTCTCCAAGGACGCCACCGTCCTGCTCCCCGAGTTCCCCACCTCGGAGATGGAGGACGAGTTCCGGGCGCTGGGCTTCACCAAGTTCCTGAAGGCGCCCAACGAGCAGGTGGTGGAGCTGCCCGGCGGCCTGAAGATCATGATTCAGGCGTTGACCAGCCCGACCGATGGGCCGATCGGCGACTCGTCGCTCTGGGTGGAGTACGACGGGGTGCGGCTGCTCAACCAGAACGACGCCCGCCCCACCGACCTGAGCGTCTTCGCCGAGTTGGGGCACGTGCACGCGCACCTGCTCCAGTTCTCCGGCGCGATCTGGTACCCGATGGTCTACGAGCTGCCGCAGGCGGCGAAGACCGCGTTCGGCAAGCAGAAGCGGGACCGGCAGTTCGACCGGACCTGGCGCTACATCGACGACCTGAAGGCGTCGCACGTCTTCCCGATCGCCGGCCCGCCGTGCTTCCTCGACGACGCCCTGTGGCAGTTCAACGACATCCACGGCGACGAGGGCAACATCTTCCCCGACCAGTCCGTCTTCCTGTCGGAGTACGCCAAGGTCGGCGGCACCAACGGGATCGTGCTGCTGCCGGGCAGCATCGCCGAGGTCACCACCGAGGGTGCGAGCACCACCCACCCGGTGCCGGTGCAGGAGTTCTTCGCGAACAAGGTCGCCCACCTGGAGGAGATGCGGGAGCGCAAGCGCCCGATCATCGAGGCGGAGAAGGCGTCCTGGCGGCACCCCGAGGTGGACGTGCTCGGGGAGATGAAGCGTCGGATCGAGCCGCTGCTGGACGAGTCGATCTACCTGGCCAAGGGGGTCGGCGGTCCGGTCCGCTTCGACCTGGTCGGCTACGACGGCGAGAGCGTCGAGTCGATCGTGGTGGACTTCCCGGGCAAGGAGGTCCGACCGTACGCCGAGGAGAAGGTCCGCTACCGGTTCCGGACCGACCGGTCGCTGATCGAGCACCTGCTCTTCATCGACGAGGTGGACTGGGTCAACTCGCTCTTCCTGTCCTGCCGGTTCTCGGCGGCCCGGATCGGCCAGTACAACGAGTTCGTCTACGCGTTCTTCAAGTGCCTCTCCGAGGAGCGGCTGCAGTACGCCGAGGGCTGGTACGACGAGCACGAGCGCACCACCGACGCCGAGGACATCACGTTGGGCGACTGGGTGGTGCAGCGCCGCTGCCCGCACCTGAAGGCGGACCTGACCCGCTTCGGCATCGTCGAGGGTGACCAGCTCACCTGTCAGCTGCACGGCTGGCGCTTCGACCTGCCCAGCGGCCGCTGCCTGACGAGCGTCGGCCACAAGGTGCGCGCCCACCGCGTGGACGCCGAAACCCCCGCCCCCGCCGGCGAAGCAGTGATCTGACCCCCGGCCCTCACCCCACGGCCTGGTTGATCGTGAAGTTGTTGCCTGCCACGGCGGCGTGTCGTGGCGGTAACTTCATGATCAACGGCGCGACGGGCTGGGGGAGCTAGGTCGATAGGTCTTTGAGGATGCGGCGGGCGGCGTTGTGGCCGGCTGCGCCGATGACGCTGCCGGCCGGGTGGCAGCCGGCGCTGCCGGCGTACACGCCGTCGATGCCGGTGGCGTAGGGCATCCGGTCGGTGAACGAGACCGTGTTGTCGACGTGGTGGATGTGCCCGCCGGTGATGCCGAAGTGCTCCTCGATGCCGGGCGGCGGCAACGGCACCGCGTCGGCGATCAGGTCGGCGGTGCCGGGGGCGTACCGCTCGACGATCCCGATCAGCCGGTCGACGTAACCGGGCAGCGCCGCGTCCCAGGTGGTGCCGGCCAGCTCGTACGGGACCGACTGGACGAAGAGCGCCGACGAGTGGTGCCCGGCCGCGTCGGAGAGCGACGGGTCGACTGTGGTGTGCAGGTACCACTCGATGGTGGGCTCCGCCGGCAGCCGCCCGGCCTGGACGTCCGCCCACATCGCGCGCAGCGCGGTCATCGGCGACGCCTCCGCCCCGCCGACCAGTGACGCCGAACCGGGCAGCAGGTGGATTGTCGAACCGAACGGGCTCGGCGTACCGTCCGGCAGGCAGGAGAACCGGGGCAGCCCGGTGAGCGCCAGGTTGAGCTTGAGCGTGGTGCCGGGCCGGCGGACCGCCGCCATCCGTTCGCCGAGCCGCGCCGGGAGCGCGCCGTCGGGCAACAGCTCCATCAGCCGGTACGGGTCACACGCGCCGAGCACCACCCGGGCGGCGACCTCCCGACCGTCGGCCAGCACCACTCCGCTCGCCGCGCCGCCGTCCAGGGTGACCGCGCGTACCGGCGTACCGGTCAGGATCGTCGCGCCGGCGGCGCGCGCGGCCTCGGCGAACGTCCGCGAGACGGTGCCCATCCCACCTTCGGCGATCATCCAGGTACCGCCGGATCCGGGCAGCCGGCACATGTTGTGCACGAGGAAGTTGTGGCCGGTGCCGGGGTCGTCCGGGCCGGCGTTGAGCCCGGACAGGCCGTCGGTGACCGCGTACATGCTGACCAGCAGCTCGGAGCGGAACTCGAACCGGGCCAGGTAGTCGGCGACCGAGCCCCGCACAAGATCGACGAAGACCGCGCGCAGCGCCGGGCGGACGTACCTCTCGGCGGTTTCCTCGACGGTCAGCGGCTCGGCCAGCCAGGCCGGCGCGAGGTCCTCCCGCAGCGCGGCCAGCTCGGCCTGCATGGCGTCGTCGGCGGCCACGTCGGCGGGGGAGAAGAACTCGGCGAGCTGTGCCCGGGTGGCGGCGGTGTCAGTGCCGAAGAGCAGGTACGGCGAGCCGAGGCCGCCCGGGGTGGGGAGGAAGTAGTGCGGGTCGCGGCGCAGCACCGGAATCCGCACGTCGAGCGTGGCGAGCAGCTCCGGGGGCATCAGCCCGAGCAGGTACGAGCCGGTGGAGTGGCGCAGCCCCGGCACCTTCGGGAACGGGTTCTCGGTGCGGGTCGCGCCGCCGATCACGTCGGCGGCCTCCAACACGAGGACGTCCAGGCCGGCACGGGCCAGCAGGACCGCGGAGACCAGACCGTTGTGCCCGGCACCGACGATCACGACGTCGGCCCGAGCCGGAATCTCACTGCTCATGCCACCGCACCCTAGTCCGCACCCCCCACCCCCGTCCTCGCAGCCGGGGCAGCGCGGGGAGCAGCGCGGGTGATCAAGAGGGGTCAGCGGGTGGGTTTGGTGCGCCAGTGGGAGAGGGCCAGGGTGGCGGAGTAGCCGGCCAGGACGATCACGTGGAACAGGTAGAGCCAGAGGAGTACGGCCACCCCCGCGCCGATCTCGTCGAAGCCGCCGAACGGCACCCCCAGATCCAGCGGGAGCGAGGCGAAGAGGACGAAGCCGTGCATGAAGCCGGAGAGGTTCGCCGCCGTGAACGACCCGATCCCGAGGGTGGAGAGCCAGTCCGGTGAGGCCGGCCCGACGACCCGGAACACCCACACCAGCACCGGCGTGAGCACCAGCCAGACCCCCAGGAACGACAGCACCACGCCCAGCACACCGAGCCAACCGCCCTGGCGTACGAGGCGGGTGGTGAGCGGGAGCGCCAGCAGGATCGACAGCAGCAGTGCGGGGGCCGGCGCGAGCAGTGGCAGCAGCAGGAGCCGGCCCCGCCAACCGACCAGGTGCTCGTCGGAGCGGGGCGCGGCCACCGAAACGAACGCCCGGCGCAGACCCTCGCCGTACAGCGAGGCGGGCAGCAGGGAGGCCAGCGCGAGCAGCGGGGTCAGCTCCACCCCGGCGTTGACGAGCGCGTCCACCGCCCGGGGCGCGCCGATCGCGGTGGGCAGGGCCTCCACGGCGTACGAGGTGAGCCGGCGTACCCGGTCGGCCCCGGCCACCAGCGAGGTGAGCCAGATCGCCAGCAGGGCGACCGGCACCACGGCGATCGCCCCGTAGAAGGTGATCGCGGCGGCGTGCAGCGACAGGTCCCGTCCGCGCACCGGACGGAACGCGGCACTGGTGATCCGTTTCGTGCGCTGCCATCCGTTGCCCATCGGGTCCTCCTTCCCCATCGTTGGGGCCGTCACTCCTTAAGATCGCCGGTCATGACTGTTCTCACCACCGAACGCCTGATCCTGCGTGACTGGACCGACGATCCGGCCGATCTGGCCCGGATCTACGACATCTACTCCCGTCCGGAGATCACCCGCTGGTTGGCGGTGTCGCCGGGCCTGCCGATGACCGACCCGGCCCAGGCCGTCGAGCGGCTGCGCATCTGGCAGCACCGGCACGCGGCGGACGGGGGCCGGTACGGCACCTGGGCGATCGAGGTGCGCGAGACCGGCACGGTGGTGGGCACGGTGCTGCTCAAGCCGATGCCGGGACGGGACGAGGCGGTGCTGACCGAGGACATCGAGACGGGCTGGCACCTGCACCCGGACTCGTGGGGTCACGGGTACGCCACCGAGGCCGCTCGTGCGCTCGTCGCGCGGGAGTTCGCCGCCGGAACCCGGGAGATCTACGCGGTGGTGTCGCCGGGCAACGAGCCGTCGATGGCGGTGGCTCGGCGGCTGGGCATGGCGCACGTCGGTCAGCGCACCGACTGGTACGGCGGAGAGCTGTTGGAGACGTTCGTCCTGACGGCACCAGATGACTGATCGTTCCCGTACGACCTGACGCAAGATCCGCGCAACTTCGGGGAAGGTGTGGCCTCCAGTCGTCGGGAGGTCGCACCTTCCCCGAAATCGTGGGCAGGTCAGCAGGGACGACGGCCATCAGGGCAGACAACTCCGTCAATAATCACGGGTGTCGAAGTGTTGACGCTCCCGTAGCACGTCAGTAACCTTTGGGCCAAAGTAGCGCAAGATTTCGACAAAGACATGCACGGTTCTGCGCACAGCCTCGGAAGATTCAACGGGCCTCCTCGGGGGCCCGTTGATGGTCGTACCCATCTGGTGTTCCCAGGACGAGCGGCGCCCCCGCGCCGCCCGTGCCATCCCGTCTCTCTCGGCACCGGCCCACCCGCGTCGGCCGGCGCTGCACCGCCGCACCCCCACCCCCGTGGTCACGCCACCGCGGCAACCGCCCCCGACGACAGGACAGTCATGAGACGAACGAATCTGTTCAGGATGGTGGCGGCCACGGCCGTCGCCGCGCTGATCGCCACGGCCGGGGCGACCGCCGTCGCGACCCCGGCCGCCGCCCGTCCCGCCGACACCGCAGCAGCAGCGACCAGTAGCTTCGCCCCGGCGGCCACCAACCTCGCGCAGGGCCGTCCCACCCAGGAGAGCGGCCACGCCGACGTCTACGACTCGTCGAAGGTCGTCGACGGCAACGCGGGCAGCTACTGGGAGAGCGTCAACAACGCGTTCCCGCAGTGGGTGCAGGTCGATCTCGGCTCGTCGCAGAGCGTCAACCAGGTGGTGCTGAAACTGCCGACCGCCGGTTGGGGGACCCGGACGCAGACGCTGAGCGTGCGAGGCAGCGCCAACGGCTCGTCCTTCACCGACCTGGTGGGGTCGCAGACGTACACCTTCAACCCGGCGAGCGGCAGCACCGTCACGATCAACTTCAGCTCGACGTCCACCCGCTACGTCCGGATCACCGTCACCGCCAACAGCGGCTGGCCCGCCGGGCAGCTCTCCGAGCTGGAGGTGTACGGCAGCGGCGGCACCAGCCCGGACACCACCGCGCCGAGCGTCCCGGGCACGCTGTCGCAGAGCACGTCGGGCAGCACGATCACGCTGAACTGGGGTGCCTCCACCGACTCCGGTGGTAGCGGGCTGGCCGGCTACAACGTCTACCGGGGCGGCAGCCTGATCGCGACGCTGGGCACCGTCCTGACCTATCAGGACACCCAGCCGGCCACGGCGACGGTGTCCTACTACGTCCGGGCCCGCGACGCCGCCGGCAACCTCTCCGGCAACAGCAACACCGTCACCCGGACCGGCAGCAACCCGCCCCCCTGCACCAACGTGGCGCAGGGCAAGAGCATGACGGCGAGCGGCTCCACCTTCAGCTTCACCCCGGACAAGGCGAACGACGGGCAGCTCGGCACCTACTGGGAGGGTGCGGCGAGTTACCCGCAGAACCTGACAGTGGCGTTGGGCGCGAACCACGCCATCTCCGGTGTCACTGTGAAGCTCAACCCCGACCCGGCCTGGGGCACCCGTACCCAGACCATCCAGGTCCTCGGTCGCGACCAGGCGTCGTCGGCGTACACCAGCCTGGTGTCGGCGGCGGCCTACCAGTTCGTCCAGGGCACCAACGTGGTGACCATCCCGGTCACCGCCACCACCGCTGACGTGCAGTTGCGGTTCACCGGCAACACCGGTGCCCCGTCCGGTCAGGTCGCCGAGCTTGAGGTGTGCGGCACCCCGGCGCCCAACCCGGACCTGGTGGTCAGCTCGGTGACCTGGTCGCCGGCGTCGCCCAGCGAGGTCTCGCCGGTCACCCTCTCGGCCGTGGTGCAGAACACCGGGTCGGCGTCCGCCGGCGCGACAACTGTGAACTTCAGCCTGGCCGGCGCGGTCGTCGGCAGCGCCTCGGTGGGTGCGCTCGCCGCGGGCGCCTCGACCACGGTGTCGTTCAACGCCGGCACCCGGCCGATGGGCAGCTACGCCGTCGCGGCGGTGGTCGACCCGGCGAACACGATCGTCGAGCAGAACAACGGCAACAACAGCTTCACCGCCGCGTCGCCGCTGGTCGTGACGCAGGCCCCGGGCCCCGACCTCCAGGTGCTCAGCATCGCCTCGAACCCGCCGAACCCGGCCGTCGGAGCGTCCGTCAGCTTCACCGTGGCGGTGCGCAACCGGGGCACCGCGGCGACCGGCACCACCACCGTCACCCGGCTGGTGGCGGGCGGCACCACGCTCAACGCCACCACCGCCTCGATCGCGGCCGGCGCGACGGCCACCGTGGCCGTCAGCGGTAGTTGGACCGCCACCAGCGGCGGCGCCACCCTCACCGCCACCGCCGACGCCACGAACGTGGTCACCGAGACCAACGAGACGAACAACTCGTTGAGCCAGTCGATAGTGGTCGGGCGCGGGGCCGCCGTCCCGTACGTCTCGTACGAGGCGGAGGCCGGTCGTTACCAGGGCACGCTGCTGGAGGCCGACCCGCTGCGCACCTTCGGGCACACCAACTTCGCCAGCGAGTCCTCGGGCCGCAAGTCGGTACGACTCACCGGCACCGGCCAGTTCGTCGAGTTCACCTCGACCAACCAGGCCAACTCGATAGTGGTGCGCAACTCCATCCCGGACGCCCCCGGTGGTGGCGGTATCGAGGCGACCATCAGCCTCTACGTCAACGACGTCTTCTCCCGGAAGTTGACCCTGTCGTCGAAGCACAGCTGGCTCTACGGCAACACCGACGGACCGGAGGCGCTCACCAACACCCCGCAGGCCGACGCCCGACGGCTCTTCGATGAGTCGAACGCGCTGCTGGCGCAGTCGTACCCGGCCGGCACCCGGTTCAAGTTGCAGCGCGACTCGGGTGACACCGCCGCCTTCTACGTCATCGACATGATTGACCTGGAGCAGGTGGCGCCGGCGGCGAGCCAACCGGCCGGCTGCACCTCGATCACCCAGTACGGTGCGGTCCCGAACGACGGGCTCGACGACACCGCCGCCATCCAGCGGGCGGTGACCGACGACCAGAACGGCGTCATCAGCTGCGTCTGGATCCCTGCCGGGCAGTGGCGGCAGGAGCAGAAGATCCTGACCGACGACCCACTGAACCGGGGTACGCACAACCAGGTCGGCATCAGCAACGTCACCATCCGGGGCGCCGGCATGTGGCACTCGCAGCTCTACACGCTCACCGAGCCGCAGAACGCCGGTGGCATCAACCACCCGCACGAGGGCAACTTCGGCTTCGACATCGACAAGAACACCCAGATCTCCGACATCGCCATCTTCGGCTCCGGCCGGATCCGCGGCGGCGACGGCAACGCCGAGGGCGGTGTCGGTCTGAACGGTCGCTTCGGCACCGGCACCCGGATCAGCAACGTCTGGATCGAGCACGCCAACGTGGGTGTCTGGGTCGGCCGCGACTACGACAACATCCCCGACCTGTGGGGGCCGGCCGACGGGCTGGAGTTCACCGGCATGCGGATCCGCAACACGTACGCCGACGGCATCAACTTCAGCAACGGCACGCGCAACTCGCGGGTGTTCAACTCGTCGTTCCGCACCACCGGCGACGACGCCCTGGCCGTCTGGGCCAACCCGTACGTCAAGGACCGCAACGTCGACATCGCCCACGACAACCACTTCGTCAACAACACCATCCAGTTGCCCTGGCGGGCCAACGGCATCGCCATCTACGGCGGCTACGACAACTCGATCGAGAACAACCTGATCTACGACACCGCCAACTACCCGGGCATCATGCTGGCGACCGACCACGACCCGCTGCCGTTCTCCGGGACGACGTTGATCGCCAACAACGGGCTCTACCGCACCGGCGGCGCCTTCTGGAACGAGGACCAGGAGTTCGGTGCGATCACCCTGTTCCCCGCCACCCGGGACATCGTCGGGGTCACCATCCGCGACACCGACATCATCGATTCGACGTACGACGGCATCCAGTTCAAGAATGGCGGCGGCAACATGCCGAACGTCGCCATCACCAACGTGCGGATCGACAAGTCGAACAACGGTGCCGGCATCCTCGCGATGGGCGGCGCGCGCGGCAACGCCAACCTCACCAACGTGACAATCACCAACTCGGCCGACGGCAACATCGTCATCCAGCCGGGCTCCCAGTTCGTCATCACCCCCTGATCGGCACGCGCTAGGTGACGTCGGGGTGTCCGCAGCGCGCGGGCACCCCGACTTCCGTGCTGTGGGGGTGACGATGCGGACGCCTCACGGCGGCGAGCCAGCCCGTGCAATGATCAAGACCAGCTCGCTGGGGGGAAGGCGGACAGACGGGATGGGTGTCGTCACGACCGGGCTCTGCCTCGCCGTACCCGCTCTGTTCCTGCTCTGGTTCTGGGGCCGACCCCTGCTCACCGGCCGGTGGAAGACTCCAGGCTGGTTCGTCGCGACGGCCGGCCTCTCGATCGTCGCCACCGCTGTCACGTGGTTCGTCGGGGCGTTCGCGGGTTCCTCCATGAGTTCGGCGGAGTCCTGCCGACAGGCCGGCGTCAACTACGACAGTGCCTACCGCGCCGCCCACTGGCGTGAGTCGTCGCGATGGTTCCCGCTGCACGATCGGTGCAACGCCACCCACGACCTGGTGCCCGCCTGGATCAATCCGGCCCTGGTGCTGCTGTCCCTGCTGGCCGTCCTCTGCGTCGGCGCAGCGGTGTGGCTGGCCGTCGCACGACGCCGGACCGAGGCCGATCGGGTGCCGGCCCGCAGATCTTGGACACTTTCCGTTCGGCGATGACGGAAAGTGTCCAAGATCTGCACGCGCCACGTGAGGCCGCGTGCCTCGATGTCGTCATCTCGGATCAACGGACCGGGTGTGCGATGCCGCGCTTCTGGGGCTGCGGTGACTAGGCTGACCTGAGCAGGATGGTCCGCTGAGGGGGTGAGCCCGGATGGCCCAGGCAGCGTTCGCGCCGGAGCCGGCGCCGCAGCACACCGAGCCGTCGTTCGACGTGCTGCGGTGGCACGACGAGCCGTGGACCGCGCAGCTCGCCCTCGACCTGTTGCCGGAGACCAACGGCCCCAAGGTTGAGGTCCTGAGCGGAAGCGTGATCGTGACACCACATGCCGGGTATGACCATCAGGACGCGGAGCTGGGTCTCGCCTATCTCCTCAAGCAGGCGGCCCGTCGGGCGAAGCTGTGGCTCTATCTCGAGACGAACATCGTCTCTGGCGAAGATCTCTTCATCCCGGACATCGTCATTCTCGACGCTCCTGGCGGCGGCCGAACGACGATGGACATCAGGCACGCCGTGCTTCTCGGGGAGATCGTCTCGCCCGGAAACCGGCGCAAGGACATCATCGACCGTCCGCGCGAGTACGCCGCCGCCGGTGTGCCGTTCTTCCTCCGGGTCGACCTGCGCAATCGGGTGCCCACCATCGCGCTGTACGAGCTGACCGAGGGGGAGTACCGGCCGGTGGCCGCCGCCGCGGCCGGGACACCCTTCGTGATGCGCGAGCCGTTCGAGTTCACCATCGACCCGGACGACCTGCTCGGCGAGGAAGCGCCCCCGGAAGAGTCGGCGGACGGCGAGGCCTGAGGCTCCCAGCGGGCGTGCAGCCCGGGTGGGGAAGAATGGCTTCGTGACTTCCCCCCGCGACCTCGTTCTGCTCGGGTCCACCGGCTCGATCGGCACCCAGGCCATCGACATCGTCCGGCGCAACCCGGACCGGTTCCGGGTCGTCGCCGTCGGTGCCGGCGGCGGCAATGTCGAACTGCTCGCCACGCAGGCCCTCGAACTGGGCGTCGAGGCGGTCGGGGTGGCCAAGGCGTCCGCCGCGCAGGACCTGCAACTCGCGTTCTACGCCGAGGCGAGCCGGCGCGGCTGGGCCACCGGCGACTTCAAGCTTCCCAAGATCGTGGCCGGCCCGGACGCGATGACCGAGCTGGCCCAGTGGCCGTGCGACATCGTGCTCAACGGGGTGGTCGGCTCGCTGGGCCTCGCTCCTACGCTGGCCGCGCTGCGCGGTGGTCGTACCCTCGCGCTTGCCAACAAGGAGTCGCTGGTGGCTGGCGGCCCGCTGGTCAAGGCCGCGGTGACGCGGCCGGGGCAGATCGTGCCGGTCGACTCGGAGCACTCGGCGCTGGCCCAGTGCCTGCGCTCCGGGGCGCGCGGTGAGGTGCGGCGGCTGATCGTCACGGCCAGCGGCGGCCCGTTCCGGGGTCGGCGGCGCGACGAGTTGACGCAGGTCACGCCGGAGCAGGCGCTCGCGCACCCGACCTGGAACATGGGGCCGGTCGTCACGATCAACTCCGCGACCATGGTCAACAAGGCGCTGGAGGTGATCGAGGCGCACGAGCTGTTCGACGTGCCCTACGCCGACATCACCGTGATGGTGCACCCGCAGTCGGTGATCCACTCGATGGTCGAGTTCGTCGACGGCTCGACGATCGCCCAGGCCAGCCCACCGGACATGCGGCTGCCGATCGCGCTCGGCATGGGCTGGCCGGACCGGGTTCCCGAGGCCGCCACCGCCGTCGACTGGACGGCCGCGCACACCTGGGAGTTCGCGCCGCTCGACGACGAGGCGTTCCCGGCCGTCGCCCTGGCCAAGGCCGCCGGGGAGGCCGGGCGCTGCCGCCCGGCGATCTACAACGCGGCGAACGAGGAGTGCGTGGCCGCGTTCGTGGCGGGCCGGCTGCCGTTCCTCGGCATCGTCGACACACTCGAACGCGTGTTGGAGGAGGCTCCGGACTTCGACGAACCAGGTACCGTCGAGGACGTGCTCGCGGCCGAGTCGTGGGCGCGCGCGCACGCGCAGGAGATCATCGCGGGTTCGGTGGAAGGAGCTTGATGTCGTACCTGCTCGGGGTGGTCCTCTTCGCCCTGGCCATTCTCATCTCGGTGAGCCTGCACGAGGCCGGTCACCTGCTGACCGCCAAGGCGTTCGGGATGAAGGTCACCAAGTACTTCGTGGGTTTCGGCCCCACCATCTGGTCGTTCCGCCGGGGTGAGACGGAGTACGGACTCAAGGGCATCCCTCTCGGCGGCTTCTGCAAGATCGTCGGGATGACGCCGCAGGACGACGACGTCGAGCCGGGCGACGAGTCGCGGGTGATGTGGCGCTACCCGGTCTGGAAACGGACGATCGTGATGGCCGCCGGGTCGATCACGCACTTCGCGCTCGCCCTGGTCACCATCTGGATCCTCGCCGTCTCCGCCGGCCTGCCCAACCCCGACTTCCCGACCACCGACGCGCAGGCCCGCCAGGAGCCCGCCGTCATCCAGCTCAGCGATTGCGTGGTCCCGGAGAACGCGGTGCGGGCGTGCACCTCCGCCGACGCGGCCAGCCCGGCCGCCCAGGCGCAGTTGAAGAACGGTGACCGGATCACCTCGATCAACGGCACCCCGATCGGCAACTACGGCGACCTGCTCACCACGCTGCGCAGCCTCAAGCCGGGCGAAACCGCGCAGATCGCGTACGTCCGCGACGGGCAGCCCGCCACCACCAGCACGGTGCTCGCGCAGACCCAGCGCCCGCCGCTGGACGATCCCAACGGCACCGCCGCGCCGGTGGCCGCGCTTGGCGTCGGGCTCGTTCCGAGCACGCCCACCCGCGTGACGTACGGCCCGGTCGGCGCCTTCGGCGCCACCGCCGACTTCACCGGTGACCTGGCCGTCGGCACCGCCCAGGCGCTCCAGCGCCTCCCGCAGAAGGTCCCCGCCCTGTGGACCGCCCTCACCGGCGGCGAACGGGACGTCGACACCCCGATCAGCGTGGTCGGCGCCAGCCGGCTCGGCGGCGAGGCGGTGGAGAACAACGCCTGGCTGGTCTTCTTCATGCTCTTCGTGTCGCTGAACTTCTTCATCGGCGTGTTCAACCTGCTGCCGCTGCTCCCGGTGGACGGCGGCCACATCGCCATCGCCTGGTTCGAACGGGCCCGCTCCTGGGTCTACGCGCGGATCGGTCGGGCCGACCCCGGCCGGGTGGACTACCTCAAACTGATGCCCTTCACGTACGTGGTGATCCTGATCGGTGGCGCGTTCACGCTGCTGACCATCGCCGCGGACGTCGTCAACCCGATCACGCTCTTCTCAAGGTGAGTGCCTGAAGTGACAGCTATCAGTCTCGGTATGCCCGCCGTGCCGCCCCCGTCGCTCGCACCCCGTCGGGCCAGCCGCCAGATCATGGTCGGTTCGGTTCCGGTCGGTGGTGGTGCGCCGGTGTCGGTGCAGTCGATGACCACGACCCTCACCTCCGACGTCAACGCGACCCTTCAGCAGATCGCCGAGCTGACCGCGTCCGGCTGCCAGATCGTCCGGGTGGCGGTGCCGTCCCAGGACGACGTGGAGGCGCTGCCCGCGATCGCCAAGAAGTCGCAGATCCCGGTGATCGCCGACATCCACTTCCAGCCCAAGTACGTCTTCGCCGCGATCGACGCCGGCTGCGCGGCGGTCCGGGTCAACCCGGGCAACATCCGCCAGTTCGACGACAAGGTCAAGGAGATCGCCCGGGCCGCCGGGGACGCGGGGGTGCCGATCCGGATCGGCGTCAACGCCGGGTCGCTGGACAAGCGCCTGCTGAGCAAGTACGGCAAGGCCACCGCCGAGGCGCTTGTCGAGTCGGCGCTGTGGGAGTGCTCGCTCTTCGAGGAGCACGGCTTCCGCGACATCAAGATCTCGGTGAAGCACAACGACCCGGTCGTGATGATCCGGGCGTACCGGCAGCTCGCCGAGCAGTGCGACTACCCGCTGCACCTCGGCGTCACCGAGGCCGGGCCGGCGTTCCAGGGCACCATCAAGTCGGCGGTCGCCTTCGGCGCGCTGCTGGCCGAGGGGATCGGCGACACGATCCGGGTGTCGCTCTCCGCCCCGCCGGTGGAAGAGATCAAGGTCGGCAACCAGATCCTGGAGTCCCTCGGTCTGCGCGAGCGCGGCCTGGAGATCGTCTCGTGCCCGTCCTGTGGGCGGGCCCAGGTGGATGTCTACAAGCTCGCCGAGGAGGTCACCGCCGGTCTGGAAGGGCTGCCGGTGCCGCTGCGGGTCGCCGTCATGGGCTGCGTCGTCAACGGTCCGGGTGAGGCTCGGGAAGCCGACCTCGGCGTCGCCTCCGGCAACGGCAAGGGCCAGATCTTCGTGAAGGGGCAGGTCGTCAAGACGGTGCCTGAGGCGCAGATCGTCGAGACGCTGATCGAGGAGGCGCTGCGGATCGCCGACGAGATGGGCGCCGAACTCCCCGAGGAGCTGCGCGGGCTGGTCACCGGCCCGACCGTCACCGTGCACTGATTTTCCATCTGGACGAAGCGGCCGTTCCCCATTCGGGGAACGGCCGCTTCGCGTCAGTGCTGCTGTGGTTTTCGTGGGTTGTGGCGCTCGTGCTCGTGGTGATGTTCGCGTCTCGTGGTGATGTTCGTGTCTCGTGGTGCGTTCGTGTCTGTGGCGCTCGGGCGTCGTGGCGCGGTGCTGGCGTCACTCGGATTCGGCGAGGATTGCGTACAGCTTGCGTCGGGTCTCGTCGAGCACCTGAGCGGCCCGCTCGCGCTGGTCGTCGGTGCCGTGCATCATCACCTGGCGCAGGGCGTTCATCGCCTGTGCGCCGGAGTCGCGGATGTCGTGCCAGCTGCTCACCGTGCCCTGGGCGACGTCCGCCCACGGCGGGGTCTGCGCGGCCTCGGTGGCCTCGGCCTGACCGGCCTCGCTGACGGTGAACCGCTTCCGCCCACCACCGGACTCCTCGGTGCTGGCGACGATCACGCCCTCGTCCTCCAGTAGCTGGAGGGTGGGGTAGATCGAGCCCGGGCTCGGCCGCCACGCACCGCCGGTGCGGGAGTCGATCTCCTGGATCATCTCGTAGCCGTGCATCGGCCGCTCGGTGAGCAGGGCCAGGACGGAGGCGCGGACGTTGGGGCGTCGGCCCCGACCCCGTCCACGGCCCCGGCCGCCCCAGGGGCCGCCGCCGGGTCCGTGCTCGTGGCCATGACCGTGCGGGCCGGGCGGGACCGGCGGGAAGCCGAATCCCCGCATCCGGGCTTCGTGCATCGGGTGGTGCTGTCGGTGGAACCTCATCGGGCTCTTCCCTTCGGAGGACTATCGCTGATGCATCAACGATATATCGGCAATGCATCGTCGGCAACCAGCGGTTCCCAAACCGTACGTACGTCTTGCTAAAGTCTCGGTCATGCGCCTGCTACCCCCGCCGGGTCCGTCCCGGGTCCTCACCCTCGGCACCCTGGTCAAGACCGTCGGGCGGGGCCTCTGGCTCGTCGCCAGCGCGCTCTTCCTCACCCGGTCGGTCGGCCTCTCGGCAACCCAGGTGGGCATCGGGCTGACCATCTCGGCTCTGGTCGGGGTGCTGGCCAGCACACCGAGCGGCTACCTGGCCGACCGCGTCGGCCCACGTGGAGTGCAGGTCGGTGCGCTGTTCGCCGCCGGCACCCTCACCATCGGCCTGATCGCCGTCCGGTCGCTGCCCACGCTCGTACTGGTGGGAGCCGCCACCGCGCTCGCCGACGCGATCGAACGCGGCGCCCGCGGCGCGCTGATCGCCGGAGCGATCCCGGCCGGCGAGCGGGTCCGCACCCGCGCCTACCTGCGAGCCACCACCAACGTCGGGATCTCCGTCGGTGCCGTCCTCGGCGGCTTCGCCATCGCCGCCGACACCCGCACCGCTTACGTCGCGCTGATCCTGGCCTCGGCGGCGACGTCACTGGCCGCGGCGGTGATCTTCCTCCGACTGCCGACCGTCGCCCCGGTCGCCGCCCCGGCGCACGGCCCTCGACTGGTCGCCCTACGCGATCGCCCGTTCCTCGCCTTCACACTGGTCGACGGGCTGATGTCGATGCACTTCAGCCTGCTCACCATCGCCCTGCCGCTGTGGATCGCCGGCCACACCCGGGCCCCCGCCTGGATGATCTCCGCGTTGACGCTTGTCAACACCGTGCTGGTGGTGCTCCTTCAGGTCCGCGCCGCGCGTACCGCCGCCACAGTGCCCGGAGCCGCCCGCGCCGCCCGTCGAGCCGGCGTCGCCATCGCCCTGGCCTGCGTACTCTTCGCCGCCAGCGGTGCGCTGCCCACGGCCGGCGCGGTGAGCCTGCTCGGCCTCGGGGCGGTCGCCCACGTCACCGGTGAGCTGTGGCACTCCGCCGCCGGCTGGGGCATCTCCTTCGGGCTGGCACCGGCGGACGCCCAGGGGCAGTACCAGGGCGCGTACGGCATGGGCTACGAACTGGGCAAGATGCTCGCGCCGGTGGTGGTGACCTCCCTTGCGCTCGGCTGGGGCGTACCCGGCTGGCTTGTGCTCGGTGCCCTGTTCCTCCTGCTCGGAGCCCTGGTGCCCCCGGTCGTCCGATGGGCCGGGCGGACGCCGCCCCGTGAAGCCGGTGCCGGCCTTGTCACTCGACCGGCGGAGCGGGGGGTCAATCTGGCAGGCTGATAGTCGTGCTGACGGTGCCGGTACGCCAACTGGGGGAATCGGAGCGGCGCGCGGTCGAGCGACTGCTCGACCATGACCCGTTCGCGGGCGCGCAGGTCGCCGAGCGGATCGCCGCGCGCGGGCTCTCCTGGTGGCGGGCCGAAGGCAGAATCCTGGGGTACGGAGCCCGCCGCAACCTCGAATCACTCTGCTGGCTCGGCGGCAACCTGACCCCGGTGCTGGCCAGCGATGCCGCGGTGGGCGCCTTCGCCGACCTGCTCGCCGGCGAGGAACGGCTCTGCTCCTCCATCGTCGGCCGGGCCGACGCCGTCCTCGGGCTGTGGGACCGCCTCTCCGACACCTGGGGGCCAGCGCGAGACGTCCGCCCCAATCAGCCGCTGCTGGTCACCGACACGCTGCCACCCGTACCGGCCGACCCGGAGGTACGCCAGGTCCGCTCCGGCGAGGTCGACCGGCTCTTCCCGGCGGCGGTAGCCATGTACACCGAAGAGGTCGGCGTCTCCCCACTCGCCGAGGACGGCGGACGCAGCTACCGCCGGCGGGTCAACGACCTGGTCCGGACCGGTCGCGCGTACGCCCGCATCATCGACGGCAAAGTGGTGTTCAAGGCCGAACTCGCCGTTGTCACCAAGCGGACGGCGCAGATCCAGGGCGTCTGGGTGGCACCGGAGTGGCGGGGCCGGGGGATCGCCACCGCCGCCATGGCAGCCGTGGTGCGCGACGCGCTGCTGCGGGTCGCCCCCACCGTCAGCCTGTACGTCAACGACTTCAACCTCCCGGCCCGCCGCGTCTACGAGCGCTGCGGCTTCCAGCCGATCGGCACCCTGGCCACCGTCCTCTTCTGACCGCTGCGGGTGGGCCGCGGTGGGGTATCCCTGCAGATCTTGGACACTTTCCGTCAGGGCGGAACGGAAAGTGTCCAAGATCTGTAAACGAACGCTGCTTGATGAGGCCATCCGAGCCGCCCGGTGACCCCCTGCATGGCCCACCCCCACCATCACGGCCGGCGTCCCGGTGTCCCGGCGTCTGGCATTGCGGGGTCCGGTGTCTGTCGTTCCGGCGTCTGGCGTCTGGCGTCTGGCGTTCCGGGTCCGGCGTCTGTCGTTCCGGCGTCCGGCGTTCCGGTGGCCGGGCGTCTGGCGTCAGGTGGTCAATGGTTCGGGTGCCGGGCGGTCGATGGCAATGCAAAGGCCGCTGGCCGGCACCCCGGGTTGCGGGTGCCGGCCAGCGGTCGGTGTTCTCACGGTCCTACCGTGCGGTGGCGCGGTGGTGCGGGTCAGCTGTTCCAGTGCTGGGCGACGAGGTCGGTGGCCTGCTGCTCCCACTGGGCGTAGGCGTCCGGGTAGGCCGAGACCTGCACGGTCTGCGCGGCGTCGGTCAGCGGCATGTCCTGCCACCCGTCGACCTGCTTGAGGCCCTTGAGGAACGCGGTCGTGGAGTACTCGGGGTCGGTGATCTGCTCCGGGGTACCCCAACCCGAGCTCGGGCGCTGCTGGAACAGGCCCAGCGAGTCGTGGTCGTTCTTGTCGCCGAGGTGGCCCAGGTTTTCCAGCTTGGACTCCTGCAGGCTCGTCGCGATGGAGATGACCGCGGCGCGCTCGGGCAGGCCGGCCTTCTTCGTGGCGGCGATGATCGCCTTGACGTTGGCGGTCTGCTCGTCGTTGAGGGTGATGTGCGACTGGTCGCCCTGCGGCTTCGCCGCCTGCACCGCCACCGCAGTGGCGGCGGGCTTGGCGTCCACTACCGGGTTGGCGTGGGCCGCGATCGGGCCGGCGAACACACCACCGGCGAACGCGAGACCAGCAACGGACAGCATGCTCTTACGGAAGATCGTGTTCATGGGGGTAGCTCCTTCGGGGGTAGGAACACCCGAACCGCCAAAGGGGGGAACGGCGGCGGGGTGTGAGCACCTCGTCCGGCGCTGCACAAACAAACGGGAAAAGTCTGAGGGGTCGGCGACTTCACGGGCGCGGGGGCTCGTGGCGCCGGGGTCCAGGTGTAACGACCGGGGGGCCGGGGTCATTCCGGGGTGGCCCATCCCGTCGGCACCCACGGGGAGGCGGTGCCTGCGGTCGATCGTGGGGGTCACAACGACCGGGCGGCCGGGGTCATTCCCCGGTGGCCCAACCTGTCGGCACCCCCATCACGGCGGTGCCTGCGGTCGGTCGTGGGGACCATAACGACCGGGTGGCGGGGGGCATTCCACCCTGCCGGACCTCGGATCCCGCGCCCGTGAAGACCGGGCGGCGGGAGGTGCTGCTGCGATCGTCAGGGTGTGTAACGACCCCGGCCCGGCCACGATTCCCGCCTACGGGTGCGCCCGGTCACCACCCACAAACACCCCACGACCCGACACACCACCCACACGACAACGGCCCCACGGCGCCGAAGCGGCCCGCACGCCCGTGATCCACTCGGGTTCACGGAAACCGGGGTATCCGGGACGCCGGGACACCCCGACTTCATGAAACCCGAGTCGATCAAGAACCACGAAACGCCCCGTCGGGTGTGCGGCCGGGCGTACGGGTCGTCCGGGCCGTGCCGTGCGGTAGGGGCGGGCCCGGGACGGATGGTCGATGGCGGACGGGGCCGATGGGTGACGGCGGACGGGGCCTGGGCCGGTCCGCCGCTGCTCCTGGCTGAACCGGCGGAGGCCCTGCTCAGGACCGGAAAATCGGTTGAGTTGACGGGTTGGCGCCGGCAGGCTGAGGTCTCCGCCACCCACGTCCCGGAGGACTTTCCATGCGCCTGCTCCGTGATCTGTGGGGCACCTCGACCCGCCGTATGACGATAGTGGCCGTTCTGATCGTGGTGGGCGCCGCTGGGCAGGCGGGCGCGTCGGCGCTGGCCGGCGCGGTGCTGGTGCATCGTTCTGCTGGCTTCTTCGCCGTGTTGGCCGGGGCTCTGGTCGCTGTGGTCCTCAGCGACCTCGCGGTGAGCCTGTTGATGGCCGGCCTGACCGCCGACTGGTCCGCCGACGTGCGTCGCCGGCTCTGTCGCGTCGCTCTCGGGCAGGACCTGCCCACCCTGGAGACCACCCCGGTGGGTGAGCTGCTGGACCGCATCGACGGGGATGTCTATCAGGTGGCGTCGGCGGTTCGGAACCAGGGCACCCGGCTGGCCCAGGGCCTCTGCGTCGGTCTGTTGTCGATGGTGGTCGCGCTTGTCGTCTGGTGGCCGGCGGGGATTGCGATGCTGCTGCTCACGGTGGTGCTCGCAATCGGACTGCGTCGGCCCACGGCACGGATCGGCCCGGCCCGGATGGCCGAGGAGGAGGCGTGGTCCGACCTGGCCGCCGTGATGGAGGAGGCGGTGCACGGCCAGGATGACGTACGCACCAGTTTGGCGCGGCCGTACGTGCTGCGGTTGTACGCCCGGCGGGCCGCTGCCGTGCTGTCGCGGGGCAGTGTGGTCTGGGTGTTGTCCGCCCGGGTGGCGACGGTGGCCACCGCGACGATCCGGGCTGGCATCGGCGCGGTGGTGCTCGGCGGTGCGTGGGCGTTGGCCACCGACCGGATCGACGCCGCCCGGCTCACCGCCATCTGGCTGCTCGCCCTGGCGTTCGGGGCCACCGCGGAACATGTCAGCCGGATGGTGCCGGAGATCCAGGAGGCCCTCGGCGCGTGGGCGCGGGTGCAGTTGCTCTACAAGGCCCGGCAGGAACCGGTCGGCGGGGCCAGCCCGAGCGAGGGCGACCTGCGCATTCGGGACCTGACATTCGGGTACGGGGAGAGTGACCGGGGGGCCGCGCTACGCGGGCTCAGCCTCACCTTCGCCCGTGGTCGGTCGTACGCGCTGATCGGACGGACCGGTTCGGGCAAGTCGACGTTGGCGAAGGTGCTCACCCGGGCGGTCGACGTGCCGCCGGGCACTGTCTTCCTCGGCGGCACCGACCTGTGTGACCTCGACGTCGAGCAGTTGCGCCGCTGGGTGGCGCTGGTGCCGCAGCGTACCGAGATCCTGGGCGGCACGCTCGCCGAGAACGTCGCGCTCTTCGACCCGGAGCTGCTCGACGCGGCGGCCCGGGCGCTCGACGAGTTGGGCCTGGCCGGTTGGATCGCCGAGTTGCCGGACGGGTTGGCGACCCGGCTGGGGGAGGGCGGGCATGTGCTCTCCGCCGGTCAGGAGCAGTTGGTGGCGTTCGCCCGGATCCTGGTGCGGGAGCCGCACGTGGTGATCCTCGACGAGGCCACCGCGCGCCTGGACCCGGTCACCGAGGCGCGGGTGCAGCGCGCCACCGAACGGCTGCTGCGCGACCGGATCGGCATCGTCATCGCGCACCGGCTCTCCTCGGTACGCCGCTGTGACGAGGTGGTCGTCCTGGCCGACGGCGCGGTGGTCGAGGCCGGTCCGCTGGAGACGTCGACCCGCTTCGCCGAACTGTTGGCGACCAGCCACGCCGCCGCGTACGCCACGGTGACGCCGTCGGGTCGCACCGGCACCGACCTGCTGGTCGGCCCCGACCCGGCCAACGCCTGGCCGAGCGAGCCGGTCGCGCCGGTGCCCGCCCTGGTCGCGCCGGCCGGGCCGACCGAGCCGGTCGCGCCGACCCGGGCCGATCCGCCGCCACTGCCGCCCGTGCCGCCGGCCAGGACGCTGCGGGAGATCTTCCGGCTGTGCACCAACGATCCCCGGTACGGTGCGGCGGCGATCGTGCTGTTCCTCGGCCTCAGCCTGCTCGGGCTGGACGGCCCGGTGCTGCCCTGGCTCTGGGCGGACCTGGTCGACGGGACGGGCAGCCCGTACCTGCCGGCGGTGGGGATCGTCGCCGGGCTGTTGATCACCCTGCCGCTGCCGTTCTACACCCATGTCTGGTTCCCGCAGTGGTGGGTGCGGCAGATGCTGCGCATCGGCCTTCGCCTGGTGCACGGCCAGACCGGGCCGCGTCGGGTCAGCTCACACACCCCGGCCGAGGTGGTGGCGCAGGGTGGGGACACCGAGCGGGTGGTCCAGCTCGCCGACAACGTGCTGGACCAGACCGTCGCGCTGGTGCTCGTGGTCGCCATGACGGCGGTCACCGGCAGTGTCGTACCCGGGCTGTTCTTCCTCGGCACGATGGTCGTCTCCGGGCTGGCCGCGACGTTGTTCGGGCCGAAACTGGAGCGCGCGGCCCGGGCGACGGTGGCGGCGCGGGCCGCGTTCGCCACCGCGCTGGTCTCCGCGCTCTCCGCGGCGCGGACGGTGAAGCTCGCCGGCGCGACCACTGCGGTGCTGCGTCACCTGGCGGGCCTGGACGTGCTGCGCAGCGACCGGCAGCGGCGGGAGATCGCGGTGCAGGTGTGGGCGCGTTCCACCCCGTCGATGGCCAGCGGGCTGCTGCCGATCGGCGCCTGGGCGTTGTACCTGAACGGTTCGCTCTCCGCCGGGGCGGTGCTGGTGGCCGTCTCCACGCTGGGCGCGGCCCGCTGGTTCGCCTGGACCACGGCGTCGTTGATCTCGCAGCTGCCCTCGGCGCGGGTCTGGACCCGGCGAACCGCGGCGATGACCGGGGTGAGCGCGTACTCGGCGGGGGTGCCGGAGGTCGACCTGACCGCCGGGACGGCGCCCGCGCCGACCATGCCGCCCCGCCATCCGCTGCGTCGGCTGGAGTTGCGCGGCTTCGGGGTGGTGCACTCCGACGGTACGGTGGCCGTCCGCGAGGTGGACCTGACCGTGCAGCGGGGCCAGTTGGTGCTGGTCGTCGGGCCGGTGGGGTCGGGCAAGTCGTCGTTGCTGCGCGGGCTGGCCGGGATCGTGCACCACACCGGCGAGCTGGCCTGGAACGGTGACCCGGTCACCGAGCCGGAGCTGTTCCTGCGTCCCAACCAGGTCGGCTACGTCGCCCAGTTGCCCCGGGTGCTGTCCGGCACGGTGGCCGACAACATCGCCCTCGGGCACCAGGTGGACGCGGCCGGGGCGGTCAGCACCGCCCAGCTCGACCATGACCTGGCCGCCGCCGGTGGAGGGCTGGGCCTGCTCATCGGGCACAAGGGCACCCGGCTCTCCGGGGGGCAGTTGCAGCGGCTGGCGCTGGCCCGGGCGCTGGCCCCGCGTACCGAACTGCTGGTCGCCGACGATGTGTCGTCGGCGCTGGACGTCACCACCGAGCTGGCGCTGTGGGAGGCGTTGCGCGGCCATGGCGTGACGGTTGTCGGTTCGACGGCGAAGCGGGCCGCGTTGGTCCGGGCCGACCACGTGGTGGTGCTGCTCGGCGGCACGGTGGCGGCCCAGGGCACCTGGCAGGACCTGGAGGGCGACTGGTCGCACCTGGCCGGTTGACCGACGGTCGGGCGGCCGCCGTGTGGGCGGCCGCCCGACCGGTCGGGGTTCAGGCGGCGCGGGCGTACTGGGCGGGCCCGGAGTAGGCGACGCCGAGCTTCGCGGCGGCCCGACGCGGCCAGTAGGGGTCGCGCAGCAACTCCCGGCCCAGCAGCACCAGGTCGGCCTCGCCGCCGGCGACGATCTGCTCGGCGTGCTCAGGCTCCACGATCAGGCCCACCGCGCCGGTCGGCACGCCGGCGTCGCGGCGGATCTGGGCGGCCAGCGGCACCTGGTAGCCGGGGCCGAGCGGGACGCGCTGGTCCACGCTCACCCCGCCGGAGGACGCGTCGACCAGGTCGACGCCGACGCCGGCCAGCTCACCGGCGAGCACCACGCTGTCGTCGATCGTCCAGCCACCCTCGACCCAGTCGGTGGCGGAGATCCGGGTCAGCACCGGCACGTCCTCGCCGACCGCGGCGCGCACCGCGCGGGCCACCTCCAGGGTCAGTCGCATCCGGGCGGCACGGTCGCCGCCGTAGCCGTCGGTGCGGTGGTTGGTCAACGGCGAGAGGAACTCGTTGAGCAGGTAGCCGTGCGCGGCGTGGATCTCCACGGCGGCGAAGCCGGCGTCCACTGCGCGCTCGGCTCCGGCCGCGAACGCCTCGACCACACCGGCGATGCCGGCCTCGTCCAGGCTGGTCGGCGTCCGGTAGCCGGCGGTGAACGGCTCCGAGCCGGGGGCGACGGGCGTCCAGCCGCCCTCGGCGTCCGGCACGCCGCCGCGCTCCGGCGCCCACGGACGGTAGGTGGAGGCCTTGAAGCCGGCGTGGGCGAGCTGTACGGCCGGCACCGCGCCGTGGGCGGCGACGAACGCGGTCACCGGCCGCCAGGCGTCGACGTGCGCACCTGACCAGAGGCCGGTGTCCTGCGGGCTGATCCGGCCCTCGGGAAGCACGGCGGTCGCCTCGGTCAGGACCAGGCCGGCGCCGCCGACAGCACGACTGCCGAGGTGGATCAGGTGCCAGTCGGTGGGCAGACCGTCGGGGCCGGCGGAGTACTGGCACATGGGTGCCATGGCGATCCGGTTGGGCAGTGTGACAGCGCGCAGGGCCAGGGGAGTGAACAGGGAACTCATGGGGTCATCCTCTCCGACACGACGACGGGCCCCCGGGGAGAGGGGCCCGTCGTCGTCTGGGTGAACCGATCAGGCAGGAACGGGGCTGAGCTCGGGTCGGGTGTCGGCTGCCGGCTCCGGCTCGGTCAGGTCACGCCGGCCGGCGGACTCGTACGCGGTGCGGTCGAGGGTGCCCTCGCGGGCGGCGACCACCGTCGGCACCAGTGCCTGCCCCGCGACGTTGGTGGCGGTGCGGATCATGTCCAGGATCGGGTCGATGGCCAGCAGCAGGCCGGCGCCGGCCAGCGGCAGGCCCAGCGTGCTGAGGGTGAGGGTGAGCATCACGATCGCGCCGGTCAGACCGGCGGTGGCCGCCGAGCCGACCACCGAGACGAAGGCGATCAGCAGGTAGTCGCCGATGCCGAGCTGCACGCCGAACACCTGGGCCACGAAGATCGCGGCGAGGGCCGGGTAGATGGCGGCGCAGCCGTCCATCTTCGTGGTGGCGCCGAAGGGCACCGCGAACGAGGCGTACTCGCGGGGCACACCGAGCCGCTCGACGGAGCGCTGGGTGACCGGCATGGTGCCGACCGAGGAGCGGGACACGAAGGCCAGCTCGATCGCCGGCCAGGCACCGGCGAAGAAGCGCAGCGGGTTGAGCCGGCCGGCAAGGATCAGGACCAGCGGGTAGACCACGAACAGCACGATGGCGCAGCCGACGTAGACGGCGGTGGTGAACTTCGCGAGGGGCGCCAGCAGGTCCCAGCCGTACGAGGCGACGGCGTTGCCGATCAGGCCGAGGGTGCCGATCGGGGCGAGCCGGATGACCCACCAGAGCGCCTTCTGGACGATCTCCAGCAGGGAGCGGTTCAGCGCCACGAACGGTTCGGCGGCCTCGCCGACCAGCAGGGCCGCGGCACCGATGACGACGGCCAGGAAGACGATCTGCAGGACGTTGCCCTCGACGAACGCGCCGACCGGGTTGGTGGGCACGATGCCGGTGAGGAAGTCGGTCCACGAACCGGTCTTCTTCGGCGCCGTGGCGCCACCCAGGTCGAGGGTCACCCCCTTGCCGGGGTTGGTGAGCAGGCCGAGGCCGATGCCGATGCTCACCGCGATCAGCGCGGTGATGCCGAACCACATCAGGGTCTTGAGAGCGAGCCGGGCGGCGTTGGCGACGCCACGCAGGCTGACCACGCTGACCACGATGGCGGTGAAGACCAGCGGCGGCACGGCCAGCTTGAGCAGCTGGATGAAGAGGCTGCCGACGGTGTGCAGGGTGCTGGTCAGCCAGCTCAGGTCGTTGGTGCGGGCCAGGAAGCCCAGCGCCACGCCGAGCACGAGGCCGAGCAGGATCTGCACGGAGAAGGGAATTTTGCGCAGGCTGAAGGGCATGAAGATCTATCCAATTGTCCGGTCCGATCGGGGCAGGCGTAGAAACGGCTAGCCCGGACAGATGCCACTGGCCTGCAGTCGGAGATCGACATACAGGCGGACAGTGAGGCCCCAGACATTGGTCATCGCTCGCCGACGTTACGCCGATTCCCGCTTATTGGAAGGACCGATCGGGGTGAGGCTCCTTACAGAGGGCCAGTGCGGTGGCGGTGCACAGGCCCCACAGCACCGCGAGGGCGAGGATCAGTCGTTCCAGCACCCCCACCAGTGTGCCCCGGCCGATGACGAGCATCGCCAACCCCACAGTGGCGCAGAGCGGCAGGGCCAGCACGGCGGCCCCGCCCGCCAGTCGGCGCACCATGCTGCCGACCGACCCGGAGACGGCAAGCGTGATCATGGCGAAGACCACCGCCGCGGTCGCCGCGATGCTCGCGCCGCCGTGCACCAGGTCCGCCGTCGTCGCCCGCTCGAACGGTGGCAACGGGCAACCGTCGGAGCAGGTCACCGCCCCGGACACGGCGGTGAACACGGCCCCGGTGGCGAGCAGCGCCGGAGCCGCCGCCCACACCCCCGGGGGCAGCGCCGCGCCGATCAGCAGCAACGCGGCGGCGAGGGCCAGGATCCCGATCCGGTACGTAGCGGCGTGGGCGCTGCCGGCGATGCCCGCCTCGCTGACGTACCCCGTGAGCCCTGGACCGGGACCGGCGACCACGGCGAGCGTCACCGCCACCGCGCCGGCCAGGGTGCAGCCGGCCGCGGCGGACCCGGCGGCCCGGCGGGCGATGTCCCCGCCCGTCGTGGGCGCGCTCGGGGCGGCGGACCGACCCGGCTCAGCCACGCCCGTGCGGCGTGCGCCAGCCCGACTCGTCCGGCCCGAGTGGCACGATGCCGCTGGGATTGATCTCCCGGTGCGTGCCGTAGTAGTGCCGCTTGATGTGGTCGAAGTCCACCGTCTCGCCGAAGCCCGGCGTCTGGAACAGGTCCCGGGCGTACGCCCAGAGCACCGGCATCTCGGTCAGCTTGTCGCGGTTGCACTTGAAGTGCCCGTGGTACGCCGCGTCGAAGCGGACCAGCGTCGTGAACAGCCGCACGTCCGCCTCGGTGATCGCGTCGCCCATCAGGTAACGCTGCCCGGCCAGCCGCTCGGAGAGCGCATCCAGCCGGGCGAAGAGTGCCCGGAACGCCTCGTCGTACGCCTCCTGCGAGGTGGCGAACCCGCACCGGTAGACGCCGTTGTTGACGTCGGCGTGGATCTCTGCCATCAGCGCGTCCATCTCGGGGCGCAGGTCGACCGGGTACAGATCCGGTGCGTCGGGCCGGTGCAGCCGCCGCCACTCGGTGGAGAAGTCGAGAGTGAGCTGCGGGTAGTCGTTGGTGACCACCCGGCCGGTCAGGGTGTCCACCAGCGCCGGCACCGTCACCCGGCCGGTGTAGTCGGGGTCGGTGGCCAGGTACGCCTCGGAGAGGAAGCTCACCCCGAGGACCGGGTCGAAGCCGTCCGGGTCGAGGGCGAACGCCCAGCCCCGCTCGTCCCGGATCGGGTCGACGGTGCCCAGCGAGATCGCGTCGTCCAGCCCGAGCAGGCCGCGCACGATCCTCGCCCGGTGTGCCCAGGGGCAGGCGCGGCACCAGATCAGCCGGTAACGGCCGGCCTCCAGTGGCCAACGGTCCTCCTCGTCCGGGCCGCCGCCGGGTGGGGCTGTCGAGTCGGCGGTGACCCGACCGGTGAACCGGTTCGGCTGGCGGACGAACGCGCCACCGCCGCTGGTCTCTGCGCTGAACTGGGCCCGGGCCATGCCGTCAACCTATCCGCTGCCGGCGCGGATATCCTGGCGGCCGGCAGCCCCCGCGACCCGGTGGGCGTGCCCCACCCCGCCGTCTGCACCCCCTAAGGACTCGCGATGACCGTGGCATACCTGGTGGCCGGTGTCCGTACCCCGATCGGCCGGTACGCGGGCGCGCTGGCCGGCGTCCGCCCCGACGACCTGGCCGCGCACGTGATCCGTGAACTGGTCGCCCGCCACCCCTCGGTGGACTGGGCGCGGGTCGACGACGTCGTGCTCGGCTGCGCCAACCAGGCCGGCGAGGACAACCGCAACGTGGCCCGGATGGCGGCGCTGCTGGCCGGCCTGCCCGAGGAGGTGCCGGGCGGCACCGTCAACCGGCTCTGCGGCTCGGGGCTGGACGCGCTCGCCACCGCCGCCCGATCCATCGTCGCCGGGGACGCGGAGTTGGTGATCGCCGGCGGGGTGGAGAGCATGAGCCGGGCGCCGTTCGTCATGCCGAAGGCGACGTCGGCGTACTCCCGCTCGGCGGAGGTGTACGACACCACGCTGGGCTGGCGGTTGGTGAACCCGTTGATGCGTGACGGCTGGGGTGTCGACTCGATGCCGGAGACGGCGGAGAACGTGGCCGCCGAGTACGGCGTCAGCCGGGCCGAGCAGGACGCCTTCGCGTACCGCTCGCAGCAGCGCGCGGCCAAGGCACAGGCCGACGGCCGCTTCGCCGAGGAGATCGTGGCGGTGTCCGTGCCGGCCGGTCGTCGGGAGACCCGGCTGGTCGAGGTCGACGAGCACCCCCGGGAGACCTCGCTTGCGAAGTTGGCCTCGCTGCCGACCCCGTTCCGCGACGGCGGCACGGTGACCGCCGGCAACTCCTCGGGCGTCAACGACGGGGCGGTGGCCCTGCTGGTCGCCAGCGAGGCGGCGGTGCACCGGTACGGCCTCACTCCGCTGGCCCGGATCGGCGGGGCGGCTGCGGCCGGCGTACCGCCCCGGATCATGGGGATCGGCCCGGTGCCGGCCACCCGCAAGCTGCTCGACCGGGTCGGCGTCGAGCTGAGCGCGGTGGACGTGGTGGAGCTGAACGAGGCGTTCGCCGCGCAGTCCGTGGCGGTGCTGCGTGAACTGGGGCTGCCGGTGGACGCCGACCACGTCAACCCGAACGGTGGGGCCATCGCGCTGGGGCACCCGCTCGGTGCCAGCGGGGCACGGCTGGCGCTGACCGCCGCCCTGGAGCTGCGCCGTCGCGGCGGCCGACGGGCGCTGGCCACCATGTGCATCGGCGTTGGTCAAGGCATCTCGCTGTTGCTGGAGTCAGCCGCCTAGAGTGGTCCACACCACACGACCCGCGGGTCGGCCGGCGCTCGCGCGTGCCCGTGGCACGCCCGTCCGCCGGTGCCGTCCCGCGCCGCGGCGATGAACTGGGGAGCACACTGATGCCGGACGGACTGCCGACCGAGATCGATCTGACCAGGCCGAGCGCGGCCCGGGTGTATGACTACTTTCTGGGTGGGGCGCACAACTTCGAGATCGACCGGCAGCTGGCCGAACAGATCGCCAGCATGACCCCGAATCTCGCCGCCACCATGCGGTCCGGTCGGGAGTTCCTCCGCCGGGCCGTCCGGGTGCTGCTCGACGCCGGCATCGACCAGTTTCTCGACATCGGCTCCGGGATCCCCACCGTGGGCAACGTGCACGAGGTGGCGCAGGGAGTGAACCCCAAGGCCCGCGTGGTGTACGTCGACATCGACCCGGTGGCCGTCGCGCACAGCCGGGAGCTGCTCGCCGGCAACGAGCTGACCGGGGTGATCCACGCCGACCTGCGGGAGCCGGAGCGGATCCTCGCCGAGACCCGACAGCTCGGGCTGATCGACTTCAGTCGACCGGTGGGCATCCTGCTGGCCGGGGTGGTGCACTTCATCCCGGACGCCGACCGTCCCGAGGCGATCCTGGCCACCCTGCGGGAGGCCGCCGCGCCGGGCAGCTTCCTGGTCATCTCGCACTCCACCTTCGAGGACCAGCCGCAGGAGATGCTGGACGCCCAGCGGCTCTCCGCCCGTACCGCCACCGAGATCACCCTGCGCTCCCGCGCACAGGTCACCGGTTTCTTCGGCGACTGGACCGTCCTGGAACCGGGTGTCGTGCACATGCCGCTCTGGCGTCCCGACTCACCGTCCGACGTGGACGAGCACCCGGAGCGGTTCGGCGCCTTCGGAGGCGTCGCCCGGTACGACCAGCCCGCCGGCTGACCCCGTGGCCGCCGTCCCGGACCCCGCCGGGGTCGACGCCGGCCGGGACCCCGCCGGGGTCGATGCCGGCTGGGCCGATGCCGTGGGGTACGCCGCCGACTGGGCCCGCGCGGTGCGCCGTCTCGGTTTCGTGCCACTGAGCCTGGCCGAGACCGAGCGGCTGCTGCTGGCGCACACGGTCCGGCTGGCCCAGGCGATACGGGCGGAGCCGTTCAGCGTCGGCCCCGCCGAGGAGGTCGGGCGGGCCCTGGTGGAGGCGCACCTCACCGAGCCGCAGGCGCTGGAGTGGACGCTGCACGCGCTCGGCGCGACCTTCGGGCGGCGGGTTCTCAGCGACGGTGAACGGCCGGCCGACCTCGCCGACCGGATCGCCGCGATGCAGGGCGGCCTGGCCGCCGGGTTCGCCCGCGCGCTGCGCGACCGCACCTTCAGCCAGCAGGAGCGCATCGCCCGGTCGGCGTGGCAGGCGCGTGACGAGGTGGAGCAGGCGCTGCGCGCCAGTGAGGCGCGGTTCCGGGCGGTGTTCACCGGAGCCGCGATCGGGATCGGCATCGCCGGCGTGGACGGCCGGATCATCGACGTCAACCAGGCGTTCGCCGACATGCTCGGCTACTCGATCGAGGAGTTGCGCGAGATCAACGTGGCGGGGCTGTTCCACGCCGACGACGCCGCCGGGATGTGGGAGCTCTACCAGGAACTGATCGAGGGCAAGCACGACGCGGTCCGGGTGGAGAAGCGCTACTACCGCAAGGACGGCAGCGTGGTCTGGACGGATCTGGCCGTCTCACTGATCCGACACGAGGGACGGCCACGATTCACCGTCGCGATGATGGAGGACATCACCGAGCGGTACCAACTCCAGCAGCGCCTGCGTTTCCAGGCGCTGCACGACCCGCTGACCGGGCTGCCCAACCGGACGTTGTTCTTCGAGACGTTGGGACGGGTGCTGGACACCGCGGGTGTCGGGCAGCGGGTCGGGGTGTGCTTCCTCGACCTGGACGGCTTCAAGGCGATCAACGACAGCCTCGGCCACGACCTCGGTGACCGGCTGCTGGTGATGATCGGTCGCAGGCTGGCCGCGTGCGTGGCCGACCACGGTCACCTGGTTGCCCGGATGGGGGGCGACGAGTTCGTGATCCTCGTCGCGGGCGGCGACGACGCCGACGACCCGGTCGCCGTCGCCGAGGCCGCGCTGGCCGCCGTCGCGGCCCCGGTCCACGTCGGTGAGCACCAGTTGGCCGTCTCGGCCAGTGTGGGCATCGTGCAGTGCCCCGCCTCGGAAACCACCGCGTCGGAGCTGATGAAGGCCGCGGACACCACGCTCTACTGGGCCAAGGCGGCGGGCCGGGGCCGGTGGGCGGTCTACGACCCCGAGCGCGGCGCCCGGGACATCGCCCGGTCGGCGCTGGTCGCCGGGTTGCCCGCCGCACTCGACCGGGGCGAGTTCGTGTTGCACTACCAGCCGATCGTGTCGCTGCTGGAGGGCAGCATGCTCGCGGTGGAGGCGCTGGTCCGTTGGGAGCACCCGGAGCTGGGCCTGATCGGGCCGGACCGGTTCATCGGGCTGGCCGAGGAGACCGGCCTGATCGTCCGGCTCGGCGAGTGGGTGCTGCGGCGGGCCTGCGCGGACGCCGAGCGGTGGTGGCGGGAGTTCCCGGACGCCCGGCTGGTGGTCAGCGTCAACCTCGCCGCGCGGCAGGCCGACGAACCCGCCATCGTGGACACTGTGGCCGACGCGTTGCGGACCAGTGGGCTGCCCGCCGAGCTGCTCCAGCTGGAGTTGACCGAGAGCGCCGTGATGGGCAGCGCCGGAGAGCCGCTGCGCAGCCTGCACCGGCTCGCCGCGCTCGGTGTCCGGCTGGCAGTGGACGACTTCGGCACCGGTTACTCCAACCTGGCGTACCTGCGCCGGTTGCCGATCCACTGCCTGAAGCTCGCCGGCCCGTTCGTCGAGGGCATCCGCGCGGACGGGACCGACGAGGCCGCCGACCACCGCGACGAACGGATCGTCGACGCGTTGGTCCGGTTGGCGCACGCCCTGGAGCTGTGGGTCACGGCCGAGGCGGTGGAGACCGGCGTGCAGGCGGAACGGCTGCGGGCGCTGCGCTGCGACACCGGGCAGGGCCGCTTCTTCGGTGCCCCGGCCCCGGCTGACGCGATCACCGCCCGGCTGCGTGGCGACGGAGCACTGCCGTGAGCGGGGGACCGTTGCGGTCTGGTCGGCGGCGACGGAGGGTGGCGGCGTGGACCTGACGGACTCGCAGACGGTGGTGACCGTGGTGGCCGGGCTGGCCATCCTGGCCGGGTTGGCCGGCGTGGTGGTGCCCGGTCTGCCGGCGCTGCCGCTGTGCTGGGGTGGCGTGCTGGTCTGGGCCGTGTTCGGCGGTGCCGGGCTGGGTGGCTGGGCGGTGTTCGCCGCCGCCACACTGGTCGCCGCGACCGGCGCCGTGATCAAGTACGCGTGGCCTGGCCGGAACCTGAAGCGCACCGGTGTGCCGACGTCCACGCTGCTCGCCGGCGGGGTGCTCGGCATCATCGGGTTCTTCGTGGTGCCGTTCGTCGGGTTGGTGCTCGGCTTCGTGGCGGGGGTGTGGGCGGCGGAGCGGCTGCGGCTGGGCAGCAACCAGCTCGCCTGGCCGTCCACCGTGCAGGCCCTCAAGGCCGCCGGCCTGTCGATCCTTGTGGAGTTCCTGGCCGGCCTGCTCATAGCCGCCCTCTGGGTGGCCGGCCTCCTCCTGACCTGACCTGCCCCCCAACCCGGAGGTTGGGGGGCGCGGGGCACTTTTGGGTACGGGCGGCGTGCCCGTGCGTGAGAGAGAGGCGTGCCCCGCGCCACCGGTGTCGGGCGGTCCGAGTGCCCGGGGTGGGGCCCTGATCGGGCCTGGTCACTGGTCCAGGATGCGGGCCGGGGTGGCTGGACGGCAACGCAATTAGCCCACCGGGAGTGAGATTCCCACCGACTACGTATTGACCGCCTTGATCGGCCGGGTCGACACTTTGCCCACTCGCACGCGGAACCACCTCAGGGAGGTGTGCAGTGGCCACGACGCCCGTGCCGACCGCCGAGCAACCGATGGACGACGACGCCCGACGGCTCGCTGAACTCGGCTACAAACAGGAACTACGCCGCAAGTGGAGTGGCTTCTCCAACTTCGCCATCTCCTTCTCGATCATCTCGATCCTGGCCGGTTGCTTCACCACCTTCGGTCAGGCGTGGAACAACGGCGGGCCGGTCGCCATCTCCTGGGGCTGGCCGCTGATCTCGCTGTTCATCCTGATCATCGGCTTCTGCATGGCGGAGCTGGTGTCGGCGTACCCGACAGCGGGCGGGATCTACTGGTGGGCGGCCACCATGGGCCGTCCCGTGCACGGCTGGTTCACCGGCTGGCTGAACCTGATCGGTCTGGTGGCGGTCACCGCCTCGGTCGACTACGGCTGCGCGACGTTTCTCAACCTCACCCTGTCGGCGCTCTTCGACGGCTGGGCCGGGACGCTGCGGCAGGCGTTCATGCTCTTCGTGATCATCCTGGTGCTGCACGGGCTGATCAACATCTTCGGGCACCGGATCATCGACGTACTCCAGAACGTCTCGGTCTGGTGGCACGTGGCCGGCGCGGCCGTCGTGGTGGCCATCCTGGTCTTCGTTCCCGACAACCACCAGAGCTTCCAGTTCGTGTTCACCGAGCGGTTCAACAACTCCGGCTTCGGTGACGGCGACATCGGCGGGCTGACGTTCTGGTTCTACGTGCTGCCGCTGGGTTTCCTGCTCACCCAGTACACGATCACCGGCTTCGACGCCTGCGCGCACGTCTCCGAGGAGACCCGGGGCGCCTCGCAGGCCGCGGCCCGTGGCCTCTGGCAGTCGATCTTCTACTCGGCGGTCGGTGGCTGGATCCTGCTGCTGGCGTTCCTCTTCGCGGCCACCGACGTCGAGGCGGTCAACGCCGCGGGCGGCTTCTCCGGCGCCATCTTCGAGTCCGCGTTGACCCCGGTCTTCTTCAAGATCGTCATCATCATCTCCACCATCGGCCAGTTCTTCTGCGGCATGAGCTGCGTGACCTCGATGAGCCGCATGGCGTACGCGTTCAGTCGGGACCGGGCGGTGCCCGGATGGCGGCTCTGGTCGACCGTCGACCGCAACGGCACCCCGGTCAACGCCATCATCGGCGCCACGCTGGCCGGTCTGGTGCTGACCCTGCCGGCGCTCTACGAGAGCTCCGCCGGCATCCCGATCGCCTTCTACGCGGTGGTCTCCGTCGCGGTGCTCGGGCTCTACCTGTCGTTCCTCATCCCGATCGCGCTGCGGCTGCGGATGGGCGACCGGTTCGTCCCCGGGCCGTGGACGCTGGGCCGCAGGTACAAGCTGCTCGGCTGGATCGCGGTGATCGAGATCGCGATCATCGCCGTGTACTTCGTGCTGCCGATCGTGCCCGCCGGGGTGCCCGGCAACGACGGGTTCACCTGGTCGGCGGTGAACTACGCGCCGTTGGCCGTGGGCGGGGTGCTGCTGGTCGTCGCCGTCTGGTGGTACGCCTCGGCCCGCAAGTGGTTCACCGGCCCGGTCCGCACTGTCGAGCAAGCCACGCCGGCGGCCGACCCGACGCCCGCCGACGGCCCCGCCTGATCAGCGCCCGGCGGGACGGGCGGTGCGGCGTCCCGCCGGGTTTGCCGCCCGTGCCGCCGGGGGCATTGACGGTGATCCGGTTTGCCAGTAGACCTTGGTGATGGAGGCCCGCGAATGAGGAAAGCACCGCTCACGCTGGAACAACTGCGGGTCGCCGTCGCCGAGGGTGAGATCGACACCGTGGTGCTGGCCCTCGTCGACATGCAGGGTCGCCTTCAGGGGAAACGGTTTCACGCGCCGTTCTTCCTCGATCAGGTCGCCGAGCACGGCAGCGAGGGGTGCAACTACCTGCTCGCCGTCGACGTGGACATGAACACCGTCGACGGGTACGCGATGTCGAGCTGGGACCGCGGCTACGGCGACTTCGCGATGGTGCCCGACTTCGCGACCCTGCGCCGGATGCCCTGGCAGCCCGGCTCCGCCCTGCTGCTGGCCGACCTGACCTGGCTGGACGGCTCGGGTGACGTGGTCGCCTCGCCCCGGCAGATCCTGCGCCGGCAACTGGACCGGCTGGCCGAGCACGGGCTGACCGCGTACGCCGGCACCGAGCTGGAGTTCGTGCTGTTCCGCGACTCGTACGAGGACGCCTGGCGACGCGGCTACCGCGACCTGACCCCGGCGAACCAGTACAACGTGGACTATTCCCTGCTCGGCACCGCCCGGGTGGAGCCGCTGCTGCGCCGCATCCGCACCGAGATGGCCGGCGCCGGGCTCACCCCCGAGAGCGCCAAGGGCGAGTGCAACCTCGGCCAGCACGAAATCGCCTTCCGGTACGACGAGGCGGTGGCCTGCGCCGACCACCACGTCATCTACAAGAACGGGGCCAAGGAAATCGCCGCCCAGGAGGGCATGGCGATCACCTTCATGGCCAAGCCGAACGAGCGGGAGGGCAACTCCTGCCACATCCACTTCTCGCTGCGGGACTCGTCGGGTTCGTCGGCGATGCTCGGCGACGGGCCGGCGCACCTGAGCGAGACCGGGCAGCGGGTGCTCGCCGGGCTGTTGGCCACCATGCGGGAGTTCAGCCTGCTCTTCGCCCCGAACATCAACTCCTACAAGCGGTACCAGCCGGGCTCGTTCGCCCCGACGGCGCTGCGCTGGGGCGTCGACAACCGCACCTGCGCGTTGCGGGTGGTCGGGCACGGGCAGGGCATGCGGGTGGAGAACCGGGTGCCCGGCGCCGACGTCAACCCGTACCTGGCGATCGCCGGGCTGGTCGCCGGCGCGTTGCACGGCATCGACGGTGAGTTGGAGTTGGGGCAGGAGTGCGCCGGCAACGCGTACGACGACCCGGAGGCGGAGCGTGTCCCCACCACGTTGCGCGACGCCCTGGCCCTGTGGGAGGGCTCGACGGTGGCCCGCGAGGCGTTCGGCGACGAGGTCGTGGCCCACTACGCCAACCAGGCGAGGGTCGAGCTGGCGGCCTTCGACGCCGCGGTGACGGACTGGGAGCTGACCCGTGGCTTCGAACGCCTCTGACCCCCCGAAACCCGCCGCGATCTTGCACTTTGTGTCGCCGGTCTGCGTACAGATAAGGCTTTTGCCCGGGCAGAAACTGCAAGATCGCGTAGGGGAGGGGTGGGTGGGGCGTGACAGTTGTTGTTGACCCGGCCTCGGGGCAGGGGTTTCGGGAGGTTCCTGGGGCCTCGGTGGACGAGGTGGATGCCGCGATCTCGCGGGCGGCGGCCGCGTTCGAGGCGTGGCGGGAGGTCGGGCCGGGGGACCGGGCGCGGTTGCTGCGGCGGTTCGCCGCCGTTGTGGACGCGCACGTGGACGAGCTGGCCGGGCTGGAGGTGCGCAACTCCGGGCACACCATCGGCAACGCCCGCTGGGAGGCCGGCAACGTCCGTGACGTGCTCGACTACTACGCCGGGGCCCCGGAGCGGCTGACCGGCCGGCAGATCCCCGTGCCCGGTGGGCTGGACGTCACCTTCCACGAGCCACTCGGTGTGGTCGGCGTGATCGTGCCCTGGAACTTCCCCATGCCGATCGCCGCCTGGGGGTTCGCCCCGGCGCTCGCCGCCGGCAACACGGTGGTGCTCAAACCCGCCGAGTTGACCCCGCTCACCGCGCTGCGCCTGGCCGAGCTGGCCCGTGAGGCGGGCCTGCCCGACGACGTCTTCACAGTGATCCCGGGAGCCGGTGACGTGGTGGGGGAACGGTTCGTCAGCCACCCGGCGGTCCGCAAGATCTGCTTCACCGGCTCCACCGAGGTCGGCACCCGGATCATGGTCGGCTGCGCCGCCCAGGTGAAGCGACTCACCCTGGAGTTGGGCGGCAAGAGCGCGAACATCGTGTTCGCCGACGCCGACCTGGAACGCGCCGCCGCCACCGCGCCGGGCGCGGTCTTCGACAACGCCGGCCAGGACTGCTGCGCACGGTCGCGGATCCTGGTCCAACGTCCGGTGTACGACCGGTTCCTGGAACTGCTCGAACCAGCGGTACGCGCGGTACGCGTCGAGGACCCGTCCCGCGACACCGCCGAGATGGGCCCGCTGATCTCCGCCGCCCAGCGGGACCGGGTCGCCGGTTACCTCACCGGTGCGACAGTCGCCTTCACCGGCTCCTGCCCCGACGGCGGCGGTTTCTGGCACGCGCCCACGGTGCTGCTGGCCGACTCGCCAGCCGACCGGCACTGGCGGGAGGAGATCTTCGGCCCGGTGGTCTCGGTGCTGCCGTTCGACGACGAGGCGGACGCGATCCGGCTCGCCAACGACACCGAGTACGGCCTCTCCGGCTCGATCTGGACCCGGGACGTCGGTCGGGCCCTGCGCCTGGCCCGTGCCGTCGACTCGGGCAACCTCAGCGTCAATTCGCACTCCTCGGTGCGCTACTGGACCCCGTTCGGCGGGATGAAGCGGTCCGGGCTCGGCCGTGAGCTGGGCCCGGACGCGCTGCACTCCTTCACCGACGTCAAGAACGTCTTCATCGCGACAGAGGAGTGAGGCCAGTGCAGGGTCGGTTGCAGGACCGGGTGGCAGTGGTCACCGGAGCGGGCAGCGGCATCGGGTTGGCCACCGTGCGACGGTTCGCCGCCGAGGGGGCCCGGGTGGTCTGCGTGGACATCGATACGGACGCCGGCGCGAAGGCCGCGCAGGAGTGCGGCGGCGAGTTCGTGGCCACCGACGTGACCGACGAGTCGGCGGTACGCGACCTGTTCGACGGGGTGGCCGACCGGCACGGCCGGGTGGACATCGCGTTCAACAACGCCGGCATCTCACCGCCGGACGACGACTCCATCCTGGACACCGGCCTGGACGCCTGGGAGCGGGTGCTGCGGGTCAACACCACGAGCGTCTACCTGTGCTGCAAGTACGCCATTCCGCACATGCGGCGGCAGGGCAAGGGCTCGATCATCAACACCGCGTCGTTCGTGGCGTTGATGGGCGCGGCGACGTCGCAGATCGCGTACACCGCCAGCAAGGGCGGGGTGCTGGCGATGACCCGGGAGCTGGGGGTCCAGTTCGCCCGGGAGGGCATCCGGGTGAACGCGCTCTGCCCCGGCCCGGTCGCCACCCCGTTGCTGCTGGAGCTCTTCGCCGCCGACCCGGAACGGGCCGCCCGCCGGCTGGTGCACGTGCCGATGGGCCGCTTCGGGCAACCGGAGGAGATCGCCGCCGCGGTGGCGTTCCTGGCCAGTGACGACGCCTCGTTCATGACCGCCGCGCAGTTCGTGGTCGACGGTGGCATCACCGGCGCCTACGTGACCCCCCTGTGAGGAGCGCGGGTGTGCGAGCCCCGCAGTCGCGAACGGTGCCAACTCGGCGGAGGCCGCTGATCGGGGTCAGCGCGTACGTCGAGCCGGCCGACTGGGCTGTCTGGCGGGGTGTGCGGGCGGTGCTGGTGCCGGAGGCGTACACCCGGGCGGTGACGGCCGCTGGTGGCCGGGCGGTGGTGCTGCCGCCCGACGACGTGGACGCGGACGTGGTGGGTGTCCTGGACGGGTTGTTGCTGGCCGGTGGCGCGGACGTCGGCCCGGGGCGGTACGGCCAGCCGACCGACCCGCGTACCGAGGACCGGCCGGACCGGGACGCCGGCGAGCTGACGGTGTTGGCCGCCGCGCTCGCCGCCGGGCTGCCGGTGCTGGGCGTGTGCCGGGGGATGCAGTTGCTCGCGGTCGCGTACGGTGGCGCCCTGCACCAGCACCTGCCCGACGTGGTGGGTCACGAGGCGCACCGTCCGGCGCCCGGCGTGTACGGGGCGCACCCGGTGCGGTTCGCGCCGGGGAGCCTGGCCGCGTCGGTGCTGGCGGGGGTCGACCAGGTCAACTCGTACCACCACCAGGCAGTGGCCGATCCGGGCCGGCTCACGGTGACCGGGTGGGCGGGGGACGGGGTGGTCGAGGCGGTGGAGGATCCGGCCCGGCCGTTCGTGCTCGGGGTGCAGTGGCATCCGGAGAACGAGCGGGATCCCCGTCCGATCACGGCGTTGGTGCGGGCGGCTGACCAGCGGGTGTGACTGAGATCGCCCCCGCCGGCCGATGGCGCGGATGGGAGGATCGACGGATGGGCAAGGTCTACCCGGAGATCGACGGTCGTCTGCGTGAGTTCATCGCGGCCCAGCCGCTCTTCTTCGTGGCCACCGCGCCGTCCGGTGCCGAGGGGCACGTCAACGTGTCGCCGAAGGGCATGCGGGGCACGTTCGTGATCCTCGGCCCGCACCGGGTGGCCTACCTCGACTATCACGGCAGCGGCGCGGAGACCATCGCCCACCTGCGGGACAACGGCCGGATCACGCTGATGTTCTGTGCCTTCGACGGCCCGCCGAAGATCGTCCGGTTGCACGGTCGGGGCAGCAGCGTCGCGGTGACCGAGGACGGGTTCGCCGATCGGCTCGCCGAGTTTCCGGCACCGCCGGACGTGCACGCCGTCCGGGCTGTCATCAGTGTCGAGGTGGAGCGGGTCAGTGACTCCTGCGGGTACGCGGTGCCACTGATGGACTTCCGGGCCGAACGTGATCTGTTGCTCACCTCACACTCCCGCCGCAGCACCGACGACCTGGTCGTCTACCGGGCCACCAAGAACGCGGCGAGCATCGACGGCCTGCCCGTCTTCTGACCCGTCAGCGCACTGGGATCACCGCCGTTCGACGCCGTGGTCGTCCGTACTGTCCGGTGCCCGACGGTTCAGGCGTAGCTAACCAGCGTCGCGCGCCCGTGATGCGTTACGTTGCCGGTTCGCTTGGGTACAAGTCGGAGCACGGCGGGGTGAAGATCAACGGCTGAGGGGTACGGCCGGAGCGGGAGGCTGCATGAGCTCGGCCCAGGGGGGCGCGGACATCGGGCATTCCGGCGTGTCCGGTCACGAGATCTCCCCGATGCTGGCTGCCGCCTTCTCGGCCGGTGGCGAGATGGGCGACCGGTTGGCCCGCTTCGACTGGTCCTCCGGCCCGCTGGGTGAGCCCGGTCAGTGGCCCCCGGCGCTCACCACCGCGGTCGGGATGATGCTCGCCTCCAGTTCCCCGATCGTGATGTTCTGGGGCGACGAGCAGTTGGCCTTCTACAACGACGCGTACCGGCCGACCATCGGCGCCAAGCATCCGGACGTGATCGGCCAGCCGGCCCGCGCGTACTGGTCGGAGACGTGGGCGGTGCTCGGTCCGCTGCTCGACGGGGTACGGCGCACCGGGCGCTCCTACCGGGGCGAGGACCATCCCTTTCTGCTGGACCGGCACGGCTTCGTCGAGCAGACGTACTTCAACGTCTCGTACGACCCGATCCGGGGTGACGACGGTTCGGTCAGCGGCGTCTACTGCATCGTCAGCGAGACCACCGGGCGGGTGCTCGGTGAGCGCCGGCTGCGGGCGCTCTCCGAGCTGGGTGCCGAGCTGAGCGACATCGGCAGCGCCGTGGAGCTGGGCCGGACCGCCGCCGGGGTGCTCGGCCGGTACCGGGCCGACGTGCCGTTCGCCCTGATCTATCTGGTTGACGAGAGCGACCAGGTCATCCTGGCCGGCAGCACCGGCACCACCCCGCCCGCCGCTGATGTCACCCAGGTGCTGACCCGGTTGATCGCCGATGGTTCGCCCGCCACCGTCGAGGTGGCCGGTCTGCTCGACGCGTCGCCGGTCGACGCCGCCGACCAAGCCCTCGTGCTGCCGCTCACGGCGACCAACCAGACGGTCGGCGCGCTGATCGTCGGTGTGGCCCGCCAGCTGCCGCTCAGCGACGACTACCGCAACTTCTTCGGCCTGGTCGCCGCCCAGATCTCCAAGGCGCTCGGCACCCAGCGGGCGTACGAGGAGGAGCGGGCCCGGGCCGCCGAGCTGGCCGCGTTGGACCGGGCGAAGACCAACTTCTTCGCCAACGTCAGCCATGAGTTCCGCACCCCACTGACCCTGGTGCTCGGCCCGCTGGAGGACATGCTGGCCGACCCGGAGCTGCCCGCTGCCGAGACCGACCGGCTCACCATGATGCACCGCAACGCGCTGCGCCTGCTCAAGCTGGTCAACACCGTGCTGGACTTCTCCCGGCTGGAGTCGGGTCGGCTCGCCGCCCGCTACCAGCCCACCGATCTCGCCGGTTACACCGCCAGGCTGGCCAGCACCTTCCGCTCGGCCACCGACCGGGCCGGGTTGCGACTGGTGGTGGACTGTCCGCCGCTGCCCACTGCGGTCTTCGTCGACCGGGACATGTGGGAGAAGATCGTCCTCAACCTGGTGTCGAACGCTGTCAAGTTCACCTTCGACGGCGAGATCCGGGTGCGGATCCGGGCCGTGCAGGGCGCGGCCCGGCTGGAGGTGACGGACACCGGCATCGGCATCGTGCCGGAGGAGCTGCCGCACGTCTTCGAACGGTTCCACCGGGTGCCGGGGGTGCGGGCACGCACCCACGAGGGCACCGGCATCGGCCTCGCGCTGGTCCGGGAGCTGGTCGAGATGCACGGCGGTGAGGTCGGACTGACCAGTCAGGTCGACGTGGGCAGCACCTTCACGGTGACCGTTCCGTTCGGCTCGGCGCACCTGCCGGCGGAGCGGGTGGTGGCGTTCGACCCGCTGCCCGTCGGTGAGCCCGAGCAGGCCCGACTCTTCGTGGCGGAGACCGCGCTGTGGGCCGGTGTCGCGCCGGCACCCGAGGTCGACCGTCAGCCGGCGACGGCCCTGCCGGCCGGCCGGATCCTGGTCGTCGACGACAACGCCGACCTTCAGGAGCACGTCAGCCGGCTGCTCTCCCCGACCTGGGAGGTGGTCACCGCCAACGACGGGCTCGACGCCCTGCCGATGGCCCGCGAGGGCGGGTTCGACCTGGTGCTCACCGACGTGATGATGCCTCGGCTGGACGGGTTCGGGCTGGTGAGCGCGCTGCGCGCGGACCCGCGTACCCGGTATGTGCCGATCGTGCTGCTCTCCGCCCGAGCCGGCTCCGCGGAGGCCGTCGCCGGCCTCGCCGTCGGCGCCGACGACTACCTCACCAAGCCGTTCTCCGCCCAGGAGCTGATCGCCCGGGTGCGGGCCAACGTGGAACTGGGCCAGCTGCGCGGGCAGATCATCCGCCGGCTCCGGGCGTTGGCCGACGCGGCGGTGGCGGTGAACACCGCCCGATCCACCGCCGACGTGCTCCAGGTCGCCGCCCGGCACGCGTTGAGCCTCGCCGAGGCCGCCCGGGTGGTGGTCACCGCGGCCGAGGCCCGTTTCGAGGCGGACGGCGGCGGCATCACCGCCGCCGACCCGTCCTTCGTGGCCGAGCTGACCGGCACCGCCGGAAGGAAGCTCGGTGAGCTGCAGGTCTGGCGGGCGGACGGCGATGAGGCGCAGGCCGACGACGCGGCGCTGACCCAGCTGGCCCGGCTCGTCGGGGTGCGACTGGAGAACGCCCAGCTCTACGAAGCCGAACACCGGATCGCCACCACCCTGCAGCACAGCCTGCTGCCCCGATCGCTGCCCCAACTGCCCGGCGCGGTCGTGGCCAGCCGCTACCTGCCCGGCAGCGCCGACGTCGAGGTCGGCGGCGACTGGTACGACGCTGTCGCGTTGAACGGCGACGAACTGGTGCTGGTCATCGGGGACGTGGTCGGTAAGGGCGTTCCGGCCGCCGCGGCGATGGGCCAGCTGCGCAACGCGCTGCGGGCGTACGTGCTGGAGGGCTTCGATCCGGGTGAGTCGCTGACCCGGCTCAACCGGCTGGTCGGCTCGACCGAGGGCCGATCCTTCGCGACGGTGGTCTGTCTGATGTTCAACCCCCGCTCTGGTCGGCTGCGGTACGCGAGCGCCGGCCACCCGTCCCCACTGTTGATCACTGGAGGCGACGTGGCGTTCCTGCACGACCGGGCGCTCGGTCCACCGGTCGGCGCCCTCCCCGGTGCCACGTACGAGTCGGTCGAGGCCGAGTTGCCGGCCGGCAGTCGGCTGCTGCTCTACACCGACGGGCTGATCGAGGACCGTCAGATCGGCATCGACGCCTCACTGGCCCAGCTCCGCGTCGACGCGGCCGCCCCGAGTGAGCACGTGGTGGACCTGATCGACGCGGTGGTCGAGCGGGTCACCGGGCGGCCGCGCCGCGACGACGTCGCCGTCCTCGCCCTGGAGGCGGCGGAGCTGAACCGTTTCGCACTGCGGCTGCCGGCGGACCCGACCCGGCTCAGCGTGCTGCGCAAGCGGTTGGAGGACTTCCTGGTCGCGCACTCCGTCGGCGAGACCGACCTGTTCGACCTGACCGTCGCCGTGTCCGAGGCCGCCGCCAACGCCATCGAGCACCCGATCCACCCCGCCGAGGCCATGATCAGTGTGGAGGTGGCCATCGAGGGTCGGACGGTGACGGCCACGGTGCGCGACAGCGGGCAGTGGCGGGAGTCGACCGGCTCCGGCTTCCGGGGCCGCGGCCTTGCCCTGATCAGAGCGCTCGGCGACCTGTCGGTGCAGCGTACCGATGAGGGCACCGAGGTGACGCTGCGCCGGCAGCTGCAGGACTGACCGCGCGCCCGGCGGCGGCCGGGCCCAGTGGGCCGGCGGGAGACTGTGACGCCGACCCTAGGCCGGGTCGAGCCAGCTCTGCTCGCCGAGGCCGGAGATCTCCAGCACGCGACGGACCTGCCGGGACGGACGAACGGTGAGCGCGCCCGGAACCTGCTGGGCGAGCCGGACCAGGGCGTGGATGGCGGCCGAGTCGAAGAAGGTGACAGCGCTCAGGTCGAGAGTGATCTTCCCGGCGGGCTCGCGCAGGGCTGTCTGGAGCATCGTGTCCGCGGTCGCCATGTCGACCTCACCGGCTACCACCACGTAGAGGTGGCCATCGTCGAGTTCGGCGCTGGCGGAGAAGACAGGCGGTGCTTCCCCTTGATCCACGCAGACACCTTGACACAGCCGTCCAGACAGGGCAACAACCCCCACCGGGCGGCCGTGGCGCGGCTCACCGGCGGTCCCGGCGATAGGCTTGCGACATGACCGTCCGCCCGCCGCTGACACCAGGCACGCTCTCCCCGATGCGACCGGTGCCGTCCCAGATCGCCCGACCGGAGTACGTGGGCAAGACGCGCCCGCAACAGTGGCGTGGCTCGCACGTGCAGACGCCGGAGACCATCGAGAAGATGCGGGTCGCCAGCCGGCTCGCCGCCCAGGCCACCCAGCTCGCCGGCGAGCACTGCAAGCCCGGTGTGACCACCGACGAGATCGACAAGGTGGTGCACGAGTTCCTCTGCGACCACGGCGCGTACCCGTCGACGTTGGGCTACAAGGGCTTCCCGAAGTCCTGCTGCACCAGCCTGAACGAGGTCATCTGCCACGGCATTCCGGACTCCACGGTCCTGCAGGACGGCGACATCATCAACGTCGACGTGACCGCGTACATCGGTGGGGTGCACGGTGACACCGACGCCACCTTCTGCGTCGGAGAGGTCAGCGAAGAGGCCCGGCTGCTGGTCGAGCGGACCCACGAGGCGATGATGCGCGGCATCCGCGCGGTCGCCCCGGGCCGCCAGATCAACGTCGTGGGCCGGGTCATCGAGTCGTACGCCAAGCGGTTCGGCTACGGCGTGGTCCGCGACTTCACCGGCCACGGCATCGGCGAGGCATTCCACAGCGGCCTCTATGTGCCGCACTACGACAGCCCGCGTCCCACGGACATCATGGAGCCGGGCATGACGTTCACCATCGAGCCGATGATCACCCTGGGCACCTACCAGTACGACATGTGGGACGACGGGTGGACCGTGGTCACCAAGGACCGGAAGTGGACGGCACAGTTCGAGCACACCATCGTGGTGACCGACGACGGCCACGAGATCCTGACGCTTCCGTGAGCGCGAGGAACGCAGCGCAGCGGAGTCCCGCAGTCGCGAACAGGGCCAGCGCCGTGAGCGCGAGGAACGCAGCGCAGCGGAGTCCCGCAGTCGCGAACAGGGCCAGCGCGGTGAGCGCGAGGAACGCAGCGCAGCGGAGTCCCGCAGTCGCGATCGAAGGGCAGGCGCCGTGACCGACACCCCGGCGGCGCTGCGTGAGGCGCACCACGCGGACGTCTCCGGCGGCTGGTTGCGCCCGGCCGTCTTCGGCGCGATGGACGGCCTGGTCACCAACATCGCCCTGATCGCCGGCGTCGGCGGCGGCGGGGTGTCGCCCCGCAGCATCGTGCTCACCGGCACCGCCGGCCTGGTGGCCGGCGCGATCTCGATGGGGCTCGGCGAGTACACCAGCGTGCGCTCCGCCAACGAGCAGGTCGCCGCCGAGGTGGCGAAGGAGCGCCGGGAGTTGGAACGGCACCCCGAGGCGGAGGCCCGGGAGCTGGCCGACGCGTGGGTGGCCCGGGGTCTGCCCCGGGACCTCGCGACCCAGGTCGCCGAGGCGGTGCGGCGCGACCCGGAGGAGGCGCTGCGGGTGCACGTCCGCGAGGAGTTGGGCGTCGACCCCGACGACCAGCCCAGCCCGTGGGCCGCGGCGATCTCGTCGTTCCTGTTCTTCTCGATCGGCGCGCTGGTTCCGCTGTTGCCGTACCTGCTCGGCGCCACCGAACTCTGGCTGACCCTCGCCGTCGGCGGGCTGGGGTTGTTCGTCGCCGGTGCCGTGGTGGCCCGCTTCACCAACCGTCCGTGGTGGACCAGTGGGCTGCGTCAGCTGCTGCTGGGCGCCGCAGCGGCCGGCGCCACCTATCTGATCGGCGCGCTGATCGGTGTGTCGGGCGGGCTGTGACGCGCGTCAGGTGCTGAGCAGCTCGTCGATGGTGCCGTCGACGGCGCGGCCCCGGGCGGCCAGCTCCTCGGCCTGCCGGGCCAGCACCACACCCACCTCGGTCATGTCCGCGCCGGCCAGACCGGTGCGGCGTACCGCGTCACCCGGATCACGGAAGTAGGTGCGACTCAGCAGGCCGGTCACCGTGGCCGCCGCCAACCGGGCCTCACCGAGCATCAGCAGAGCCTGATCGGTCTCGTACCACTCGGCGAGCCGGGCCGCCCGGGAGTGCGCCGCGCTGCCCCGGTACCACGCCTGCCGGGCCGCGGAGCTGAACTCCGCCGGACGGGCCCGGGCCAGCCGGCCCAGATGTTCGTCGCGCAGCGTCCGCAACCAACCCGTCGGATCGTGCAACGCCTGCGTGGTGACGTACCGGTCGGCGGTCAGCGGCCACAGCGGGGTGAGCACCCGGGCCTGGGCCAGGTAGTCGTCGGCGGCGGCCACGGTCAGGTCGACGAGCACCCCGTCCACCCGCCGGGTCGCCGGTGGCGGGCCGGTCCCAGGTCGGTAGGTGACCACCAGCATGCCCGCCTCGCGGTCCCCACCGCCGTCGTCGTCACCGTGCGCCAGTGGCCCGTGCACCGCGATCGCGAGCACGTCGGCCGGGAACCGCCGCTGGACGGCCTCGGCGACCCGCTCCGCGACCGTCCACCGTCGGTCGTCGAGGCCCCGGTCGACACTGGCCTGTTCACTCACGGGTCCGCCTTTCGCTACCGAACGTCAGCCTAGCCAGCCGACGGCGGACCGTCGGGCGCGCCGCGCCCGGTCGGGGCCAGCCGGAAGATGTGGATCTCCCGGTCGCCGGCCCGCTGCACGTACGTCCGGTACGCGGGCCACTCGGTGACCAGCAGCTGCCACAACCGGTCCCGTTCGGCGCCGGTCGCCCGCTCGGCCCGCACCGCGACCCGCCGGCCCTTCACGTCCACCTCGGCGGCGGGATCGGCGAGCAGGTTCATCGCCCAACCGGGGTGGTGCGTCTGCCCCCAGTTGGAACCGATCACGACGTACGCGTCGCCGTCGGGCACGTAGACGAGCGGATTGCTGCGCGGCTTGCCGGAGCGGCGGCCCGTCGTGGTGATCACCAGGGACGGGATCAGGCCGAGCGCTACCACCCGGCCCCGGGTGAGGCGACCGACCACCCGATCGGCGGGGACCAACAGCCGTGCGGCCGCGCCGAACCAACGATGATGACCGAGCCGACGGGTGACTCTTCCCAGCACTGACACGCCGATCAGTCTGCCGGCTGCCCGGCCCCGACGGCACCCCTGAGCGGTCCCCTTTCGATCGCCGGCGGATCAGTCAGTCCAGCCGCCGCTCGATCGGCAGTCGGGCCCTGGTGAACAGGCCCGCCCCGAGCATCGCCACCACCGGCACCAGCACCAGGATCCCGAGCGCGGGCCACGGCACCAGGAAGGGGTACGGGTCGGACACCGGCCAGTCGGTGGCGTACTGCCGGTTCACCGAGACCAGCACGATAGCGGCGGTGCCGAGGCCGGCCACGATGCCGAGCACCGACCCGAGACCGGCGATGACCCCGGCCTGGCAGATCGCCAGCAGCCGGCGTACCGCCGGGGCCGCGCCGACGGCCGCGAGGGTGGTCAGCTCGGCGCGTCCCTCGGCGGCGGCGAGCGCGGTGGCGATCCCCGCCGCCCCCACGGTGATCAACCCGGCCGCGGCCGCGAGCAGGAGAAGCAACGGTGAGACGTCGCGTGGCGCGCCGCCGTACTCCACCATCAGCGAGAACGTCCCGAAGGGCCGTATGGCGGCGGTGAACCGTGCCTGTTGCTCCTCGTCGGGCGGGGTCGTGGTGCCGATCACCCAGCCGGTCGGAGACCAGGTCAGATCGAGTTGCCGGGCGGCGGCGGCGGAGAGCAGCAGACGGGGCTGGCCGGTCGCCCGGGGCAGCGCGTACCCCGGAAGGTCGCGGACCGTGATCGGACGGTTCGGCTCGGCCCCCACGTCGCCGACCCGGACGGTCACCAGTCCGTCGTGCAGGTAGCGCGGGTCGGTCACCACCACGCCACCGGCGCGCAGGACGGCCGTGGCGGCGGCGGTCGTCGCCGGGTCCACGCCGGTGAGCAGGGGGAGCGCGGTCCCGTCGTCGACTCCGGTTTCCACGTAGCCGCCGAAGTAGTCCGCCTCGCGGATCTGGCAGCGGGGGTCGGCGCGGGCCTGCTGGCGCTGCGCCGCGGAGAGTTGGACGCCGGGCTGCCAGGGGCAGGCCCGGGTCAGCGGAAGCACTGGTGTGACATCGCAGTAGCCGGTGGGCCCTGCCCCGCAGGTCGGTGTCTGCACCTGGGCGACCGCGCCGACGCCGAACTGGGTGCGGGCCGCGTCGGTGATCTGGGCCAGCGTGGGCTGCCCGGCCGATCCGATCGGGTTGACCATCACGTGGCCGGTCGGCAGCGCCGGCCGGTAGGCGCGCGCGTCGCGGGCGACGTCGCTGGCGAGGTATCCGCCGAGGGCGACGCTGCTGGCGACGGCGGCCATCACGGCGCAGATGGCAGGTGCCGCGGCGGCCCGGTTGCGGCTGGCGTCGCGCAGCGCGATCCGTGGTGCCAGCGGCAACACCCGGCCCAGGCGAGCGAGCGCCCCGAGCAGCGTGGGCGTGCAGCAGACCAGGCCCAACTCGCCGAGAATCAGCCCGGTGAGAACCACCGCCGGGGACGTCTGGGTGGCCCCGAACGCCGCCAGCCCCGCCCCGCCGACCACCAGCGTCAGTCCGAGAACCAACCACCGGCCCTGGGATTTCGCCGGGGTGCGTCGCCCGGCGAGCCCGGCGCTGACGTCCTGCCGGGCGGCGGTCCAGGCCGGCGCCAGCGCGGCGAGCACCCCGGCCAGCACCGCGACACCACCGAGCAGGACCAGCGCGCTCGGCCAGCAGCGGTAGCCACCGAAACGGGCGCTGAAGACGTACTGCTCCATCAGCGGGCGACCGGCGAACGCCGCGCCGACGCCGACCAGCAGGCCGGCAGCGGCCCCCAGCACGCCCAACACCACACCGTCGGCCAGGACGACCCGGCGGAGTTGGGCGGCGTCCCCACCCGCCACCGCGACCAGCGCCAGATCCCGCCGGCGGCGACGGACGCCGACGGCGAAGGCCGGCCCGACCAGCAGGACGACCTCCAGCAGCCCGAGGCCGGCGATCAGGACGCCGGTGCTCAGGTCGTTGGGGTCGGTTCCCACGATCGACCCGAACCAGGTCCGGTCCGCTCCGGTCGTCGGGGCGATCCAGTGTCGCGCGGTGACCACCACCCCACGGTCGTTGAGCCGGGACACCAGCGCCGCGTCGACGGTGCCCGGCACGTCCGCCAACCAGACACCGTCCGGCTCCGGACCGGTCGACGGCACGGCCCCCGGATGCAGCGCCACCACCGGCCCGAGGTCGTCGGGGAACTCGACCACTCCCACCACTGTGTACGCCCTGCTCCCGTCGGCGGCGGCCACGGCGCGGCCGAGGCGCAGGTCCAGCCGGCGCAGCGCCACCGGACTGACGGCGACCTCACCGGCCTGCTGCGGCGCCCGGCCGGCCCGGAACCGCACCAGCCCACGGGCTAGCGGATCGGCGAGGTCCAGCACCCGACCGTTCACGACCTCGTCGCGGTGCGGGCCGCGCAGTGTCAGCGGAACGCGCTGACGAACCTCGGTGACCCGGCTGCCCGGCCCGAGCAGCTCGGTCAGCTGGGCCGCGGTCACCTTGGCGGGGAGCTCGCCGTCGCGGGTGTACCAGCCCTCACCCCACTCGTCCTGCCCCACCGGGGCGTTGGCGATCCACTGCAGCTGCGCGTCGGCCACGCCGAGGCGGCGGTCGACGCGTTCCTGTGGGGTCAGCTCGGCCATGTCGTAACTGGCGGCCAGGAAGGCCAGCGCCGCGACCGGCATGGCGATCATCGCGAGCACCAGGACGGTCCGCCGTCGGGACCGGCGTGACTCCCGCCGGGCGATCCGCAGCGCCGCCCGCCAGGAGCCGGTCAGCTCGGCGAACCGCCGTCGGCCGACCGGGGCGGGCGGCGCGACCGGCTGCCGTGACGCGCTGTCGGCCCGACCGGGGGCCCGTGGCAGGCGGCGGATGGTCACCGTTCGCTGCCGGACAGCAACTGCTCGACGCTGCCCAGCGGCGCCGTGGTGTCGACGAGGACGCCGTCGCGGAGGAACACCACCCGGTCGGCCCAGCCGGCGTGCCGCGCCTCGTGGGTGACCAGCACTCCGGCGGCACCCGCGTCGATCCGGCGGCGCAGCAGGTGCAGCACCGCCTCACCGGTCTGCGAGTCCAACGCCCCGGTGGGCTCGTCGGCGAGGACCAGCCGGCGTTCGCCCACCAGCGCGCGGGCGATCGCCACCCGCTGCTGCTGCCCGCCGGAGAGTTGGTCCGGGAAGCGGTCGCCCAACGCGGGCAGGCCCACCTCGGTGAGCGCAGTCATGGCCAGTGCGCGGGCCCGACGCCCGCTGGTTCCGTCGAGTTCCAACGGGAGCGCCACGTTCTCCAGCGCGCTGAGGCTGCCCAGCAGGTTGAGCTGCTGGAAGATGTAGCCGATCCGGCGGCGACGCAGCTGGGCCAGCCCGCGGCGGTCCAGTGCCCCCAGCGGTTGCCCCTCGACCCGGACCTCGCCGCCGGTCGGGCGGTCCAACCCACCGGCGAGAGCCAGCAGGGTCGACTTGCCGGAGCCGGAGGGCCCCATCACGGCGACCAGCTCGCCGGGCCGAACGACAAGGCTGACGCCGCGCAGCGCGTGCACCGCCGCCGGCCCGGTGCCGTGGGTGCGGTGGACGGCGCGTAGCTCCAGCACCGCGTCGTCCGCCCCGCTCACCGTCGTGCCCCGGTCACCGTCGTGCCTCCTCGCCAGCCCATCGAGCAGCGTCCCGCGCGTCGGCGTCACCGGGCGGGGGAGCGGGAGGCGCCGGGCCGCTGGGCTGGTGCCGGACCAGACTGGTCTCGCAGTGGTCCAGCCAGCGCACCTCGGCCTCGGCCTGGAACACCATCGAGTCCAGTACGAGGCGCCAGGGGAGGTCCTCCGGCCGGTTGCTGCCGTACTTCAACCGGGTCAACTCCTGCAGGGCCCGCATCGTCGCGCTGCGCTGGGCCTGCACCACCGAGCGGACGTCGACCCCGGGCGTGGTCAGCGCCAACGCCAGCTTGATCGCCAGCTCGTCGCGGGGTCGGTCGGTGCGGCTGATCGGGGTGGCGAACCACAGCGCCAGGTCCGCGCGGCCGGCGTCGGTGATCTCGTACGGGCGCTGCCCGGCCTCGCTCTCCGGCAGCGGGCGTACCAGACCGTCCCGCTCCAGCCGGGACAGCGTGGTGTAGACCTGCCCGATGTTCAGCGGCCAGGTCGAGCCGGTCGACTCCTCGAACGCGGCGCGCAGCTGGTAGCCGTACATCTGGCCGCGTTCGAGCAGGGCGAGCAACCCGTGACGGATGGACATGGCAACGGAGTATGCATACCTGGTATGCGTACTGCAACCGGAGCGGACCGGTTCAGGTCGGTCGTCCGGGAAACGGGACAGTCAGCGGGGTCAGCCCGGCCGTCTTCCGCCACCGGGTGGCCCGCACGGCGTACTCGACCAGGGCGGCCAGTGCCTGGTCCCGATCGGCGCCGGTGGTGGACGCCAGGGCGGCCCGCCAGTGCGCGGCGGTGCGCTCCTCCACCTCGGCGGCGAGCCGCAGGGCGCTGGCCCGGTCGGTGACGGGGAACGGCAGCGCGTAACCGGCGCGGTCCGGCGGGACGACGCCACCGGCCGTGGTGAGCTGCACCACCAGCGCGTCGCGTCGGCGGCGGTGCGCCGCCTCCGCCTGGCGTGCCGCGTCCCGCGCCGCTCCGCTGAGCCGGACGCCGATCCGTCCGTAGGCGTAGATGGCCGCGTACTCGGCGGACAGTGCGGAGGCGAGCGCCTCCCCGGCGGACGGCTGCCTCACTTCAGTGCCTCCTGGTGGGTGGCCCGGGCGGCGACGATCGACCCGAGCAGTGCGGCCCGTTCCGCGGGCGCCGCCGCGCAGGCCGCGGTGGCGGACTGCTGGGCGGTCTTCTCCAGCGCCCGCAGGGCAGCCCGCGCGCCGTTCGGGTCGGCCGCCGGGGCGGTGCTCGGGGCGGCGGAGGCCGCCGACGGCAGCGTCACGCCGATCACCCGGGCCAGCTCGGTGGCGTGCGCGGTGTGCGTCTCGGCGATCGGGTTGAGCCGGTCGGCCAGCTCGGGATGCGCTGTCGCGCTCGCCCGGTACGCGGCGGCCAGCGCGAGTGACTCGTCCACCATCGGCCGCAGCGGGTCGGGCGGTGGCGTCGGCTCATCGTCACGGTCGAAAAGATCACAGCCGGTCAGCGGCGTCACGGTGCCACCGAGCACCAGCAGCACCCCGGCGCTCAGGAGCTTTCGCCGGGAATGTCCGGATGTTTGGTCGCGCTGTGTCGTTCTGCCGATCCCCACCGGCCAAGTCAACACCATGCGTGCCCGTCCAGGGGGCACCGGCGTCGGTGCGCCGCCCGGTCCGCCGCCGGGCAGGCGCGTTACGCTCTGCGCAACCACCGGCGTGTCCACTCCGGTGGCGTGCCGGCATGGCGGGACTTCCGGTCCCCGTCGACCAGGGAGAGGTGCGGAGATGACGCAGCGTGGCCGTGCCACCAGGCCGACGGGTCGACCCCGCGACACCGCGGGTCCCCGCGGCGGTGACCTCGCCGCGCGGCGGACCCGACTGCGGGCCGTGATCGAACCGGTGGTCAACGACGCCGGCTACGACCTTGAGGACCTGTCGGTCTCCCGGGCCGGCCGCCGACATGTGGTGCGGGTGCTGGTGGACACCGACGGCGGGATCGACCTGGACGCCGTCGCGGACGTCTCCCGCGCGGTCTCGGCCGCGCTGGACGCCGCCGAGGAGACCGGTGGCGACATCGTCTCCGGCGAGTACCAGCTGGAAGTCAGCTCGCCCGGTGTGGACCGGCCGCTCACCCTGCCCCGCCACTGGCGGCGCAACGTGGGCCGACTGGTCAAGGTCACCGTCCGGGGCGCGGCCACGCTGCCCGGCCAGCGTGGCGAACAGCCCGCCGGTGACCGTCAGCTGACCGGCCGGGTGGTCGCTGCCGACGACGAGGGCGTGCACCTGGAGACCGACGGCGGCCGTGCCGCCTGGGCGTACGCCCAGCTGGGCCCCGGCCGCGTGCAGGTCGAGTTCACCCGGCTCGCCGAACTCGGCGAGCCGGACGACGAGATCGACGACGCGGACGATTCCGACGAGATCGACGATTCAGACGACATCGACGACGAAGATGATGTGGAGGACGAGGAGAGGTGAACATCGACCTCGCGGCGCTGCGCGCACTCGAGCGCGAGCGGGAGATCCCGTTCGACACGATTCTCGCGGCGATCGAGACCGCGTTGCTGACCGCCTACCGGCACACCGACGGGGCCGAACCGCACGCCCGGGTGGAGATCGACCGCAAGTCGGGCGCCGCCCTGGTGTACGCGCAGGAGATGGACTCCGACGGCAGCCTGGTACGCGAGTGGGACGACACCCCGCACGACTTCGGCCGGATCGCCGCCATGACCGCCAAGCAGGTGATCCTGCAGCGGTTGCGGGAGGCCACCGACGAGGTGCACTTCGGTGAGTACGTGGGCCGCGAGGGTGACCTGGTGACCGGTGTGGTGCAGGCGCACGAGACGCGTACCGAGAAGGGCATCGTCAGCGTCGACCTCGGCAAGCTGGAGGGCGTGCTGCCGCAGTCCGAGCAGGTGCCCGGTGAGCGGTACGCGCACGGCGAGCGGGTCCGCTGCGTCGTGGTGCACGTCGCCAAGGGCATGCGTGGGCCGCAGATCACCCTGTCCCGGTCGCACCCGGCGCTGGTCAAGAAGCTGTTCGCCCTGGAGGTCCCGGAGATCGCCGACGGCACCGTGGAGATCGGCGCGATCGCCCGTGAGGCGGGCCATCGCACGAAGATCGCCGTCCGCTCCACCACCCCTGGCGTGAACGCCAAGGGCGCCTGTATCGGCCCGATGGGTCAGCGGGTGCGGGCCGTGATGAGTGAGCTGCACGGCGAAAAGATCGACATTATCGACTGGTCGGACGACCCGGCCACCTTCGTCGGCAACGCGCTGTCGCCGGCCAAGGCGTTGCGGGTCGAGGTGGTCGACCTGGCCGGTCGGGCCGCCCGGGTGACAGTTCCCGACTTCCAGCTCTCGCTCGCGATCGGTCGGGAGGGGCAGAATGCCCGACTCGCGGCCCGATTGACCGGTTGGCGGATCGACATCCGCTCCGATGCGGAGCAGTCCCCGCCTGCCGCGCGTGGGGTAACTGATCACGTGCGGGAGCCGGGCGGCGCGATCTCGGGTAGCTAGGGGTAGACTTCCTCCAGTGGTACGACGCGCGCAGCCGGAGCGCACCTGTGTGGGTTGCCGGCAACGTGCGCCGGCCAGCGAATTGCTGCGGATCGTCGCGGTCAGGGACGAGGCTGGTCACAGCCTCCGGCCTGATCCGCTCCGCAGGCTGCCGGGTCGGGGAGCGAACATGCACCCGGATCCGGCCTGCTTCGCGCTGGCGGTGCGGCGCCGCGCCTTCGGGCGTGCGCTGCGCAGCACCGAGGTCCTTGACCACGGTGTGCTGGCAGAGCACGTCGATGCGCCAACCACTACGTCCGGTCAGCCCGACCGGGCGAGGGTCGCTAGCAGGGTAGGACGACCGACATGAGCACACGATGAAGTCCCTGAAATGACCAGGCTTCAAGTGCACGAGTGAGGTCGCTGCGGGTGCTGCCCGCACGACCTCGGAGTGAGGAGTGCAGTGGCAGGCAAGGCCCGCGTACACGAGCTTGCAAAAGAGCTCGGGGTCGAGAGTAAGACCGTTCTCGCCAAGTTGAAGGAAATGGGCGAGTTCGTGAAGTCCGCGTCCAGCACCGTCGAGGCGCCCGTCGCCCGGCGGCTGCGTAACGCATTCGTCGCGTCCGCCGGTGCCCCGGCACCGGCCGCCCCGTCGGCGCCCGCGTCGACGCCGGCTTCAGCCCCGACCCCGACGCCAACCCCGACCCCGGGCGCGCCCCGGGTCTCGGCCAAGCCGATGCCGCCTCGGCGGCCGGCCGCGCCGGCACCCGGTCCGAAGCCCAAGGGTCCGGTGCCCGGTGCGCCGCAGTCGGCGACTCCGGTCGCCAAGCCGGCGAGTGCCCACGACATCGAGGTGGCGGCCGCGGAGGCGCGTGCCGCCGCGCTGAAGGCTGAGCAGGAGGCCGCGGTCAAGGCCGCGCAGGCCGCCCGCCAGCAGCAGCGGGAGAACCCGGTTCGCCGGGAGCCCCCGGCGGACGGTGGCAGCGGTAACCGTCCCGGCCCTCGGCCGGGTCCCGCGGCGATGCCGCCCCGTCCCGGTTCGCCGGCAGCTCGTCCGAGCGCGCCGGCTCCCGGTCCGGGTGCCCGGCCGGGCGGTCGCCCGCCGGCGCGCGGTGCCGGTAACAACCCGTTCGGCATCCAGGGTGGCCAGCAGCAGCGGCCCCCGGCCGCCGGTGCGGGTGGCCCTCGGCCCAACAGCCCGGCGGGCATGCCGCCGCGGCCGAGCCCGAACTCCATGCCGCCGCGGCCCAGCCCGGCGTCCATGCCGAGCCAGCGTCCGGCTGCCGGTCGCCCCGGTCCCGGTGGGGCTGGTCGTCCCGGCGGCGGCGCAGGCCGTCCCGGTGGCGGTGGCGGCGGCTTCCGTGGCGGTCCCGGCGGTGGCGCCGGTGGCGGTGGCGGTTACCGCGGCGGCCCTGGTGGCGGCGCGGGTGCCGGCGGTGGCGGTGGCTACCGTGGCGGTCCCGGTGGCGGCGGCGGTGCTCCCGGTGGCGGTTTCCGTCCGGGTGCTCCGGCTGGCGGCGGCGGTCGTCCGGGTGCCGGTGGTCGTGGCCGTGGCGGCGGTGCCGCGGGTGCCTTCGGGCGTCCGGGTGGCCGGCCGACGCGCGGTCGTAAGTCCAAGAAGCAGCGCAGACAGGAGTTCGACAACCTGTCGGCTCCGACCATGAGCTCGGGTGCTCCCCGGGGTCAGGGTCAGGTCGTCCGGCTCTCCCGTGGCGCCTCGCTGTCGGACTTCGCCGACAAGATCAACGCCAACCCGGGTTCGCTGGTCCAGGAGATGTTCAACCTGGGCGAGATGGTCACCGCGACCCAGTCCTGTTCTGACGACACCCTGCAGCTGCTGGGTGAGCACCTGGGCTTCGACATCCAGATCGTCAGCCCGGAGGACGAGGACCGCGAGCTGCTCGCGCAGTTCAACATCGACCTCGACGCGGAGGTGGCCGAGGAGCGTCTGGTCAGCCGTGCGCCGGTGGTGACCGTCATGGGTCACGTCGACCACGGTAAGACCAAGCTGCTCGACGCCATCCGCAAGGCGAACGTCGTGGCCGGTGAGGCGGGTGGCATCACCCAGCACATCGGTGCCTACCAGGTGCACGTTCCGCACGATGGTGTGGACCGCGCGGTGACCTTCATCGACACCCCGGGTCACGAGGCGTTCACCGCCATGCGTGCCCGTGGTGCCCAGGTGACGGACATCGTGATCCTGGTCGTCGCGGCCGACGACGGCGTGATGCCGCAGACCATCGAGGCGTTGAACCACGCCAAGGCGGCCGACGTGCCGATCGTGGTCGCGGTCAACAAGGTCGACAAGCCGGAGGCCAACCCGGACAAGGTCCGCCAGCAGCTGACCGAGTACGGCCTGGTCGCCGAGGAGTACGGCGGCGAGACCATGTTCGTCAACGTGGCCGCCAAGCCCGGCATCGGCATCGAGGAGCTGCTCGAGGCCGTCCTGCTGACCGCCGACGCGTCGCTGGAGCTGACCGCTCCGATCGACGGGCCGGCGCAGGGTGTGGCCATCGAGGCGCACCTGGACAAGGGCCGCGGTGCGGTGGCGACGGTGCTGGTGCAGAAGGGCACCCTGCGGGCGGGCGACTCGATCGTCGCCGGTGGGGCGCACGGCCGGGTCCGGGCCATGCTCGACGAGAACGGCAACCAGCTCTCCGAGGCTGGGCCGGCGCGTCCGGTCATGGTGCTGGGTCTGACCGCGCCGCCCGGTGCGGGTGACACGTTCCTCGCCGCGGCGGACGACCGCACGGTGCGGCAGATCGCCGAGCAGCGACAGGCACGGCGGCGGGCGGCGGCATTCGCCAACTCCCGTGGTCGGGCCACCCTCGAGACGCTCATGGAGCAGCTCAAGGAGGGCGAGAAGACCTCGCTCAACCTCATCCTCAAGGGCGATGTCTCCGGTTCGGTGGAGGCCCTGGAGGACGCGCTGTTCAACCTCGACATCCCCGAGGAGGTCCAGCTCAAGGTCCTCGACCGGGGCGTCGGCGCGATCACCGAGAGCAACGTCATGCTCGCGAGCGCCTCGTCCGAGCCGGTCACGATCATCGGCTTCAACGTGCGGGCCTCGAACAAGGTCCGTGAGATGGCCGACCGCGAGGGCGTGGAGATCCGGTACTACACCGTCATCTACCAGGCCATCGAGGAGATCGAGGCAGCGCTCAAGGGCCTGCTCAAGCCGGAGTACGAGGAGGCCGAGCTGGGCACCGCGGAGATCCGCGATGTCTTCCGCTCGTCCAAGATCGGCAACATCTCCGGTTGCATCGTCCGGTCGGGCGTCATCCGACGCAACGCGAAGGCTCGACTGCTTCGGGACGGGACGGTCGTGGCGGACAACCTCACGATCACCTCGCTCAAGCGGTTCAAGGACGACGCCACCGAGGTCCGCGAGGGCTTCGAGTGCGGTCTGACCCTGGGTGGTTACAACAACGTCCAGGTCGGCGACGTCATCGAGACCTTCGAGATGCGGGAGAAGGTTCGCGCCTGATCCGGCAGTGACACGCTGATCAAGGGGTTTACGCCGACCGGCGTAAACCCCTTGATCATGCGGGGCGGGTTGGCGGTATCGTCCGGGGCGATGTTCACCGGAACCGCGGTCTTCGACCTGCTGCTGCCAGGCGACTCCAGGTCGCTCAAAGCCAAGAGATCATATGTACGGCCGATCGTGGCGGCGCTGCGCCGTTTCGAGGTGTCGGCCGCCGAGGTGGGCGCGCTGGACCTGCATGGTCGAGCGCAGCTCGCGGTGGCCGTGGTGGCCGCCGAGACGACGCACGTCCGTGAGGTGCTGGACTCCTGTGAGCGCCTGGTGGCCGCGCGCCCCGAGGTCGAGTTGCTGTCGGTCCGTCGCCGGCTCTACGGGGCGGACGACGACTGACCATGGTGCCGGCTGTGCCGGGCGACCGGCGCGGCCGCGAAGGTAGTGTTCGAGATGTTGGCCGGTCGGCCGGCGGCCTCCGGGCCGCCGGGTCGACCGGGAGCAGGACGCCGTGGAGGTGGCGAGATGTCTGATCCGGCCAAGGTACGCCGGCACGCGGAACGGGTGCGTGAGCTGGTCGCGTCGGTGGTGCGGAGCCAGATCAAGGACCCGCGGCTCGGGATGATCACCATCACCGACGCCCGGATTACCGCTGACCTGCGCGACGCGACGGTCTTCTACACCGTGCTCGGTGACTCGGTGGCCCAGGCGGACACCGCCGCGGCGCTGGAGAGCGCCAAGGGGATGCTGCGCAGCACTGTCGGCAAGGCCCTCGGGCTGCGCCACTCGCCGACCCTCACCTTCGTCCTCGACGACGTGCAGGACCAGGTCAAGCACATCGACGACCTGCTCGCCGCCGCCCGTAACGCCGATGCCGAGGTGCAGCGGCTCGCCGCCCAGGCGAAGTACGCGGGCGAAGCCCAGCCGTACCGGGTGGACGACGACACGGACGAGGTCGACGAGACGGAAGAGGCCGACGAGGCCACCGACGTCAAGGATTCCCCGCGGGGTGGGGAAACGCGGTGACCAGCACCGCCGACGCCCCGCTCGCCGGGGCTACCGGGCTCGGCCCCGCCGAGGCGGACTGGGCCGCGGCCGAGGCGTTGCTGCGGGCTCTCCCGCCGACCGGCCGTACGCTGCTGATCTGCCACGTCAACCCGGACGGCGACGCGCTGGGCAGCATGCTCGGCTTCGGTCTGGGCCTGCGGCAGTTCGGCGTACGCGACGTCCAGGCGACCTTCCCCGGGCCGCCGGAGGTGCCGGAGCCGTTCCGTGGGCTGCCCGGTCTGGATCTGCTGGTCCCGGCGGACGCCGCCGACCCGGCGCCCGATCTGGTGATCTGCTTCGACGCGGCGAGCGTGTCGCGCCTCGGCGACCTGGCCGGGCGGTTGTCGACGGCGGGTGCGGCGCTGGTGCTCGACCACCATGCCTCGAACCCCGGTTTCGGCACGGTCAACCTGGTCGATCCGAGTGCGGCGGCCACGTCGGTCGTGGCCGAGCAGCTGCTGGCCCGGCTCGGGGTGGTGGTCGATCCGGCCATCGCCGAGTGTCTCTACACGGCGCTGACCACTGACACCGGCTCGTTCCGCTTCGAGGCGACCACGCCGGCGGTGCATCAGATGGCTGCCCGCTTGCTGGCGACCGGCATCTCGCCCGGTGACATCTCCCGACGGGTCTTCGACACCCGGCCCTTCGGCGCGGTTCGCCTCTTCGGCGAGGTGCTCGGTCGGGCCCGGCTGGAGCCGGCCGCCGCTGCCGGCCGGGGGTTGGTCTGGACCTTCGCCACGCTGGACGACCTGGCCCGGCACGACCAGCGGCCGTACGTGCTGGAGGCGTTGATCGACTCGGTGCGGTGCACCGCCGAGGCGGATGTGAGCTGCGTGGTGAAGCAGACCCGGCCCGCCGAGTGGGCGGTGTCGATGCGCAGCAAGGGCGCGGTGGACGTCAGTCGGGTCGCGGTCGCCCTGGGCGGTGGTGGGCACACGTTCGCGGCCGGGTTCACCGGTCGGGGCAGTGTCGAGCAGGTGGTCGAGTCGATCCGTGCTCAGCTGGAGGCGGCACTGATCGGCTGAGGCCGAACTTCGACCGTCGTCGATCGGATCCGGAAGATCAGGGTCAGCTCGGGGAGTGTCGGTCTTCCCGCCCTCCGTGTGACCGGGAAGAATTGCGGGATGGAGCAGCCGCACGACCTCACCGTGGAGGCCCCCCGCGCCTGGGACCGGCCCGCCGTCTCCGTTCCCGTTCTCGTCTGCCTGTCGCTCGTCGGTGGCCGGTTCGCGTCCTTCTCCACCGAGGCGAATCTGTTCACCCTCGGCACGGGTGGGGTGCTGATCTGGCTCGGTCTGAGCAACCGGGTGCCGCGCCGGCCCGCACCGCGCCAGCTGGGCGCGGGGGCCGTCTGGTGGGCGGTGCCGGTGGTGGTCTTCGGGGTCTTCGAGGGCGTGACCTTCGTGATGGCTGCCGGCGATGACTTTCCCACCTTCTCCCGGCTGGCCGACCCTCTCCTGGAAGATCATCTGACCCGGTCGGCAGCCTGGTTCGCCTGGTTGGCCGCCTTCTGGGGGCTGGTGCGGCGATGATGCGGGCGATCGCGATCGGCGGGTTCCTCACCGCGCTGGTCCTCTTCGCGGTGGTGGAGTGGATGGCCCGCCGGGAGGGGTCCCGCATCCCCACGTTGGGCGAGGTCTGCGCGTACGTGATGCGGTACGAGGTCGGCTCGGTGCCGGTGGGCCGGATCGGTCTGTTCGGGTTCTGGTGGTGGCTGGGCTGGCACTTTCTGGCCCGCTGAGCTGGGTTGTCGGGTGTCCAGATGGCGGGAACCGTAAGCAGTATGTGGACCTGAACGATAACTTGGGAGAGGGCCTGCGCCGCCTGGCGGTGCAGGTCACGGGCGGTGGTGCCACACCCTGTGCCGCCTCCCTCCAGGGTCGACCGACCCGGGCTCACGTTGCCCAGCCGGCTGCTCCGGTAACCCCGGACCGCCGTGGGGCGCTCAGCACGATCGCCCGTGAGGGCCGCCGCGTGCCGGCGGCTCCCGCCCTGGAAGAGGAGCGCCACCATGCCGAACAAGCCCAAGCCCGAGACCACCACCGACGACGCCCGCGAGCAGGCCCGCCGCGCGCTGCAGACATCGATGGACACCCGTCAGTGAGCCGACCGCACCAGTGGTGATCCCCTCTGCCGACACGGCCGGGGAGGATCCGACGCCTCTTGGTGCGCCTTTGGAGCTGAATCGTCTACGACATCGCAGGACCTGCCCTGTCTGCGACGTCACGGCCCGCCTCGCCTGGATGTCACAGCCTGCTTCGTCTGCGACGTCACGGCCTGAGTTGTCTGCGACGTGACCACCCGCTTTGTCTGCGACGTCACGACGTGATTCGTCTGCGACATCAGCTCCAAAGCCTCTGACCCCAGTTACTCGCCCCGGCCGGCCCGACCGCACCCGGCCGGCCCGACCGCACCCGGCCGGCCCGACCGCACCCGGCCGCCCGGCGACCGGGTAAGCCCTGGGCGGGATTGCGATCCTTACTGTCGTCGTGCCAGGATCGGCGGCGATGAGTCAGACCGCCCCCACCGCCCACCGACCCGCCTCGCCGCGCCGGATCGCCGCGCTGGCCCTGCCGGCCCTCGTGGTGCTCGCCGCCGAGCCGCTCTACGTGCTGGTCGACACGGCAGTGGTCGGTCACCTCGGCCGGGTGCCGCTCGCCGCGCTCGCCGTCGGTGGCACGGTCATGACGCTGACCGCCTGGGTCGGCACCGTGGTCGCGTACGGCACCACCGGGCGCGCGGCCCGCCGGTTCGGCGCGGGTGACCGGGCGGCCGCCGTCTCCGAAGGCGTCCAGTCGTCCTGGCTGGCGTTCGGTGTCGGTCTGCTGATCGCGGTCGGCATGCAGTTCGGCGGTGGCGCGCTCGCACGTACCCTCGTCGGTGGTGGTGGCGAGGTGGCCGACGCCGCCGCGCAGTGGCTGCGGATCGCGGCCCTCGGCGCCCCCGGCCTGCTGCTCGCCGCCGCCGGCAACGGCTGGCTGCGCGGCGTGCAGGACACTCGCCGCCCGTTGGTCTTCGTGCTCGGCCCCAACCTGCTCTCCGCGCTGCTCTGCCCGCTGCTGGTCTACCCCGGCGGGCTGGGCCTGGTCGGCTCGGCGGTGGCCAACGTCGTCGCGCAGACGCTCTGCGGGGTGCTCTTCGCGGCCGCCCTGGTCGCTGAGCGGGTGTCGCTGCGACCCCGGCCCCGGGTGATCCGCCAGCAGCTGGTGCTCAGCCGCGACCTGCTGATCCGTGGGCTGGCGTTCCAGGCCAGCTTCCTGTCCGCGACCGCCGTCGCCGCCCGGTTCGGCGCCGCCGCCGTCGGTGCCCACCAGATCGCCCTGCAACTCTGGTTCTTCACCGCGCTGGTGCTCGACGCCCTCGCCATCGCCGCGCAGTCCCTGGTCGGCGCCGCGCTCGGCGCCGGCGACGACGCGGGGGCGCGGGCGCTCGCCCGCCGGATCGGGCTGCTCGGCGGCGTCTGCGGCGTGGGCTTCGCGCTGCTCATCGCCGCCGGCGCCGGCATCGTGCCGTCGTGGTTCAGCTCCGATCCGGGGGTACGCGAGCAGGCCGCCGTCGCCTGGCCGTGGTTCGTCGTCATGCTGCCGCTGGCCGGGGTGGTGTTCGCCCTCGACGGCGTGCTGATCGGCGCGGGCGACGTGCGTTACCTGCGCAACCTCACCATCGTGGCGGCGCTCGGCGGCTTCCTGCCGGCCATCTGGCTGGCGTACGCGCTCGATCTCGGGCTGGGCGGCATCTGGGCCGGGCTCACGGTGTTCGTGGTGATCCGGCTGGTCGCCCTGCTGCTGCGACTGCGCAACGGCGGCTGGGCGGTGACCGGCGCGGTCCGCTGAGCACCCCGCCGGTCGTCCGGGTCACCTGGGGGCCCGCCCACGCACTCTCCGACAGCGGTCATCTGGCAGGCTTGGCCGACGTGAGCACCGATGGTCTGATCGTGGTCGACAAGCCCGGCGGCATGACGTCGCACGACGTGGTGGCGCGGATCCGCCGACTGGCCAAGACCCGACGGGTCGGGCACGGCGGCACCCTCGACCCGATGGCCACCGGGGTGCTGGTGATCGGTGTCGGCCGGGCCACCCGGTTGCTGACGTACGTGATCGGCGCGGGCAAGAGCTACACCGGCACCATCCGGCTCGGCCAGACCACCGTCACCGACGACGCCGAGGGCGACGTGACCGCCACCGTGCCGGCCGGCCACGTCACCGACGACGCGATCCGCTCGGCGCTGGCCGGGCTCAGCGGCGAGGTGGACCAGGTGCCGAGCGCGGTCAGCGCCATCAAGATCGACGGGCAGCGGGCGTACAAGCGGGTCCGCGACGGGGAGAGCGTCGAGCTGCCGGCGCGGCGGGTCAGCATCTCCCGGCTGGCGGTGCTGGCGATCCGCCGCACCGAACCGGACGTGGTGGACGTGGACGTGGACGTGACCTGTTCCTCCGGCACGTACATCCGGGCCATCGCCCGGGACGCGGGCCTGGCGCTCGGCGTCGGTGGACACCTCACGGCGTTGCGGCGCACCGCGGTGGGTGGCTTCACCCTCGCCGAGGCGGCCACCCTCGACGAGTTGGAGCAGCGCGCCCCGGACGTGGTGAACCTGCCCCTGGACGCGGCGGCCGACCGGTTCTTCGCGCGCCGGGAGGCCACGCCCGACGAGGCCCGGGTGCTCGCCCACGGTGGGCCACTGGACCCGGCCGGCCTCACCGGGCCGTACGCCGTGTTCGGGCCGGCCGGCGGCTTGATCGCTATCGTCAGCGAGCGGGACGGCCGGGCTCGGGCGGAGATCGTGCTCGCCCCGGCCTGACCGTGGGCGCAGGTCCGTCGGCCGGCAGCCGGCGGTGTCGACCCGCCGGCGGCGGGACAGCAGAGAGGAACGGCATGCAGCGGTGGCGGGGCTACGACGCGGCGCCCGGCGGGTGGGGACGCTCGGTGGTCACCATCGGCGTCTTCGACGGCGTGCACAAGGGGCACCAGGCGACCATCGGGCACACCGTGGCCCGGGCCCGCGAGCTGGGCGTGCAGTCGGTGGTGGTCACCTTCGACCCGCACCCGGCCGAGGTGGTCCGCCCCGGTTCGCACCCGGCGGTGCTCACCGAGCCGGCCCGCAAGGCCGAGCTGATCGAGGCGCTCGGCGTGGACGTGCTCTGCGTGGTGCCGTTCACCCCGGAGTTCTCCCGGGTGCCGGCCGAACAGTTCGTGCACGACGTCCTGGTCGAGCACCTGCACGCGGCGCTGGTGGTGGTCGGCAGCAACTTCCGCTTCGGGCACCGGGCGGCCGGCGACGTCGCGTTGCTGGAGCAGTTGGGTCGGACGTTCGGCTTCGGCGTGGAGGGCGGCCCGCTGGTCGCCGAGGACGGCACCGTCTTCTCCTCCACGTACATCCGGTCCTGCGTCGACGCTGGCGACGTGGGCGCGGCGGCCGCCGCGCTGGGCCGCCCACACCGCCTGGAGGGGGTCGTGGTCCGCGGCGACCAGCGGGGCCGGGAGCTGGGCTTCCCCACCGCCAACCTGCTCTGCCACCGGTACGCGGCGGTGCCCGCCGACGGGGTGTACGCGGCCCGGCTGATCCGGCGCGGTCAGCGTGAACCGCTGCTCGCGGCGGTCTCGGTGGGCACCAACCCGACCTTCTCCGGCCGGGAGCGGCGGGTGGAGGCGTACGCGCTGGACTTCTCCGGCGACCTGTACGGCGAGCGGCTGGCCCTGGACTTCGTGGCGCACCTGCGTGGTCAGGTCCGGTACGACTCGATCGAGCCGTTGATCGCCCAGATGAACCAGGACGTCGAGCGCACCAGGCGCGCGTTGGCCTGATCGTCGTGGCGTGACGGGCCGCCCCGAGGCCCTTCGCCGGGTGTTACCGGCGAGTGCTGGTAGTCTTGCCGGGACGTCGGGTGACCGGCGTGGGGCCTCGCGTGCCTGCTCGACGCCGCGGGTGCGAGGTACCGGTCCGTTCCCGGTCCATCGGGACGACGGACACCCACTTGATCAACCCATCGAAACAGGGAGAACATGGCGCTCGATCAGGAAGCCAAGGCCAGCATCCGCGCGGAGTACGCGACCGCCGAGGGCGACACCGGTTCGCCGGAGGTTCAGGTCGCGGTCCTCACCAAGCGGATCGCGGAGCTGACCGAGCACCTGAAGGTGCACAAGCACGACCACCACAGCCGCCGTGGGCTGCTGCTGCTGGTCGGCCGGCGCCGTCGGTTGCTCAACTACGTCCAGAAGAAGGACATTGCCCGCTACCGGTCGCTCATCGAGCGGCTCGGTCTGCGCCGGTGACGTGACGGGGGAGTGGCCGGACGGCCGCTCCCCCGTGCCGCGTCCCACCTGAAGAACACGGGCCGCGCGACCACCCGAGAGGGAGCCGGTCAGCGTACCGGTCTCCGGTAGTGGCCCCCGGGAACCCGGCATCATGCCGACCACCCGGGCGCTTCGATCGAAGACCGGCCGGCTGAGCAGCTCCCCGATGTCGTGGGCCCACGACGCGAAGGAGCACGACAGCACATGACCGAGACCAAACTCGGCACCGAATCCCGCACCGCCGTGATCGACAACGGGTCCTTCGGCACCCGTGAGATCACCTTCTCCACCGGTCGGCTGGCTCGCCAGGCCGCCGGTTCCGTCATCGCCCAGCTGGGCGAGACGGTGGTTCTCTCCGCCACGACCGCCGGTAAGCACCCGAAGGAGCAGTTCGACTTCTTCCCGCTGACCGTCGACGTCGAGGAGCGGATGTACGCCGCGGGCCGCATCCCCGGCTCGTTCTTCCGCCGTGAGGGTCGGCCCAGCGAGGACGCCATCCTCACCTGCCGGCTGATCGACCGGCCGCTGCGCCCGTCCTTCGTCAAGGGCCTGCGCAACGAGGTCCAGGTCGTCGAGACCGTCCTCGCGCTCGACCCGCAGCACCCGTACGACGTCGTGGCGATCAACGCCGCCTCGATGTCGACCAAGCTCTCCGGCCTGCCGTTCTCCGGCCCGATCGGGGCGACCCGCGTCGCCCACATCGACGGCCAGTGGGTCGCCTTCCCGACCCTGGAGGAGCTGGCCCGCGCCACCTTCGACATGGTCGTGGCCGGCCGCACGCTCGACGACGGCGACGTCGCGATCATGATGGTCGAGGCCGAGGCCACCCCGAACGCCGTCGCCCTCATCTCGGCCGGTGCCACCGCCCCGACCGAGGAGATCGTCGCCAGCGGCCTGGAGGCCGCCAAGCCGGCGATCCGTGAGCTGTGCCGCGCGCAGAGCGAGCTGGCCGAGGTCGCCGCCAAGCCGGTCACCGAGTTCCCGGTCTTCCTGGACTACCAGGACGACGTGTACGACGCCGTGGCCGAGCTGGCCCGCGCCGACGTGGCCGAGGCGATCACCATCGCCGGCAAGGCCGACCGTGAGGAAGCCCTGGACCGGGTCAAGGCCCGCGTCGCCGAGGAGCTGGGCGCTCGGTTCGAGGGTCGGGAGAAGGAGCTCAGCGCCGCCTTCCGCTCGCTGACCAAGTCCGAGGTGCGCAACCGCGTGCTGCGCGAGCAGGTCCGCATGGACGGGCGTGGCCCGCGCGACATCCGGGCGCTGACCGCCGAGGTCGGGGTGCTGCCCCGGGTGCACGGTTCGGCGCTGTTCGAGCGGGGCGAGACCCAGATCCTGGGTGTCACCACGCTGAACATGCTCCGGATGGAGCAGATGGTGGACACGCTCTCCCCGGAGAACCGCAAGCGCTACATGCACAACTACAACTTCCCGCCGTACTCGACCGGTGAGACCGGCCGGGTCGGCTCGCCGAAGCGTCGGGAGATCGGCCACGGCGCCCTCGCCGAGCGGGCGCTGATCCCGGTGCTGCCGTCGCGCGAGGAGTTCCCGTACGCCATCCGGCAGGTCTCCGAGGCGCTCGGCTCCAACGGCTCCACCTCGATGGGTTCGGTCTGCGCCTCGACGCTGGGCCTGCTCTCCGCCGGTGTCCCGTTGAAGGCGCCGGTCGCCGGCATCGCGATGGGCCTCATCTCCGACGAGGTGGACGGCAAGACCCAGTACGTGACGCTGACCGACATCCTCGGTGCCGAGGACGCGTTCGGTGACATGGACTTCAAGGTCGCCGGCACCCCGGAGTTCGTCACCGCGCTGCAGCTCGACACCAAGCTCAACGGCATCCCGTCGGACGTGCTCGCCGCCGCGCTTCAGCAGGCGAACGAGGCCCGGCAGGTCATCCTCGGGGTCATGAAGGCGGCGATCGAGGCTCCGGCCGAGATGTCCGACTACGCGCCGCGGGTCACCACCGTCAAGATCCCGGTCGACAAGATCGGCATGGTGATCGGCCCGAAGGGGCAGACCATCAACGCGATCCAGGACGAGACCGGCGCCGAGATCTCCATCGAGGACGACGGCACGATCTACGTCGGCGCCACCAACGGCCCGTCGGCCCAGGCGGCCGTCGACCGGATCAACGGCATCGCCAACCCGACGCTGCCGAAGCAGGGCGAGCGGTTCCTCGGCACGGTGGTCAAGACCGCCGCGTTCGGCGCGTTCATCTCGCTCCTGCCGGGCCGCGACGGCCTGCTGCACATCTCCAAGGTGGGCGACGGCAAGCGGGTCGAGCGGGTCGAGGACTTCCTCAACGTCGGTGACCGGGTCGAGGTCGAGATCGCGGACATCGACGCCCGCGGCAAGATCTACCTGGACAAGGTCCGCCCGGAGGGCACCGAGGCTCCGGCCGCCGGTGAGGCCGCCGCTGGCGACCGGCCGGCTGGTCGGGACCGCGGCGACCGGGCTCCGCGTGACCGCGGTGACCGTGAGCGCGGCGGCGACCGTGGCGGGCGTGGCCCGGAGCGCGGCGGCGAGGGCGGTAACGGCGGCGAGGGTGGCGAGGGCGGCGAGCGTCCGCGCCGCCGGACCCGGCACAGCTGATCGTCGTACCTCGCATCACCCACCCCTCGTCGAACCGGGAGCACCACGTGAGTCGGGCCTTCAGCGCGCCGTTTCCACCGGATCGACGGGGGGTGGCTGCGTCTCGGGGCACCGGGGCGGGCCGTTCCGGCGGCACCGCCCGCGCGGTGACCCGGACGCTCAGCGACGACCCGCTGGGCGGCACGGTACGACGTACCGTGCTGCCCAGCGGCCTGCGCGTCCTCACCGAGGCGATTCCGGCGATGCGCAGCGTCTCGTTCGGCATCTGGGTGGCGGTCGGCTCGCGCGACGAGACCGGCCCGCAGGCGGGTGCCGCGCACTTCTTGGAGCACCTGCTCTTCAAGGGCACCCACAAGCGCACCGCACTGGAGATCTCCTCGCAGATCGAAGCGGTGGGCGGTGAGACCAACGCCTTCACCACGAAGGAATACACCTGCTACTACGCGCGGGTGCTGGACGAGGACCTGCCGCTGGCGATCGACGTGATGTGCGACCTGGTCGCCGACTCGTTGTTGGAGCCGGCCGACGTCGAGACCGAGCGCGGCGTGATCCTGGAAGAGATCGCCATGCACGACGACGAGCCGGGCGACGAGGTGCACGACCTCTTCGTCCAGGCCGTCTACGGCGACCACCCGCTGGGCCGGCTCATCTCCGGCACCGCGGAGACCGTCACCCCGATGACCCGCCGGCAGATCCAGAACTTCTACCGGGGGCGTTACACCGCGCCGCAGATCGTCATCGCCGCCGCCGGCAATCTCGACCACGCGGCGGTGGTCAAGCTGGTCCGTCAGGCGGTGCGCGGCACCCCGCTGGACAGCGACCCGGCCAGCCCGGCACCGCACCGCGCGGCGACCCCGGCGGTACGCACCAGGCCGGTGACCACGGTGGTGGAGCCGAAGGAGACCGAGCAGGCGCACGTCATCCTCGGCTGCCCCGGCATCGACCGACTCGACGATCGCCGGTTCGCCCTCGGGGTGCTCAACAACGTGCTCGGTGGCGGCATGTCCAGCCGCCTGTTCCAGGAGATCCGCGAGCAGCGCGGCCTGGCCTACTCGGTCTACTCCTACGCCAGCCAGTACGCCGACAGCGGCCTGTTCGCCGTCTACGCCGGCTGCGCGCCGGGCAAGGTGGACGAGGTGCTGGCCCTGACCCGCGCCGAGTTGGCCCGGGTGGCCGCCGACGGGTTGACCGAGGCCGAGGTGGCCCGGGGCAAGGGGATGAGCAAGGGCTCGTTCGTGCTCGGCCTGGAGGACACCGGTTCCCGGATGAGCCGGCTGGCGAAGGGTGAGCTGCTCTACGGCGACCTGATGCCCGTCGACGAGCTGCTCCGCCGGGTCGACGAGGTCAGCGTGGAGGACGTCAACGTCCTCGCCGCCGAGTTGCTCAGCCGCCCGATGTCGTTGGCAGTGGTGGGCCCGTTCGGCGCTGGCGACTTCGCGGTCTGAGGGCTGTCGCGGCCCGGTCCGGGGCGCGTCCCGGTCGGTGGAGCGGCCCGGATCCGACGACTGGGGCACGTCCCGATTGGGATAGGTTGTGCCCCGTGACTGACGAGCAGGAGAAGATTCGGGTCGGCGTGTTCGGCGCGCGCGGCCGGATGGGCATCGAGGTCTGCAAGGCCGTCGACGCCGCCGACGACCTCACCCTGACGGCGTCGATCGACCAGGGCGACAGTCGTTCGGCCGTCTCCGCCGCCGAGGTGGTCGTCGACTTCACCACGCCGGACGTCGTGATGGACAACCTCCGGTGGTGCGTCGAGCAGGGCATCAGCGCGGTGGTCGGCACGACCGGCTTCACCGAGCAGCGGTTGGAGCAGGTGCGCGGCTGGCTGGCCGACCGGCCCGAGGTGGGTGTGGTCATCGCCCCGAACTTCGGCATCGGCGCGGTGCTGATGATGCAGTTCGCCGCCCGCGCCGCCCGACACTTCGAGTCCGTCGAGATCATCGAGCAGCACCACCCGCGCAAGCTGGACGCCCCGAGCGGCACCGCCACCCACACCGCCCGGCAGATCGCCCGGGCCCGCGCCGAGGCCGGCCTCGGCCCGGTGCCGGACGCCACCAAGGACGAGGTGCCGGGTGCGCGCGGCGCCGACATCGACGGGGTACGCGTCCACGCGGTGCGCGCCACCGGCCTGGTCGCCCACCAGGAGGTGCTGTTCGGCGGCACCGGCGAGACGCTGACCATCCGACACGACTCGTACGACCGGGTGTCGTTCATGCCGGGCGTGCTGCTGGCCGTCCGCGCGGTGCGCAACCGCCCCGGCCTCACCGTCGGCCTGGACGCCCTGCTCGACTGACCGCAGATCTTGGACAGTTTCCGTTCTCCCGTGACGGAAACTGTCCAAGATCTCTCTGTCCGGGCCGGGTAGCATCCGCCGATGATCGATAACGCACACCTGGATCGGCTCGGTCGGCGGGTCACACTCCGGCCGGTCGACGACGACAACTGGCGGGCGGTGGCCGACGTCGCCCCGCGCGACGACCAGCGCCGGTTCGTGGCCGCGCTGGGTGCCCGCTACCTGCTGCTCAGCATGCGCTCCGACGTGTGGAACTCCCTGGCCGTGTACGCCGACGAGACCGTCGTCGGCCACGTCATGTGGGGTGTGGACGACGACGGCTCGCACTGGATCGGCGGGATGCTGATCGACGCGGCGGAGCAGGGCCGGGGCGTCGGCCGGGCCACCGTGCAAACCCTGGCCCCCTGGCTGGCGGCCCAGGACGGAAACCCCCCGGTCCGCCTCTCGTACCACCCGGACAACACCCCAGCAGCGGCCCTCTACACCTCCCTGGGCTTCCACCCCACCGGCGCCATGGACGACGACGAGCTGGTCGCCGAACAAGCCCGCTGACCCCCACCCCCGCGATCTTGCACTTTCTGCGGTGGCACAAGGGGCATTCCACGCATCCCGACAACCGAAACCGCAAGATCGCCGGAGCCGCCCGGTCTGACCCTGTGTCGATCATGGAGTTGTGGTGCCTCGCAGAAGGGGCACACATGGAGCTTTCGCCCATCACAACTCCATGATCGACGGGGTCAGGGCGAGGGCGAGGGCCAGGGCGAGGGCCAGGGCGGGGGCGGGGCGGGGGTTATTGGGGGAGGGGTTGGGTGGTGGGGCGGCGTTGGGTGGGGAGAGGTGGGGTCAGGGGGGTGGGCAGGCCGGTGATGGTGGCTTCGCCGGTGCGGTCGACGGTCACCGTCACCGGGGTGTCGGCCACGCGCAGGCTGTCGACGTGCAGCGCGCCGAGTTCGGGCCCGGCCAGCGGTGTCAGCCGGACCGTGCCGGCCGGTACGTCCGGGTAGAGCCCCGTGGCCGCCTGTAGCAGCAGCACCGCACCCGCCGCGGCCCAGGCCTGCGGTCGGCACGCGGCCGGGTACGGCACCGGACGGTTCACCAGTGCCCGGTCGTCGCCGCCGTACAGCTCCGGCATCCGGTAGTCGAACGCCTCGGCCGCGCTGAGCAGTCCGTCGGCCAGGCCGAGGGCGGCGTCGCGGTGCCCGGCGCGGGCCAACCCACCGAGCACGATCGCGGTGTCGTGGGTCCAGATCGAGCCACAGTGGTACGACAGCGGGCTGAAGCCGGCGTCGTCGCTGGACATGGTGCGCAGTCCGAACCCGGCGGCCATCGTGTCGGTGGTGAGCAGGTGCGCGACCTGCGCCTCCTCGTCGCGGTCGAGCAGGCCGGTGCCGAGCAGGTGGCCGATGTTGCTGGTCAGCGAGTCGACGGGGCGCTTGTCGCGGTCGAGGGCCAGCGCTGGTTGTGGGCCGTGGCGGCCGTCGACCCAGAAGCTCTTCCGGAACCGGTCGACAAGCGCGGCGGCGTGCTCGCGCCAGCGGTCGGCGCCCGGTCGGCCGAAGGCGTCCAGCAGGGCGGCCCCGTTCACGGCGGCCTCGTGCGCGTACCCCTGCACCTCGGCAAGCACGATCGGCGCGGTGGCCAGGGTGCCGTCGTGGAATCGGACGGCGTCTCCGGAGTCCTTCCACCCCTGGTTCGACAACCCGCGACCGGTGGTGTCGACGTACTCGACCAGGCCGTCACCGTCCGGGTCGGCGTGCTCGCCGAGCCAGCGCAGCGCCGCCTCCAGGTGCGGCAGCAGGGGCTCGATCTGCTCGGCGGGCATTCCCCACCGCCACGCGTCGTGCAGCAGGTTGACCCAGAGCATGGTGGCGTCGACGGTGCCGTAGTACGCCGGTGGAAGGTGCAGGCCGTTCTCGGGCAGGGCGAACTCGTGGCGCCGCAGCTCGTGCAGGATCTTGCCGGGGGCCTCGCCGGTCGTCGGGTCGATCCGGGTGCCCTGCCGGCGGGCGAGGACGCGCAGGGTGCCGGCGGCCAGGTCGGTGCCGAGCGGCAGCATCATCCGGGCGGCCCAGAGGCTGTCCCGGCCGAACAGGGTGAGGAACCAGGGCACCCCGGCGCCGAGGAACACGTCCCCCGGGGCGCCGGTCTCGGCCAGCCGGAGGCCCCGCAGGTCGTCGAGGCTGCGGTCGAGCAGCCGGACGAGGCGTCGGTCGTCGGCGCTCACCTCGGGTCGGGACCATTCGGGCTCGCCGGCCGGGCCGACGACGACGGCGCGCGGGTCGTCGACGGCCAACTGCCAGCGCAGCACGGTCTCGCCGCCGGGGGGCAGGTCGACCGGCCAGACCAGCCGGGGAGTGGTGGCCCGCTCGCGGTCGGCGAGCACGTCGGCGCCTGGCGCGGTGACGGTGACGGTGATCCCGGTGCCCGTCCAGGTGAGCGTGCCGGGCTGGCCGGTGCTGGCCGCCAGCGCGTCGGTGGCGCGACCGGACTTGACGACCTCGATGGGGGCGAGGTCGCAGCCGAGGTCGACGGAGACGGTGGCCCGTACGCCAACAGTGGCGGTGGAGCGGATGCGCAGCTCCTCGGTGAGACCGTTGCGGGTGGCCCGGCGGGTCCGGTCGACCCGGACGGTGGGGTCGGGTGTGGGGTCACCGAGCCAGCGGGCCAGGCTCACGAAGTGCGCGCGGTGCGGTCCGACGTCGCCCCGGGTCAGCCCTTCGAGCTCCTGGTCGTCGACAAGCAGCTCGGCGCGGGAGAGCACCCGGGCATCGGCGTGGAAGACGCCCTGGACGCCGGTCGGGCGGATCTGCCCGGTCGCGTCCCCCAGCGCGCTGGTGGGGGCGAAGACCACCCCGACCAACTCGTGCAGGAGGGGTTGCAGCTGGCGTTCGATCACGGTGTGGCTCCAGATCCTCGGGGTGCGGGGCGGACGTCTTGACAACGCGGCCCCTGGCGGTGCAAAGTGCGAAACATTCCAGAAACTTGAACGATCCAATCCTGCCTTATCCAAATTGGATCGTTCAAGATGGCGAGAGGGATTAAGTGGCCGAAAAGGTGACCATCGCGACGGTGGCCCGGCACGCCCGAGTCAGCCGGCAGACGGTGTCCAACGTGCTCAACGCCCCGCACATCGTGCGGCAGGAGACCCGTCAGCGGGTCGAGGACGCGATCAACGCGCTCGGCTACCGGGCCAACCAGGCCGCCCGGCAGATGCGCACCGGCCGGTCCCGCCTGATCGCCGCCCGGATCGAGCCGACCCGCGACGGCATCAACGGCTCCGTGCTCGACCGCTTCCTGCACGGCCTCACCGAGACCGCCGACGCGGCCGGCTACCGGGTGCTGCTCTACACCGCCACCGACGACGAACGGGAGATCGCCACCTACGGCGACCTGCTCGGCACCTACGAGTTGGACGCGTTCGTGCTGGTCGGCACCAAGTACGGCGACCCGCGTACCCAATGGCTCGCCGACCGGGACGTGCCGTTCGTGACCTTCGGCCGCCCGTGGGACGCGCTCGACGCACACCCCTGGGTGGACGTGGACGGCGCCGCCGGCACCGCCCAGGCCACCCGGCGGCTGCTGGACGCCGGCCACCGGCGGATCGCGTTCATCGGCTGGCCGGTCGGCTCCGGCGTCGGCGACGACCGGCGGGCCGGCTGGCGCGACACGCTGCACGCGGCGGGCGTCGACCCGACCGGGCTGCACCGGGAGACCGAGGACGGCATCGCCGAGGGCGAACGTCTGATGCGTGACCTGCTCGTCGCCGTGGCGCCGAGCGCGGTGGTCTGCGCCAGCGACTCGCTCGCCCTCGGCGCCCTCCAGGCGATCCGCGGCGTCGACCCGTCCGTGTCGGTGATCGGCTTCGACGACACACCGGTGGCCGCGGCGGTCGGGCTGACCAGCGTCAGCCAGCCGCTCGGCGAGGCCGCCGCCCGCTGCGTGGACCTGCTCACCGGGGTCCTCGACGGCGACCACGAGACCCCCAACCCCGTGCTGCTCCAGCCCTCATTGGCACTGCGGCACACCGCGTAGCCACACCCCCCACCAGGAGAAACCATGGCACCTCGAACAATCACCCGGGCAGCGGTGGCGGGCCTCGCCGCCGTCGCCCTCCTCGGCTCCGCGGCCTGCGGCAGCGGCTTCGACGACTCCTCCGGCGACACCGCCCAGTCCAGCGGCCCGGCCAGCCTGCAGATCCTCATCGGCTCGTCCGGCGAGGCCGAGACCAAGGCCGTGCAGGACGCCGCCGCGACGTGGGCCAGCAGCTCCGGCAACACCGCGACGGTGACCCCGGCCCAGGACCTCACCCAGCAACTCGGTCAGGCGCTCGCCGGCGGCACCCCACCGGACGTCTTCTACGTGGACGCGGCCCAGTTCGCCAACTACGCCAGCGTCGGCGCCCTCGAGCCGTACGGCGACAAGGTCAGCAACTCCGGTGACTTCTACGAGAGCCTGCGTACCGCCTTCACGTACGACGGCAAGCTCTACTGCGCGCCCAAGGACTTCTCCACGCTGGCCCTGCAGATCAACACGGACCTGTGGACCAAGGCCGGGCTGACCGACGCCGACGTGCCGACGACCTGGGAGCAGCTCACCGCCGCCGCCCAGAAGATCAAGGCCAAGGGGCAGGTCCCGCTGGCCCTCGGCGACACCCGGGACCGGATCGGTGCCTTCATGGTGCAGAACGGCGGCTGGCTGGTCAGCAAGGACGGCAAGCAGCCCACCGCTGACACCCCGGAGAACCTCGCCGCCCTCCAGTACGTCAAGACCATGCTCAGCACCGGGCTGGCCAAGTACCCCAAGCAGCTCGACGCCGGCTGGTCCGGTGAGGCGTTCGGCAAGGGCAAGGCCGTGATGACCATCGAGGGCAACTGGATCAAGGGTGCCCTGCAGAACGACTTCCCCAACGTGAAGTACAAGGTGGTGGCGCTGCCGGCCGGCCCCAAGGGGCAGGGCACGCTCTCCTTCACCCAGTGCTGGGGCATCGCCGCGAAGAGCAAGTACAAGGATCAGGCGATCAAGTTCGTCGAGGCGATGACCAGCAGCGAGCAGCAGATGACCTTCGCGAAGGCGTTCGGTGTCATGCCGTCCCGCCAGTCGGCGCGCGACCAGTACACCGCCGCCTTCCCGGCGGACAAGGTGTTCGTCGACGGCGCCGCGTACGCCCAGGGCCCGGTGAACGCCCCGAAGATGGACAGCGTCCTCAAGGACCTCGACACCGGTCTGCAGGGGCTGGCCAACGGTGACCCCAAGACCGTCCTGCAGAACTTCGACAAGAACGCCAAGGCTGCGCTCGGCGGCAGCTGAGGTGACGGCGGGGGCTCCGGCGACCACCGGGGCCCCCGCCGCACGTCGGCCGGAGAGAGGAAGGGAGGGAAGATGGCAACCGAGACACTGACCGCCACGGCCACCGCGACCGGGTCGAGCCCGCGCCGACGCGGGGGCGGCACCCGACGCGACGAGAACCTCGCCGGCTGGCTCTTCGTCGCCCCGGTGATCGTCATTCTGGGACTGTTCCTGCTGCTGCCCATCCTGATGGCGCTCTGGGTCAGCCTGACCGACTGGAACGGCCAGGGCAGTCCCTTCACCGGCGACGTCCCGTTCGTCGGCGCGCGCAACTACACCCAGTTGTTCACCGAGGACGGGCTGGCCCGGCGCGACTTCATGACCAGCATCCGCAACAACATCTACTACGTGGCGATCGTGGTGCCGGCGCAGACGGTGCTCGCGCTCGGCCTGGCCCTGGTCGTCAACAACCGGATGCTCAAGGGCAAGAGCTTCTTCCGCAGCGCCTTCTACTTCCCCTCGGTGACCAGCTCGGTCGCGATCAGCGTGGTGTTCCTGTTCCTCTTCGCCAACTCCGGCGCGGTGAACGCCCTGCTCGGCTTCGTCGGCATCGACGGGCCCGAGTGGTTCGCCGATTCCCGGGGCGTGCTGCACCTGCTGTTCGGCGTGTTCGGCGTCGACTCGCCACCGGCGGCGCTGGCCGACGGCGGGCCGTTCGGACTGAGCTGGTGGGACTGGCTGGCCGGCCCGAGCGTGGCGATGATCTCGATCATCACGTTGGTCGTCTGGACCACCTCCGGCACCTTCATGCTGATGTTCCTGGCCGGGCTGCAGAACGTGCCGGTCACGCTCGACGAGGCGAGCACCCTCGACGGTGCGTCCCGGTGGCAGCGCTTCCGGTACGTCACCCTGCCGATGATCAGGCCCACCACCTTCCTCGTGCTCACCCTCGGGATGATCGGCTCCTGGCAGGTCTTCGACCAGGTGTACGTGATGAGCCAGGGCGACCCGGCCAAGACCACGCTCACCCCCGCCTACCTGTCGTACCGGACCGCCTTCCGGGACTTCGACTACGGCTCCGGGGCGGCGATCTCGTTCGTCCTGTTCCTGATCATCATCGTGCTCACGCTGATCCAGCGCCGCGCACTGGCCGAGCGGGACACCGACCGGCCGCGCCGCGGCTGGCGGCGTCGCCGCGTACCGGAAAGGTCCTGAGATGGCCGTGCTCACCGACCGCCCGGCGGCGGTGCCCGCGCGGCGTCAGCACCGCGCGGCCCGCACCCTGGCCACCCGCTTTCTGGGGTACGCCACGCTGGTCTTCTTCGGGCTGGTGTTCCTCTACCCGTTCGTCATCCAGATCGGCAACGCGCTCAAGACCGAGCCCGACGCGGCGGCGAACCCGCTGTCACCGTTCCCGGACCCGCTCACCCTTGCCGGCTTCGAACGGATCTTCGCCGGCACCAACTTCCCCCTGTGGCTGGGCAACTCGCTGCTGGTGACGGTGCTGGTCACCCTCGGCCGGGTCTTCTTCGACTCGCTCGCCGGGTACGCGCTGGCCCGGCTGCGGTTCCGCGGCCGCAGCGGGCTGTTCGCCGCCGTCATCGCGGTGATGGCGGTGCCCGGGGTGGTGCTGCTGATCCCGAAGTTCCTGGTGCTCAACCAGCTCGGCATCTACAACAGCTACGCCGGTCTGGTGGTGCCGCTGCTGGCCGACGCGGCCGGCGTGTTCATCATGAAACAGTTCTTCGAGTCGATTCCGGTCAGTGTCGAGGAGGCCGCCCGGATCGACGGGGCGAGCATCTTCCGCACCTTCTGGTCGGTGGTGCTGCCGATGGCGAAGCCGGCCCTGATCACCCTCACCATCCTGTCGTTCCAGGGCTCCTGGAACGAGTTCCCGCACAGCCTGGTGTCCGTGCAGGACCCGGACCTGTTCACCCTGCCACGCGGGTTGGCCGACCTGGTCAGCGGCTCGCTCGGCAAGGGCACCCAGTACCCGCTCAAGCTCGGCGCCGCGCTGCTGGCCACCATCCCGGTGGCGATCATCTTCGTGGTGTTCCAGCGCTACTTCGTCCGCGACGCCAACGACGGCTCGGACAAGGGCTGACCTGGTTCGGTGTGGCGGCCCCGATCCGGGTCCGCCACACCTGTCACTCGACCTTCTCGGCCGGAACGGCAACGTGCAGGCGCACCTGAGGCACCAGCATGTCGTCCACGTCGAGCGCGCGGGCCGCCCCGTCGGGCTCCCACCCGGTGCTGGTGAGGAACTTCCGGGTGGCCTCGTCGCCCTCGAACGCCCAGGCCACCGCCCGGCTCAGGCCGTCCTCCCGCCACAGGTCGACGGCGGCGGCGAGCAGCCGACTGCCGTGCCCCCGCCGGCCCCAACGTGGCTCCACCAGCAGGTCGGTCACCGCCGCCACGTCCGGGCCGAGCGCCTCGGCCGGCTCACCCGGGGCCAGGGCCTCGCCGTCGGCCGGGCCGGAGGCCGCGAACCCCACCAGATACGATTGCTCGGCCTGTTCGACGGCGACCAGCACCCGGTGCTTGCCCGAGGGCGGCTCCAGCACCGCGGCGCTCCACCGCCGGGCGAGGAACGCCTCGTCCAGGTTGTCGAGCACATGCCGAGGCAGGATCCGGCGGTACGCGACCCGCCAGGTCGCGAGTTGGATGCGTGCGATCTCGCCGGCGTCCTCGGGACGCGCCGGGCGGACGTACCCGAGAGCCATGGGACGGAAGCCTACGCAGGGCGGGGGAGACGACGGTGGCGCAGGGTGCCAACAGGACGACCGCGCAGGTCGTCGGGGTGGTGGTGCTCGCCGCGGCGGTCACCGGGTTCCTCGCCGTGGCTGCCGTCCGGCACGGCTTCTTCGACCTGAAGGTCTACTACGGTGCGTTGACCTGGTGGGTGCACGACGGCGGGGAGATCTACGACTACCTCAAGCCGGGCACCCAGTACGGCTTCACCTATCCGCCGTTCGCCGCACTGGCCATGCTGCCGATGGCGTACCTGCCGTGGACGGCGGCGATCGTGGTGAGCGTGCTCGCCAGCGTGGCCACCACCACGGTGCTGATCTGGTGGCTGGTCGACCCGATCGCCCGCCGCGCCGGCTGGACCCGGTGGTTCGCCCTCGCCGTGGCGCTCTGCCTGGCCGCCGCGTTCGAGCCGATGCGGGAGACGGTCAACTTCGGCCAGGTCAACACGCTGCTGCTCTTCCTGGTGGCGGTGGACCTGCTGCGGCTGCTGCCGGCGGGCAGCCGGTGGACCGGAGTGGGCATCGGCCTCGCCACAGCGATCAAACTGACCCCGGGCGTGTTCATCGTCTACCTGCTGGTGACCGGGCGGTGGCGGGCCGCGCTCACCGCCAGCGGCACGGCGGCCGGGGTGTCGCTGCTGGCCGCCGCGTTCTTCCCGGACGCGTCCCGGGAGTTCTGGACCGAGGCGCTGTGGAACACCGGTCGGGTGGGTGAGCTGGCCTTCGTCTCCAACCAGTCGTTGCGCGGGGTGGTCGCCCGGCTCGACCCGGAACACCCGAGCACGCTGCTGTGGCTGCTGCTGGTGCTCGGCACCCTGGCGCTCTGGGCCTGGCGGTCCCGGGCCGCCGTCGCGGCCGGCGACGAGGCGACCGGCCTGGCGCTGACCGGTGCGGTGATGTGCCTGGTCAGCCCGGTCACCTGGGTGCACCACCTGGTCTGGCTGCTGCCCGCGTTGATCCTCCTGGTGGACAACGCGATGGCCGCGCCGGCCGGCCGCCGACGGCGGGTCCTGCTGGTCGCCGCGACCATCGGGTACGCGCTGCTGATCAGCCGCACCGTCTGGTTCTGGGAGAAGGACTTCACCGGGGTGGACGGCTTCCTGGGCAGCAACGCCTACGTGTGGATCAGTCTGGCGCTGCTGGCCTTCCTGCCGATCCGCCGGTGGCTGACCCCGCACGGGTCAGCGGTCGAGGCGTCCGGCGTACCGCAGCTCGACCAGCCCGACCGGCGGGCCCCCGCCGGCCAGCGGCACCTGATAGGTCGACCGCTCACCGTCCGGTGACAGGCCGGCGCGCTCGCAGAACCGACGGGCCCGCCGGTTGTCCGCCAGCACCCACGCCCGGTACCCCGCCCAGCCGCGCTCGGTGAGCCCGCTCCGGGCCGCGTCCAGCAGCGCGGCGGCGGTCCCGTCACCCCAGCGGGCCGGCTCCACGTAGAGCGCCACCACCTCGCCGACCGTCTGGTCCAGGTCGTCCCGGTCCTGGTTGCGGCGGTACGGCCCGAAGGTCGTGAAGCCCACCACCAACCCGTCCACCTCGCCGAGCAGTGTGGTGAACGGGTGCTCCGGATCGGCGGTGCCGACGTCGCGGCGACGCTGCGCCCAGGCCACCACGTTGAGCCGCCCGAGCACCTCGTCCGGCATGAAGCCGGCATAGCCCGCCTGCCAGCCGTGCACGTGCACCCGGGCGACCGCCTCGGCGTCGTCCGGCTCCTCCCGACGGATGGTCAGCATTGCACCGTTCTATGCCTCGTTGGTCGTCACGTCCAGCTTCCCGCACCGGCGTCGTACCGATGAATTAAGGTCGCCGACGATGACCACACCGGAATCACTCTCGCTCGCCCAGGCCCGCCGCGTGGCGCTCGCCGCACAGGGCTTCGCCGACCCGGCGCCGACGGGTGTGCCCACTCGCCGGCACCTGCGTCGGGTGCTGAGCCGGGTCGGGCTGATCCAGATGGACTCGGTCAACGTGCTGCAACGCGCGCACTACCTGCCGCTCTACAGCCGACTCGGGCCGTACCCGATCACACTGCTCGACCAGGCCGCCTACCGGCGCCCGCGGGAGCTGTTCGAGTACTGGGGCCACGAGGCGTCGTTGGTCCCAGTCGAGCTGCACCCGTTGCTGCGCTGGCGGATGGCCCGCGCGCACAGCGAATCCTGGGGCGGCATGCGGCGGATCGCGCAGGAGCAGCCGGAGCTGGTCGCCTGGGTCCGCGACGAGGTGGCCGCCCGGGGGCCGCTGACCGCCGCCGAGATCGAGCACGACGCCCCCCGGGAGACCGGCAACTGGGGGTGGAACTGGTCGGCCGTCAAGCGGGCCCTGGAGTTCCTGTTCTGGGCCGGGGAGGTGGCCGCCGCCGAGCGCAGCACCTCGTTCGCCCGCCGCTACGACCTGCCCGAGCGGGTGCTGCCGGCGGCGGCGCTGGCCGCGCCCACTCCGAGCGACGCCGAGGCGTACCGCACGCTGGTGGCCCTCGCCGCGCGGTCGCTCGGGGTGGCCGCCGAGCCGGAGTTGCGCGACTACTTCCGGTTGCCGTTGGCCGGCGCCCGGCAGGCCGTCGCGGAGCTGGCCGAGGCAGGTGAGCTGGTGCCGGTCACCGTGGCGGGCTGGCGACAGCCGGCGTGGCTGCACACGTCCGCCCGGTTGCCGCGCTGGGTGCGCGGCAACACACTGGTCAGCCCCTTCGATCCGTTGATCTGGGAACGTGCCCGCACCGAGCGGCTGTTCGACTTCAGCTACCGGATCGAGATCTACGTCCCGGCACCACAGCGGGTCTACGGCTACTACGTGCTGCCGTTCCTGCAGGGCGACCGGTTCACCGCCCGGGTCGACCTCAAGGCCGACCGCAAGGCCAAGGTGCTGCTGGTCCCGGCCGCCTGGCTCGAGCCCGGCGCCGACCCGGGGGAGACCGCGGTGGCGCTCGCCGCCGAGCTGTACCGGCTGGCCGGCTGGCTCGGCCTGGACGCGGTGGCACCGCCCGCGGCCGGCGACCTGGCCGGTCCGCTCACCGCCGCGTTGGCCGGCGTGTCCGGTGTACCGTGAGCGCGTGACGAGCGTTCCCGGACCGGTCGACAAGCCGCAGCCCGCCCCCGGGGCGGTGCACCAGGCCGCCCTGGCCGACGGTTCGGAGGGTTGGCCGGCGACCCCGCCGGGCGGTTACCCGGCACCCGAGCCGGACCGGCTCACCCGGTTCGTGCTGCGGCTCTACGAACGCTCCCCGCGCTGGGCGGTGCCGCTGGCCGCGGTCGGCTGCGTCGCCGTCGGTATGAGCTACGCGCTGCTCAGCAATCCGACGCACGCCGACCCGGATGCCGCGCCCACCTGTCTGCTCAAGTTGACCACCGGGTTGGACTGCCCGGGCTGTGGTGGCACCCGCGCCCTCTGGTACGTGCTGCACGGGGACCTTCCGGCCGCCGCCCGACACCACTTCGTGTTCATTTTCGCGCTGCCGTTCCTGGCGTACCTCTTCGTGGCCTGGGCAGGAAGTCAGGCGTTCGGGTGGCGAATGCCCGAGCTGCGGATCAGCTCGAGGGTCATCGGCGGCTTCCTGGCCGCATGGCTGGCCTTTTCGGTGCTCCGCAACCTGCCCTGGGCGCCGTTCACCTCGCTCTACGTCTGACCCCGTCGTCGCCCGACGCGCTGGTGCGCCGAGGTGCGCCATCGCCCGACGCGCTGTCCCGGCGTTCCTCGTCACTCATCCGCACACCCTCCGTCGTCTCCGTCCCGTCCGGCCCGCTGGTGCCCCGATGCTCCAGCGCGTAGATGTAGGGCTGGCATGCGTTGTTCGGCGTCCTTTGGAGCTGATCCGTTTACGACATCACGGGCCTCCTCCGCCGGTCGCCACTTGATCGACTCGGCATTCAGAAAACGGGGCCATCCACCCGACCCGGACACCCCGACTTACAGAAACGCGAGTCGATCACCAGTAGGCAGCCGGCAACCGCGCTCGCGGCGCACAGCGGCCGACGCATTCGCCCCGGGATCGTGCTCGATCCTGGATGTAGTGGTGTCAGGCGCGGGGGCTGCCACTACATCCAGGATGTTGCATGATCTGTGGGTGGAGCGGCTGCCGGGCCGCTCGGGCCGCTCGGGTCGTTCGGGCCGCTCGGGCCGCTCGGGCCGTTCGGGCGCGCTCGTCAGGTTGGGAGCCCGTCCTCGGTAGAGAGACGTGCCTGGTCGAGAGAGCCCGATCCACCGCGCTGATGTCGCAAACGATTCAGCTCCAAAGGACGCCGATGGAACTGCCCGCCCCGACCCCGGGCCCAGCAACGATGACGCCGGACGCCGGACGCCGGACCGGACGCCGGACCGGCCCCCTGGATCCCGGCCCGGGCTTCGGCGGCGGCGCCACCACTGCCTGAGTGATCGACATTGCACGGGGCGCGCCTGAGTTGGGCCGACCGGCACCGCACCACTACAGTCCCAGGAATGCCGGACATGGTGCAGCCCCAGGTCAAGTTGATCGCGTGGACCCAATTCGCGGCCCCGGACGACGTACCGTGGTCGACCGACGCGGAGGGTGGCCAGGCACTCGCGGAGTTCGCCGGTCGGGCCTGCTACCAGTCGTGGAAGAAGCCGAACCCGGCGACCGCCACCAACGCCGGCTACCTGGCGCACATCCTCGAGGTGGGTCACCTCAGCGTGCTGGAGCACGGGTCGGTCACCTTCTACTTCACCGGGGTGTCCCGCTCCTTCACCCACGAGCTGATCCGGCACCGGCACTTCTCGTACTCCCAGCTGTCCCAACGGTACGTCCCGGAGCGGGACGCGGCCATGGTCGAGCCGGCGGTCATCGCCGACGACCCCGAGCTGCACAAGAAGTTCGTGGAGGCGGCCGAGGCGAGCGTTCGGGCGTACACCGAGTTGCTGGAGGGCCTCGAGCAGCGCTTCTCCGACGAGCCGAACCCGACGCTGCGCCGTAAGCAGGCACGGCAGGCGGCCCGGGCGGTGCTGCCCAACGCCACCGAGACCCGGATCGTGGTCTCCGGCAACTACCGGGCCTGGCGGCACTTCATCGCGATGCGGGCCACCGAGCACGCCGATGTGGAGATCCGTGAGCTGGCCGTCGAGTGCCTGCGCCAGCTGCAGGGTGTCGCCCCGAACGTGTTCGCCGACTTCGTGATCTCCACGCTGCCGGACGGCACCGAGGTGGCGGCCAGCCCGCACGAGGCGTCCTGAGCCCTTCCCCGGCAGGGCCCGGCTGGTCGTCCGCTAGGTTGGAGGGTATGACGCACGACCACCTCGACGCCGCGGCCCGACCGGCGTCCCGCCCTTTCGGCCGGCTGCTGACAGCCATGGTGACCCCGTTCACCCCCGACGGTTCCCTCGATCTCGACGGCGCCGCCCGGCTGGCGAGCCACCTGGTCGACGAGCAGGGCAACGACGCGCTGGTGGTCAACGGCACCACCGGTGAGTCGCCGACGACCACCGACGCGGAGAAGGAACACCTGATCCGGGCCGTGGTGGAGGCCGTCGGTGACCGCGCCAAGGTGGTCGCGGGCGTCGGCACCAACGACACCCGGCACACCATCGAGCTGGCCGCCGCCGCCGAGAAGGCGGGTGCGCACGGCCTGCTGGTGGTCACCCCGTACTACAACAAGCCGCCGCAGAGCGGGTTGCTGCGCCACTTCACCGCGGTGGCCGACGCCACCGGCCTGCCGGTGATGCTGTACGACATTCCGCACCGCTCCGGCGTGCCGATCGACACCGAGACGCTGGTCCGGCTCGCCGAACACGGCCGGATCGTCGCGGTCAAGGACGCCAAGGGCGACCTGACCGCGACCAGCTGGGTCACCAGCCGCACCACCCTCGCCTTCTACAGCGGCGAGGACGCGCTCACCCTGCCGGCGCTGGCCGTCGGCAGCGTGGGCGTGGTCGGCACCTCGACGCACTTCACCGGGGCGCTGACCGCACAGATGATCGAGGCGTACGACGCGGGGGACATGCCGACCGCGCTGTCCCTGCACCGGCGGCTGCTGCCGCTGTTCACCGGCATCTTCCGTACCCAGGGCACGATCCTGGTGAAGGCGGGCCTGGCGTCGCTGGGCCTGCCGGCCGGCCCGGTGCGACCCCCGCTCGTGGACGCCACCGACGACGAGATCGCCCAGCTGCGCGCGGACTTCGCGGCAGCGGGCCTGGAGCTGCCCGAATGAACGAACGAAACGATGGACGTCGAGTGACGGCGTCGCAGAACGAGGTGGACGCGTGACCGAGGCGCACATCGGGGCGGAACTACCCCCGCCGTTGCCGGAAGGCGGCCTGCGGATCATTCCGCTCGGCGGGCTCGGCGCCATCGGTCGGAACATGACCGTCTTCGAGTACGACGGCAAGTTGCTGATCGTCGACTGCGGGGTGCTGTTCCCCGACGTCGAGCAGCCGGGTGTGGATCTGATCCTGCCCGACTTCGGCCCGATCCTGGACCGGCTCGCCGACGTCCAGGCGATCGTGCTGACGCACGGCCACGAGGACCACATCGGCGCGGTGCCGTACCTGCTCGCCCACAAGCCCGACATCCCGCTGGTCGGCTCCCAGTTCACCCTCGCCCTGGTCGAGGCGAAGTTGGCCGAGCGGCGGATCCAGCCGTACACGCTGACCGTGCGGGAGGGTGGCCGCGAGCGGCTCGGCCCGTTCGAGTGTGAGTTCTTCGCTGTCAACCACTCGATCCCGGACGCTCTCGCGGTGGCCATCCGCACCCCCGCCGGCCTGGTGCTGCACACCGGCGACTTCAAGATGGACCAGCTCCCCCTGGACGGTCGGATCACCGACCTGGCCGGCTTCGCCCGGCTCGGCGCCGAAGGCGTCGACCTGCTGCTGTCCGACTCCACCAACGCGGAGATCCCCGGCTTCGTCACCCCGGAGCGGGAGATCGGGCCGGTGCTCGACTCGATCTTCGCGAAGGCCAAGGGCCGGATCATCGTGGCCTCGTTCGCCTCGCACGTGCACCGCGTGCAGCAGGTCTTCGACTCCGCCGCCGAGCACGGCCGCAAGGTCGCGCTGATCGGCCGGTCCATGGTCCGCAACATGGGCATCGCCCGGGACCTCGGCCTGCTCAACATCCCGGCCGGCCTGGTCATCGGGATCGAGGAGGCGACCACGCTGCCGCCGGAGCAGATCGTGTTGATGTCCACCGGTTCGCAGGGTGAGCCGATGAGCGCGCTGGGCCGGATGGCCAGCGGCGACCACCGGCACATCACCATCGCCCCCGGCGACACGGTCGTGCTGGCCTCGTCACTGGTGCCCGGCAACGAGACCTCGGTCTACCGGGTGATCAACCGGCTGGCCCGGGCCGGCGCGGTGGTCGTGCACAAGGACGTGGCCAAGGTGCACGTCTCCGGGCACGCCCCCGCCGGGGAGCTGCTCTACCTGCTCAACGTGGTCCGCCCCAGCAACCTGATGCCCGTGCACGGCGAGTGGCGTCACCTGCGCGCCCACGCCCGGCTCGGCATCGAGTCCGGGGTCGCGGCCGACCGGGTGGTGCTCTGCGAGGACGGCGACGTGGTCGACCTGGTCGAGGGCCGCGCCAGCCTGGTCGGGCACGTGAAGAGCCGGTACGTCTACGTGGACGGCCTCGCCGTCGGTGACGTCAGCGAGTCGTTGCTCACCGAGCGGCGAATCCTCGGTGACGGCGGTTTCATCGCCACCACCGTCGTGGTCGACTCGGTCACCGGCAAGGTGGTCGCCGGCCCGACGCTCTCCGCGAAGGGCTTCTCCGAGGACCCGGAGGCGTTCAACCCGGTGGTGCCGCTGGTCACCGAGGCGCTCAACCGGGCCGCGGCCGACGGGATCACCGACCCGCACCAGTTGCAGCAGATCGTCCGGCGGACCGTGGGGCGGTGGGTCAACGACAAGTACCGTCGTCGGCCGATGATCGTGCCCACCGTCGTCGAGGTCTGAGCGACGTCCGCTGACGCCGGTCCACCCGAACGGGGTGGGCCGGCGTTCGCCGTGTTCGGGGCGGTCAGGGCAGCGCGGCGGCCGCCTCGGCGTACGCGACGCCGGTGGCGATGGCGGCGTCCATGAGGACCCGCAGCTGCGCCGGGGCGACCCCGTGCGCCAGGTCGGTGGCCACGTCGCCGGCAAGCACCAACTCGTCGCCGAGGTCGTGCGCGTACGCCTTGGGCAGCAGCCGGTCGTGGTTCCACGCGTTGCAGAAGGCGTACGCCTCGGCGCGGCGGGCCGCCGGCAGCCGACGGTTGGCCATGGCCCGGGCGTGCAGCACCTCACCGCGCTCACCGGCCCGCCGGAACTGGATCACCGCACCGTCCCAGTGGCCGACCACCGTCCCGCCCTCGTCCAGCACGTACCGGTCGCCGCGCCCGTCCAGGACGGCGGTGATCATGGTGAGGGAGAGCGCGGACACCTCGCGTTCACCCAGCTCGGCCTCGACGTCGCGGCGGTCGGTGTCGGGATCGTCGAGCCCGGCACCGTCGTCGTCGGTGGGCAGCGGAACCAGCGCCGCGAGGGGGCGCTCGGCCAACCAGGCGGCCATCCGTCCGGAGTGGTGCCCGGTCCCGTTGCGCGCGTCGAAGCTGCCGGCCAACTCGCTGGCCACCCCGAGCAGCAGCGCCCCGAGCGAAGCCACGTCCAGCTCGGTGGCGGTCCGCTCGCCATACGCCGGGCGGGGCATCGTCCGCCCGCCGAGCCCTGCCTCCACGGCCAGCGCACAGACCAGTGCCCCGGCGGCGGCGAACTCCATGGCGGCCAGATCGTCGGTCGGCCGGTCCAACCGGGGCAGCTGCTCGGCCAGAATGGCCAGGCCGCGTTCCAGGTGCCCGCCCAGCGCGCAGAACCGCAGGTGCGCGGCGAGGTGCCCGAATGCCGCCCGCTCGTGCCGGTGCCGGCGGTAGGCCCGCACGTGTGCCGCCGCCGCCCGCGCCGGCTCGCCGGTACGCAGCGCCGGCAGCAGACCGGCGACCAGGTCCCGCTCGGGCTGGTCGGTACAGGACCGTGGATCGCCGTCGGATGCGTCGAGTTCGGTGAGCGCGGCGCGCCACTCGCCCCAACCGGCCAGCAGCTCGGCACGCCGGGCCGAGGCGCAGCCCGGGCAGCCGCCGGCCGGACCGGGCCGTTTCCCGGACCACCGCTCGTACCAGTGCCGGGCGGTGGGCTCGTCGCCCAGGTGATCGGCGATCCGGCAGTGCAGCTCCGCGACGGTCGGTGTGTCCGGGCCGTCCGCCCCGACGCGGTGGGCCAGGTCGTGCAGCAGGGACCGGGTCTGGTCCAGCCCGACCCTGGGGGTCCCGAGCAGCGCCTCCACCGCGTACCGCTGGTAACGCAGCAGCAGCCCGTTCTCCGCGTCGGTGAGGAGGTCGGGCCGGTGGTCGGCGGCGGCCCGGCAGCGCCGGACCGGCTCGACCAGCCGCCACCGCTCCCCGTGCAGCAGATACGCCTCGATCAGCGCGAACCGGGCGTCCATCCCGGACCGGACGTCGCCGGCCCCGTCGGCGCGTTCGGCGAGCCGTTCCAGGGCCACCTGCCGGGCCGGGCCGTCGGGGAGGTCCCGGGCGTCGGCGAGCGCGGCCTCCAACGCCGGTACGCGGCCCCGGGCGAGGCGGTCACCGGGACCGGTGGGTGGCGTGCCGGTGCGGTTGCCGGTGGACTCGTCCCGGCCGGTCACGACGGCACCGCGCCGGGCAGTCGACGGACCGCCACGGCCAGCTGGCAGCCGGTGGAGATGCCACAGTCGAGCAGTTGGTCGAGCTGGTGGGGGGTCACCCCGCGTTCCAGGTCGGTGATCACCTCGCCGTACACCCGGGCTCGACCGTCGTCGTCGACGTGCACGAACGCCTTCGGCCAGAGCCGGTCGTGGTTCCAGGAGTTGCAGAACGCGTACAGGTCGGGAACCCGTTCGATGCCGAAGGTCGGATCGACCATGGTGCGGATCTGGAGCAGCTCCCCGTCACCGCCGACGCGGAGGAACCAGATCATGTTGTCGTCGAAGAGGCCCACCAGGTCGCCGTCGGGTGTCGGGCCGACGGACCGGCCACGGGCAGCGAGCACCGCGGAGACCAGGTCACCGGTCAGCGGACGCAGTGCGCCAGGGTGGCCGGCCAGCGGATCGTCCGGATCGCCCGCGAGTTCCGGCGACGCCATGGGGCATCCCTTCTGAGGCGGATATCACGACCGGCGGTGGGGTTCGTGTTACGACGCGCGGACACGACCCGGAAAAGCGGGGATCTGCCCGGCCCCACCGTTACCGTGACTCTATGGCGGGCCGTACCTCTCAGGCGAGCCGGCGGCGCGGCGCGTCGCCGCGCGGTGGCACCAACAGTCGTGCCCGTCAACCGGCGAAGAAGACCCGGGCACCGGTCCGACGGCGCACCACGCCGCCCCGACCCGGCCCCGCGGTCTACGTCGGCCGCGCGATCGGTGCACTGTGGATGGGGCTGGCGCACGGGATGGGCTGGGCCGTGCGCGCCGCCGGGCGGCAGGCCGCATCGGCCCGTGACCTCGACCCGGAGCACCGCCGGGACGGCGCCGGGTTGCTCATGTTCGGGCTCGCCCTGCTCTCCGCCGTGGCGCTCTGGCTGTCCGGAGCGGGGCCGGTGGGCGCGCGACTGGCCGACACGATCCGGCTGTTCCTGGGCGCGATCTCGGTGGTCGTACCGGTGCTGTTGATGATCGGGGCGTGGCGGCTGATGCGTCAGCCGGCGGACCCGGAGCACCGCGGCCGCGGGTTGATCGGTTGGGGTTCGCTGCTGGTGTCGACGGCGGCGTTGCTCCAGATCGGCCAGGACCCGGTGGACACCGTGGAACGTGACTTCGCCGGCGGCCTGATCGGCGCGGGCGTCGGTGGGCTGTTGGAGCGGGCGGTGACCGCCTGGGTGGCGGTGCCGCTGCTCGTCCTGTTGCTGCTCTTCGGCCTGCTTGTGGTGACCGCGACGCCGATCAACAAGATTCCCGAGCGGCTGGGTCTGCTCGCCGGCGGGCTGGTGGGCGCACCGGAGACCGACGAGGAGGTCGACGAGCCGGTCGCGAAGCCGGCCCGCAAGCGACCGGCCAAGCGGATGCCCCCACCACTGGACCCGGACGACTTCGAGGACCTGGACGGCGCTGACCTCCAGGAGACCATGGTGCTGCCGCGCAAGGCTCCGGCGAAGGTGCCGGCGAGCCGCAAGCCGCCGGTCGAGCCGCCGGAGCACTCGCCGGCGCCGACCCGGGCCGAGCAGCTCGCGTTGACCGGGCTGGCCGGGGACTACACCCTGCCGCCGGCCAACATGCTCAGCGCCGGGGCCGCCGCGAAGACCCGCAGCAAGGCCAACGACGAGGTGATCGCCGCGCTGACCGGCGTGTTCGACCAGTTCGATGTGGACGCCGCGGTCACCGGCTTCACCCGTGGTCCGACCGTCACCCGTTACGAGGTGGAGTTGGGCCACGGCGTCAAGGTCGAGCGGATCACCCAGCTGTCCCGCAACATCGCGTACGCGGTGAAGTCGCCGGACGTCCGGATCCTCAGCCCGATCCCGGGCAAGAGCGCCGTCGGTGTGGAGATCCCGAACACCGACCCGGAGAACGTCGCCCTCGGTGACGTGCTGCGCTCGCGGGCGGCGACCAGCGATCACCACCCGATGGTGGTGGCGCTCGGTAAGGACATCGAGGGCGGCTACGTGGTGGCCAACCTCGCCAAGATGCCGCACATCCTGATCGCCGGCGCGACCGGCGCGGGCAAGTCGAGCTGCCTCAACACCCTGTTGGTCTCCATCCTCACCCGGGCCACGCCGGACGAGGTGCGGCTGCTGCTGATCGACCCGAAGCGGGTCGAGATGACCGGCTACGAGGGCATCCCGCACCTGGTCACCCCGATCGTGACCAACGCCAAGAAGGCGGCCGACTCGCTGGACTGGGTGGTCCGCGAGATGGACATGCGCTACGACGACCTCGCCGCCAACGGGGTCCGGCACATCGACGACTTCAACCGCAAGGTCCGCAACGGCGAGATCAAGGCCCCGCCGGGCAGCGAGCGGGAGATGCGGCCGTACCCGTACCTGTTGGTGATCGTGGACGAGCTGGCCGATTTGATGATGGTCGCGCCGCGCGACGTGGAGGACTCGGTCGTCCGGATCACCCAGCTGGCCCGGGCCGCCGGCATCCACCTGGTGCTGGCCACCCAGCGCCCCTCGGTGGACGTGGTGACCGGTCTGATCAAGGCGAACGTGCCGTCCCGACTGGCGTTCGCCACCTCCTCCCTGGCGGATTCCCGGGTCATCCTCGACCAGCCGGGCGCGGAGAAGCTGCTCGGTCGTGGTGACGGGCTCTTCCTGCCGATGGGCGCCTCCAAGCCGGTCCGCATCCAGGGCGCCTGGGTCACCGAGCGCGAGATCGCCGACGTGGTGAAGTTCTGCAAGGACCAGCGGGAGCCGGAGTTCCGGCCGGACGTGCTGGCCCCGGCGCAGGAGAGCAAGAAGAAGATCGACGAGGACATCGGCGACGACCTCGACCTGTTGGTGCAGGCGGTGGAGTTGGTGGTCACCTCGCAGTTCGGCTCGACCTCGATGCTCCAGCGCAAGTTGCGGGTCGGTTTCGCCAAGGCGGGCCGCCTGATGGACCTGATGGAGACCCGGGGGGTGGTCGGGCCGTCCGAGGGGTCGAAGGCGCGCGACGTGCTGGTCAAGCCGGACGAGTTGGACGAGGTCCTGGGCGGCCTGCGCGGCGACGTGGACTGACCGACAGCCGACCCCGGACGCACGACGGGCCCGCCGGTAGCCGGCGGGCCCGTGACGGGGAAGAGGTCAGTTGTTGATCAACGCGCCGATGATCACCAGGCTGATGATCGCGGCGACGACGCTCGCCACGGCGGCGTACCAGCCCAGCGGCTTGTCGCCCAGCACGGCGCCGACGACGCCCGCGATGACGCCGAGTACGCCGAAGATGATCGGGTTGAGCAGCAGGGCCAGGACCGCGAAGACGAAACCCACGATGGTGACGATGCGGGCGGCGTTGCTGCGGGGACGGGCGGTGCTCGGCATGTCGGCCATGTCTTCCTCCGGTTGAGAGCCTGTCGTGACAGATCGATCACTACCCACTGGTGGGGCCGGTCACGCCTGCCGTCGGGACACCTCAGTGGAAGATTTTCAACCCGATCACGCCCGCGACCACCAGCAGCAGGCAGAGGATCCGGGGCAGGCTCGCCGACTCGCCGAGCGTCAGCATCCCGACCAGTGCGGTGCCGACCGCGCCGATGCCGACCCAGACGGCGTAGCCGGTGCCGACGGGAATGTCCCGCAGCGCGTACGACAGCCCGGCCATGCTCAGCAGCAGGGTCACCACGAACACCACGGACGGGATCAGCCGGCTGAAACCGGCGCTGCGGTCCAGGGCGATCGCCCAGGCCGTCTCCAGCAGTCCTGAGATCACCAGCACGAGCCAGGCCATCGTTCACCTCACCGGGAGCGCCCGGGGCTGCCGCGCCGGGACGAGTCGAGTCTGCACGTCACGCGGGGCGTCTTGGCCTGACCGGGTACGCCCACCACTCGTCCGGAGTGACCACGAGCATCCGGCCACCGGGTCCGACGCTAGCACCGCCCCCGGCGCCGTGGCGGTGACCACCGCCACGCTCCGTTGACCTCTACCTGACTTCAACATGCACTATCGCCAGCATGACCCTGCTCTACGCCGACCCCGAGGTCGCCGCCACGCTGGACGCCGCCACCACGGTCGACGCCATGCGCGCCGCGCTCCTGGCCGCGTACGAGGGACGCCTGATCGCACCGCCCCGGGCCGCCGCACCGCTCAACGGCGGGCGGATGGTGCTCACCGCCGGGCACCTGGTCGGCGAGTGGTACGGCTTCCGCTCGTACGACACCTTCGGTCACCCGCAGGGCGAGCAGTTGGTGGTGCTGCACGACGCCCGGACCGGGGCGGTCCGGGCGGTGGCTGTCGGCGAGGAGCTGGGCTCCCGTCGTACCGGCGGGTTGGGTGGTGTCGCTGTCGACGCGCTGGCCCGGTCCGACGCCGCCACCCTCGGTGTGATCGGCTCCGGCCGGCAGGCGTGGACCCAGGTATGGGCCGCCGCCGCGGTCCGCCCGCTACGCGAGGTGGTGGTGCACAGCCGGTCCGCCGCTCGCCGGGAGACCTTCGCCAGCCGGGTCCGTGCCGAACTGGGCGTGCCGGCCCGCGCGGTGGCCGACCCGGGCTCGGCCGTCGCCGGGCGGGACCTGGTGGTGCTGGCGACCACCAGCCCGACCCCGGTGCTGCGCGCCGCCGACCTCAGCCCCGGCACCCACGTCAACGCGGTCGGCTTCAAGCAACGCGACCGCAGCGAGTTCGGGACCGACCTGCTGGACACCGCCGATCTGCTGGTCACCGACTCACCGGTCCAGGCGGTCGACTACCAGCCGCCGATGCTCGCCGCCACGCCCCCGTACCTCGGGCGGTTGCGCGACCTGGGCGGCGTCCTGGCCGGCGCGGTCCCCGGCCGGACCAGCGCGGACCAGGTCTCGGTCTTCTGCTGCACCGGCCTGGCCGGCACCGAGGTGTTCCTGCTCGACGCGCTGACCCGGGTGGCCGCCCCGGCCCGCTGACCGGGCCCGGACGGCTGCCGGCCGACATTGTGTCGACCGTCTCCGCAGCCCGCGTGCGTGGGCTCACCGGGCCGGCCCGGTACCCTCGGATGGTGTCTGCCACCTCTCCTTCGCCCGCTGACCACGCCGAGGGCCGTCGTGTCGCCCTGCTGACCCTGGGCTGTGCCCGCAACGAGGTCGACTCGGAGGAGCTGGCCGCCCGCCTGCACGCCGACGGCTGGCAGGTGAGCACCGACGGCGAGGGCGCCGACGTGGTGGTCGTCAACACCTGCGGTTTCGTGGAGAAGGCCAAGCAGGACTCCATCCAGACCCTGCTCGCCGCCGCCGGGACGGGCGCCAAGGTGGTCGCCGCGGGCTGCATGGCCGAGCGGTACGGCAAGGAGCTTGCCGACAGCCTCCCCGAGGCGCAGGCGGTGCTGAGCTTCGACGACTACCCGGACATCGCCGCCCGGCTCAACGCCGTCGTCGCCGGCGAGCAGATCAGCGCGCACACCCCGCGCGACCGGCGGGAGCTGCTGCCGCTGACTCCGGTGCGCCGCCGCGACAGCGGGGTGTCGCTGCCCGGCCACGGCACCGTGACCCGCACTCCCACCGACACCGACGAGCACACGCCGGCGCACCTGCGCCAGGTGCTGCGCCGACGGCTCGACACCGGCCCGGTGGCCTCGCTGAAGTTGGCCAGCGGCTGCGACCGCCGCTGCGCGTTCTGCGCCATCCCGGCCTTCCGGGGGGCGTTCGTCTCGCGTACCCCGGACGAGCTGCTCGCCGAGGCGGAGTGGCTGGCCAAGTCCGGGGTGCGGGAGCTGGTGCTGGTCAGCGAGAACTCCACCTCGTACGGCAAGGACCTGGGTGACCCGCGCGCCCTGGAGAAGCTGCTGCCGCAGCTCGCCGCGGTGACCGGCATCGTCCGGGTGCGGGCGAGCTACCTCCAGCCGGCCGAGACCCGGCCGGGGCTGGTCGAGGCGATCGCCACGACCCCGGGTGTGGCACCGTACTTCGACCTGTCGTTCCAGCACTCCAGCGAGCCGGTGCTGCGCCGGATGCGGCGTTTCGGCTCCACCGACCGGTTCCTGGAGCTGTTGGCCGGTGCCCGTGCGCTGGCCCCGGACGCGGGCGCCCGGAGCAACTTCATCGTCGGTTTCCCCGGCGAGACCCGCGCCGACGTCGACGAGCTGGTCCGGTTCCTGACCGAGGCCCGGCTGGACGCGATCGGCATGTTCGACTACAGCGACGAGGACGGCACCGAGGCCGCCGGCCTGCCCGGCAAGGTCTCCGCCGCCACGATCAAGCGACGGTACGACCGGCTCAGCGCGCTCGCCGACGAGCTCTGCTCGCAGCGGGCCGAGGACCGCCTCGGCTCGACGGTCGAGGTGCTGGTCGACACGATCGAGGACGGCGTGGTGGAGGGCCGGGCGGCGCACCAGGCGCCGGAGGTGGACGGCTCCACCACCCTGGTCGCCCCGGCCGAGGGTGGGGTCGACCTTTCCGCGCTGCGCCCGGGTGACCTGGTGCGCGCAACGGTGACCGGCACCGAAGGGGTGGACCTGCTCGCCGTGCCGGATGAGATGATCTCGGCGGCGCCCGGCGCGGCACGGTGACGGCGGGCCCGAGCGGAGCGGGGGAGCCACGTGGTGCGGTACCGGGAACGCCACGGCGACCCGAGCGGGGTGCGGCGGTGACCGGGGCGACGGAGTCGACGCCCGGCCGGGTGGTGGCCGTGGTCCCCGTCGTCAACGCCGCCAACGCGCTGACCGCCCTGCGGCTGGTGCTGGTGCCGGTCTTCGCCGCCTCGGTGATCATGTCCGGGATGACCCACGCCGGGTGGCGGATGGCGGCCTGCCTGATCTTCGCCGTGGCCTCGGCGACCGACCTCGTGGACGGCTGGATCGCCCGCCGCTTCGGGCTGGTCACCTCGGTCGGCAAGGTGGCCGACCCGATCGCCGACAAGGCGCTCACCGGTGCGGCGCTGGTGCTGCTCTCCTGGTACGACCAGCTGCCCTGGTGGGTGACCGCGCTGATCCTCGTCCGCGAGCTGGGCATCACCGGGTTGCGGTTCTGGGTGATCCGGCACGGTGTGATCGCCGCCAGCCGAGGCGGCAAGGTCAAGACGGCGCTCCAGATCCTGGCCATCGCCTGGTACCTGTGGCCGATGCCGGCCGCGCTCGCCGCCGTCGGGCCGTGGATCATGGCCGCCGCCGTCCTGGTCACGGTGGCCACCGGCTTCGACTACATAGCCCAGGCCCTCCGCCTGCGCCGCCCCCGGTAACCCACCCCACCCCCGTTGACCATGAAGTTGTTGCCATCCGAGGCGGTGTGTCGTGGCAATAACTTCATGATCGACGCGATGGGGTTGGGGTTGGGGATCGGTGGGTGGGGAAGGACTGGGGGATGCGGCGAGGGGTGAGGGCGGGGTGGCGGTGAACAGCGCTGGGGTGAGTGGTGCCGAGGTGGGCAGCGCGGCGGCCGCGGTGGTGCACCGGTTGTCCGAGCGGCACGAGACGCTCGCCACCGTCGAATCCCTCACGGGCGGGTCGCTGGCCGCCTCGATCGTGAACATCGCCGGGGTCAGCGGGGTCTACCAGGGTGGCCTCGTGGTCTACGCCACCGAGTTGAAGGCGACACTGGCTGGCGTCCCCGCCGACCTGCTCGCCGAGCGAGGGCCGGTGGACCCGGAGGTGGCGGCGGCGCTCGCCGAGGGCGGCCGACAGCGGTGCGGTGCGGACTGGGGACTGGCCACCACCGGGGTCGCCGGTCCCGAACCGCAGGACGGCAAGCCGGTGGGCCTGGTCTACGTGGCGGTCGCCGGCCCGAACGGCGGTGAGGTCCGCCAGCTCGACCTGGACGGCGGGCGCGACCACGTCCGGGCGGCGGCGGTGGTCGAGGCGCTGCGGCTGCTCACCGAGCGGCTGGTCGCCGCGGCACGGTGAAAGCCGCCCAGGGGCGGGGTCGGCAGCCCGGCAGGCCCGCCCCGGCGAACCGACGGGCGGGGCGGGATGTCGCCCGGGCCCGCAACGGGTACGGTTGCGGGAAGGCTCCGACGTTCGGGGTCGGCGTGGTCCGCCGCGACCGGCTGCCCAGCGCCGGGCGCGAGGAATCCCTCTGGGGGAGGTGCGATGATCCTGCTACGCCGGGTGATCGGTGACGCACTGCGAGCGCGCCGGCAGGGCCAGCAGCGCACGCTGCGTGAGGTCTCCACCGCCGCCAACGTCAGCCTCGGCTACCTCTCCGAGATCGAACGGGGGCACAAGGAGCCGTCCAGCGAGCTGCTCGCCGCGATCTGTGACGCCCTCGGTGCCCGCCTGTCCGAGCTGCTGCGTGAGGTGAGCGACACCGTGGCGCTCGCCGAGCAGATGCCCGAGGTGCTCGTCTCGATGCCGGACGAGCCGGCCGCCGCCGAGCCCAAGAGCACCAACCGGGGGGTCCGTCGGGTCACCTCCGACGGCAAGGTCGCCGTCTCGGTCCGCCAGGACTCGCCGCTCAAGGCCACCCTGCGCAGCACCCGGGTCCGCCCGACCGAGCGCGACCGGGACGTGGTCTGCGCCGCCTGACGCCGATCCGGCTGACCGTGGGCGAGGTGGCCCCGGCCGCGTAGGGTTGCTCGCAGGAGCCGCCGGTGCTGTCGACCGCCCGGTACGGATGCCTCGTTGGCGTTCTGCTGGGACGATGGAGACCGGCCGGTGACGGTCGGTCGGTTCAGCCGGCCCGGCCGTGGTGGAGCGACGCTACTGAGGGGATACCACGGAGATGGCGAACCCGTTCGTCAAGGGTTGGAACTACCTGATGGCGCTCTTCGGTGCGAAGATCGACGAGCACGCCGATCCCAAGGTGCAGATCCAGCAGGCCATCGAGGATGCCCAGCGGCAGCACCAGGCGCTGGTCCAGCAGGCCGCCGCGGTGATCGGCAACCAGCGGCAGCTGGAGATGAAGCTGTCCCGGCAGATGTCCGAGGTCGAGCGGTTGCAGGGCAACGCCCGGCAGGCCCTGGTGCTGTCCGACCAGGCCCGGGCCAAGGGCGACGAGGCCGAGGCGGTGCGCTTCGAGCAGTCCGCGCAGACGCTGGCCAGCCAGCTCGTCTCCGCCGAGCAGGCCACCGAGGACCTGAAGACCCTGCATGACCAGGCGCTGGGCGCCGCCGCGCAGGCCCGCCGGGCGGTCGAGAACAACTCGATGATCCTCCAGCAGAAGATCGCCGAGCGCACCAAGCTGCTCAGCCAGCTGGAGCAGGCCAAGATGCAGGAGACGGTGGCCCGCTCGCTGGAATCGATGTCGTCGCTGACCGCGCCGGGCACCACCCCGTCGCTGGACGAGGTGCGCGACCGCATCGAGCGGCGGTACGCCAACGCGATGGGCCGCGCCGAACTGGCCGGCAACTCCGTCGAGGGCCGTATGTTGGAGATTCAGAAGGCCACCATCGACTCGGCCGGGTCCGCCCGGCTGGAGCAGATCCGGTCCAGCATGGCGGGGGAGCAGCTCGGCGGCGCGACCCAGCGACCGGCCGTACCGCAGGCCGAGAAGACCGGCCCGGCCAACGACCCGACCGCCGCCGCCCGACTGGACGAACTGCGCGCCAGCATGGCCCGCGAACGGGGCACCGGCGACCCCACCGCCGCCGGCTGAACGACCGGACCGAGGAGGCACTGTGGCAGACGAGCGGACCCGGTACTTCCGCAGGCTGGGTCGGCTTCGCCGGTCGGCCCGACGGTGGAGCGTGCTGGCCGGTGGGCTCGGCGGCGCGGCGGTGGTGCTGACCCCGTACGCCGGGCTTGGTCTGCCCGACGCGGCCTGGGCCGGCGCCGCGGGCAGTGCGGTGGCGCTCGCCGCCTGGCGGTGGATCGACGTGCGCGCCCTGGCCGCCCAGCCGGCACCCCCGGCGCTCGACCCGGCCGAGGCGGCGGCCCGCTCGCGGGCCCGGCTGGTCGCCGCCGTCGAGCGGCTGCCGGTCGGCGCGGGCGTGCTGGCCGAGGTGCGCCGGGTCCGTTCCCGGATCGCACTGCGTGGCACCGGAGCCGGGGAACAGTGGGTCCGCCTGGACCGGGCGGCGCTCACCCTGGCCGGGATGGCCCCCCGGCTCACCGGGCTGGCCGAGCCGGCGGTGCTGGAGGCAGCCGCCGCCGACCGTTCGCTGCGCGACCTGGCCACCCGGGTGGCCAGCGTCGAACGCGCGCTGCGGCTGGCCCCGGCCGACGCCCGGCCGCCGCTGGCCGAGGCGCACGCCGCGCTGACCGCACAACTGGAGGCCGGGGTGGCGGCGTACGAACGGCTGGTGGTCGCCGCCGCCGGCTATCTGGCCGAGGACGCCCGACCGGAGAGCGCCCACCCGGCCGCCGACCGGCTCACCGAGGCGACCGACCTGCTGCACGGGGTCGCCGGGGCCCTCGCCGAGCTGCGCGCCGTCGGCACCCCGCTGCGCGCGCCGACGCGCTGACCGCACACGCCCCCCGGAGCGCGGGCCCGTCACGGTGGGGTCGTCACCAGCACCGGTCCGGTGTACGCCGAGGTGCCAACGACGTTGAACGACCGGATCCGGTAGTGGTAGGTCACCCCCCGGGCCAGCCCCGTGTTGGTGAAGCCGCGGCCGGTCACCGTGAAAGTGGCCAGCTCCTGCTCGAAGGTCGGGTCGAGGGCCCGCTGCACGGTGAACCCGGACCCCGGGCCGCCGGGGGTGCTGGCCGCCCACGCCAGGATCACCGTCGCGGTGTCCGGCCCCGGCGCGGTGGCGGTGGCGCTCACCCCGCTCGGGACGCCCGGCGGGGGTGGTGAGGTCACCGTGGCGACCGTCGACCACGCCGAGGCGGCACCCAGATAGGTGGTCCGCACCCGGTAGTAGTACGTGGTGTCCGGTGCCACTGTCGGGTCCAGGTGGTTGTCACCGACCCCGATCGCCGTGGTGCCCGGGCCACTGGTGAACGTCGGGTTGGTGGCCCGTTGCACGTCGATGCCGGTGGCGAACGACCGGTTCGTCCAGCGCAGCGCCACCCGCAGCGGTGCCGCCGGCGGGAGCGTCGCCACCAGGGCGCTCGGCGCGGCCAGGTGCACCGAGGCGGGCACCCCGTTGGACCAGGACGAGTAGCTGACCGCGTTCTCCGCCCGGATCCGGTAGTGGTACGTCACCCCCGGGGTGACCGTCGCGTCGGTGTACCGGGTGGCGGCGGCCGCGACGGTGATCGTGGTGACCTCGCCGCCGAAGGTCGCGTCGGTGGCCCGTTGCAGCAGGTGGCTGGTGGCGGCCGGTCGCCCGCCGTTGCTGGTCCAGGCCAGCGCGATCGCGGGTAGCGCGGTGGCCGACCCGGGCACCGGGGTGGCGGTCAGGCCCGTCGGCGCCTTCGGCGCCACCCGCAGCACCAGCGGTCGGGTCATCCCGCCGTCGCGGTGGCCGGCGAGCTGGCTGTGCCAGCGGTACTCCCAGCCCAGGTTGACCAGTTGGTTGACCACAGTGGCGGGTCGCCCGTCGGCCGGGCTGACCGGCGTCGAACCGGCCCGCGCGCCGGCCGGGCGACAGGGGTCGAGCAGCCGGAGGCTGTCGCCCAGCTTGAACGGCAGCACCGGCGCGACCGGACGCAGCGCCACCACCACGTCCTCCCGGGGGTTGACCCGGACGATCCCCTTCCAACCCAGCTCCGTGTCGTGCGGAAGGCGCAGCGTGCCGTCCCAGCCGACCCGGTTGATCACCTGCAGGTCGCAGCCGTCGACCTGCACCGGCTCGGTCTGCCGGACGTTGCCGCTGATCCGCCAGAGCTGCGTGCCGTCGGTGGGGGCACCCACCGGTACGGCGGTGTCGGTGGCGAACAGCACCTCGGTGACCGGGTCGGTCGCGCCGAGCGGCAGCGTCGTCGGGTGGAGCGGCCCGGCGTGCGGGTGCCCCACGCCGAGCCGACCCGCAAGCCGGCCGTGGTCCGGCTCGAAGATCTGCTGTGCGGCCTTCACCGCGATCGGCACTGTCACCGGGCCGGTGCCCGCCGTCGGTGTGAACGTCACAGTGGTGGCGTGCACCGGCACCGTCGTCCGCGTCGTCGTCCGGGTGCCGAACGGCGGGTCGTACGCCGGTTGCGGGACGATCGGCGGGCGCTGGCTGGCCGCGTACGCCACGGGCAGCCGGTCGCGCAGCCGGTCCAGGTCGTACGGCGGCGCGGGTGTGCCGGTCACCCGGAACTGGAGCAGGGTGCGGGTGTTCGGGCCGTACCCCGGTTCGGTCGGGGGCGGGCCACCCTCGGCGGTGCGGTCCGGGGCGCCGGTGTGCTGGTCGTAGCGGCTGTCGAAGCCGGGCAGCGGGGCCGGAGCGTCGTTGTACAGGATCAGCGTGCTGCCCGGCGGCACGGCGGAGAAGTCGACGAGCACGTCGGCCCGTTCACCCGGTGCGAGCAGCAGAGTGTGCCCGTCGACGTTCAGCACTGTCGGGTCGAGCCGGTCGTACCGGTAACCGATCGGTCGGTTCGGCAGCACCACCGGGGCCGGCAGGAGACCGGCCTCGTTGCCGATCTGGATGAACTCCGGGCCGGCGGCGCGGGGGTCGGGCACACCGCCGTCGCGTCCGTCGGTCGGCCAGCCCGCCGGGTGGTCCGCCGCGCGGGTGGCCGGCACCATCGGCACCTCGCCGGCGTCGGGGTCGGCGAGCGCGCCGTCGGCCGTCCACATCGCCGCGTCGGAGCGGGCGCGGTAGAGCTGGAGGTTGAGGCTGCGGTCCAGGCAGGCGTTGAGGATCCGGAACCGGTACGCGCGCGGCTGCACCTCCAGGTACGGGTAGGCGACACCGTTGACCAGCGGGGTGTCGCCGTACGCCTCGGGGACGGCCGACGGGTGCGGGACGCCGGGGCTCAGCGGCGGCTCGTCCGGGGCGTCGACCGGGTCGTGGTACGGATTCGGCACCCAGCCGTCGGGGTGGGTGCCGTGGGCTGCGGCGTTGCTCGTCCAGGGGCCGTAGTCCCACCGGCCGGTGCGGTTGCGTCCACCGGATCGGTACGGGTTCTGCCGGGGTTGGTAGACGTGCGGGTGCCAGAGGCTGCCCCGGGCACCCCAGCGTTCCCGGTCCCAGGTCGGGTCCTCGGCGGCGAGTTGGGCGTCGTCCGGGACGAACGTCTTGTCCTCGATCACCAGGGGCACCTGGTCGGCCGGCAGCACCGCGTCGGCGACGAGCTGGTCCTCGGCCGGGTCGGTGAGCAGGTAGAGCGCGAGCTGTCCGCCGTAGACGGTGAGCCGGGCCAGGCCGAGGGTGTTGTCGTGGAACCACAGCAGCCGGCCACTCTGCTCGTTCGGGAAGTAGAGAGTGGTGGCGCCGGCGCCGGGCGCCGGCATGTCCGGCACGTGGGCCAGCCCGGGTCCGGTCGGGTACGGGGTGATCTCCCCGGCCGGGGTGATCCACTGCCCCGGGTTGCCCGCGCTGGTCCAGCCGGTCTGCGCCCCGGCCAGGTGCAGCACGGCCCGGTTCTGCGGGTACGGCGCCGGCCCGTCCAGCGGGCCGAGGCCGGCCCCCTCGATCGTGTCGTCGACCGGCAGGAACAGCTCGCCGGCCCGGCCGGTGGGGAGTTGGTTGATGAACTTCACCCGGACCGGTCGACCCCGACGGGCCAGGATCATCGGCCCGAGGTGCCACTGTCGCTCCGGTGGCACCACAGTGTTGTGGCCGGCCGGGTCGGTGCCCAGGTTGAGCTGCCGGTAGCCGCGCAGCCGGGTGGCCGGCAGGTCCCGGTGCAGCCGTTGCGCGTACTCCTGGAGGCCGATCTCGTAGTAGTCGCAGCCCGGATAGCTGATCGTGTCGGGCACTGCGACCGGCAGTTGGCTGCCGAGGTCGCCGCCGCCCGGCTGGCCGGGAAGGGGCAGCGGGTCGACGAACTTGCGCAGCCCGGTCCCGGCCGTCACCTGCCCGTCGGGGTCGCGGGTCGGGCGAGGGCTGTGCGCGAAGTTCGGCACGGGGCCGAAGTAGCGGGGCACCACTGCCGGGTCCAGGCTCGGTGTCGCGACGACCTCCTCGGCCGTCCGCGCGGCCGGCACCGCCGCCCCCCGACCGGTGGCGGGGGCGTCGGCGTCGCGGGTGGTCCGCGTGAGGAAGGTGGAGCGGAGTCTGCGGAACATCGCCATGACTCTCCCCGGTTCGGGGCGCGAGGTTCGCCACCCCGACGTGGGGAACCTCGGCACTCTGCTGACGGTCGGTGAGCGCTCAACCGCAGCATGCGACGTCGACGGCCGGTTAGGAATTACCCAATCGTCCGTTTCTACGCTGGGTCTCGATCGGTGGGAGCCTGGTCAGCCGGCAGATGGCGGGGCCGGGCGTTCGGGCTGGCAGACCGGGCACCAGTAGGTGACCCGTTCACCCAGTTCCTCCTTGCGGATCGCGGTGCCGCAGCGGCGGCAGGGCTGGGCGCGGCGGCCGTAGACGTAGCTGGTCTGCCCCCGGTGCAGCGAGCCGGTGCTGCTCTGCGTCCACCGGCCCCGGTTGGCGGCGAGCAGCCGTTGCGCGAGAGCCACCAGGCCCGGCAGATCGGGCACCCCACCGACCGGGGTCCACGGTGACACCCCGCGCAGGAACAGCACCTCGCACTTGTAGAGGTTTCCCACGCCGGCCAGGTTGCGCTGGTCCAGCAGCGCCTCGCCGATGCTCTGCTCCGGGTGCTCGGCGAGCCGACGGACCGCCTCGGCCGGGTCCCAGTCCGGCCCGAGCAGGTCGGGGCCGAGGTGGCCGACCAGGTGATCCTCGTCGGCGGTCGGCACCAGTGTCAGCTCGTGCAGGTGGTAGCCGACCGCTACCGCGCCGGGGCTGCGCAGCACCACCCGGATCAGGTGCGCGGGCCGGCCGCTCCAGCGTTCCCCGGGGGCGTACGCCCGCCAGGCGCCGTCCATCCGCAGGTGGGAGTGCAGGCTCCAGTGCTCCTCGGTGGGGGTGTCGAGCCGCAGCAGCAGGTGCTTGCCCCGGCTGGCCGACTCGCGGACGGTCCAGCCGGTGAGATCCGTGGTCGCCAGTTGCGGCACCCGGAAGTCACTGCCGGTGATCCGCGCGCCGGCCAGCGCGCGGTGCAGCACGCGCGCGGTGTTCCAGACGGTGTCGCCTTCGGGCACCCTGCCATTCTCCCTCTTCGAGCAAGATTCGCATGTGTCGCTATTTGTACACAGGTTCCTCATGATCTCCTGACATGCGAAGGTCAGGGGGTTCTGAGGAGAATGCCCATGACGCGACCCCGTTGTCGTATCCCATCCGTCGCCCTCATCGCCACCCTCACCCTCCTGCTCACCGCAGCGCTCCTACCCACCACCGGTAACGTCCCGGCCGCCAGCGCACCGATCGCCCTCGTCGCCGCCGCACCCGGCGACGAACGGTGGAGCGCCGACCTCACGATCGTCGACCGCGACGACGTCAACGTCCGACGCACCGCCGCCGGCCTCCGCCTGCGGGAGGCCCGGCCCACCTGGCGCGGCGCCCGCAGCCCGCACAGCGCCGTCGCCGAGGGGATGCTGCTGACCACACCCCGCACCCTCGCCCGGCCGGCCACCCGGGTCCGCGCCGAGATCGACGCCGCGGTCCCCGCCGGGGCGACGGTGGAGGCGCAGGTCCGCGGCTGGCGGACCGCCGGCTGGACGGAGTGGCGGGCCGCCGGCACCGTCTTCGACCGGCCCGTCACCCGGGTACAGGCCCGGGTGGTGCTCACCGCCCCCGACAAGGGAGCGACGGCGACGGTACGGGGCATGCGGCTCACCGCCGACGCGAACGCCGCCGTGTCCGCCGCCACACCCGGTCGCACCTACCGGGTGTACGCCACCCGCATCGGGCTGGTCGGTGAGGTGACCGCCAACGGCCGCACCGTGCAACCCCGGGACCACTTCGCGGCACTGCCGTCGCGGCGCGGACTCTCCCCGCTCAACACCGGCGACTACACCGTGCGGGTCTGCACCACCAACGGCGCCCGCTGCGAGTACGCCCCGGTCTGGGACGTCGGGCCGTGGAACACCCGCGACGACTACTGGAACCCGTCATCCGTGCGGGAGAACTGGAAGGACCTGCCGCAGGGGCGACCCGAGGCGCAGGCCGCGTACCAGTCCGGCTACAACGGTGGCCGGGACCAGTTCGGGCGGACCGTGCTCAACCCGGCCGGCATCGACCTGGCCGACGGCACGTTCTGGGACGGGCTGCGGCTGACCACCAACGCCTGGGTGGACGTCGCCTACCTGTGGACCGGCGGCGGCCCGCGCGGCGTGGTCGGCGACGGGCCGCTCAACATCCGCACCGGGGCCAGCACGTCGTACGCGATCCGTGGCCTCGCCGCCCGGCTGGCCCACGTGCCGATCCAGTGCTACGTCACCGGTCAGTCGGTCGCCGGCCCCTACCGCACCACCACCCGCTGGAACCGGCTGACCAGTGGCCAGTACGTCAGCCACGCGTACATCTCGAGTGTGTACGGCGGCAGCGTGCCGGTCTGCTGAGCCACGCTCACCCCGTCGGGCGCCGCCTCAGCGTCAGGGGCGCTCGTCGGGGCGAGCCGTGCGCACCATGTCCTGGTAGCGCGGGTGGCTGGCACCGTAGACGGCGTAGTTGAGACGGGCGTGGGTGAGGCTCAGGTCGCCGTTGGGGCCACCCCGGACGGCGTCGGCGTCGGCGTCGGTCTGGCCGTCGTCGGTCCAGAAACAGACGGGACAGGTCCCCCCGCCGGTCCGCGACGCACAGCAGGGACAGCCCGCAGGAACCACATGCTCACCCACCGGAGAAGCATTCCACAGTCGAACATCAGCCCGATACCCGCAGCAGGTCCCCCGCGGACACCGCGAGGAGGTCCACGGCCCGTCCGCCGTTGACAGCGACCGCGACCAGCCCGGCCGAGTCGACGTACGTCACCAGGCCACCGGCCGGGGCGTCGCCGAAGGTGCGCCCGTGCACCGCCGCATGGGCCGGCGCGGTTCCCGACGGACCCACCCGCAGCGTGGCCGGCAGCGGATCGAGCAGCTCGGCCGGTGCGGCCAGTTGGACGTTGCCGAAGTGGTCCACGGTCAGCACCTCGGCGGTGAATCCCTCGGCGTCCCGGGTCACCGTGGGCGTCGGCAGCCGCACCAGCCCGGCCGGGTCGACAGGTGGGCCCGCCTCGGCGAGCGGCGCGCCGAGCGCCAGCCGGGCCGCCACCGGCGCGAAGACGTCCCGCCCGTGGAACGTGCGGGACACCCGGGCGGCCAGCCAGCGCGGCTCGGTCAGCTCGACCGCGTCGGTCACCCCACCGAGCGCGGCGGCGGCGTCCAGCAGCAACCCGTTGTCCGGGCCGACCAGCAGCCCGCCCGGGGCGGCCAGCGCGACACCCCGTCGGGCGGTGCCGACACCCGGATCGACCACCGCCACGTGCACTCCCACCGGCAGGTACGGCACTGTCTGCGCCAGCACCGCGGCACCCCGCCGGACATCCCCCGGCGGCACCAGGTGGGTCACGTCGATCACCCGGGCGGTCGGCGCGACGCGGGCGACGACCCCGTGACAGGCGGCCACGAAGCCGTCGGTGAGGCCGTAGTCGGTGGTCAGCGAGATCCAGGGCACTGCGGACATGCCCGCAGGCTAGTGGAACCGGGTGGGCTGACGGATTCGGGACAGCGCAGTGGCCGACCGGCCCCTCCCGCCGCCGGATGACGTTGGGCAGACTGCCCTGGTGACAATTCGGAGCCTGCCCGCCGTCGGAATCCTGCTGGTAGCCGTGGCCGTCACCGCCGGCTGCGGCGGTGGCGACGCCGATCCGTCGAGTGCGGCCCCCACCCCCTCGTCGTCCTCGGCCCCGGCGGCCACCGGTCTGCCGAGCGCCCCGACGCCCTCGGCGGGGCCGCCCAGCGCCAGCGGCGCCGCGTCACCGGCAGCCCCGCCGGTGGCCCCGCCGTCCGTCGCCCCCCAGGGGCCCACGCAGCGCCGGCCGGCCAGCCCACCGCCGGTGGTGCTGCCCAAACGCCCGACGGGTGCGCCCGGTGCCACCCAGGTCGTCAACGCGTTCAAGGCCGCCGGCCTGAAGGTGCCGCACCCGAAGGACCGCTCGGTCGACTGTGGGCCGGACGGTCTCGGCCTGGGCTGTTCCGAGCTGATCGCCACCGACGCCGTCACGGTGTACGTGTTTCCCGACGAGATCAGCGCCAGCGACATCGCCGAGACGTGGGGCGGCCAGTCGTACCGGCGCGGTGCGGTGGTGCTCAACTACCTTGAGGCGAAGACCCCGGCCGCCGACCGGCCCCGCTACGAGAAGGTGCTCAACGGTCTGGGCTGACGCGGGCGCACAGGCCCGGTCAGCCGCGCAGGCGCAGGCCGCGCGGGGTGGCCCGGAAGCCGGCGGCGGTCAACGCGTCACGCAGCGGCGAGGAGTGCACCGCCTCGCCGTCGGCCCGCTCCACCGACATCGCACCCAACGCCCCGGAGTGGACGGCGTCGGCGAGCGCCTTGCCGGCCGCGGCGAGCGTCTCGGTGTCGTCGGTGAAGGAGAGCAGCGTCCGGCCGCCGCGTTCGACGTAGAGGACCAGGTCACCGCCGACCTGCACCACCAGGGCCCCCGCCTTGCGGCCGGCCCGGTGCCCGGTCGCCGGTGTGGCCCCGTCACCGGAGTCGACGACCCGTTCCGGCCAGGGCAGCGCCGCGCCGTACGGGTTGGCCGGGTCGGTGGCGGCGAGCACGGTGGCCACCGCGCCCCGCCCCCGGGCGCCGTCGGTCGGTTCGGCCAGCGCGCGCAGCCGGTCCACCGCGCCGGGTACGGCGAACTGCGCCGCGCCGAGCCCTTCGACGAAGTAACCCCGGCGGGCCGCGCCGCGCTCCTCCAGCGCCGACAGCACCGGGTAGACCGCCGAGAACCCGCCGACCACCTGCTCGGCCATGACCGCGCCCCGGGTGACCACCCCGTGCCGCTCCAGCAGCAGGTCGGCGAGCGCGGCGGCCCGCCGGGTCGGGTCGAGATCCCGGTCCGGAAGGCGGGACCAGCGGCCGGCGACCGTCGGCGGGCCACCACGGGTCGGCAGCGCCACCCGGCCGGGCCGCCGGTAGCGGGTGCGGGGCGCGGACGGCCGGGAGCGGTGGGCGCCGCCGGCGCCGAGCACCGCGCGCAGCGGGGCGAGGGTGTCGTTGCTGAGGTGCCCCGCCCAGACCAGATCCCAGATCACCGCGGTCAGCGCGGCGTCGTCTGTCGAACCGACCCGGTCGGCCAGCGGGCGGAAGAACAACGCCTGCCCGTCGCCGAGCGCGTCGAGCACCGCGTCGTGCAGCGGGGTGCGGGTCAACGCCTCGTCGGGCGGAGGGAGCAGCAGTGGCGCGGTGTCCGCGTACGCCAGGGTGACCCAGCCGTCGCCTCCGGAGATCGCCCCCGACCCGGCCCACAGCACCTCCCCGCTCGCGCACAACTCGTCGAGGTGGGCGGGGGAGTAGTCCGCGACCCGGGCGGGCAGCACCAACCGCTCCAGGGCGGACGCCGGCACCGCCGCGCCCTGCAACTGCTCCACAGTTGCCGCGAGCGCCTCGACACCTCGGGCGGACGAGCCGACCTGCTGCCAACGGGGCAGGAACGTCGCCAGCGCCCGGGGCGGCACCGGCTCGATCTCCCGGCGCAGCGCGGCGAGCGAGCGGCGGCGCAGCATCCGTAGCACCTCGGCGTCGCACCACTGGGCGCCGGCCGAGTCCGGGGTGAACTCCCCGGAGACCACCCGGCCGGTGGCGCCGAGCCGGCGCAGCGCCTGCTCGACGACGAACACGCCCAACCCGAAGCGGGCCGCGCAGCTGGCGGCGGCGAACGGCCCGTGGGTGCGGGCGTAACGGGCCACCAGATCACCGAGCGGATCGGCCACCGGGGCGAGGTACGCCTCGGCCACCCCCATCGGCAGTGCCACGCCGAGTGCGTCGCGCAGGCGGGCGGCGTCCTCGACGCCCACCCAGCGCTGTTCGCCGGCGATCCGGACCCGCAGCACCCGGCGGGTGGCCTCCAGCTCGCTGAGCCACGTCTCGGGCACGCCCCGCTCGGTCAGCTCGGCGTCGCTCAGGTCACCGAGCACCCGCAGCAGCTCGACCACGTCCTCGGCGTCGCGGGGGCGGCGCTGCTCGGTCAGCCACCGCAGTTGCCGTTCGGTCTCGGTGAGCACCGCCGGGTCGAGCAGTTCGCGCAGGTCGACCCGGCCGAGCAGCTCGCCGAGGAGGGTGGAGTCGAGGGCGAGCGCGGCGGCGCGGCGCTCGGCCAGCGGGGCGTCGCCCTCGTAGAGGAACGCACCGACGTAGCCGAAGAGCAGCGACCGCGCGAACGGGGACGGCGCGCTGGTCTCCACCTCGACCAGCCGCACCTTGCGGGTGGCCAGGTCGCGCATCAGCCCGGCCAGCGCCGGCTGGTCGAAGACGTCCTGGAGGCACTCCCGGGCGGCCTCCAGGGTGACCGGGAAGTCCGCGTACTCGCGGGCCACGTCGAGGAGCTGGGCGGAGCGTTGCCGTTGCTGCCAGAGCGGTTGGCGGCGGCGCGGGTCGCGGCGCGGCAGCAGCAGTGACCGGGCGGCGCACTCCCGGAAACGGGCGGCGAAGAGGGCGGAGGTGCCGACCGACTCCTCCACCAGCTGGGTGATCTCGTCGGGTTCGAAGACCACCACGTCGGCGCCGGGCGGTTCGTCGGCGGTGTCCGGAAGTCGCACCACGATGCCGTCGTCGGAGGGCATCACCTGGGCGTCCACGCCGTACCGCTCGGCCAGCCGGCGGCCCACCGCGAGCGCCCAGGGCCCGTTGACCCGGGCGCCGAGCACGCTGTGCACGGCCAGCCGCCAGTCGCCCAGCTCGTCGCGGAACCGTTCCACGACGACAGTGCGGTCGTCGGGCAGCGAACGGGTGGCCTCCCGCTGATCGCGCAGGTAGGCCATCAGGTTGCCGGCGGCCCAGTCGTCCAGCCCGCCGTCGCGCAGCGCGGCCAGTGCGGCTTCGTCGGTCTGTCGCAGCAGGGTGCGCACCCGGGCGCCGATGGCCCGGCCCAGCTCCACCGGCCGACCCAGCTGGTCGCCCTTCCAGAACGGCATGCGCGCGGCCTGCCCCGGGGCGGGCGAGACGAGCACCCGGTCAGGGGTGATCTCCTCGATGCGCCAGGAGGAGGAGCCGAGCAGGAAGACATCGCCCACCCGGGACTCGTAGACCATCTCCTCGTCCAGCTCACCGACCCGGGCGGCCCGCTCGGCACCGGCCAGGAAGACCCCGAACAGGCCCCGGTCGGGGATGGTGCCGCCGCTGGTCACCGCGAGTCGCTGCGCGCCGGGGCGGCCGGTGAGCAGGTCGGTGGCCCGGTCCCAGACCAGTCGGGGGCGCAGCTCGGCGAAGGCGGTGGACGGGTAGCGACCGGAGAGCATGTCCAGCACGGCGTGCAGCGCCGAGTCGGGCAGCTCGGCGAAGGGTGCGGCCCGGCGGACCAGCACGGCCAGGTCGCCGAGCGCCCACGGCTCCAGCGCCACCATCGCGACGATCTGCTGGGCCAGCACGTCCAGCGGGTTGCGCGGGTAGTGCAGCTCCTCGATCGCGCCGTCGGTCATCCGCTCGGCGACCACCGCGCAGGAGAGCAGGTCGCCACGGTGCTTGGGGAAGACCACTCCACGGGAGACGGCGCCCACCTGGTGCCCGGCCCGGCCGACCCGTTGCAGCCCGGCGGCCACGCTCGGCGGCGCCTCGATCTGCACCACCAGGTCGACAGCGCCCATGTCGATGCCCAGCTCCAGGCTGGAGGTGGCCACCACCGCCGGCAGCTGGCCGGACTTGAGCGCCTCCTCGATGTGCTTGCGTTCCTCCCGGGAGACGCTGCCGTGGTGGGCGCGGGCGATCACCGGTGCCGCGCCGGTGGCCGCCCCGGACTGGGCCATCACCTCGGCCGGTGGCCGGTTGCGCACCGGGCCGGCAGGGCCACCCCACCGCTGCGCGCCGGTCGTCGGGTCGTCGTCGGCCGACAACCCTTCCGGTACGCCGGCCGCGCCCTCGGTCGCCGCTTCGGCGGCCAGCTCGTTGAGCCGGGCGCAGAGGCGCTCGGCGCTGCGGCGGGAGTTGGTGAAGACGATGGTCGAGCGGTGCTGCCCGATGAGGGTGAAGACCCGCTCCTCCACGGCCGGCCAGATCGACGCCCGACGTGGCCCGGGGCCGCCGAGGTCGTCCTCCGGTGGCTGCTCCTGCTCGTCCAGGCGGGTCATGTCCTCCACCGGGACCTGCACGCTGACCTCGATGGTCTTCGGAGTGGCCGGCTGCACCACGTCGACCGGGCGGGCACCGCCGAGGAACTGCGCGCAGGCGTCGATCGGGCGGACGGTGGCCGAGAGGCCGATGCGCTGCGCCGGGGCGGGCAGCAGCTCGTCGAGGCGTTCGAGGGAGAGGGCGAGGTGGGCGCCGCGTTTGCTGCCGGCCACCGCGTGCACCTCGTCGACGATCACCGTCTGGATGCCGCGCAGTGAGTCGCGGGCCGCCGACGTCAGTAGCAGGAACAGCGACTCGGGCGTGGTGATGAGGATGTCGGGCGGGGTGCGGGCGAAGGCCCGTCGCTCGTCGGCGGGCGTGTCGCCGGTGCGCATGCCGACGGTGATGTCGGGCGGTGCCACGCCCAGCCGGGTGGCCGCCTGCCGGATGCCGGCCAGCGGGGCGCGCAGGTTGCGCTCCACGTCGACGGCGAGGGCCTTGAGTGGGCTGACGTAGAGCACCCGGCACCGCTGGCGGGGCTCGGTCGGTGCCGGCTCGCGGGCCAGCCGGTCCAGTGACCAGAGGAAGGCAGCGAGCGTCTTGCCGGAGCCGGTGGGCGCCACCACCAGCGCGTTGCGACCGGCGGCGACCGACCGCCACGCACCGATCTGCGCGGCGGTCGGCGCGGCGAAAGCGTTGTCGAACCAGGCGCGGGTCGCCGGGCCGAACCCGGCGAGCACCGCGCCGGCGTCTGCGTCTGCCCCGGTCACCGGTCCATCGTGCCCCTCCGGTCTGACATCCACGAACGGCTCACGACGGAATGGGCGAGCAAAAGGCAAAAAGCGTGGAACGTGCGCTTAATGCGTTAAGTCTCACTTAACTGCTTGCTTCTGAGGAGCAACATAAAGTAACTTCACTCGCAACGCGAACCGGGGTGAGGGGATGTGATGGCCGGCGAGCAGCGCACCGTCGAACCGGGCACCGACGTGCTGATTCGCAAGGTCGACAGTCATCTCGCCGCCCTCCGCGCCGGCCTGCACGGCCCGGAGCTCGAGCTCGCCGAACGTCTCGCCCGCTGCCTGCGCGAGCTGGTCCTCTGCACCGCCCAGGCCAGCGCCGCCGATCGGGGTCAGGTCCGCGTTGCCGTGCACTACTTCGTGCTGCGCCGCGAGAGTCGCGGCCGTCTGCTCGCGGTGCGCTCGCTGACCGCCGCGGAACGTGTCGTCGACCGGGTCGCCCGCCAACTCGGCCGCCCCGACCTGCTGGCCGAGCTACGCCGCGACCGCCCCGCCCCCGACGACGCCCAACCCCTCAACAACGCCCTCCTCCACTAACCCCACCCCCACCCCCTTTTCCCGCGTTGATCAAGAGGTTTGCGTCAAAAAGGCGGGCGCGGCTGACGCAAACCTCTTGATCAACGGAAGAGGGCTGGGCTGGGCGCCTGGGGTGGGGGTCGGTGGGGTGGGGTGGGTGGGTTTGGGGGTTAATTCCGGCAAAACCGGCCCGGCGGGCTGCGAACTGGCGTCTGATCGCTGCTAGGCGCCACCGCTGCCACTGGCGTCGGCCATGTCGATCGGGAGCGCAGGTGCTGGTACTGCTCATCCTCCATTTCGTGGCGGCCCTCGCCGCGCCCCTGCTCGTTCGCTGGTGGGGTCCGCGCGCGTGCTACCCGCTGGCGCTCGCGCCGGCCGCCGCGTTCTGCTGGGCGGTGGCCCGCACCCCGGCCGTGAGCGGCGGCGGGGCGGTGGTCGAGACGTACCCGTGGATCCGGCAGTTGGGCCTCGACATCGCGTTCCGGCTCACCACGCTGTCCTGGCTGATGACGCTGCTGATCGGCGGCGTCGGCGCGCTGGTGCTGGTCTACAGCGCCCGCTACTTCAGCGCCGGCTCGATCGGTCTGGCGCAGTTCGCCGCGGTCCTGGTCGCCTTCGCGGGCGCGATGCTCGTCCTGGTCTTCGCCGACGACCTGCTGCTGCTTTACGTCGGCTGGGAGCTGACCACTGTCTTTTCGTACCTGCTGATCGGGCACAGCACCGAACGGCGGTCCAGCCGTTGGGCGGCGGCGCAGGCGTTGACGGTCACCACGCTGGGCGGGCTCGCCATGCTGGTCGGTTTCATCATGCTGGGCGAGCACGCCGGCAGCTACCGCTGGTCGGAGATCATCGCCCAGCCGCTGCCCGGCGGCGGGTATCTGGTGGGTGCCGTGCTGCTGATCCTGGCCGGGGCGCTGTCCAAGTCGGCGGTGCTGCCGTTCAGCTCGTGGCTGCCGGTCGCGATGGCGGCACCCACGCCGGTCAGCGCGTACCTGCACGCCGCCGCCATGGTCAAGGCCGGCGTCTACCTGGTCGGGCTGCTCGCGCCGGTGCTCGCCACGGTCGGCCCGTGGCGGCCGGTGGTGCAGGTCGCCGGGGTGGCGACCATGCTGCTCGGCGGTTGGGCGGCGCTGCGCCAGACCGACCTCAAGCTGCTGCTGGCGTACGGGACGGTCAGCCAGCTCGGCCTTCTGGTCGCGGTGACCGGCTCGGGCACGCCGGACGCCGCGCTGGCCGGCACCGCGATGCTGCTGGCGCACGCCCTGTTCAAGGCGGCGCTCTTCCTGGTCGTCGGCATCATCGACCACAGTGCCGGCACCCGTGACCTGCGCGAGTTGTCCGGGCTGCGGCACTGGTCCCGGCCGCTGTTCGTGGTGGCCGTGCTGGCCGCGGCGTCGATGGCCGGGGTGCCGCCGCTGGTCGGCTTCGTGGCGAAGGAGGCGGTGTTCGCCGCGTTCACCGACCAACCGGTGCTCCTCACCGGCCTGGTCGCCGGGACGGTGCTCACCGTCGCGTACAGCGCCCGTTTTCTCTGGGGCGCGTTCGCCGACCGGCCGGGCGTGACGCCGGTCCCGCCGGGGTCGATCGCCGCGTCGCTGCTGGTACCGCCAGCGGTGCTGGCCGGGATCGGTCTGCTCGCCGGCCCGGCCGCGAGCGTCCTGGAGGACGTGCTGCGGCCGTACGCCGATCTGCTCGGCGGGGTCGACGCGCACCTGGCGCTCTGGGCCGGACCGACCCCGGCGCTCGGCCTGTCCGTGTTGGCGCTCGTCGGCGGTGGCCTGCTCTTCGCCGTGCGCGGGCCGCTCGCCCCGGTGCTGGCGCGGCTGCGCGCACCGGTGGGGGGCAACCAGGGGTACGAGTGGGTGGTGGGCCGCTTCGACCGGCTGGCCATCGATGTCACAGGCGCGACCCAGCGCGGCTCCCTGCCGCAGTACCTGGGCGTCATCCTGGTCACCCTGGTGCTGGTGCCCGGCGCGGCGATGCTCTCCGCCAGTCCCTGGCGGGCGCGGATTCCGCTCTGGGACAGCCTGCTGCAACCGGTGGTCGTGCTGGTGATCGCGGTGGCGGCGGTGTTGGCGGTCGGCGCCCGTCGCCGGCTGACCGCGATGTTGCTGGTGGGCATGACCGGCTACGGCACGGCGATGCTGTTCGTGCTGCACGGAGCACCCGACCTGGCGCTCACCCAGTTTCTGGTGGAGACCTCGACGATAGCGGTCTTCGTGCTGGTGCTGCGTCGCCTGCCGGAGCGGTTCTCGGCCCGCCCGATACGGCGTACCCGCCTGATCCGCCGGGTGATCGGGGTGGCGGTGGGCGTGGTCGCCGCCGGGCTGGCCCTCGTCGCCGTCGGCGCCCGCCAGGCACCGACCATCTCCGCGGCCTTCCCGGATCTGGCGGTCGCCCAGGGGTACGGCCGCAACGTGGTCAACGTGACCCTGGTCGACATCCGGGCCTGGGACACGATGGGTGAGCTGGCGGTGCTGGTGGTGGCCGCGACCGGGGTGGCCAGCCTGATCTTCGAGCGCTCCCGCACCGGGCCTCGGCCGCGCCGGCCCGAGGCGGACCAGCGGGCGGGTGTGCGGGGCCGGCCGGTGTGGCTGCGCGGTGGTCCCACCCTCTACGAGGAGCGCCGCTCGATCGTGTTGGAGGTGGTCATCCGGCTGATCTTCCACACCGTGGTGCTGTTCTCCCTGTTCCTGCTCTTCTCCGGGCACAACGCTCCGGGCGGCGGGTTCGCCGGAGGGCTGGTGGCGGGTCTCGCCCTGGTGGTCCGCTATCTGGCCGGCGGTCGGTACGAGCTGACCGAGGCGGTGCCGATCGGTGCCGGCCCGATTCTCGGCGCCGGGTTGGCCACGGCGGTGGGCAGCGGCCTGGTGGCGCTGCTGGCCGGCGGGTCGGTGCTGGAGAGCGCGAAGGTCGACCAGCGGCTGCCACTGATCGGCGACACCCACCTGGTGACGTCGCTCTTCTTCGACATCGGTGTGTACCTGGTCGTGATCGGGTTGGTGCTGGACATCCTGCGCAGCCTCGGCGCCGAGGTGGACCGGCACATCGAGGCCACCGGAACGGCCGCCGGCGGTCTGGCCGTCGACAAGGGCGACCGGACATGAGCGCGCGGAGCGAGGTGGCGCCGTGAGCGCGAGGAGTGAGCCGGTGTTGCGAGCCCCGCAGTCGCGAACAGAGGCCACGCCGTGACGGAGAGCGGGGCGGGGCCGACGCTGGTGCTGGTGCTGGCCGTCGCGGTGCTGGTCGGGTGCGGGGTGATCCTGCTGTTGGAGCGCAGCCTGACCCGGGTCCTGCTGGGGATCATCATGCTTGGCAACGGGGTGAACGTGTTGATCCTGTTGGGTGGGCGCCCGGGTGGGGCGCCGATCGTCGGCAGCGGGCCGGTGGAGCGGATGAGTGACCCGTTGCCGCAGGCCATGGTGTTGACCGCCATCGTGATCACCTTCGGGTTCACCGCGTTTCTGCTCGCTGTGGCGTACCGCAGCTGGTATCTCTCCGGCGACGACGAGGTCCCCGACGACCTGGAGGACCGGCAGATCATCAGGCGGGCCGGGCGGAACGAGGCGAGCGCTGCCGACCTCGGTGGGGAGGGTCCGAACGGTGACCCGGAGCAGGTCGATCCCGAACCGGCCCGCCGACGGCTGCGACGTGGGGATGACGGGCAGTGAGCGCGCTGCTGCCGCTGCCGGTGGTGGTGCCGCTGCTCGGTGCGGCGCTGAGCCTGCTGCTGGCCGGGAAGCCCCGACTTCAGCGCACGATCAGCGTGCTGTGTCTGAGCGGCACGCTCCTGGTGGCGGTGCTGTTGCTGGTGCAGGCGTACCGGTACGGGCCGGTGGTGGTGGCGGTGGGGGCGTGGCCGCCGCCGGTCGGCATCGTCCTGGTGGCCGATCAACTCGCCGCGCTGATGCTTGTGGTGTCCTCGGCGGTGACCCTGTGCGTGTTGTTGTACTCGGTCGGCCAGGGTCGCAGCGAGACGAGCGAGAGCTCGCCGGTGTCGATCTTCCACCCGACGTACCTGGTGCTCACCGCGGGCGTCACCAACGCGTTCCTGGCCGGTGACCTGTTCAACCTCTTCGTCGGGTTCGAGATCCTGCTGGCCGCCAGCTTCGTGCTGATCACCCTGGGCGGCACCGAGGCTCGGATCCGGACCGGGTCGACGTACGTGGTGGTCAGCATCCTCTCCTCGATGATCTTCCTGACGTCGGTGGGTCTGGTGTACGCGGCCACCGGCACGCTCAACCTCGCCCAGCTCGCCGAGCGCCTGGACGACCTGCCCGGCGGTGTGCGGCTGGCCCTGGAGCTGATGCTGTTGCTGGCGTTCGCGATCAAGGCGGCGGTCTTCCCGCTGTCGGCCTGGTTGCCGGACAGTTACCCCACCGCGCCGGCCCCGGTCACGGCCGTCTTCGCCGGTCTGCTCACCAAGGTGGGCGTCTACGCGATCATCCGCACCGAGACGTTGCTGTTTCCCGGTGGACGCGCCGACAAGCTGCTCATGGTCGTCGCCGGGTTGACCATGGTGGTCGGCATCCTCGGTGCGGTGGCCCAGTCGGATCTGAAGCGACTCTTCTCGTTCACCCTGGTCAGCCACATCGGCTACATGATCTTCGGGGTGGCGTTGAGCACCGCCGCCGGGCTCTCCGGCGCGATCTTCTACGTGGTGCACCACATCACCATCCAGACCACGCTGTTCCTCGTCGCCGGGCTGGTGGAGGAGCGTGCCGGCAGCACCGACCTGCGCCGCATCGGCGGGCTGGCCCGGGCGGCGCCGCTGCTCGGTGTGCTCTTCTTCGTCCCGGCCATGAACCTCGCCGGAGTGCCACCGTTCTCCGGCTTCCTCGGCAAGCTCGGCCTGCTCCAGGCCGGGGTGGCCGCCGGCGGGCCGCTGCCCGGGGTGCTGGTCGCGGCCGGCACGCTGACCAGCCTGCTCACCCTGTACGTGGCGTCCCGGGTGTGGAACATCGCCTTCTGGCGGGCGCCCCGCACGGCCACCAGTGAGCCAGTGGCCCAGTTGCCGAGGCTGATGGTGGGCGCCACGGTGGCCCTGGTCGCGCTGGGGCTGGCGTTGACCGTGCTGGCCGGTCCGCTCTTCGACGTCACCGCTGACGCCGCCGGGGACCTGCTCCTGCGTACCCCGTACGTCAGTGCCGTGTTGCCGGGCGGCGTGCCGTGACCGGCCCAACCGAGCCGGCTCCCGACGCGCCCAGGCCTCGCGTGGTGGGGCGCGGTCGGGTCGGGCGCTGGCGCGACCAGGCGGTGGCGCTCGGCTGGCTCGTGCTGGTCTGGAGCCTGCTCTGGGGCAACCTCACCTGGGCCAACCTGGTCGGTGGCCTGCTGGTGGGCGGGGCCGTGCTGGTGTTCTTCCCGCTGCCGGCGGTCAGCTTCGGTGGCCGGTTGCGACCATGGGCGCTGCTGGTGTTCGTGGCCCGGTTCGTTGTCGAACTGGTCAGCGCGAGCCTGCACATCGCCCGGATCGCGATGCAGCCCGGCTACCGGCCACGAGGGGCGATCGTCGCGGTCCGGTTGCGGGTGCCCACCGACCTGAACCTGGCCCTCACCGCCGAGGTGGTCTCGCTGGTGCCGGGCACGCTGATCCTCGAGGTGGACCGGAACTCCGGAACGCTCTACCTGCACGTCCTGGACACCCACGGCCCGGCGGACCTGGACGTGGCCCGGGACCGCACGCTCGTCGTGGAGCGGCGAATCGTCCGCGCGGTCGGCTCCAGCGCCGAACTGCACCACCTCGACGTCACCTCATCCGAGAAGGGAACCCGCCCGTGACCACGTTCCTGGCCGCCGTCCTCACCCCACTGCTGTCGGTCACCGCGTTCCTCGCGCTGGTCCGCCTCTACCGCGGCCCGTCGCTGGTGGACCGGGTGATCGCCGCGGACATGCTGCTCGCCACGATGGTCGCCGCGGTCGGCGCCGAGGCGGCGGTGAACCGGCACGCCACCACCCTGCCCGTGCTGGTGGTGCTCTCCCTGCTCGGCTTCGTGGGATCGGTGTCGCTGGTCCGCTTCGCCGTCCGGGAGCAGCAGTGATCGCCACTGTCGCGGACTGGCTCGGCGCCGCCTGTCTGGTGGCCGGCGCGCTGCTCAGCCTGGCCGCCGGGATCGGTGTGCTGCGCTTTCCGGACGCGCTGTCCCGGATGCACGCGGCCACCAAACCACAGGTGCTCGGGGTGCTCCTGTTGCTGCTAGGCATCGCGTTGCGGCTGCGGTCCCCGGCGGATCTGGGCATGATCCTGCTGGTGGCGGTTTTCCAGTTGTCGACCGCGCCGGTCGCGGCGCAGATGATCGCGCGGGCCGCGTACCGGGCGGGGCGGCTCGACCGGGGCCTGCTCGACGCCGATGAGCTGGCCGAACGCGGAGCGGACGGTGGGTCGGCGGGGCCGGCGTGACGGCCGGCGGCGTCCGCTCAACCGGACGATCCGCTCCTTCGGCCCACCCCCAGCGGAGTCACAGCCAGCGCCGATAAAATGCAGGGATGATCGACTCTTCTGCCCAGGAGGGCAGCAGTAGCCAGCCGGGTCGTGCCCGGCATATCCCCGTACCGACGACCCCGGGAGCCCTGAGCGACCCGTGTTGATCGTCGTTGGTCTCCTACTGATCATCATTCTCACTGCCGCCACCGGCTACTTCGTGGCGCAGGAGTTCGGCTACGTCGCCGTGGACCGGGGCAAGCTGCGCCAGCTCGCCGATGACGGCGATCAGTCCGCCGCCCGGGCCCTGACCGTCACCAGCCGGCTCTCCTTCATGCTCTCCGGCGCCCAACTCGGCATCACCGTCACCGCGCTGCTGGTCGGCTACGTCGCCGAACCGTACCTGGGTGGTGGTCTCGCCGACCTGCTCGGCGTGGCGGGCGTCAGCGAGGCGGTCAGCCTGCCGCTCTCGGTGGCGTTGGCCCTGGTCATCGCCACCATCGTGCAGATGGTCCTCGGCGAGCTGGCCCCGAAGAACCTGGCCATCGCGCGGGCCGAGCAACTGGCCCGGGCGCTGAGCCGCTCCACCCTGATCTACCTGGCCGTCGCCGGGCCGCTGATCCACCTCTTCGACCGGGCATCGGTACGCCTGCTGCGCCGGATCGGCATCGAGCCGATCGAGGAGCTGCCCAGCGGCGCCACCCCGGCGGACCTGGAACAGATCATCGCCGAGTCCCGCGAGGAGGGCAGCCTCGACGCCGAGATGTCCACGCTGCTCGACCGAGGTCTGGACTTCCGCGAACTGACCGCCGGCGAGGCCATGGTGCCCCGCGTGGACGTGCACACCGTCCGGGCGCACGAACCGGTGAGCCGGGTGGTCGAGCTGCTGGACACCGGTCACTCCCGGTTCCCGGTACGCGGTGCGGAGGGCGTCGACGACCTGCTCGGCATCGTCGGCATCGCCGATGTGCTCGGTGTACCCCCGGGGGAGCGGGCCACCACCCCGGTGAGCGCGGTGGCCGGGCCGCCGCTGCTCGTACCGGAGACGTTGCCCCTGCCCACGGTGCTCGACCGCCTACGGTCCGGGCACCGGCAGATGGCCTGCGTGGTCGACGAGTACGGCGGTTTCGCCGGTGTCATCACGCTGGAGGACATCGCCGAGGAACTGGTCGGCCCGATCCGCGACGAGGACGACCCACCGGAGCGGGCACCGGCCCGCCAGGACGACGGGTCCTGGGTGGTGCCGGCCCGTTGGCGGATCGACGAGGTCGCCGACAGCACCGGCATCGCCCTGCCCGAGGCCCCGGAGTACGACACCCTGTCCGGGTTGGTGATGCGGGAGCTGGGCCGGGTGCCGGAGGTCGGTGACCGGCTGGAGATCAGCCTGCAACCCGAGGGGGCGGACGGTGAGGAGAACGAGGCGGAGCCCCGGGCACTGGTCGAGGTGCTGGCGGTGGACCGGCACGTGGCCGACTCGGTGCGGTTGCAGCTCACCAAACCCGAGGTGACCGCATGAGCGCGAGGAGTGAGCTTGCGAGCCCCGCAGTCGCGAATGAAGGACAGCGCCGATGAGCCCCGGAATCGCCCTGTTCAGCTCGGTGATCCTGCTGGCGCTGAACGGGTTCTTCGTGGCCGCCGAGTTCGCCCTGGTGGCCAGCAAGCGCTACCGCCTGGAACAGGCGGCGGCGAACGGTGGGCGGGCGGCCCGAGCCGCGCTCGACGGGGTCCGCGAGCTGTCCCTGATGCTGGCCGGGGCGCAGCTGGGCATCACCCTGTGCACCCTGGGGCTGGGCGCGCTGGCTGAGCCGGCGATCGAGCACCTGATCAGCCCGCTGCTGCACGCGGTGGGGCTGCCCGACGCGGCAAGTCACGTGGTCGCCCTGGTCTTCGCCCTCGGGTTGGTGACCTTCCTGCACCTGGTGGTGGGGGAGATGGCCCCGAAGTCGTGGGCGATCACCGACGCCGAGCGGTCGGCGACGCTGCTCGCGTTGCCGTTCCGCGCCTTCGCCCGGGTCTCCCGGCCGGTGCTCTCCGCGCTGAACGCCCTGGCCAACGCGATCCTGCGGCTGTTCGGCGTCAACCAGCAGGACCAACTCGCCCAGGTGCACGGCCCGGACGAGCTGCGGATCCTGCTGGAGCAGTCCCGTGAGCACGGGCTGCTCGGCGCCGAGCAGCACCAACTGCTGACCAGCATGCTGGAGTTGCAGGGCACCTCGGTGGCGCAGGTGATGGAACCGTTCGCCACCATGGTCACCGTCCGCCGGGACGACCCGGCCGGGCGGATCGAACAGGTCAGCCGGGACAGCGGCCGATCCCGGCTCGCGGTGCTCGACGAGGCGGGCGACGTGTGCGGCCTCGTGCACGTCCGGGAGGCGGTACGGGTGGTCACCACCGGCCGGGCCGCCACCGCCGGGGAGCTGATGACGCCGGCGTTCACCCTGCCCGCGACGTCCACGGTCACCGAGGCCGTGGCGGCGATGCGGGCCCGGCAGTCGCAGCTCGCGCTGGTGCGCAACGGCGGCGGACCGGCCCGGCCGATCGGCTTCGTCGCCCTGGAGGACCTCCTGGAGGAGGTCATCGGGGAGTTCGACGACGAGACCGACACGGTGCCGCGCGGGCGCCGGATGCGGTGAAACCGGATGGGTGGTCACGTTCCGTCGAAGTCGGGTGACCGCGTGTCGGATCCGCGAAAGTCGGGGTGACCGCGCACCGGGTCCGCGACAGTTGAGGTGACCTCGCGAGGGGCGAGGTCACCTCAGCCTGGCGTGGAGGGTGCGGTGCGCTTGACGGGAGTGTCACCGGAGTCCGGTGGGACCGGGCTCTCCGTGCAGACCACTCTCCCCAATCCGAGCACCCGGCCGGGCCTGCGCCTGCCCGGCCGGGTGACTCTCGCCGCCGGTCCGGACGACGTGCTCGTCCGCCACATCCGGCTCGGCCTGGTCACCACCGTCGAACCGGACGACCCGGCGGCGCCGCGGCGGCTCATGCAGTTCCACCAGGTGCCCATCGCCGGCCGGTTCGTCGTACCGGCCGGGCGGCGGCGGGCTGTCGACTTCGCGTTCCCGCTGCCCTGGGAGACGCCGGTGACCATCTTCGGCGGGGTGCCGCTGCTGAGCCTGCGGATGGGCCTGCGGACCGAGGTGTCGCTCGACCCCGACCGCGACCAGGGGGCCATGGTGCCGGTCTTCGTGCACCCGATCCCCACCCAGCAGCACGTGCTGGCGGCGTTGGACACGCTCGGCTTCATGATCCGCCAGGCCGGGTTGCAGCAGGGCGGGTTGCCGGGGGTGGAGCACACCCTGCCGTTGCACCAGCGCTGGGGCTACTGGGTGGGGCCGCTCTACGCCGGCCCGATCACCGAACTGGAGCTGATCTTCGTGACCAACTCTGCCGGGCTTGAGGTGATCCTCTGGATGGATCGCCGGCTGGCCCTGGCCGGAATCACCCACCAGAGCATCAGCCGGTTCCGGATCTGGCACGAGGGCGCCGACCGGCGGGACTGGGTCGCCACCGTGGACGGCTGGCTCCGCCAGGCGATCAACAGGCACGCCGCCGCTGCCGCGCACGCGGACTGGTCCGCCCAGATCGCGGGGTCAGCCCACGTCAGCCGCCATCCCGACGAGCCGGTCCGACCCGGCTACGGCCTCGGCGGCACCGCCGGCGGCGCCGGAGTGGGCGGCGGCGGCTCCGGCGGCGACGGCACCTGACCGTCAGCCCTCCCGCGATCTTGCAGTTTCTGCGGCGACAAATATCCCTGAAGCGGCATGTCGACGACCGAAAGCGCAAGATCCCGGGCGGGAGGGTGGGAGGGCGGGTCAGCCGGCGGTGGCGGTGGCCAGCTTGAGGCTGAAGGCCAGGAAGAGAGCGGCCACGGCGGTGGTGCCGCCGGCCGCCAGGCGGCGACGTTGGCGGAACTGGGCGGCCAGGAAGGTGCCCGCGAAGATCAACGCGGTCAGGTAGAGCGCGCTGGTCGCCGTGGCGATCAGGCCGAGGAGCAGGAACGACAGCGCCGGCCAGGCGTAGCCGGGGTCGACGAACTGGATGAAGAACGAGATGAAGAACAGGATCGCCTTCGGGTTCAGCAGGCTGATCACCAGCGCCTTGCGGAACGGGCTGCGCATCGCCGCCGGCTCCGCGGCGTCGATGAGCCGCGGCGTGCTCGGGTCGTTGCGGTCGCGCCAGCGCCGCGCGGCGCCGAGCAGCATGGTCACCCCGACATAACCGAGGTACGCGGCACCGGCGTACTTGATCACCATGAACAGCGGTGGGTACGCCTTGAGCAGCGACGCCACCCCGGCGGCGGAGAGGAACATCAGCACCCCGTCGCCGACGAACACGCCACCGGCGGCCCGGTAGCCGACCGCGACGCCGCGCTTGGCGGCGGTGGAGAGCACGAAGAGTGAGTTCGGACCGGGCAGCAGGATGATGGCCACGGTGCCCAGCACGTACGTCCAGATGTCGGTGATCCCCAGCACGCCCGCCATCATCACGCCACCGGTGCCGTCCGCAGAAGTCTTTCTCGCAGCCTGACCTGTGCGTTCGGCCACTCGTCGACGGTCATCGCGTACTGCACGGTGTCCCGCCAGGAGCCGTCCGGTCGTTGGCGGTGCATCCGCAGCACCCCTTCCCGGGTCGCGCCGAGCCGTTCGATGGCCGCCTGGGAGCGAACGTTGCGGATGTCGGTGTGCCACGCGACCCGTACCGCGCCCAGGTCGTCGAAGGCGCGGCCGAGCAGGAGCAGCTTCGCCTCGGTGTTGATGCCGGTACGCCACCACTGCCGGCCGAGGAAGGTGTGCCCGATCGCCACCGCTCGCCGCTGCGGGTCGATGTCGTAGTAGGAGGTGCTGCCCACCACCGCCCCGGTCGCCGCGCACCGCTGCACCCAGGCCACCCGCTCGCCCCCGTGCTGGGCGGCCAGGGCGGCGCCGATCACCTCCGCGGTCTCGGCGGGGGCGGTGGGTGGCGCGACGGTGAGGTGCCGCCACACCTCGTCGTCGGCGGTGGCGGCGTGCAGGTCGTCGGTGTGCGCCAACTCCAGCGGTTCCAGCAGGACGTGTTCGCCGCGCAGCGGGACCGGCTCGTGCCACGGTGTGCGGGCCGTCCGCAGGTACGCCGGCAGCGGCGCGGTGACCCCGGCGTCCGGCTCCGGTGCCCCGGCGGTCAGTCGCAGCGGCAGCACGCCGGCCCAGTGCGGCAGGTGCAGGTCGTCCTCGTCCTCGCGGACCCCGCCGGTGCGGGCCCGGACGGACACCTCCCGCAGCGGCAGCGCCAGGACGGCGGTCTCGGCCAGCTCGCGACGGCTGGGCGGACGGGTGGCCGCGCTGCGTCCCGCGCCGACCTTCTCCACCAGCGCGGTGAGCATGGCGAGCTTCTCCCGCTCGTCGGTGACGAGTCGGGCGGTGCCGTGCGCGACGACCGAGCGGTAGTTGGCGCTGTGGTGGAACTGGGAGCGGGCGTAGACCAGCCCGTCGAGCAGCGTCACCGCGACGCAGACGGGCAGCCCGTCGTCGCCGCGGGCGGCGAGCAGTGGCCGACTGCCGGTGGAGCCGTGCAGGTAGAGCGTGTCGCCGATGCGGACGTGCAGGGTGGGCAGCACCCGGGGTTGGCCGTCGACGGTGAAGCTGAGCGCGCAGTCGTAGGCCTCGTCGAGCACGGCGTGGGCGGCGGCAGTGTCGTAGCTCATCTTGTCGCGGGAACGGTGGGGTGTGGTCCGGGCGGTGGGTGGATACATGCGCGCGCCCCTTTGTTCTAGTACAATCTCCTGTTTGTGTCAGCACACTATCAGCCCACCGGTACGACAGCCGTCGAGATTTCGGCCAGCATCGAGTCGGGCATCCGTGCCGGTGCCCTGCCACCGGGGGCGGCCCTGCCGCCGGTGCGGGCGCTCGCCGCGCAGTTGGGGGTCAGCCCCGCCACCGTCGCCCGCGCCTACCAGGAGCTACGCCAGCGCGGGCTGCTCGCCACCGCCGGTCGGCACGGCACCCGGGTACGCCCCCGCCCGCCGGTGGCCGCCCGTCGCTCCGCGCTGCGCCCCCCACCGTTGCCCGGCGCCCGGGACCTGTCCCGGGGTGAACCCGACCTGCGACTGCTTCCCCCGCTGGGCCCGCACCTGGCGGCGCTCGCCACCGACGGCGGCCCGCCGGTCGGCTACTCCGATGCCGGGGTGCTGCCCGAACTGGCCGAGGCGGCCCGGGCCAGGCTGCGCGCCGACGGCGTACCGGCCGGGGAGTTGACTCTCACCGGCGGGGCGTTGGACGGCATCGAGCGGCTGCTCGGCGCGCACCTGCGCCCCGGCGACGCGGTGGCGGTCGAGGACCCGGGGTGGGCCAACCTGCTCGACCTGGTCGCCGCGCTCGGGTTGCGCCCGATCGGCGTACCGCTGGATGACGAGGGGCCGCTGGTCGCCGGGGTGGCCGCGGCGCTCGCCGCCGGAGCGCGGGCGCTGATCGTCACCAGCCGGGCGCAGAATCCCACCGGCGCCGCCGTGTCGGCGGCCCGCGCCGAGGCGCTGCGGGCACTGCTCGCCGGCCGGTCGGACCTGCTGCTGATCGAGGACGACCACGCTGCCGAACTGGCCCGCGTACCCCTGCATCCGCTCGCCGGTGCGACAGCGAGTTGGGCCTTCCTCCGTTCGGTGAGCAAGCCCTTCGGCCCGGACCTGCGGATGGCGGTGCTTGTCGGTGACGAGACGACGGTGGCCAGGGTGAGCGGCCGTACCCGGGTCGGCGCCGGCTGGATCTCCACAGTGCTGCAACGTCTGGTGCTCGCCCTGTGGCGGGACCCGGCGGTCACCGAGTTGGTGCGGCGGGCGGCGCAGAGCTACGAGCAGCGGCGCGAAGGGCTGCTCGCGGCGCTGGCCGCGCACGGCCTGACCGCGCACGGCCGCAGCGGCATCAACGTCTGGCTGCCGGTCGCGGACGAGACCAGCGCGGTGACCGCGCTCCGCGACGCCGGGTGGGCGGTGGCTCCGGGCGCTCTCTACCGGATCGCCGCCCCGCCCGCCCTGCGCATCACCGTCAGCCCCCTGGACCCCACCGACCTGGCCCCCCTGGCCGCAGCCCTGGCCCAAGCCGTCAACCCACCCCACCCCCCAGGTTTCCCCACCTGACCCCCACCCCTTCCGCGATCTTGCAGGTTCTGCTGGCGAAATGCCCGATGTCTTGGCTTTGGTCGGGACAGAAAGTGCGAGATCGCGAGGATTCGGGGCGGCGGGGACGGGTATGCGGGCGCCCGGAGGTGTGGGGATATGGCTTCTGGTGGGGCTCGTAAGGGGATCTGGATCGCCATCGCGGTGGCGATCATCATCATCATCATTGTGCTGATCGCGATCGCGTCCGGTGGCGACGGGGGCGGTAACGGGTACTGACCTGACGCGGCCGGGGTGCGCTGCGGCGTGTCCGGCGGCGGGCACCGAACGGGTATATAACAGTCGGCATGGCCGAGCAGACCGGGAACGCTCCGGGCGCCCAGCGGTTCATCCCGCCCGACGCCGACACCATCGACGACCTGCGCACCGCCGCCGGCGGCTGTCGGGGCTGCGAGCTGTACCGGGACGCCTCGCAGACGGTCTTCGGCCGGGGTGGCGAGAGCGCCCGCGTGGTGCTGGTCGGCGAGCAGCCCGGCGACATGGAGGACCTGAAAGGGCTGCCCTTCGTCGGCCCGGCCGGACGCCTGTTGCGCCGCGCGGTCGACGACGCCGGGCTGGACCCGGGCCAGCTCTACCTGACCAACGCCGTGAAGCACTTCCGTTTTGAACTGCGCGGCAAGCGGCGGATCCACCAGACCCCGGACCAGGTGCACATCACCGCCTGCCGACCGTGGTTGGTCGCCGAGTTCGCCCGGCTGCGTCCGGAGTTCGTGGTGGTGCTCGGCGCGACCGCCGCCAAGGCGCTGCTCGGCCCGTCCTTCCGGGTCACCCGGCAGCGGGGCGAGCTGCTGCCCTGGCCGGAGTCGGCGCAGCATCCAGCGGACTTCGCGCAGGTGCCGGTGGACAACGCCGGAAAGCGGGCCGACGCGCCGCCCACCCGACTGCTGGCCACCATCCATCCGTCCGCCGTGCTGCGGGCCGACGACCAGGACAAGGCCTACGAGGGTCTGGTCGCCGACCTCACCGTCGTGTCCCGCGCCAGCGCCGGACGGCGGGTCAACCGCTCGTCGTGACGTTGCTGAAGACGCCCCCGCGACGGCCAGGCGAGTGGCGGCCATCCCCTGTCATCGAGTGAGGCTGATACCTACCGGAAACGGCGTCGCGCGATCCACGTAACAGCGTCTCTGCAGACTCATGCGAGTCGATCTTGTAGGGGAGGCCGTTATGAGCGATCAGACGCAGTCGATGGTCAGCCGGCGTGGGTTCCTGCGCTCGGTCGGGATCAGCGGTGGGGCCGGAGCGATGCTCGCCACGATGGGTGCCATGGGGCTGGCCCCCAGCGCGGCGGCGTCGGTCACCCCGGCGTTCCGGCCTCCGGAGCGGTCCGACTTCACCCTCACCGGGCGGTCCGGCGCCAGCGTGGTCGTGCTGGGCGGCGGCATCGCCGGGCTGACCACCGCGTACGAGTTGGGCAAGGCCGGTTACCACTGCACCATCCTGGAGGCGCGGCACCGCGTCGGTGGTCGGAACCTGACCATCCGGGGCGGCGACGTCGAGACCGACCTGGACGGACGCACGCAGCGGGCCGGCTTCTCCGACGGCGTCTACTTCAACGCCGGCCCGGGGCGGATCGCACAGTGGATGGTCACCATGGACTACTGCCGGGAACTGGGCGTACCCGTCGAGGTCTTCACCAACCAGAACGCCGACGCCTGGATCTACAACGAGTCCGCCGGGATGACCGCGCCGGTCCGGTACCGCACCGCCAAGGCCGACGTGTACGGCTACGTCTCGGAGTTGCTGGCGAAGGCCACCGACCAGGGCGCGTTGGACGCCCGACTCAGCTCGGAGGACCGCGAGCGGCTGTTGTCGTTCCTGCAGAGCTTCGGCGCGATCGGCGGACGGGGCAGCGACTGGGCGTACACGGGGACGAGCCGTCGGGGCTTCTCCGCGTACCCGGGTGCGGGCAACGACGTGGGGACCCCGCTCGGCACGCCGCCGGCGCTCTCCGACGTGTTCGCCAGCAACATCGGCCGGTACTTCTCCTTCGAGTTCGGCTACGACCAGGCGATGCTGATGTTCCAACCGGTCGGCGGGATGGACCAGATCCCCCGAGCCCTGGCCCGGGCGGTGGGCGCGCACCGGATCCGACTCGACGCCGAGGTGACAGCGGTGACCGACCGGGGCAGCCGGGTCGAGGTGACCTACCGACAGCATGGCCGGCAGTCGCAGATCACCGCCGACTACTGCGTGGCCGCGCTGCCGCCGCACCTGATGGCCCGGGTGCCGCACAATCTCGGCACGGCGGTGACCGCGGCCCTGGCCGACTTCCCGGTCACCGCCTCCGGCAAGATCGGCCTGGAGTACCGCAGCCGCTGGTGGGAGACCGATCAGCGGATCTACGGCGGCATCACCGAGACCGACCTGGACCTGTCGCACATCTGGTACCCGTCGTACGGCTTCCACGGCAAGCGCGGCCTGGTCGTCGGCTACTACAACACCGGGGCGAACGCCAGGGCGTACAGCGGGCTGACCCCGGAGCAGCGCGCCGAGCGCGCGGTCAGCCAGGGTGTGAAGATCCACGGCGACAAGTACCGCAGTGAGCTGGTCACCTCGTACTCCCACGCCTGGGACCGGACCCGCTACATCGAGGGCGCCTGGACCTCACCCCGGTACGGCACGGCCGGCTACAACCTGCTGCTCCAGCCGGCCGGACGGGTCTACTTCGCCGGGGACTGGCTCAGCCACGAGGTGGCCTGGCAGCACGGCGCGTTCGTGGCGGCGCGTTCGGCGGTCTCCGCGCTGCACCAGCGGGTGATGGCGGGCTGACCCGACCGTGCGCTGTCCACGGTCGACAGTGTGTCCCGGGTCGTGTGCGCGGGTAACGGATGTCGATGGACGTTGACAACGAGGAGCGTCGCGCCACCACGGCCGCCGGGCGTCGCGGGAGAGGGAGGCGGCTCTTCGCGCGGGCGACCGGCTTGCAGCTCATGGCCGTGTACTGGGTGCCGATGACGGTGCTCATCGGGCTGCCGATGCGCTGGCTCTTCGACCGACAGGAAGCACTTGACGAAGCCGTGCTGGGCGCCGCCCTGAACGCCGTCTGGATCGGCCCCTCGATCTATCTGGCGCAGCGCGTGGTGGGCGAGGCTCGGCAGGATCCCGAGGGGTACCCGCTGCGCCAGGCAGTGCGCACCGGCACCGTGCCCGAGGACGACGCGGTGCGGGCCGACCTGCCCGGCTATCTCGCCGGACAGCGGCGGGCCACCTGGGCGGCGCTGCTGTCCGTCCTGGTCACCGCCCTGGGGCTGATCCTGCTCGCTCTGCTCGCCGCCGACAACGAGGGCTTCGCGGTGATCTTCGGCGTGGTCGCCGCCGTCAGTGCGGCCGTCGCCGCGTTCACCCTGACCCGGATCCGTCGGCTGGCATCCCTGCTGCCCGGTCCACCGGAGACACCACGATCGCAGGGGTGAAGGGGGCGTACCGGGAGGGCCGGGCGGGGCGACCGGTTCGGCTGGTGGCAAAACCCACTGCCGCTGGTCGGTGCGGGTGCGCGAGGATGAGTTCACCCCTTCCGACAGGAGCGCCGATGGCGACCGACCTGACCGCACCGCGTACCGGCGTCCGACCCGACGTCGCGTCGATCCAGCGGCGTACCCTGCGGCTGCTCTTCACCACCCAGATCATCGGCGGGATCGGCGTGACCATCGGCATCGCCGTGGGCGCGCTGCTCGCGGCCCGGATCGCCGGGACCGCGGTGGCCGGTGTCGCGCAGAGCGCCGGGGTGGTCGGTGCCGCGCTGCTCGCCGTCCCGGTCACCCGGATCATGGCGCGGCACGGTCGCCGGCCGGGTCTGGCGCTGGCGTACGCGGTCGGCGCCGTCGGCGGCGTGCTGGTGGTGCTGGCCGCTGCCACCCGTTGGGTGCCGCTGCTCTTCCTCGGCATGCTGCTCTTCGGCGGGGGCACCGCCGCGAACCTGCAGGCCCGGTACACGGCCGTGGACCTCGCCGAGCCGGCCCGCCGGGGGCGGCAGCTCTCCCTGATCGTCTGGGCCACCACCATCGGTGCGGTGGCCGCGCCGAACTTCGCCGCGCTGGCCGACCGGGTCACCACCGGCTGGGGGCTGCCCCCACTGGCCGGCCCGTTCGCGTTCAGCGCGGCCGCCTTCGTGCTGGCTGCCGTCGTACTCCTCGGGTTGCTCCGGCCCGACCCGCTGCTCACCGCGCGGCGGCTCGCGGCCGCCGACGCACCTGCCGCCGACCGTCCGTCGGCCGCCGACGCGACGGCGACCGCGGTGGCGGCCGAGGCGCCGGCGGCGGGTGGTGCCGGGCGGCCGGCCGCCGCGCCGGTCGGGGTGCGCGCGCCACGCGCCGCCGGGATGCGGGCGGCCTGGTCGGTGGTACGCGGACAGCCCGCCGCCCGACTCGGCATCGCCGCCGTCGCGGTGGGTCACCTGGTGATGGTGGCGGTGATGGCGATGACGCCGGTCCGGCTCGGTGAGTCGCACGCCGACGCCGACGTGTTGCGGCTGGTCGGCATCGTGCTGAGCCTGCACATCGCCGGCATGTACGCGTTCTCCCCGGTGGTCGGTTGGCTCACCGACCGGCTCGGTCGACGGGCGGTGATCCTCGGTGGGGTCGGGCTGCTGCTGGCCGCCTGCGCGGTCGCCGGCACCGCCGGGCACCACACGCCTCGGCTCTCGGTCGGTCTGGTCCTGCTCGGGCTGGGCTGGTCGGGGACGATGGTGGCCGGCTCGACCCTGCTGTCCGAGTCGGTGGCGGCCGAGGTGCGGCCGAGCGTCCAGGGGCTCTCCGACCTGATCATGGGACTGGCCGGGGCCGGCGCGGCCGTGGTCAGCGGGTTTGTCATGCAGTTCGCCGGATATCCCGTGCTCACCCTGCTCGCGGCGGTCGCGGTGGCGCCCCTGGTGGCGCTAGCGTTGCGCCCGGTGCCGATCGGGGCACCGGACGAGGAGGGCTGATAACTGTGCGGCTGACCGACTTCTGGACGCGGCTGGACGAGGCGTTCGGGCCCGGCTACGCGGCCAGCATCGCCCGCGATCAGGTGCTGTCCCAGCTCGGCGGACGGACCATCGAGCAGGCCCTGGCGGCGGGGGAGCAGACGCACGTGGTGTGGCGGGCGGTCTGCGCCGCCTACCCCGACCGGGTGCCCGCTCGACTACGCTGAGCAGCCTTTTCGCCGGTTCCGCGTGTCGCTTGTCGAGTCGTACACCTGTTCGGCTATTGTCCACAGCGGGGTGCTCGTCCACAGCTCGCGGCCCGTCGGCTGGTTTTCTGTCGGACCTAGCGCCTAGCGTGTCCGCGTGACGCGAAGCTCAGCAAAGACGCCGGCGAAGGCAGGGGTGGCAACCATGGCAGCAGGGCCTGACCGGGAGAAGGCACTCGACCTTGCTCTCGCTCAGATTGACAAGCAATTCGGCAAGGGCTCGGTGATGCGGCTGGGGGAGCGGCCGGTCATCCAGACCGCCGTGATCCCGACCGGCTCCATCGCGCTCGACGTGGCGCTCGGCGTGGGTGGTCTGCCGCGTGGCCGGGTGGTCGAGGTCTACGGTCCCGAGTCCAGCGGTAAGACCACCGTGGCACTGCACGCGGTGGCCAACGCCCAGCGCAACGGCGGGATCGCCGCCTTCATCGACGCCGAGCACGCGCTCGACCCGGAGTACGCGAAGGCCCTCGGCGTCGACACCGACGCGATGCTGGTCTCCCAGCCGGACACCGGCGAGCAGGCGCTGGAGATCGCGGACATGCTGATCCGCTCCGGCGCTCTGGACATCATCGTGATCGACTCGGTGGCGGCCCTGGTGCCCCGTGCCGAGATCGAGGGCGAGATGGGCGACAGCCACGTGGGCCTCCAGGCCCGGCTGATGAGCCAGGCGCTCCGGAAGATCACCGGTGTGCTCAGCAACACCGGCACCACGGCGATCTTCATCAACCAGCTGCGGGAAAAGATCGGCGTGATGTTCGGCAGCCCGGAGACCACCACCGGTGGTCGGGCGCTGAAGTTCTACGCCTCGGTCCGACTCGACGTGCGACGCATCGAGAGCCTCAAGGACGGCACCGACGTGGTCGGTAACCGCACCCGGGTCAAGGTCGTGAAGAACAAGGTCGCCGCGCCGTTCAAGCAGGCCGAGTTCGACATCATGTACGGCAAGGGCATCTCGCGGGAGGGCTCGCTGATCGACGTCGGCGTGGAGCAGGCGATCATCCGCAAGTCCGGAGCGTGGTACACGTACGACGGCGACCAGCTCGGCCAGGGCAAGGAGAAGGCTCGGGAGTTCCTGAAGGAAAACCCGGACGTGGCCGCCGAGATCGAGAAGAAGATCCTGGAGAAGCTCGGCGTCGGGGTCGGCGCGGGTGACGCCGCCGGTGGCCCGGAGCTGCCGCCGGTCGACTTCTGACCGGTCGCTGACCCGTGGCAGGACGACGCGCTCGTACGGGGCGGGGCTGGGATGCCAGTCCGCCTCGTACGGGCGACGCCACCGACCCGCCCCGCCCTCGGCGAGGCCGCCGGGGTGGTTCCGGGGAGGCCGACGCCGTCGAGTCTCCGGCTCCTCCCCGGGACGAGTCCGAGGTGGCCCGTGAGATCTGCCTGCGCCAGCTGGCCGTCCGGCCCCGTACCCGGGCCGAGCTGGCCGGGGCGCTGGCCAAGCGGGGCATCTCCGAGGAGGTCTCGGCAGAGGTCCTCGACCGGTACGACGAGGTCGGCATCATCGATGACGCCGCGTTCGCGAGGGCGTGGGTGTCCAGCCGGCACGCCGGGCGGGGCCTCGCTCGCCGGGCGCTCGCCAACGAGCTGCGCCGCAAGGGTGTGGACGGCGAGGTGGCCACCGAGGCGCTGGGCGAGCTGGACGAGGAGACCGAGGCGGACACCGCCCGCAGTCTCGTGGAGCGCAAGCTGCGCACCGCCCGGGGCGAGCCGGACGCGGTTTTCCGCCGGCTGGTGGGCATGCTGGCCCGCAAGGGCTACCCGCCTGGTGTGGCCATCCGGGCGGTGAAGGACGCGCTCGCCGCGCAGAGCGCCGAGGCGGCCGAGTTCGCCGAGCAGATCGACGCCGACGCGCTAGCCGACGCCGAGGGCGAGTTGGAGCGCGACAACCGGCTGGCCGAGTGAGCGGCCCGCTCAGCGGTCCGCTGCGACTCCCGATGGGGGTGCGGGCCTGATGTTGAAGGCATGTCTGAACGGCGGGCGTGACCGACGGGCCCATCCGGCGGTGCCGCTGACGGCGGCGGAGCTGGCCACCGATGCGACCCGCTGCGCGGCGCTCGGCGTCGCGGCCGTGCACGTCCATCCCCGGGACGAGGCTGGTGCCGAGTCGCTGCGGCCGGCGGTGATCGCCGACGCGCTGACCGCGATCCGTGCCGCCCGGCCGGGGCTGCCGGTCGGGGTGAGCACCGGGGCCTGGATCTCGCCGGATCCGGCTGCGCGGGTGGCCGCCGTCCGGGCCTGGCAGGTGCTGCCCGACTTCGCCTCGGTGAACGCGCACGAGCCCGGCGCCGAGGCGGTCGCGGCCGCCCTGCACGAGCGCGGTGTGCTCGTCGAGGCAGGGCTGTGGACGCTTGACGCGGTCGCGGCGTACCGCAGGTGGCGGGTGCCGGCCGGGCGGTTGCTGGTCGAGTGCATGGCTGAGGACGTGGCGGTCGCGTTGGCCGACGCCGCCCGGATCCTCGCCGCGCTGCCGGCGGACGCGCCGTCGGTGCTGCTGCACGCCGAGGGGCCGGCGACCTGGCCGGTCCTCGCCGAGGCGGTACGCCGGGGCCTGGCCACCCGGATCGGCCTTGAGGACACGGTGTGCCTACCGGACGGCTCACCGGCCGCGGACAACGCGGCCTTGGTCACGGCAGCGGTGGCGGTGGGAGCCAGCTGACGTGTGATGAGACGGATGGGTCACACCTGGCAGGGTCGTCGGCCTTGTCTGAGAGCCGGCTGGACGGCGCTGAGCAGGCCCGACGTGTCCGGCGGGCGGTGCACCTCGCGGAGTTTGTCCTCTCCTGTCCGGCGCGATGTCAGCGCGTGGTGACGGTACGACTTCTCTCCGTTCGGGGGGTTTGATCATGAGTCCTTGACCAGAGCACCCCCGGCGACCTAGCCTCGCCATACAGGCTCACATTGCCCGACCAGCGCAGGCTAAGCGCACAACATAGATCGCGTAACAGAACAGCATCACTTTGGCCGACTCCGCGGCCTTTGGCAGCAGTTCCGGACAGGCCGGTCCGGATCGCTGCGACAACTGCACCCGGTCGCCGACGCTGCCTGCGGGCACCGCCGGCGGAGAAAGCTATCCACGGCCAGCCGCTCCGGTCGGGCGTCCACAGCCGCAGGAGTGTGCCCTCGGCACGGTCGCTGCGGTCTCGACGTTAGGGGAGGCGGCCATGGCGGGGCGGCGGCACAGGTTCATCGGTAGACCCGACGGGGTCCCGGCATGAACGCCTTCGACGTCGTGCTCCTCGCGGCCGTCCTCGTCCTCGCGGTGGTGGTGATCGGGGCCGTGCTGGTCGGCATCCGGACACTGCGCCGGATGGGCGCCGCGCCGGCTCCGGAGGACCCCGCCTTCATCGCCGAGAAGGACCGGCAGGAGCAGTCCCTCGCTGCCCTGCGGACCGCGGCGGACCAGGCGAACAGCACGATCGACGTGGCGAAGTCAGCGGCCGCTGCGGCCCGCACCGAGGCGGCGGCGGCGAAGGCCGAGGCGAAAGCGGCCCGCGCCGAGGCGCGTCGGGTCCTCGACGACGCCCGGGCCGAGGCGGACACCGTTCTGGAGCGCGCCCACAAGCAGGCCGAGGCGGACGCCGAGCAGTTGCGTACGGCAGCCCGGCGCAGCGGAGAGCGGGAGGTGGCGGTGCTCGCCGCCACGACCCGGGAGCAGGCCGCCGAGGTGGAACGTCGGGCCGCCCGGATGGACGAGCGGGAGCGGATGCACACCGAAGAGGTGGAGCGGTTCGCCGAGCGGGAGCGGCAGCTCACCGCCGCGAAGGCCGCCCTCGCCGCCCGGGAGGCCGCGCTCGCCCAGCGGGAGGCCGAGCTGGCCGAGTCGGAGGAGTTGCGCCGCCGGGAGTTGGAACGCGTCGCCGGGCTCACCGCCGAATCCGCGCGGCTGGAGCTGATCGACGCCATCGAGACCCAGGCCAAGCGGGAGGCGGCGTTGCTCGTGCGGGACATCGAGTCCGACGCGCGCAACACGGCCGAGCAGCGGGCCCGACACATCGTGGTGGACGCGATCCAGCGGGTCGCCAGCGAGCAGACCGCGGAGAGCGTGGTCAGCGTCCTGCACCTGCCCGGTGACGAGATGAAGGGGCGGATCATCGGCCGGGAGGGGCGCAACATCCGCGCCTTCGAGTCGGTGACCGGTGTCAACCTGATCATCGACGACACCCCCGAGGCGGTGCTGCTCTCCTGCTTCGACCCGGTCCGTCGGGAGGTGGGCCGGGTGACCCTGGAGAAGCTGGTGCTGGACGGGCGCATCCACCCGCACCGGATCGAGGAGGTCTACGACCTGGCCCGGCAGGAGGTGGAGCAGCTCTGCCTGCGCGCCGCCGAGGACGCCCTGGTCGAGGTCGGCATCACCGAGATCCACCCGGAGCTGGTCTCCCTGCTCGGTCGGCTGCGCTACCGCACCTCGTACGGGCAGAACGTGCTCAAGCACCTGGTCGAGACCGCCCACATCGCCGGCATCATGGCCGCCGAACTGCGGTTGGATGTGCCCATCATCAAGCGGTCGGCGTTCCTGCACGACATCGGCAAGGCGCTCACCCACGAGGTGGAGGGCAGCCACGCCATCATCGGCGCTGACCTAGCCCGCAAGTACGGCGAGCACGAGGACGTGGTGCACGCCATCGAGGCGCACCACAACGAGGTGCCGCCGCAGACCATCGAGGCAGTGCTCACCCAGGCCTCCGACGCCTGCTCCGGTGGTCGGCCGGGCGCGCGCCGGGAGAGCCTGGAGGCGTACGTCAAGCGGCTGGAGCGGATCGAGGAGATCGCCGCCGGCAAGCTCGGCGTGGACAAGGTCTTCGCCATGCAGGCCGGCCGGGAGATCCGGGTGATGGTCAAGCCGGACGACGTGGACGACATCGGGGCGGCCGTGCTGGCCCGGGACGTGGCCAAGCAGATCGAGGAGGAGCTGACCTACCCGGGTCAGATCCGGGTCACGGTGGTCCGCGAGTCCCGGGTCACCGAGATCGCCCGCTGAGTCAGACCGGCGGCCCCCTCACCGCGCGGACGCTGGAGATGACCGAAGGCCGCCCCGAGCAGTTCGGGGCGGCCTTCGGGTCTTCTGGTCGGTGTGACGTGGCTCAGACGCCCCCGCCGCCTCCGCCCGCGCCCTCGGCCTGGGACATCAGGGCCGCGGGCGGCGGGTTCTGCGCCGGGGTGTTCGCGGTCTTGCGACCCTGGGCGAGCCGCCGCTGGACGTACTGGGCGAGCTTCGACAGCGAGTAGTTCACCACGATGAAGAGCACGGCGATCACGACGTAGACCTGGATGGGGTTGCCCAGTGCGCCGATGATCTGCTTGCCGATGTTCAGGGTCTCCTCGTAGCTGATGATGAAGCCGAGTGAGGTGTCCTTGAGCACCACCACGAGCTGACTGATCAGCGCCGGCAGCATGATCCGGAAGGCCTGCGGCAGCAGGATCATCCGGGTGCTCTGCGCCGGGGACAGCCCGATGGCGGAGGCGGCTTCCGCCTGGCCGCCCGGCAGACCTTCCATGCCCGAGCGGAGGATCTCGCCGATCACCACGGAGTTGTAGATGGTGAGGCCGATGACCAGGTACCAGAGGTTGTCGAAGTAGATGCCGAACTCGGGAAAGCCGCGGGCCACGAAGAAGATGGTGAGCACGACAGGCAGGCCGCGGAACACCTCGACACAGACCCGGGTGACCACCGAGAGCAGCACGCTCAGCCCGCGCAGCAGGTACGCCAGCGGCGCGGCGAGACCGGTGAACTTGCGACCGGTCAGGCTCTTGAGCTGGATCCGCAGCACCGCCAGCAGGGTGCCGACGACCAGCGAGGCCACGATGGCCATCGCCGCCGCGATCAGGGTGTTCTTGAAGCCGAGGCCGATCCGCTCCCAGACCAGGGAGAAGTTCTCGTTGGAGGGGTCGACCAGCGGACCCCACAGCTCCATCGACAACTGGCCCTTTTCGTCCAGGGGCCGGTAGACCAGAAAGTACGCACCGACGAGCAGGGCCAGTCCGGCGACGATGCTGCTGATCAGCGTGATCCGCCGCTGCCGGGGCCCGGGAACGTCGTAGAGGACGCTGGTCTGCTGACTCATCGGGCCACCGCCTGTCGCTTCTCGATCCGGTCCAGCAGGGTGCCGAGCGGCACGGTCATGATCAGATAGCCGATCGAGATGCCGAGGGCGACCGGCACGAAGGCGTAGCCTTCGGCCGAGGTGAGCTGGTCGGCGGTCTGTGACAGGTCACCGACCACCCCGAAGAAGCCGACCAGCGCCGAGTTCTTGATCATCGCGATGATCACCGAGCCGAGCGGCACGATGGATGCTTTCCACGACTGCGGCAGCACCACGTAGCGCAGGTTCTGCCCGAAGGTCAGGCCCAGCGAGCGGGCCGCCTCCGCCTGGCCGGAGGGCACCGCGTTGACCCCGGACCGAAGCGCCTCGCAGACGAACGCGGCGGTGTACAGCACGAGGGCGATCAGGGCGAATCGGAAGTACGGCAGATCGGTGCCGAGCCGGGTGAACAGCGAGTCGATCACCGGGATGCGGAGGAAGTCCGCGTTGGAACCGAGCGCCGGCAGGCCGAACGCGGCGAAGAACATCACCACGGTCAGCGGCATGTTGCGGAAGACGTTCACGTAGCTGGTGCCGAGCGCGCGCAGCGGCGGCACCGGCGAGATGCGGAGCACCGCCACGACGGCGCCCAGGATGAGGGCGCCGATCGCGGCGAGGAAGCAGATCTGGAGGGTGAGCCAGAAACCACCCGCAAAGACGTCGAACTTGTCGATGAGCACGTTCACGGGTCGGTGTTCCTCCCCACCCTCCAGGTCGAAGGATCAGTAGCGGTTGATGGTGGGCGCCGAGCCCAGTTCCGCGCCGAACTTACCGGCGGTGTCGTCCCAGGCCTTCTTCCAGCTGCCGTCGGCGACAGCCTTGTCCAGGGTGTCGTTGATGAAGCTGCGGAAGTCCGCGTCCTCCTTCTTCACGCCGATGCCGTACGGCTCCTTGGTGAAGTTGCTGCCGGCCAGCTTGAAGGAGGCCTCGTCCTTGGCGATGTAGCCGAGCAGGATCACGTTGTCGGTGGTCACGGCGTCGACCTGGCCGCTCTTGAGGGCGTCGCGGCACTTGTCGTAGGTGTCGAAGGGCACCAGCTGGGTGGCGACGTCCTTGACGTACTTCTTGATCTCCTCGAACGGCGTCGAGCCGGTGACCGAGCAGACCTTCTTGGTGCCGTCCTTGAACGAGTCCGGACCGGTGATCGTGGTGTCGTCCTTCTTCACCATGATGTTCTGGCCAGCCTCGTAGTACGGCCCGGCGAAGGCGATGCGCTCCTTGCGCTTGTCGTTGATCGTGTAGGTCGCGGCGACCAGGTCGACGGTGCCGTTGACGATCACGTCCTCGCGGACCTTCGAGGGGGCCTCGACCCACTCGATCTTGTCCTCGGGGATGCCGAGCTCCTTGACGATGATCTTGGCGATCTCGACGTCGAAGCCCTCCGGCTTGCCGGAGAGGCCCTTCAGGCCGAAGCCGGGCTGGTCGAACTTGGTGCCGACCTTGATCTTCTGGGCCTTGTTCAGCTTCTCCATGGTGGTGCCGGCGGTGAACGACTTGCTGCCAGCGCCGGTGCCCTCCCCGCCGTCATCGCCACCACAGGCGGTGAGGCCGAGCGCCAGAGCGGCGACCGCGGCGACTGCCGCAACGCGCGTGATACGCATACTTTTCTCCTTCTTCAACGGAGCCCGCCGGCGTGCGGCACGCTCCACAACGGACGCCTAGTGCGTGAGGATCTTGGAGAGGAAGTCTCGGGCCCGCTCGCTGCGCGGGTTGGCGAAGAATTCCGCTGGTGGGGCGTCCTCGACCAGCTGCCCGTCAGCCATGAAGATGACGCGGTTCGCCGCGTGCCGGGCGAAGCCCATCTCGTGGGTGACCACGACCATCGTCATGCCGTCGCTGGCCAGCGAGGTCATCACGTCGAGCACCTCGCCGACCATCTCCGGGTCCAGCGCCGAGGTCGGCTCGTCGAAGAGCATCGCCTTGGGCTGCATGGCCAGGGCCCGGGCGATCGCCACCCGCTGCTGCTGCCCGCCGGAGAGCTGAGCCGGGAACTTGTCCGCCTGGTTGGCGATGCCGACCCGGTCGAGCAGGGCCAGGCCCCGCTCGCGCGCGGCGGCCGGCTTCTCCTTGCGGACCTTGATCGGGCCGAGGGTGACGTTCTCCAGGATGGTCTTGTGGGCGAAGAGGTTGAAGGACTGGAACACCATGCCCACCTCGCTGCGCAGCTTCGCGAGGGGCTTGCCCTCGGCCGGCAGCGGCTGACCGTCGAAGGTGATGGTGCCCGAGTTGATCGGTTCCAGTCGGTTGATCGTGCGGCACAGCGTCGACTTGCCGGAGCCGGACGGGCCGATCACCACGACCACCTCGCCGCGACCCACCGACAGCGAGACGTCGTCCAGCACGTGCAGCGGCCCGAACCACTTGTTGACCGCGTCCAGCACGATGAGCGGTTCGCCCGTCGTCACGTCGTTCACCGTCCCTGTCGTCTCCCGGAGCGGGGTCGGTTGACCCCCGGTGCGGCCACTGTAGGCGGCGTGATGTGGCAGAACGCAACCCAGCGGGTCACGGAGCGGTAACACCGGTCACGATCGTTCTCGGGCGTCCGATTTTGGTCACCGGCTGGGTGGTGCCGGTGGCGATCGTGGCGCCTTGTCGAGATCATGGGGGGATGACCGAACCCGTACGGTTGACCATGTACGCCCGCGGCGGTGGCTGCGCCTGCAAGATTCCCCCGGGTGAGCTGGAGATCATGGTGGCCGGTCTCGGTCCGGCGACCGGCACCGCCGAGTTGCTGGTCGGGTTGGACCACGGCGACGACGCGGCGGTGGTGCGCCTGGATGAGCGGACCGGCCTCGTCAGCACCGCCGACTTCTTCACCCCGGTGGTCGACGACGCGTACGACTGGGGTCGGATCGCCGCGGCCAACGCGCTCTCCGACGTGTACGCGATGGGCGGCACCCCGCTGGTCGCGCTCAACCTGCTCTGCTGGCCGCGTGACGTGCTCCCGTTGGAGTTGGCCCGTGAGGTGCTGCGCGGCGGCCAGGACGTGGCGCGGGAGGCCGGCTGTCACCTGGCCGGCGGGCACAGCGTGGACGACGACGGCCCGAAGTACGGTCTCGCGGTCACCGGCACGGTCCGGCCGGAGGAGCTGATCACCCTCGACGCCGGGCGGGCCGGGGTGCCGTTGTCGCTGACCAAGCCGCTCGGGGTGGGTGTGCTGAACACCCGGCACAAGGCGACCGGGGAGAGCTTCCCGGAGGCGGTGGCCACGATGGCCGCGCTCAACCGGGACGCGGCCCGCGCGGCGGTCGCCGCCGGTATCCGCTGCGGCACCGACGTGACCGGGTTCGGGCTGCTCGGGCACGCCTCGAAGCTGGCCCGGGCCAGCCGGCTCACGGTGGCCATCGACACCGCCCGGGTGCCCTATCTGGCCGGTGCGCGCGAGGCGCTGCGCGACGGGTTCGTCAGCGGCGGCAGCCGGCGGAACCTGGACTGGGTGACCCCGTGGACCGACTTCGGTGCGGCGGACGAGGCGGAGCGGCTGCTGCTGGCCGACGCGCAGACCTCGGGTGGCCTGCTGGTCGCCGGTGAGGTGCCCGGCGCTCCCGTGGTGGGTGAGCTGCTGCCCCGGGGGGAGCACCTGGTCGTGCTGCGCTGACCGGGGTGCTGTTGCCCGGCGGGGGACACGCGGCGGCGGTGGTACGGATGGCGCACCATACCCGATAAACTGTCACCTTCCCGCTACTCCGAGCAATGCCGCTCAGGGAAATTTTGCCCGGAATGGTCACAGACCGGTAACTTGCCCCCGGCTGGGGTCAAATGCCCCCCACCATCGTGAGTAAGGCCCGATCCGGAGGCCGGTGGGGACGAACGCAGCGAGGAGGCGGAATGACCGAGCTGTGGAACTGGAGAATCGACGGGGCTCAGCCCGTGGAGGTCTACCCGGCGCTGGCCGAGGCGCTTGGCCGGGTGGTGATGCCGTTGGCGGTGGCCGACCCGGCGCGGTTGCCGACGTACGCGGTGGTGTGTGACGTCTGGCAGGCGCCGGGCGAGTTCGCGACGGTGGTGGACTGCTACGGGGTGCCCGAGCAGCTCTCCGAGCACGCGGGCATCGCCGCGCTGGCCCGACTGCTGGGCCGCAACTGCCTGTTGCGCGACGACACGCTCGACGCGGGCCGGCACCTGCTCGTCGCCCCGGACGGCACGGTCCGTCCGGTGCACTTCGACGTGCGGGACACCGACGACGGTGAGGTGCTCAGCAAGATGCGGCTCTGCTCGCTGGGTGACCCGGGATGCCGGGGCTGGTCGCAGTGTCACCGTTCGCGCTGGGCGCCGGACACCGTCGCCCCGGCACTCGCCGCGGCCTGACCCTGCCCAGGGTCAGGCCCGGCCGGGTGCCGTGCCGGTGGGCGGCGATCAGTTGGCGGCGGGGGCCGACCGGTCGGTGACGCCCGCTCCGGCGCCCCGCACCACGAGTTGGTCGAGCAGGGTGCGCGTCGCCCCGGCCACGGCGGCCACCGCGGCGTCGAACGCGGCGGCGTTGTGCGCGGCGGGCGCCCGGAAGCCAGAGATCTTCCGGACGTACTGCAACGCCGCCGCCTCGACGTCCGCGTCGGTCACCTGCGGGGTGAACGGTTCACGCAGCGTCTTGATGCTCCGGCACATGTGAGCTCCTCCTTCGTCCACCGTGGTCTGCCACTCGCCGTGCCGACGGTGGTACCGACGGTGACACTGGGTCGATATTTGTCTATCCTGGTCACGGACCAGAGCCGTTCGAGCCACAGCCGCCGCTCGCGCTCCCAGCGCCCCGGGCCCCCGGAGACTCATTGTGGACCATGCCCCCGCCCGCCCCACCCGTCCCGACCTAGACGATCTCACCCGTAGCCTGCACACCCCGCTGGAACGGATCACTGTCGAGCACGCCGATCTGGTTGAGGCGGTGCGCAGGCGCGTCGTCACGACCGGCTCCGTGCCGTCCGGTGTCGTCGCCGTCGCCGCCTTCAACTCGTCCATCTGAGTGATGGTCTGCCGGTGCGGTCCACCCGGAGTGGGCGGATCATGCCGGCGGATCAGCCAGTTCGTGCTGAAGGTGCACAGCCGGTGTGACCTCAGCTGCGACCACTGCTACATCTACCAGCACGCCGACCAGACCTGGCGTGGCCGCCCGGCGCGAATGCCGCCGGCCACGGTCCGGCGAGCCGCGCGGCGCATCGCCGAGCACGCCCGCGAGCACGGGGTGCCGGTCGTGCACGTGGTGCTCCACGGGGGTGAGCCGCTGCTGTTGGGCGCCGCCGGGTTGCGGGAGGTGCTGGCCGAGCTGCGCGCGGCCATCACCCCCTGGGCCCGGCTGGACCTGCGCCTGCAGACCAACGGGGTGCTGCTCGACGAGGAGCTGTGCCGGCTCTTCGTCGAGTACGACGTGCGGGTCGGGGTGTCCTTCGACGGTGACCGTGCCGCCAACGACCGGCACCGGGTCTTCGCCCACGGTGGCAGCAGCCACGACCAGGTCCGGCGGGCACTGGCCCTGCTCCGGCGGCCGGAACACCGCGCCAGCTACGCCGGCATCCTCTGCACCGTCGACGTCCGCAACGATCCCGACCGGGTGTACGAGGCGCTGCTGGCCGAGCGCCCGCCCCGTGTCGACCTGCTGCTGCCACACGCCACCTGGGACCACCCCCCGCTTCGCCCCGGGCCCGACCCCACCCCGTACGCGCGGTGGCTGGGGCGGATCCACCGACGGTGGGTGGACGACGGGCGGCCGGTGTCGATCCGCATGTTCGAGGCGCTGCGCCCGGGCGGCGGAGGCACCGAGGCGTTCGGTCTCGCGCCGGCCGACGTGCTGGTCATCGAGACGGACGGCGCCTGGGAGCAGGTCGACTCGCTGAAGACCGCGTACCACGGCGCGGCCGGCACCGGGCTCGACGTGTTCGACCACCCGGTGGACGAGGTCGTGCGGCACCCCGGGGTCGCGGTCCGGCAGGACGGCGTGGACGGGCTTAGCGCGACCTGCCGTGCCTGCCCGGTGGTCGACAGGTGCGGCGGCGGCCTGTACGCCCACCGCTGGCGCACCGGCTCCGGCTTCGACAACCCCTCGGTGTACTGCCCCGACCTGCTCGGCCTGATCGACGCGGTGGACGCCTACCCGCCGCCCACCCCGCCCGCGTCGGGCGAATGGTCCGCCACCGCGCCCGTCGACGAGTTGCTCGACGACCTGGCCACCGGGCACGGGTCGACGTCGACGCTCGCGCTGCTCGCCGCCACCCAGCTCTCCATCACCCGGGCGCTGTTGGCGGCCTGCCGGGACCGGTTCGGCAGCACTGCCGCCTGGGACCTGCTCGTCCACCTCGACCAGGCGGCCCCGGACGCCGTCCAGGCGGTCCTGGCACACCCCTTCGTCCGGCCCGCGCTCGTGCACCGCCTCGACCCGGCGGCCCTGCCGGGCCTCGGCGCGGCACTCGACCCACTGCCGGCCCTCGCCGTCGCCGCGGCCCTGCGGGCCGGCGTGCCGGCCACGGTGCGCGTCCCGCTGCGGGCCGGCGCGATCACGGTGCCCACGCTCGGTGACCTGGTGCTACCCGGCCCGGGGAAGAGCGCCGAGGTGACCGTCGGGCCCGGCGAGTTCCGGGCCCGGATCGGGTCGGTCGAGCGGACGGTGTCCCTCGATCCGCTGGCGCCGCCGTCGACCGGTTGGCTGCCGACCCGCGACGTGCCGGTGCCCGGCGGCCGGTTACTCATCGAGGACGGCGACCCGTACCGCGACTGCTACGGCCAGCCGGTGGAACCCCGCCTCGAGGCTCCGGCCGCGCGGGCGTTGGGCCGTACCCTGACCGACGCCTGGCGGGTCGTGCAGCGGGACGTGCCGGCGCACGCGGCGGCGCTCGACGGCGGCCTGCGTGCCGTCGTTCCGTTGGCCCCCGACCCGGCGCGACCACTGCGCAGCGCGACAGCCCGGCACGCGTTCGGCGCGGTCGCCGTCACCCCGCATCCCGACCCGGAGACGATGGCGGTGCTGCTCGTGCACGAGTGGCAGCACGCGAAGCTGGGCGCGGTGCTCGACCTGTACGACCTGGTCGAACCTGGCCAGGGCACCCGGATCCGGGTGCCCTGGCGCCATGACCCGCGACCACCTGAGGGCGTCCTGCAGGGCGTGTACGCCCACCTCGCCGTCACCCAGGTCTGGCGGTCCCGGGCGGACACCGACGATCCGGACGCGTCGGCGCAGGCGGCCCACTTCCGGGCGTGGACCCGGGACGGCGTCGAGGCGCTGCTGGCCAGCCGGTCGCTCACGGCGGCGGGCGAGCGGTTCGTCGGCCAGCTGCGCCACGCGCTGGAGGAGACCCGTGTCGGGTCCGGATGAGCAGCCACCGCCCCGCCTGGGCCGCTCCCGCCTCGCCGACGACCTGCGGGCGCTGGGCGTACGCCCGGGGGTGTGCCTGCTGGTGCACTGTGGCCTGCGGCGGGTGGGCCCGCTGGAGCACGGCCCCGCGACCCTCGCCGGCGCGCTGCGCGACGTCCTCGGCCCGGCCGGGACCCTGCTGGTGCCCACCCAGACCGACGGCAACTCGACCACCTCCCGCGCCCACCTGGCGGCCACCGCCGGCATGGACCGGGCACAGCGCGAGCGGTACGAGGCGGCGCTGCCGGGCTGGGACCGGCGCAGCACCCCCTCGCAACGGATGGGTGTGCTCGCCGAGTACGTCCGGTGCACCCCCGGGGCGGTGCGCAGCGACCATCCGCAGACCTCGTTCGCCGCGCTCGGCCCCCGGGCCCGGCAGCTCACCGACGGTCATGACCTCACCTGCCACCTGGGGGAACGCTCACCGGTTGGCGGCCTCTACGCGGCGGACGGGCAGATCCTGCTGCTCGGCCTCGGCTACGAGGCGTGCAGTGCCCTGCACCTGGCCGAGTACCGGCTGCCGGTGCCGCCGCCCGAGCGCGACTACCACTGTTTCCGGCTCGTCGACGGGCGGCGGGTCCGCCTCGACTTCCGGGCGCTCGACCTGGACGACCGGGACTTCCCGAAGGTGGGTGCCGCGCTCGACGAGACGCCGTTGGTGCGCCACGGTCGGGTGGGGCGGGCCGACGCCCGTCTGCTGCCGGCGCGGGCCGCTGTCGACTTCGCGACTGCCTGGTTCGCCGCGAACCGGTTGGCGGCGCGGCGTTGACGCGGGGACTACGCTGATGTTCCGGCCGCGTGGGGAGGGCGGAGGGGCAGCGGTGAGCACAGTGGACGCACCCTCCGGAGCGCGCGCCCCGCTCTTCTTCATCAGCTATTCGCGGGCGCCGGTCGGCCGGGCCACCGGCAAACCCGCCGAATACGTCTCCCGCTTCTTCGAGGACCTCTCCGTCCATGTCAGCGAGCTGGTCGGCCCGGTGACCGGAGTGGACGCCGGCTTCCTGGACACCTCCATCGCCGGTGGCGAACGCTGGAGCCCGGAGCTGCTCCAGGCCGCCGGCACCTGCCAGGTCTTCGTTCCGCTGGTGTCCAGCGCGCTGCTCGGCAGCGAGTGGTGCGGCCGGGAGTGGGACGCGTTCTCCCGCCGGCGGATCACCCCGCGACACAGCTCCGCGTCGGTGCACGAGACGGCGATCGTGCCGGTCACCTGGTCGCCGACCAACGGCACGGCACTGCCTCGGGTGCTCCGCGACATCCAGCGCTTCTCCCCGACCGCGATGCCGGATCCCGACATCGCGGTGCACTACCAGCGGGACGGGGTCTATGGCTTGCTGACCATGCAGTGGGAGAACGCGTACCGGGCGGTGGTCTGGCGGCTCGCGCAGCGGATCGTCGCCATCCACCGGTCCTACCTGGTCGAACCCTGGGTGCCGGCGAGCGTGGACGAGCTGTGCAACCGGTTCGCCGAGGAGCCGTCGTGAGCCCGCCGACGGACCGGCGTCGGTCGGGGGCGCGCGGGACGTACTTCTTCCTGAGCTACGCCCACTCGGCGCCCCCGCCGGGCGCCCGGGCCGACGCCGACGTCTGGGTCGGCCAGTTCTTCGCCGATCTGACCGACGAGGTGCGGCGTCAGGCGCGACCGGTCGCCGGGATGCGGATCGGCTTCTTCGACCAGCACATCCCGTTGGGCGCCGACTGGAAGGCCGCGCTCGCCGACGCGCTCGGTGACGCCGAGGTCTTCGTCCCGCTCTACTCACCCGGCTACTTCAGCCGTCCCTGGGCACTGGGGGAGCAGGAGTCCTTCCGGGCCCGGCTGGCCGCCGCCGGCCCGGCCCGGCTCACCGCCGGGCACCTCACCCCGGTGCTGTGGATCCCGTTCCCCCCGTGGGAGGCCCACCCGGAGCTGGACGGCGCCCTCGACCTGGGCCGCGACGTCCCGGAGTACGCCGCCGACGGCCTGCGCGCGTTCTGCATGCTGGCCTCCTACCGGACCCAGTACGAGCTGCTGCTGAGCCGGCTGGCGAGCCGGATCGTGCACACCGCCGAGCGGCGACCGATGGGCCCGTCCCGAGCGCCCGGCCTGGACGAGGTGGTCCGCCCGGCGCCGACCGACCCGGACTTCGTCGTCGCCGTCCTGGCCCCGACCCGGGACCGGCTGCCGACCGATCGCGACCCCGCCGGCTACGCCGCCAGCGGCCGGCTCTGGCGGCCGTACGGGCGCAGCCAGCAGCTGCCCGCCGCCGAGTACGCGGCCAGCACCGCCGAGCGGCTCGGGCTGTCGGCCCGGACGGAGGACTTCGCGCAGGCCTCGGCGCTGCTCGACCGGCGGCCCGCGGTGCTGCTCGTCGACCCGTGGATCGCGGCGGCCCCGGACGCGGCCAAGGTCCTCGCCCGGATGGTGCGCGGCCTGCGCGAGTGGGTCGTTCCGCTGGTGGTCACCGACGACGACGACACGCAGGACGCCACCCACTGGGCCACCGAGGTGACCCAGCTCCTGCAGGACGCCGGTCTGCCCCAGGTGAAGCGCGCGTGCAGCATGCCGGAGTTCGTCGACCTGATGCCGGCGTTGGTCACCGAGGCGCGCCGGCAGTTCCTCAAGCACGGCCCGGTCGTCCCCTTCGAACCACCGCCGGAGCCGGTGCCGCGTCTGCGTGACGGCCTGCCCGCGGCCGGTTCGATCGTGTCGACCGACTCCGCGTCCCCGCCTGATGATCCGGCCCCACCGCGTCCCCACGGAGAAGACCGATGAACAACGATCGCGAAGGCCAGGTCGTCACCTTCTACTCGTTCAAGGGTGGAACGGGCCGGACGATGGCGCTGGCCAACGTCGCCTGGATCCTGGCGGCCAGCGGCCGGCGGGTGCTCGTCGCCGACTGGGACCTCGAGTCGCCGGGTCTGCACCGCTTCTTCCACCCGTTCCTCGACGCCGAGGCGATCCAGGGCACCAGCGGCGTGATCGACATGATCCGCGACTACGAGTGGGAGACCACCCGGGTCAACGACCGGCCGGACCGCTGGATGGAGCAGTACGCCCGGGTGGGGCGGCACGCCTTCTCGCTGCGGTGGACCTTCCCCGACGGTGGTGGCCTCGACTTCCTCTCCGCCGGCCGGCAGAACAGCGACTACGCCGTGTCAGTGAGCGGCCTGGACTGGGACAACTTCTACAACCGGCTGGGCGGGGCGCAGTTCTTCGAGGCGCTGCGGGCGGACATGAAACGCCAGTACGACTTCACCCTGATCGACAGTCGGACGGGGTTGAGCGACGTCGCCGACATCTGCACCCTGCACCTGCCGGACACCCTTGTCGACTGCTTCACCCTCAGCGACCAGGGCATCGACGGCGCGGCCCGGGTGGCGCACTCGGTCCGGGACCGGTACCGGCGGCGCGACATCCGGGTGCTGCCGGTGCCGATGCGGGTCGACCAGGCGGAGAAGGAGCGGGCCGAGGCGGGTCGCCTGTTGGCCATGCGCCGCTTCGCCGGCCTGCCGGCGGGCATGACCGAGGCGGAACGGCGGCGCTACTGGGCCGCGGTGGAGGTCCCGTACCGACCGTTCTACGCGTACGAGGAGACCCTCGCCACGTTCGGCGATCCGCCGGGCTCACCGACGTCGCTGCTGGCCGCGTTCGAGACGTTGACGGGGATCCTCACCGACGGGGCGGTGACCGCGCTGCCGGTGATGGACGAGTCGGTGCGGGAGCGGGGCAAGGCCCGGTTCCGCCGCCGCACCGAGGCGATCGACGACCAGATCGTGCTCCGGTACGCGCCGGAGGACGCCATTTGGGCCGAGTGGCTGGAGCGGGTGCTCAGCTCGGCGGGGCTGCGGGTGGTGGAGCCCACCGCCGCCGTCGGGTCCGCCGGTACGCCGGCCCCGCGCACGCTGACGGTGGTCTCGCCGGCCTACGTGGCGACGCCGTCGGGCGGTCTGCCCGACCGCGACACGAGCACCGGCTCCACGGCCCTGGCCGTCTACGTCGCCGACCTGCGCCCGCTGGCGGAGTTCCCGTCGCAGAGCTCCACCAACCTGGTCAACGTGAGCGCCGCGACCGCCGTGGAGCGGGTGTTGCGGCTGGTCGGCCGGCCGGTGCCGTCGTCGGCGGACGGGCCGGCCGGTGGGGCGACCCGTTTCCCCGGCACCGAGCCGTTGATCTTCAACGCGCCCAACCGGAACGCCCGGTTCACCGGCCGGGAGGACGACCTGGCGCGGCTGCGCGCGCAGTTGCAGAGCGGGGGCAGCGCGGTGGTGCTGCCGGTCGCCCTGCAGGGCATGGGCGGCGTCGGAAAGACGCAGGTGGCCCTGGAGTACGTGCACCGGTTCAAGGCCGCGTACGACGTGGTGTGGTGGATCGTGGCGGACCCGCCGCAGTTCGTCGACAGCGCTCTCGCCGACCTCGCCGGTCGCCTCGGCATCCTCGTCGGCCCCACCCTGCCCGACACGGTCCGGTCGGTGCTGCAGGTGCTCGGCCGTGGTGAGCCGTACGAGCGGTGGCTCGTCGTGCTGGACAACGCCGAGGAGCTCGACCAGATCGAGCCCTTCCTGCCGCAGGGCCCCGGGCACGTCCTGCTGACCTCCCGCAACCGCGCCTGGGGTGACCGGGCGAACCCGATCCAGGTGGACGTCTTCGACCGCACCGAGAGCGTGGCGCACCTCGCCCAGCGGGTGCCCACGATCAGCGCCGAGGAGGCCGACCGGGTGGCCGAGGCGCTCGGTGACCTGCCGATCGCGGTGGCCGCGGCGGGCGCCTGGCTGGCCGACACCGGCACGTCGGTCGGTGACTACCTGCGGCAGATCGAGCGGCACGGCCCCAGCGCCCTCTCCGTGGAGGCAACCTGGGACCTGTCACTGAACCGGCTGCTCGAACAGGCGCCCGCCGCGTACCGGCTGTTGCAGCTCTGTTCGGTGCTGGCCCCGGAGATCGCCCTCGAACTCATCTACAGCGACGAGATGGCGGCGGCCCTGGTCCCGTTCGACCCGTCGGTGTCGGAGCGGCTCGTGCGCGGCGCCCTGGTCCAGCAGATCAACCGTCTGGCGCTGCTCAAACTCGACGTCCAGGGCGGTCGCGTCCAGGTGCACCGGCTGTTGCAGGCGGTGGTCCGCGACCGGATGACCGAGGACGAGATCACCGCCGCCCGACACCAGGTGCACCTGGTGCTGGCCGCGTCCCGGCCCCGGGGCGACGTGGACGACCCGACCACCTGGGCCCGGTTGCGCATGCTCTGGCCGCACCTGGAGGTCTCCGAGGCGTTGACCTGCCCCGACGAGTCGGTGTGCCAACTGCTGATCGACCGGGTCCGTTACCTGTGGCAGCGCGGCGGCCTGAACCAGGCCGACGGGTTCAGCCAGGAGGTGGACGACACCTGGAGCGCCCGGCTCGGCGACACGCGTGACGAGGTCGAGGCGTCGGCGCTGCACCGACAGTTGCTGCACCTGCGGTTCAACCGGGCGAACATCCTGCGCAGCCTGGGCCGGTTCAACGAGGCCCGGGACCTGGACGAGGCGGTGCTGGCCGAGCAGCGTCGGCTGTTGGGCCCACTGCACCCGCACAGCCTGATGACGGCCGGCAGCCTCGGTGGTGACCTGCGGGCGCTCGGCCGCTACGCCGAGGCCCTGGAGCGGGACCGGTCCACCTACGCCTCGTGGTTGCAGGTGTTCGGCGAGGACCACCCCCGGACGTTGAGCGCGGCCAACAACCTCGCCGTCTCGTACCGGCTGGTCGGTGACTACCGGTCGGCCCGCCGGTGGGACGACGAGGTGCACCAGCGGCGGCGGCTGGTGCTCGGCCCCACCCATCCGTACACCCTCGTCTCCGCCCTGCGGTTGGGCAGTGACCTGCGGGAAGCCGGCGAGTACGAGAGGTCGGCCACGCTGCTGCGCACGGTGTACGACACGTACTGCGAGGTGCTCGGCCCGGATGACGGCCAGAGTCTAGCCGCCCAGGTCAACCTGGCGGTGTCGATGCGCAGCTCCGGTCGGGGCAGCGAGGCGGCACCGATGTTCGAGACGGCCTACCGCGAACTCGACGAACGCTTCGGTCCGGACAACCCGGACACGGTGGCGTGCCGGTCGAGTCGCGCGGCGAACCTGTTGGCGGTGGGTGACGCGGCTCGGGCGCTGGCCGAGATGAACGCCGTGCGCGTGGCGTTCGAGGAGCAGCTCCGGCTCGGCCCGGAGCACCCGCACGTGCTGGCGACGGTGAGCAACATCTCCGCGGCGGAGCGTGCGCTGGGCCGCAGGTCGGACGCGCTCGCCTCGGCGGCCCGGGCGGTCGGCGAGTTGCGCAAGGTGCTCGGCCCGGACCACCCGCACACCCTCGCGGCGGAGGTCAACCAGGCGGTGTGCCTGGCCGAGGAGGGTGACTGGGAGTCGGCGCGGGACCGGTTGCGGGAGGCCGCCGGCCGGCTGGCCACGGTGATCGGTGCGGACCACCCGGACACGCTGCGCTGCCTCGGCGATCTCGCCCTGGTGGCGCGGCGGGCCGGGGACGGCCCGGCCACCGAGGACGTCGGCGTGGTGGCGGACCGGCTGGCCGAGGTGATCGGTGTGGAGCATCCCACCGTGCGGACCCTGCGCGAACGGCGGTTCGTGGTCCGGGTGATCGACCCGCACACCATCTGATCGGGTCGTTCGGCGGGCGGGTCCGATGTCCGGGCCCGCCCGGCCGGGCGTTCAGAGGTGCGGGCTGGTCGCGAGGTCCGGCGTGGCCAGCCAGGCCAGGGTCTGCGGGAGGATTTCCACGGCCCCGAAGTGCGCGGCGCCGGGCTGCACCTGCACCTCGGCGCGTGGGATCCGTGAGGCGAGCCAGTGGGAGTGCTCCACCGGGGAGAAGCGGTCCTGCTCGCCGTGCCAGAGACGGACCTCCGCACGGATGGCGCCCAGGTCGAACCCCCAGCCGCGCCGGATCGCCAGGACGTCGTCGATCCATCCCTCGGGGCCGTGGCGCAGCGCCTCGGAGTACATGTCGGTCAGCAGTCGGCGGATCGCCACGTCGTCGACGACCCGGATGTCCTCGTCGGGCAGTTGGGGGCGGAGGAAGTCCAGTAGCGTCATCGGGTCCCGGCGGGCCTCTTCCGCGCGAACCTTCAGGTTGAGCGTCAGTTCGGCCAGGTCCTCGTCGGCCTGCCCGTAGTCCTCGATGTTCGATTCCGCCATGCCCGCGTACCAGTCGAGGTCGGGTGCGCCGGCCGGGGCGAGCCCCACCAGCACGGCGGCCCTGGTGACCCGGTCCGGCAGCAGCGCGGCGCAGGCCAGGGCGTGTGGTCCGCCACCGGATCGGCCCACCACGGCGAACCGGTCGATGCCGAGGTCGTCGGCGATCGCCGCCACGTCGGCGGCGGCGTCGGCCACCCGTCGACCCTCGTGCCGGTCGGAGTCGCCGTACCCGGGGCGGTCGTAGCAGACGAGGTGCACGCCGAGGCGGTAGACGACGATGCCGCGGGGTCGGGGGCCGCTGCGGCTGCCGGGGGTGCCGTGCAGCAGGAAGACCGCCGGCCCGTCCGGTGCGCCCGAGGTCTCCACCGCGAGGTGCCGGCCGTCCGGGGTCGTGACGGTGCGCTGTGTCGCCTCTTGTCGCGTCACGGTTGGCCTCCCGCGGGTCGTCATGTGCTCCCCCGTGAACGGAGCCGCGCATCGTCGGCGCCGAGTGCAAAGCCCCCGAAATCGCCCAGAACACATCCTTGTTGTGCAGCGTACTGCCCGTCGTGGATGCCCGCTATGGGCCGGCGGGTCAATGCCGGTGGGTTGGGGCACCCGAAGGGGCCGCTACCCTGGTAGCCCGAGGGGAAGGGGCACCAAGAGGGTGGCTAGGACCTACAACGTCGTGACGTACGGCTGCCAGATGAACGTGCACGATTCCGAACGGATCTCCGGCCTGCTGGAACAGGCCGGCTACGTGCGCGCCGTGCCGACCGACGACACCCCGGACATCGTCGTCTTCAACACCTGCGCCGTCCGGGAGAACGCGGACAACCGGCTCTACGGCAACCTCGGTCGGCTGCGCCCGGTGAAGGACAAGCACCCCGGGATGCAGATCGCTGTCGGCGGCTGCCTGGCCCAGAAGGACCGCGGCGACATCGTCCGCAAGGCGCCCTGGGTGGACGTGGTCTTCGGCACCCACAACATCGGCGCGCTGCCGGTGCTGCTGGAGCGGGCCAGGCACAACGCCGCCGCCGAGGTGGAGATCCTCGAGTCCCTCGACGTCTTCCCGTCCACGCTGCCCACCCGCCGCGAGTCCACCTACGCCGGCTGGGTGTCGATCTCGGTGGGCTGCAACAACACCTGCACGTTCTGCATCGTGCCCGCGCTGCGCGGCAAGGAGAAGGACCGGCGCCCCGGCGACATCCTCTCCGAGGTGCGCGCCCTGGTCGACGAGGGCGTGCTGGAGGTGACCCTGCTCGGGCAGAACGTCAACTCCTACGGTGTCGAGTTCGGCGACCGGTACGCGTTCGGCAAACTGCTGCGGGCCTGCGGCGACATCGACGGCCTGGAGCGGGTCCGGTTCACGAGCCCGCACCCGAAGGACTTCACCGACGACGTGATCGCCGCGATGGCCGAGACGCCGAACGTCTGCCACTCGCTGCACATGCCGTTGCAGTCCGGCTCCGACGACGTGCTCAAGGCGATGCGTCGGTCCTACCGCTCCGAGCGCTACCTGGGGATCATCGAGAAGGTCCGGGCGGCGATGCCGGACGCGGCGATCACCACCGACATCATCGTCGGCTTCCCCGGTGAGACCGAGGCCGACTTCCAGCGCACCCTGGACGTGGTCCGCGAGGCACGGTTCTCCTCGGCCTTCACCTTCCAGTACTCGAAGCGGCCCGGCACCCCCGCCGCGACAATGGACGACCAGCTGCCCAAGCAGGTCGTGCAGGAGCGCTACGAGCGGCTGGTCGCCTGCGTCGAGGAGATCACCTGGGCGGAGAACAAGCGCCTCGTCGGGGAGACCGTCGAGGTGCTGGTGGCCGTCGGCGAGGGCCGCAAGGACGAGCGGACCGGCCGGATGTCCGGTCGGGCCCGCGACGGTCGGCTCGTGCACTTCGCCACCGGGACGCCCGGCGGGGAGTCCCTCGCCGGTCAGATCCGGCCGGGCGACATCGTGCACACCACGATCACGTACGCCGCGCCGCATCACCTGAACGCCGACGGCGCGCCGGTGGCGCACCGGCGTACCCGGGCCGGCGACGCGGCCGAGGCGGGTCGCTCCCCGCGTACCCCCGGGGTGCTGCTCGGTCTGCCGACGATCGGCGCACCGCCGGTCGCGCCTGCCCCCGCCGCCGGCTGCGCCACCCACTGACCGCACGGAAGGGCCCCTCGCCGAGGGGCCCTTCCGCGGTCAGACGGTGATCTTGCCGGCGCCGGCGCCCGCCGTCACGATGGACTTGACGTTGCTCGCGGTGTCCAGCTGGTACGAGTACGGGATGCTGGCCACGCTGCCGCCGGCCTGGCCGGTGGGCGAGTTGACGAAGTGGTTGTTGCGGGCGACCAGGCTGCCGGGCCCCGAGTCGCCCTCACCGAGGTGGTACGGGTCGTCGACGTTCTCGAAGTAGTTGCCCTCGACGAGCACGCCGGCATTCTCGGTGGAGGCCACGCCGTAGCCGCCGTTGGCCCGGTAGTAGTTGTTGTACACGTGCACCGGGTTGCCGAAGCGTACCCGGGGGTTGCGCTGGTTGCTGCCGTCGAACCAGTTGTGGTGGTAGCTGACCCGCAGGTGACCGACGTCCTGGCCGGCGTTGTCGTCGCTGTGGCCGAGCAGCATGGTCTTGTCGTGGCTGAAGACCCGGTTCCACGAGACGGTGACGAAGTCCGAGCCGCGCTTGATGTCGACGGCGCCGTCGTAGCCGTTGCTGAAGCTGTTGTGGTCGATCCAGATGTTGGTGGCCGACTCCTGCACGTTGATCGCGTCGTCGTTCCAGTTGCGGAAGGTCAGGTTGCGGATGATCACGTTGCGGTCACCGCTGATGTTGAACCCGCAGCCGACGATCGTCGCCCCGTAGTTGCCGAGGATGGTCTTGTTGGACCGGACCCGCAGCATGCCGGAGCAGGTGATGGTCCCGGTCACCCGGATCACCGCGGCGCCGGTGGCGTTCAGCGCGCTGGTCAGGCCCGACGCGTTGCTGACGGTGGTGGTGCCGGCGTTGCCGCCGCCGGTGGTGCCGCCGTTCTGGGTGGCCCAGCCGACCAGTGCCGACGGCTGCTGGCCGGGCGGGGGAGTGCTCGATGGTGGCGGGGTGCTCGGCGGTGGGGTGCTGGGCGGCGGCGTGGTCGGTGTGGTGCTGCCGGTGCAGGCGACGTTGTTCACTGTGAAGCTGCTCGGCGCGGGGTTGCTGGAGTTGTTCCAGCTGGCGTTGAAGCCGAACGTGGCGCTGCCGTTGGTCGCCAGGTTGCCGTTGTAGTCGACGTTGGTCGCGGAGACCTGGCTGCCGCTCTGCGTGGCGGTGGCGCCCCACGCCTGGCTGACCTGCTGACCGGCCCCGTACGACCAGCGCAGCGTCCACCCGGAGATCGGGTCGCCGAGGTTGGTGACAGTGACGTTTCCGGTGAATCCGCCCGGCCACTGGCTGGCGACCGAGTACGCCACCTGGCAGCCGGCGGCCGCCTGGGCGGACACGGAGGTCAGCAGCCCGGCGGTGACGAGGGCGGCGGTCGCTGCGGCCGTGGTGGCGATCAGCGTTGTTCGACGGCGTGCTGTGCGCATGCTGCTTCCTTTCGGTGAGGCGGACGGAGGTGTCGCGACGCCCATGCCCGTGGGCGGCGAGTCTCGGCCGGGACCAGTGGTCCTCGGGCCCGCCAGTGCAGGTTCGTGAAGGAAAGCGGCTCCCGCGCTCGCGCCCACCGACGAAGAGGCAAGCGCTTTCCCGATAAAAGCATAGGCGAACCTCGATGTAAATGGCCGGGACGGCCGATGCGGTGTGCACCGGCCGTCCCGGGTGGTTCAGCAGCTGGTGCCGTTGAGTTTCACGGTGCCCGGCGCGCTGGCCGTGCCGTTGGCGGTGAAGCCCACGGTGACCGACCCGCCCGCCGGCAGCGACGGGGCGTGACTCGGAGCGGCGGCGGTGACCGTCGTGCCGGACTGCGTGACTGTGGCGTTCCAGCCACTGCCCAGCGTCACCCCGGACGGCCAACTCCAGGTGACCGACCACGGGTTCACCGCGCCCGAGCCGGTGTTCTTCACCGTCAACTCACCCTGGAAGCCGCCCTGCCAGGCGTTCACCTGCCGGTACGTGGCCGTGCAGGCGCCGGTCGGCGGGTCCGTCGGCCCACCCGTCGGGCCACCGGTAGGCCCACCCGTCGGCCCGCCCGTGCCACCCGACGGCGCGATCAGGTACGGCTGCAGAATCGCCTGCTTGGCGGTGTTGATATTGGTCCAGTCGTCCAACGCGATGCCGCCGGTGTCACCCGAGTTGGGGTTCCACGACCAGTAGGTGAAGGACATCCCGGTCACCCCGGTCCCGGTGTACGCCATCAACTTCTCCAGCCACACCTTGTCCTTCGGGTCGACAAGGGTGCTGCCGAACTCGCCCATCATGATCGGCGCGATGTTCTGCTTGTAGAGGTAACCGAAGTACTTGTCCCAGATGGCCGGCATGTTCGCCGGGTAGTCCGGGGCGTCGAACCAGGTCTGCCGGTACACCGAGGTCGCGTACTCGTGCGGCGAGTAGACCAGCCGGTTCGCCACGTTCAGCCGTACCGGGAACTGCCCCGCCTTCGACAGGTTGCCGCCCCACCAGCCGCAGTCCTCGTCATTGCTCGGGTCGTTGTCCCAGACGTTGGAGAGGCCACCGCTGGGGCAGCTCACCCCCTCGACGAAGATCAACCAGTTGGGCTGGACGCCGAGGATGGCGTTTCCGGCCCGCTCGGCGGCGAGCCGCCAGTCCCGGGTGGTGTCACCGCAGCCCCAGCACGCGCCGGTGGCCGCCGGGTTGGTGCCCTCCGCGTGCGGCTCGTTGTGCAGGTCGGCGCCGATCACCGTCGGGTTGCCCGCGTACCGCTGGGCGAGCATCTTCCAGTCGTTGATCCAGGTCGCCTCGGAGACCGTCGAGGTGTACCAGAGCGGCGACTGCCCGGCCGCCGTCGGCCGGTGCCGGTCCAGGATGATCCGCATGCCCTTGCTGCCGGCGTAGTCGATCACCTTGTCCAGGATCTGCAACGGCGACAGCCCGATCAGGTCCGGGTTGACGAAGTCGTTGATCCCACTGGCCGTCGCGCCCGCCTTCAGCGCGTCGTTCGAGTACGGCACCCGCAGCGTGTTGTAACCCAGCCGGGCCATCGTGTCGAGCTGCCCCTTCCACGGGTTGTTCGACCACAACCCGTGGAAGGTCTTGTTGTCGGTCTCCATGCCGAACCAGTTGATGCCGGTCAACCGGACCGTGGCACCGGTGCTGTCCACGATCTGGTTGCCGCTGGTGTGCAGATAACCGGTACCGGTGCCAGCGGCAACGGCCGGACTGGTGCTGGCGGCGGCGATGAACACGCCGGCCGCGACGGTGACGAGCGCGGTGAGCGCGCCGCCGAGAGCTTTGGGACGGAACATTCGAGCTCCACTTCGGAGGTCCGGCGCCGTCCAGTGACGACGCCGGCGGGCGGCCGTGCGCACGTCACGGTCCCTCAGGGGTACGCGGACAGTGCGCGACGGCCCATGTCACGCGGACGTGTCACTCGCGCAGGCTCACCGGCGACCCTCGACGGCGGTTGCTCCGCCTTCGTCGCCCTCGTGCCGGTGGCCCTACCTGACTCCGTCGCTCATTCTGATCAGCCCAGGTCAATGCGTCAACCTGCGCCCCCCGCCCACCCCGCCCTGCCCCGCCCCGCCCCGCCCCCGCCGTCCCGGCGCCGCCCACCCGTCTCCGCGGTCCCGCCTTTCAACAAGATCCGCGCAACATCAGGGATGTTGCTGTCTGTCGGTCGCCGGAGGCAGCAACATCCCTGAACTTGCGCGGATCTTGGCCCCCGGCGGCGCGGTGGGGTGTGGGTTGGACACGCGAGAGCCCCCGGTCCCGAGAGGGACCGGGGGCTCCGGACTCGTCAGCTCAGCCGGCCTGCTCGGCGAGTTGCAGGAACTGCCGCTTGGAGGCGAGGGCCTGCTCAGCCTCCTTGATCCGGCGTGCGTCCCCGGCGCTCTGCGCCCGGGCCAGCCGGTCCTCGGCCTCCGCCACCTGCGCCCGCATCTGGGCGAGCAGCGGGTTGTCCTCCTTGGTGGTGCGACGCCACGCCGAGTCCATCACGTCACGGACCTTGTCGTCGATGGCGCGTAGACGCCGCTCCAGCCCGGCGGCCGCCTCGCGGGGCACCCGACCGGCCTCGTGCCACTGGGCCTGGATCTCCCGCAGCTTGGCCTGGGCGCCCTTCGGGTCGGCGTCGATGTCCAACGCCTCGGCCTCGGCGAGCAGGGCCTGCTTGCGCTCCAGGTTGCCGCGCTGCTCGTTGTCGCGGGCGGAGAAGACCTCGCTGCGCCGGCTGAAGAAGGCGTCCTGGGCACCCCGGAACCGTTCCCAGAGCTTCTGCTCGGCCTCCTTGGAGGCGCGCGGGGCGGCCTTCCACTGGGTCATCAGGTCCTTGAGCTGGTTTGCCGTGGCGGCCCAGTCGGTGGAGTCCTGAAGCTTCTCCGCTTCGGCGACCAGCTCCTCCTTGACGGTCTGCGCCTGCTTGCGCTGCGAGTCCAGGGAGGCGAAGTGGGCGCCACGGCGGCGGGTGAAGCCGTCCCGGGCGGCGGCGAACCGCTTCCACAGCTCACCGTCGGCCTTCTTGTCGACCCCACGGATGGTCTTCCACTCGTCGAGGATCTCCTTGAGCCGGTCCCCGGCGGTCTTCCACCCGGTGGACTCGGCGGCCAGCTTCTCGGCCTCCTCGACCAGGGCGGTCTTGCGGGCCAGGGCCTCGACGCGCGCGGCGTCCCGGGCGGCGCGCGCCTCGCCGGCCTTCTCCTCGGCGAACGTCGCCAGCTTGTCCAGGCGTGCGGCGAGCGCGTCGATGTCGCCGACCACGTTGGCCTCGGGCAGCGTGGCGCGGATCCGCCGGATCGTGCTCAACGAGTGCCCGGCATCAGCCGCACCCGACTTGAGCCGTGCCTCGGTCAGGTCCACCTCGGTGACCAGATCGGCGAAGCGGCGCGCGAAGTGTGCCAGACCTTCCTCCGGCGCACCCGCCTGCCAGGATCCGACCACCCGCTCGCCCTCGGTGGTCTTGACGTACACGGTGCCGTCCGCGTCCACCCGTCCGAAGGCAGTCCAGTCGCTCATGTGCCCATCCTCGTTCTCCCGGCGTCGAGGGAACGAACCCCCGTCGCCGCCACGGCGCAGCCAAGTTACTTCCGGCATTGTCACAGGTCTCACCCGGTCCGCGTCGAGCGCCTATCGCCGACCGTGACCATACGGTGTCCTAGGGGCCGAATGACCGGATCGGCGCGGAGACGCACCGGGGATTCCCGCTACGGTGACAGGGTGCCACTGGTCGCCGCCGCCGTCTGCCCGCATCCGCCCCTGCTCGTGCCCGAGGTGGCCGGGTCAGCGGCCCCCGAGCTGGACGATCTGCGGGCGGCCTGTGACACCGCCGTACGCCGGCTGTTGGCCACCGACCCGGACATCGTGGTGCTGCTGGGCACCGGCCCGGTGACCGGCCCGATCCGCACCCCGGCGACCGGGTCCCTCCAGCCCTGGGGCGTCGACCTGGACGTGCCGCTGGTGCCCGGCCAGCCCGACCGGGGCGCGGTGCTGCCGTTGAGCCTGACCATCGGCGCGTGGCTGCTGAGTCGCCACAACCCTCGGGTCCCGGTGACCGCCGTGCAGGTGGCCACCGACGCCGGCCCGGCCGAGCTGGCCGCGCTCGCCGAGCAGGTCGACGCCGCGGGTGACCGGGTGGCGGCGCTGGTGCTGGGGGACGGGTCGGCCTGCCGGGGAGAGAAGGCACCCGGGTACGACGACGCGCGTGCCCTCCCGTACGACCAGGGGGTTGCCACGGCGCTGGCCGCCGCGGACCTGGACGCCCTGCTCGACCTCGACCCGGTGGTGTCGGCGGAGCTGAAGGCCGCCGGTCGCGCCCCCTGGCAGGTGCTGGCCGGCGCGGCCCGCGCGGCCGGCTCGCCGTGGCGCGGCGAGTTGCTGCACGACTCCGTCCCCTACGGTGTGGCCTACTTCGTGGCGTCCTGGGAGCGGGCGTGACCAGCGGCACGGTCGTCGCGGTGGTCGGCCCGACGGCGGCCGGCAAGTCGGCGCTGAGCATCGCGTTGGCGCACGCCCTGGACGGGGAGGTGGTCAACGCCGACTCGATGCAGCTCTACCGGGGCATGGACATCGGCACCGCCAAGCTGACAGTCGCCGAGCGGGACGGTGTACCGCATCACCTGCTGGACATCTGGGAGGTCACCGAGCCGGCGAGCGTGGCGGAGTACCAGCGGCTGGCGCGCGCGGCGGTGGACGACATCCTGTCCCGGGGGCGGGTGCCGCTGCTCGTCGGTGGCTCCGGGTTGTACGTGCGGGCGGTGCTGGAGCGCTTCGAGTTCCCGGGCACCGACGCGGCGTTGCGGGAGCGGCTGGAACGGGAGTTGGCAGAGGTCGGCCCGGCCCCGCTGTACGCGCGGCTGCGCGCCGCCGACCCGGCCGCCGCCGAGAGCATCCTGCCGGGTAACGGGCGTCGGATCGTGCGGGCCCTGGAGGTGATCGAGTTGACCGGCGCGCCGTTCGCCGCGTCGCTGCCGCAGCCCACGCCGTACTACCCGTCGGTGCAGCTCGGCGTCGACCTGGACACCGGGCTGCTGGACGAGCGGATCGCGCTGCGGGTGGACCGGATGTGGGCCGACGGCCTGGTGCCCGAGACCCGTGAGCTGGTCGGGCACGGGCTGCCCGAGGGGCGCACGGCGAGTCGGGCGCTCGGCTACCAGCAGGTGCTGCGCATGCTGGCCGGCGAGTTGACCGAGGCGCAGGCGCACGACGAGACGGTCCGGGCCACCCGGCGCTTCGTCCGCCGGCAGCGGTCCTGGTTCCGGCGCGACCCGCGCATCCACTGGCTGGACTCGACGACCCCGGACCTGATCGGGGCCGCCCTGCGCCTGGTGCCGGCCGAGACGCGATAATGGTGCGGTGGAGTTCACCAAGGGCCACGGCACCGGCAACGACTTCGTCCTCCTTCCCGACCCGGACGGTCAGCTCGACCTGACCCCGGAGCTGGTCGCGGCGCTCTGCGACCGGCGTCGGGGCATCGGCGCGGACGGCGTACTACGGGTGGTCCGCGCGGCCAAGCATCCGGACGGCGCGGGGTTGGCCGGCGAAGCCGAGTGGTTCATGGACTACTGGAACGCCGACGGCTCGTTCGCCGAGATGTGCGGCAACGGCGCCCGGGTCTTCGTGCGCTACCTGCTCGACACCGGGCTGGCCACGCCCGCCGGCGCGGCGCTGCCGGTGGCCACCCGGGCCGGCGTCGTGCGCGCGCTCGTCGAGGGCGACGCCGTCTCCGTCGAGATGCGCCGACCCCGGGTGTACGACGAGTCGGCCGCCACCCTCGGCGGGCTGACCCTGACCGGCGCGATGGTGGACGTCGGCAACCCGCACCTGGTCTGCGTCCTGCCGGCCGGCGTGGAGCTGTCGACGCTGGACCTCACCAGGGCCCCCGGGTACGACCCGGCGGTCTTCCCGAGCGGGGTGAACGTGGAGTTCATCGTGGCGGGCGACCCGGTCGACGGCACCGACGGGCACACGGTGATGCGGGTGTACGAGCGCGGCAGCGCCGAGACGCTGTCCTGCGGCACGGGTGCCTGCGCGGTGGGCGCGGTGGCCCTGCGCGACCTCGGCCGGGATACCGGAGTGGTAGCTGTCGACGTGCCCGGCGGCCGCCTCACGGTGACCGTCACCGAGAACTCGTGCTGGCTCTCCGGCCCGGCCGTGCTGGTAGCCACCGGCGACATCAACCCCACCGCCCTGCACCCCTAACGCCAACACGCCTCACCTGACGCCGGTCCTGCCCCACCGTTGTTGATCAAGAGGTTTGCGTCGGATTTCGCGTCGTTCCTGACGCAAATCTCTTGATCACCAGCGTGGGTGGGGGTGGGTGCGGGGTTAGGGGGTGGCGCTGGCGTTGGCGGCGATCTCGGGGAGGTCGGCGGGGCCGGGGTCGGCGGCGGGGAGCGGGCTGGGGTTGTGCGCGGCGGCGCGGACGGCGGCGGCGACCGCCGGGGCGACCCGGGAGTCGAAGACGCTCGGCACGATCACCGTCGGGTTGATCTTGTCCTCGCCGACGACGTCCGCGATGGCCTGGGCCGCCGCGATGGCCATCTCCTCGGTGAACTCCTCGGCGTGCGCGTCCAGCATGCCGCGGAACACCCCGGGGAACGCGAGCACGTTGTTGATCTGGTTCGGCTGGTCCGAGCGGCCGGTGGCGACCACTGCGGCGTGCTTGCGCGCCTCCCGGGGGTCGACCTCCGGGTCCGGGTTCGCGAGGGCGAAGACGATCGAGTCCTTCGCCATCTGGGCGATGTCGTCGCCGGTGAGCAGGTTCGGCGCGCTGACCCCGATGAACACGTCGGCACCCCGGATCGCGCCGGGCAGGTCGCCGGAGTAGTTCTCCTTGTTGGTGTTCTCCGCCAGCCACTGCCAGGCCGAGTTGAGCCCGGTCAGCCCACGGTGCAGGGCGCCCTCCCGGTCGTACGCGATGATGTCGCCGACGCCCTGGCGCAGCAGCAGCTTCATGATCGCGGTGCCGGCCGCGCCGGCCCCGGAGACGACCACCCGGACGTCCTGGAGCTGCTTGCCCACCACCCGCAGCGCGTTGGTGAGCGCGGCCAGCACGCAGATCGCGGTGCCGTGCTGGTCGTCGTGGAAGACCGGGATGTCCAGCGCCTCGCGCAGCCGGGCCTCGATCTCGAAGCAGCGCGGCGCGGCGATGTCCTCCAGGTTGATACCGCCGTACGCCGGCGCGATCGCCTTGACGATCTGCACGATCTCGTCGGTGTCCTGGGTGTCCAGCACCACCGGCCAGGCGTCCACCCCGCCGAAGCGCTTGAACAGCGCCGCCTTGCCCTCCATCACCGGCAGCGACGCGGCCGGGCCGAGGTTGCCCAGGCCGAGCACCGCCGAGCCGTCGCTGACCACCGCGACGGTGTTGCGCTTGATGGTCAGTCGCCGGGCGTCGGCCGGGTTCTCGGCGATCGCCATGCAGACCCGGGCCACCCCCGGCGTGTACGCGCGGGACAACTCGTCGCGGTTGCGCAGCGCGACCTTCGAGGTCACCTCGATCTTGCCGCCCAGGTGCAGCAGGAACGTCCGGTCCGACACCTTGCGCACGTCCACGCCGTCCAGCGCGGTCAGCGCGTCGACCACCTGGTCGGCGTGACCGGCGTCGGCGGTGTCGCAGGTCAGGTCGACGATCACGTTGGTCGGGTCCGAGTCCACCACGTCCAGCGCCGTGACGATCGCCCCGGCCTCGCCGACGGAGGTGGTGAGCCGGCCGATCGAGGACGCGTCCGCGGTCACGGCGATCCGGATGGTGATCGAAAATCCGGCGCTGGGCAGTCGGGTGATGGCCACGGGATCCCTCCGTAACGGCTGTGCGGCCGATCGGCCGCCGCCCGCATTTCTACCGGGTTGTCGGTGCCGACCAGCATTCGCCCCCACTTTTGGCGACCTTCACCATGGGCATATAGCAGGTGCGTTCGGCGTTGTGTCATGTCAGGATTACGTTCTACTTATCAAAACGGACAGGAGAACCGCTTGCGAGACCAGGAGAGCTTTGTCCCCGTCGAGGACGAGCTCGACGACGTCACCACCGGCGAGATGGAGCTGTCGGAGCGGCAGTCACTCCGACGCGTCCCGGGCCTGTCAACCGAGCTCACCGACGTCACCGAGGTGGAATACCGCCAGCTGCGGTTGGAGCGGGTCGTCCTGGTGGGCGTCTGGACCGAAGGCACAGTCACCGACGCGGAGAATTCCCTGACCGAGCTGGCCGCGCTGGCCGAGACCGCCGGTTCGCAGGTGCTCGAAGGGCTCATCCAGCGGCGGACCCGACCCGACCCGGCCACGTACATCGGCCGCGGCAAGGTCGACGACCTGGGCGCTGTGGTGCTCTCCACCGGCGCCGACACCGTCATCTGTGACGGTGAGTTGTCCCCGTCGCAGCTGCGCAACCTGGAGCAGCGCACCAAGGTCAAGGTTGTCGACCGGACGGCGCTGATTCTGGACATCTTCGCCCAGCACGCCAAGAGCAAGGAAGGTAAGGCGCAGGTCGAGCTGGCCCAGCTCGAATACCTGCTGCCCCGACTTCGCGGTTGGGGTGAGACGCTCTCCCGCCAGACCGGTGGTTCCGGCCGGGGCGGCGGCGCCGGCGGCGGTGTGGGTGTTCGTGGTCCCGGTGAGACCAAGCTGGAGACCGACCGGCGGCGCATCCGTCACCGCATCTCCCGGCTGCGTCGCGAGATCAAGAGCATGAAGACGGTACGCGTGACCAAGCGCGCCCGGCGTTCCCGCAACGCCGTTCCCGCGGTCGCCATCGCCGGCTACACCAACGCCGGCAAGTCCAGCCTGCTCAACCGCCTGACCGGCGCGGGCGTCCTGGTGGAGAATGCGCTGTTCGCCACGCTGGACCCGACGACCCGAAAGGCCACCGCCTCGGACGGTCGGCTCTACACCCTCTCCGACACTGTCGGCTTCGTCCGGCACCTGCCGCACCAGATCGTCGAGGCGTTCCGCTCGACGCTGGAGGAGGTCGCCGAGGCGGATCTGGTGGTGCACGTCGTCGACGGCACCCACCCGGATCCGGAGGAGCAGGTCCGGGCGGTGCACGAGGTGCTCGCCGAGGTGGGCGCGGACCGGCTGCCCGAGCTGTTGGTGGTCAACAAGACCGACGCCGCCGACGAGGACACGCTGCTGCGGCTCAAGCGGCTGTGGCCGGACGCGATCTTCGTGTCCGCGTACTCCGGTCGGGGCATGGACGAGCTGCGCGCGGCGATCGAGGAGCGGCTGCCGAGCCCGGCCGTGGAGGTCCGGGCCGTGCTCCCGTACGACCGGGGTGACCTGGTGGCTCGGGCGCACCGCACGGGTGAGGTGCTCAGCACTGCGCACCTGCCGGAGGGCACCCTGCTGCATGTGCGTGTCGGCGCGGAGTTGGCGGCGGAGCTGGCGGCGTTCGACGTGGAACGGCAGGAGCAGGTGGCCGGCAGCCGGTCCTGACCGGCCACGGCGTCATCCACTGGAAACGCGCGGCATGCGACACTGGCCGAATGCGCCGCGTTGTTTCCTCGGTCACGGTTGCCCTCGGCCTGCTCGGGGCAACCGTGGCGCTTGCCGGAGTCGCCGCGGCGGCTCCCGCCCCCGGGGCGTCCGGGCCGCCCGCCGCCAATCCTGGCCAGAAGCGATGCACGATCACCGACGAGCGCCTTCGGGAGCTGTCCGGGCTGGTCGCCACCAAGACCGGCTTCATCGTCATCAACGACGGCACCGAGGTCGCGGCACGCAAGCGGATCTTCTTCCTCGACAGCAAGTGCAAGATCGCGAAGGAGCCGGTCCGCTACTCGGGGCAGGGTCCGTCGGACACCGAGGATCTCGCCCTGTCCAAGGACGGCAAGACCCTCTGGATCGCCGACACCGGTGACAATCCCGACTCGAAGGAGCGCCGCAGCCGCATCGCGCTCTGGTCGATGCCGGTCGCGGGTTCCAGGCTGCCGACGCTGCACCGGCTCTCCTACCCCGAGTCGAAGCCGCACGACGCCGAGGCGCTGCTCATCGGCGACGACGGAAAGCCGCTGATCATCACCAAGGTGACCAGCGGCAAGGCCGAGATCTACACGCCGTCGGCGGCCCTGAAGAGCGGGGACACCGACCCGGTGCCGCTGCAGAAGGCCGGCGAGTTCACGCTGCCGAAGACCCAGACGGAAAACCCCCTCAACACGTTCGGCCGGATCGCCATCACCGGCGCGTCCCGGACCGTTGACGGTTCTCGGGTGGTCCTGCGCACCTACGCGGACGCCTTCGAATTCGACGTGACCGATGGTGACATCGTTGCCGCGCTCACCACCGGCAAGCCGCGGGTGACGCCGCTGGCCGACCCGTTCGGTGAGGCCATCAGCTACACCTCGGACGGGAAGTCGTTCCTCACCGTCTCCGATGCGGCCCGGTTCACCGAGGACGAGCCGCTCGACATCCTCAGCTACACCCCGTCCACCTCCACCGCGGTGCCACTGGCCCCGGAGGAAGGTGGCAAGCCGGCCGCCTCGAAGTCCTGGACGGACGGGCTGAGCCTCGACGACATCACGTACATGGTCGGCGCGGTCGGGCTGATCGGCCTGCTGTTGGTCGCTGCCGGCATCTTCGGCATCGTTCGCGCGCGGCGTCGTCCGCCGACCGCCGACCCGTCCGACACCTCGGATCCCGATGACGACCCGTTCGGCCCGCGTGGCGGCCGTGCTGACGACGACCGCAGGGGCGGTGTCTACGGTGGCGGCGCGCCGGCCGGCGGCGCGGTCTACGGCGGGGGCGCGGGTCGCGGCGGCCCGGCCTCGGCCGGTGGCGCCGTGTACGGCGGTGGCCCTCGGCCGGCCCCGGCCGATGGTGGCTACGGTGCGCCAGCACCGGGTGGCGCCGGCGTGTACGGCGGCGGACGTCCCCCGGCCGGTGGCGGCGGTCGGCCCCCTGTCAGTGGTGGCGCTCGCCCACCGGTTGGTGGCGGTCGGCCTCCGGCTGGCGGTGGTCGCCCGCACGGTGGCGGTGGTCGCCCACAGGGCGCGGGCGGTGGTCGTCCCGGCGGTGGCGTGTACGGCGGCGGCGACGGCGGTCAACCCGGTCGCGCGGAGCCGCCCCGACGCGGTGGGCAGGAGCCCGACTACCGGGGTCAGCGGCCCGCTCGCCGACGCGACGACGACGCGCCCAACGACCCGTACCGGCAGTATCCCGGTGGCGGTCGCGGTCACCGGGGCGACCGCTACTGATCAGCGTTGAGGCGCTCACCCGCCCGTGACGAGCGGTGCGGGTGAGCGCCGTCGGCACCCACCCGCCGATCGGTCAGATCCGGCGGAGCACCGCCACGACCCGGCCCATGATGGTGGCGTCATCGCCGGGGATGGGGTCGAAGGCAGGGTTCTGGGGCATCAGCCAGACGTGCCCGTCGCGCCGCCGGTAGGTCTTGACGGTCGCCTCGCCGTCGAGCATCGCGGCCACGATCTCGCCGGAGTCGGCGGTCGGCTGCTGCCGGACGACCACCCAGTCGCCGTCGCAGATCGCCGCGTCGAGCATCGAGTCGCCCTTGACCTGGAGCATGAAGACCTCGCCCTCACCCACCAGCTCGCGGGGGAGCGGGAAGATGTCCTCGACGGCCTGCTCGGCGAGGATCGGCCCACCGGCGGCGATCCGACCGAGCATCGGCACGTACGCCGGGGTGGGTCGTTGTGCCCTCGACAGCTCGTCGTCGATCGCCTCGCTGGGGGCGCGGACGTCCACCGCGCGTGGCCGGTTGGGGTCGCGCCGCAGGAAGCCCTTCTTTTCCAGCTCCTTGAGCTGGTAGGCGACGCTGGACGGCGAGACCAGGCCGACGGCCTCGCCGATCTCCCGGACGCTCGGGGGGTAGCCGTGGCGCTCCACCCAGGTGCGGATGAACTCCAGGATGCGGCGCTGGCGGGCGGTCAGGTCGACCGTCGCCGGGTCGGGGAAGGCGCTGACCACCGGGGTGACCTGGCGCACGGCGGGCTGACCCGTCCGGCTGCGCGCGGCGCTGCGGCGTCGGGTGGCCGGCGGGCCCGCCTCGGTGATCTGCTGCGGGCTCTTCGGCCGGCTGGCCCGGTCCTCGGTCACGTCCGTCCTCCCTGGTCGGCGCTGGGTGCCTCGTCGGCTCGTGGTGCGTGCGGTGGTGCCACGTTGTTCATGACCGTATAGGTGAGATCAGTCATTTTCAAACATCTGTACGACCTCTCACCGGCGTGTCGGGGTGAAAAAGCGCTCCGCTCGTACGGATGTTCTGATAAATGGTACGTCAGGTAGAACTGGTGTTCGATCGTCGGCTGTTTTCCGGCCCGGTTCTGGCTCCCTGGCCGATAACCCGGGCGGGGTCGTGGCGTTGGGTCTTCGGGCGCGTTGCTGGGCGTGGATGGCCGGATGGTCCGTGACGCGCCGGACACGCCGGCCAACTTGACCCGGCTTCCTTGGCGACATACGGTCGACCCCTAGATGTAGTAGTGACACGGGCGTAAGTTGCCTACAGGTTGGGTTCGACTACCGACCGCACTCCCGTAACGTCGATCACGGCGGGCGTCATCCGAGGATGGCACCGTCGCGGTGAGGCGTGCCCGGAAGTGTCCGGAGTGCTCGCAGTTGATCATTTTTTTAGGAGGTGGGCGATGCGGTGTCCGTACTGCCGACACGCTGACTCCCGGGTGGTCGACTCGCGGGAGGCCGACGACGGCCAGCTCATCCGACGGCGGCGGTCCTGCCCGGAGTGCGGCAAGCGGTTCACCACCGTCGAGGAGGCGGTCCTCGCGGTCGTCAAGCGCAGCGGGGTGACCGAGCCGTTCAGTCGTACGAAGATCATCGGCGGGGTGCGTAAGGCGTGCCAGGGCCGGCCGGTGGACGACGACTCCCTCGCGCTGCTCGCGCAGCGGGTGGAGGAGACGGTCCGGGCCAAGGGAGCCGCCGAGATCCCCAGTCACGAGGTGGGCCTGGCGATCCTGGGTCCGCTGCGCGACCTGGACGAGATCGCCTACCTGCGGTTCGCCAGCGTCTACCGCTCGTTCGACTCGCTCGCCGACTTCGAGCGCGAGATCGAGACGTTGCGGGCCGCGGCGCGAGCCCGGGAGCAGGGCCGGGCCGATGCGGTTGAGGCCGCCGGCCGTACCAACTGAGTCTTCACGGTTTTTCGAGAGATTGGGACGCGCGGTGGGGCACCGCGCAGACGAGGGGGGCGACGGCGTGACAACTAGCCGTTCACGAAGCAAGGCAGGCGCGGGGCTGAAGATCGACCGGGTGTGGACGACGGAGGGGGTCCACCCGTACGACGAGGTCTCCTGGGAGCGCCGTGACGTCGTGATGACGAACTGGCGGGACGGCTCGATCAACTTCGAGCAGCGGGGGGTCGAGTTCCCGGAGTCGTGGAGCGTCAACGCGGCGAACATCGTCACCACCAAGTACTTCCGGGGCGCGGTGGGGACCCCGGAGCGGGAGTGGTCGCTGCGGCAGCTGATCGACCGGGTGGTCAACACCTACCGCACCGCCGGTGAGGAGTACGGCTACTTCGCCAGCCCGGCCGACGCCGAGGTCTTCGCGCACGAGCTGACCTGGATGCTGCTGCACCAGGTGTTCAGCTTCAACTCGCCGGTCTGGTTCAACGTCGGCACGCCGTCGCCGCAGCAGGTCAGCGCCTGCTTCATCCTGGCCGTCGACGACTCGATGGACTCGATCCTCGACTGGTACAAGGAGGAGGGGCTGATCTTCAAGGGCGGCTCCGGCTCCGGGGTCAACCTGTCGCGCATCCGTTCGTCCCGTGAGCTGCTCTCCTCCGGCGGCAACGCTTCCGGCCCGGTCAGCTTCATGCGCGGCGCGGACGCCTCGGCCGGCACCATCAAGTCCGGCGGCGCGACCCGCCGGGCGGCCAAGATGGTCATCCTCGACGTCGACCACCCGGACATCCAGGAGTTCGTGGTCACCAAGGCGCGCGAGGAGGACAAGATCCGCGCGCTGCGCGACGCCGGGTTCGACATGGACCTCGGCGGCTCCGACATCGTCAGCGTGCAGTACCAGAACGCCAACAACTCGGTCCGCGTCTCCGACGAGTTCATGACGGCGGTGGAGAACGACGGCGGGTTCGACCTGCGGGGTCGGCTCGACGGCTCGACCATCGAGACGATCGAGGCGAAGAAGCTCTTCCGTTCCATCGCCCAGGCCGCTTGGGAGTGCGCCGACCCGGGCCTGCAGTACGACGACACGATCAACGACTGGCACACCTGCCCGGAGACCGGCCGGATCACCGCGTCGAACCCGTGCTCGGAGTACCTGCACCTGGACAACTCCTCGTGCAACCTCGCCTCGCTCAACCTGATGAAGTTCCTCCGCGCCGACGGTGGCTTCGAGGTGGAGAAGTTCGTCAAGTCCGTCGAGTTCGTCATCACCGCGATGGACATCTCGATCTGCTTCGCGGACTTCCCGACCGACAAGATCGGTGAGACGTCCCGCGCCTACCGGCAGCTCGGCATCGGCTACGCCAACCTCGGCGCCCTGCTGATGGCCACCGGCCTGCCGTACGACTCGGACCAGGGCCGCTCGGTCGCCGCGGCGATCACCTCGCTGATGACCGGCACCGCCTACCGCCGCTCGGCCGAGCTGGCCGGCGTCGTCGGCCCGTACGACGGCTACGCCCGCAACGCCGAGCCGCACAAGCGGGTCATGCGCAAGCACGCGGCGGCCAACGACGAGATCAAGCCGACCAGCCCGGTGGCCACCGCGATCGTCCGCGAGGCGACCAAGCAGTGGACCCAGGGCAACAAGATCGGTGACAAGTTCGGTTGGCGCAACGCGCAGGCGAGCGTCCTGGCCCCGACCGGCACCATCGGCTTCATGATGGACTGCGACACGACCGGCGTGGAGCCGGACCTGGCGCTGGTCAAGTTCAAGAAGCTCGTCGGCGGCGGCTCGATGCAGATCGTCAACCAGACGGTGCCGCGCGCCCTGCGCAGCCTCGGCTACCCCGAGGAGCAGGTCGAGGCGATCGTCGAGCACATCGCCGACCACGGCCACGTGGTGGACGCCCCCGGCCTCAAGCCGGAGCACTACGCGGTCTTCGACTGCGCCATGGGCGAGCGGACGATCGCCCCGATGGGTCACGTGCGGATGATGGCGGCCATCCAGCCGTTCGTCTCCGGCGCGATCTCCAAGACGGTCAACATGCCGGAGGCGGCCACCGTCGAGGACGTCGAGAAGATCTACTTCGAGGGCTGGAAGCTCGGCCTGAAGGCGCTGGCGATCTACCGCGACAACTGCAAGGTCGGCCAGCCGCTCTCGGTGGCCAAGAACAACAAGGCCACCGAGCCGGCCGCCGTCGACACCGCAGCCGCCGCGCCGGCCGCGGTCGAGAAGGTCATCGAGTACCGGCCGGTGCGTAAGCGCCTGCCGAAGAAGCGCCCGTCCGAGACGGTCAGCTTCTCCGTCGGTGGCGCCGAGGGTTACCTGACCGCGTCGTCCTACCCGGACGACGGCCTCGGTGAGGTCTTCCTCAAGATGTCCAAGCAGGGCTCCACCCTGGCCGGCGTGATGGACGCCTTCTCGGTGGCCATCAGCATCGGCCTGCAGTACGGCGTGCCGCTGGAGACGTTCGTCAGCAAGTTCACCAACATGCGCTTCGAGCCGGCCGGCATGACCGACGACCCGGACGTGCGGATGGCCGCCTCGGTGATGGACTACATCTTCCGTCGCCTGGCGTTGGACTTCCTGCCCTACGAGCGCCGCGCCGAGCTGGGCATCTTCACCGCCAGCGAGCGGGCCGCCCAGCTGCGGGCCGAAGCCGACGCGGAGGCCGCCGGGGTCACCGGCGCCGAGCTCACCGCGATGGCGTCATCCGCGCCGGTCGAGGCTCCGGCCAAGACTGAGGCTGTCGCCCAGCCGGCCCAGGAGATGGCCGACGTGGCCGTCGCCAAGCCGGCTCCGACAGTGGGTTCCAGCACCGAACTGCTGGAGGCCGTGATCGGCAAGGCCGCCGACGCGCCGCTCTGCTTCACCTGCGGTACGAAGATGCGCCCGGCCGGTAGCTGCTACGTCTGCGAGGGCTGCGGCTCCACCAGCGGCTGCAGCTGACGTAGGCAATAAGCGCTGCCCCGGCTCCCCTTCTGGGAGGCCGGGGCAGCGCCGTTTCCAGGCTCTTCCATCCCCGGGCGCGTGCAGAGGTAAGCGCCCAGCCAGCGGCTATGAGCGTGCATTCTCACCGAGTCTCGAGTGTCGGTGCTCGGGCGTAGGTTCAGCGTCCTTGGTGAGGAGCGCGGTTCCGTCCGTGCTGGTCGATGGCACGAGCTCGTATCCCTCGCTGTGGTAAAGGTTGATGTTCCGCTGGCTATTGGAACCTGTGAACAGGACGATGCGGCGGATGCCCGGGTCGGCGGCGGCTTCGGCGGTGCGCAGGAGCCACCGGCCGAGCCCGTGACCGCGTAGGTCCGGTACGACGGCGAGGCGTCCCACGTGCCAGTCGGTGCCCGCGCGGCGGGTACGCACCATGCCCAGGAGTCGACCGTCCAGCCAGACGCCCGTGGTGTGCTGGTCCGCCAGCCACTCGCGGACCTGCTCCAGCGACTCGTGCAGGGCAGGTATGGCCAAGGTGTCGTTGACGACGGCTTCCTCTACCCAGCAGCACCGCTGCAGCACGGTGACCTCGGGCGCGTCGTCGGGGGTCAGCCGCCGCGCATACGAGCCCGGCACGGGGCCAGCGACCGTCCCGGCGCCTGCCCGTTCGCGCATCGGCCGGAGGGCGTGGGAGACCCGGACCAGTTCGTTCAGGAGGCCTAGGCTCGCCGCATCGCGCGCGGCGTCGGGGCGCAGCCGTCCGTCGTCCAACGCGTCACCGATGCGGATCGCGACCGTGGCGCCCAACGGGACCAGTCGCAGCGTAGTCACGACCTGCTTGGCGTGCTGGACCGACCGCGTGCCGGCCGACGTGTTGCCGTAGCTGACGAAGCCGATCGGCTTCCACGCCCACTCGCGGCCGAGGTAGTCCAGCGCGTTCTTCAGGGTCGCCGGCATCCCGTAGTTGTATTCCGGTGTCACCACGATGAAACCGTCCGCCGCGTCCACGATCGAACTCCACCGACGGGTGTGTTCCTGCCGGTAGATGCCCGACGACGGATGTTCCTCCTCGTCGAGGAACGGCAGATTCAGGTCGACGAGGGCCACTGGCACCAACTCGACGCCAAGCTCGGCGGCGCAGGGCGTGATCGCGTCGATCAACCACTGCCCGATCACCGGGCCGAGGGCCCCTGGGCGCGTGCTGCATACCAGGACGAGGAGGCGGAGCGGTTTCGTTGACATGGAAACGAAATATAGGGGTAGGTTGTTTACATGTCAACGAGACCTGAGGTAGCGCAGGTGCACTGGTTGAACCCGGACGAGGAGCGGGCGTGGCGCGCGTTTCTGCGGGTGATGGTGACCGTCCAGGCCGGCACCTCGGGTGACCTGGCGGCGATCGGACTCTCGGAGCCCGACTACGAGGTGCTGAGCACCCTGTCGGAAAGACCCGACCACACCAGCACCCTGCACGCGCAGGCCGACAAGATGGGCTGGTCCCGCAGCCGGCTGTCCCGGCACGCCAGCCGGATGGAGGAGCGCGGCCTACTCCGGCGCACTCCCGACCCGGCCGACGGTCGAGGTTGCCTCCTCGTGCTTACCGAAGAGGGCCTGGGCGCCCTCACCACGGCCGCACCCGCCCACGTCGAGTCGGTACGACGCCATTTCATCGACCGGCTCACGCCAGAGGACCTCACCGCCATCGAACAGATCGCCCGGCGCCTGGAGGCCCCCCAACCGGACAGCGGCCGGTAGGCGCACCCCGCGGGCATCGCCATCCGCTGGGCAGCCGGAACGGGCCTCCACTGCTAGGGGTCGGCCGAGGGCACGGCATGCCTGCTGCTCTGGTATTGCGGCCGGGAGCTACCGGATGCTGCGCACGAACCCCGTCCAGGCGCCTCTCGTGAAGCGAAGGGTCGACCCGTTGGGGTCCTTGCTGTCGCGCACCGCGATGCTCGTATGCAGTTCGGCGACCTCGACACAAGCGCCGCCGTTGTTGTCGCTGTGGCTCGACTTGCGCCAGACCAGGCGATCCGAAGTCTCCATGCCCGATCGGATCAGCTCCTGATTTGCGGGATTAGCGGTCTTCGTCGCCCTCAGTTGGGCGTGGTGGGCGATTGTGCTTGGCCCACTCGTCCACCTCGTCCGCGTCCCAGATGGTCGTCCCGATGAGGCGGGCCACCGGCTCGGGGAAGCCGGGTCGGCGGGTGATCTGGAGTACCCGCTGGCGCGACACGTTGAACAGGGCGGCCAACTCGCCAGGCCCGTACAAGCGCGGTCGCTTCACGACCTGAACGTAGGCGCGACTTTCAGTTGACTATTGTCACTTGCAGATTGACAAGACACGGCTGAGTGGTGTGTGGTGAAGTGGTCACGCCAGGCGACGGCGCGACAACTCGCGCGGAGGTCGGGTGCCCAAACACGTGCCGTACGACGACTACCTGCTGGCGGTGGCGCTGACGTTGGCTCGGCGCCATCGGCCGGTCTGGTCGTGGCAGCGGTGGCGGCGGATCTGCCGATGTGGCGCCGACCTGCCGTGCCGAGCCCGGCACCGCATCCCGATCCGCCGAGGCCACTGGCCAGGGGAGGAGCAGGAGTGACCGAGGATCAGGTCGGACGAATCTTGTCCGTGCACCTGCCCGGCGTTGACGGGCTCTGCGCCGGCTGTCGCTGGTGGTGGGCGCGGCTGTCCCCGTACCCCTGTTATCAGGCGGAATGGGCGGTCCGCTGGCACGCCCGGTCGGCCATCCGGCGCTTCCTGGATGGTCGGCCGTGACCACCCACGGCCCGGTCCTTCCGGTGTGGACCTGCGGCGGCTGCGCTGCACATTGGCCCTGCCGGACCCGGCGCACCGAGCTGGTTGCAGAGTTCGAGGGCACACCTGTGTCGTTGGCCCTCTATATGGGGTTCTACCTGGTCTGGGCGGCCGAGGATCTGACCTGGGTGCCCGCCGGGCTGCTGCACCGGCGTTTCCTGGGCTGGGTCCGGTGAGTCTGATCCGACGGGGCGATGAGCGGTTCCACTACAGCGACAACTCGCACAAATGGATCCCGCCGGATCCGGACTACGACCAGGGCGTCTGGGACGAGATGGTCCGGCAGCACCAGCTTCAGCACCTGGAGGAGATCTCCAACCGCAGAAAGCCCGTTGGATCACCTGATGCCGAGTAGCTGTGGACGACCGGGCTGCTCAGCATCAGGCGATCTCGGCGACCGGGTTACTGGCTCGCGCGTTCGGCGGCGCGTACCGCGTTGCGGAACAGCATCGCGACGGTGGTCGGGCCGACCCCGCCGACCCGGGGCGTGATGGCGCCGGCGACCTCGGCGCACGCTTCGTCCACATCGGGCAGGAGCCGCCGACCGTCGTAGCGGACGCCGGCGCCGATGACGACCGCGCCGGGCTTGACGTGCTCAGGCCGCACGATGCCGGGTACGCCGGCGGCGGCGACGAGGATGTCGGCGCGGCGGGTGTAGCGGTCCCAGTCGGGCACGCCGGTGTGCACGACGGTGACGGCGGCGTTGGCGGTCGGGCGCTTCTGGGCGAGCAGCATGGCCAGGGGGCGGCCCAGGGTGGCGCCCCGGCCGAGGATGACGACCTCGCGACCGGCGACGGGGATCTCGTGGTACGCCAGGAGGGCTTCGATGCCGGCGGGGGTGCACGGCAGCGGGCCGGGCAGCCCGACGGCGAGGCGTCCCATGTTGAGCGGGTGCATGCCGTCGACGTCCTTGTCCGGGTCGATGGTCTGCAGCGCGGCGTCGTAGTCCAGGTGCCCCGGAACGGGGTACTGCACGAGCAGTCCGTGCACGGCCGGGTCGTTGTTGAACCGGGCGATGGCCTGGTGCAGCTCCGCCTGGGTGGCGGTGGCCGGCAGGTGCGCGTGCGGGGAGTCGAACCCGAGCGCGGCGGCCTGACGCTGCTTGATGGCGATGTAACCGGCGCTGGCGTCGTCGTCGCCGACGAGGATGGTGGCGAGGCTCGGTGTGATGCCGCGCTCGCGCAGACGGGTGGCGGCAGCCGCGGTTTCGGCCAGGACGGCTGCGGCGACTGGTGCGCCCGGCAGGAGTCGGGCCGTGCCCGACGGGTTGCGGTTGTCGACGGATGGGCTGGTCGTGGTCACGATGGTCCCTCGACGCAGGCGCCCAGGCGGTCGACGCCCGCGAGAGGCTCCCCGATGGTTTCACCATCCCCGTGCCGCCAGTCGCCGGTGCTTCGATAATGCCGCATCACCAGGGCGGTTGCCCAACTGGACCGGCAGCGCCGCGTTCCGCGCCGGGCGGGAAGCGGCATTACGGCGTAACACCCGCGCTCCGCCGTACGAAGAAGGGGTGTGAAGGCGCGAGAGAGGACGGCCCGTGAGTGAGCCCGACCGAGCCGATGACGACATTTCCGGCATCGGCACCGATCCGGTGGCCTTCGAGGTCTTCTACCGGCGGCACCTGGAGGCGGTGGGCCGGTTCGTGGCGCGGCGGGTCGACGATCCACACCTCGCCGCCGACCTCACCGCCGACGTGTTCCTGGCGGTGATCGAGTCGGCGGCCGGCTACCGGCCGGACCGGGGTAGCCAGATCGGCTGGCTGTACGGGGTGGCCCGCAACGTCATCGGCGACGAGCGGCGTCGGGCGGCCCAACGGCTGCGGGTCGCCGGTCGTCTGGCCGGACGGCGGGACCTGGGCCCCGATGACATCGCCCGGATCGAGGAGCGGATCGACGCCGAGGAGGCCGCCCGCCGCACGTATCGGGCGCTGGGCGACCTCCCCGAGGGCACCCGGACGCTTGTCGAACTCGTCGCCGTGGACGGCCTCACCGTCGCGGAGGCGGCGACAGTGCTCGGGATGTCGCCGGTCGCCGCCCGGGTCCGCCTGCATCGCGCCCGTCGGCTCGTCCGCGCCGTGCTCGCCCGCCCTGCCACCACCCTCGCCTGAGGAGACGGAGATGACGATGAACGAGACCGAACGGTCGCCGCAGGGTTTCGAGGAGCAACTTCTCAGGGATCTGACCGCACACGTGGCCCATCGGGGCGAGGCGGCGTCGGAGGCCCGTCCCACCGGTCGCCGTACCCGGTTTCTCAGCGGTTGGCGCCTCGCCGGAGCGTTCGGGCTGGCGGTGACGTTGACCGCCGGTGCGCTGGTGGTCCAGACGATCAAACTGGGTGATCAGCCGCCGCCGACGGCCAGCGCGTCGGAGATCTTCCACCTGGCGGCCGACGCCGCCCGGCAACAACCGGAGCTCACCGCCCGTCCCGACCAGTACGTCTTCACGGAGATCCTGGCGACGACCCGGGAGTTGCCGGACAGCGGCCCGTACCTGACGATCCGGAACCAACTGTGGCAGTCGGCCGGCGGAGTCGCGTACACCCAGGGGCGGTACCGACCCGAGGCCGATCCGAACGGGTGGAGCGGGCTGAGGGAGCTCCGTATGAACGATGCCGGCGATCCCGAGAAGAAGCTTGACGCGTTCCAGCCGCCCGCGTACCACGGCGGCCTGCCCACCGACCCGGACGCGCTGCTGCGATACCTCCGGAAGCACCCGGTCGACCTGCACCTTCCCGAAGGCGCCGACGAGGAGGCCGTGTACGGGGACGAGAGCATGGCGTACACCACAGCGCGGTCGATGCTTCGCGGCTACGTGCCACCCCGAGCGCTGGCGGCGCTGTACGAGGTGCTGGCACGGGAGCCCGGGGCGGTCGTCATCTCCGGCGACGTGGTGGACGCCGCCGGCCGGCACGGGGTGGCGATTCGGATGCCCGGTGTGATCGGTGGCAACGTGGACCTCATCTTCGATAGGGACTCCCACGTCTACCTCGGCACCCGCAACTCGGTGATACGCAACGGCAAGGAGTCACTGGAGTCGGCCGCCGCCGTCCTGCGGGTCGCCATCGTCGACCGGCCGGGCCAGGTGCCGTGAGCAGCGCCGGTCAGGGCTGGGCGAACAGCGGCCCGTAGTTCGAGCGGAACATCTGCTCGCCGAGGCGGCGCATCACCAGGTCGCGTAGCGCGGGCGGGAGCCCGGTGGCCTTGTCGCGGCGGTGCGTCTGGCTGAGCACCCAGTTCGTCCGTGGGCGGCGCCGCGCCTCGAAAGCGCGCAGCGCGTCGGCGACGGAATCGGCGGCGGCCAACGACGAGGCGAGCACGACAGCGTCCTCCAGCGCCATCGCCGCACCCTGGGCCATGTTCGGCGAGGTGGCGTGGGCGGCGTCGCCGACCAGCAGCACCGGCCCCCGGGCCCAGGAGTCGAGCACCACCTCCTGGTTCGGCCCGGCGTGCAGGGTGCTGTCGTCGTAGTCCAGGGCCTTGAGCATGGTGGCCACCGGCTCGCTGTACGTCGCAGCCAGGTCGTCGCGCCAGCCCTGCCGCTCGGCCACCGGGCCGTCGTTGTAGTAGCAGTACGTCTGCTCGGCGCCGATCGGGATCGTCAGGAACTGCCTCCCGCGCCCCAACTGCACCGACCAGACCGGGTCGTCGTCGATCCGCGGAGCGACCCACCGGTACGCGTACTGCCCGAGGTCGCGGGCGGCCTGGCCGTCGAAGGCGAGCCGGCGGACGGTCGAGTGCACCCCGTCCGCGCCGATCACCAGGTCGTACCGGTCGGTGCTGGTGTCGTCGAACTCGACGGCGACCTGGCCGCCCTCCTGCAACAGCGCGACCGGCTGGCGGCCCCAGCGGATCGGGGCGTCGCCGACGCCGTCGAGCAGCGCCCGGTGCAGCTGCGCGCGGGGCAATGACACGCACGGCCCGACGCCCCGCCAGAGCGCTGCCACGTCGATGTCGAAGAGGCGACGCCCGCGCTGGTTGGCGCTGCGCTGCCGGGTGATCTCCACGGCGACGTCGGCGACCGGCTCGCGCAGACCGAGGACGTCGAGCATCCGCGTCGCGTTGCCGGTGAGGTAGATCCCGGTGCCGGAGCCGGTCGGCCCGGACGCCCGCTCGACCACGTCGATCGTCGCGCCCCACTCGCGCAGCGCGGCCACCGTCGCCAGTCCGGCGACACCTCCGCCGACGATCAGTACCCGGACACCCGCACCCCGCACGACCCGTTCCTCCCGTTGCCCCTGCCCGCTGAGCTGCTGATCAACGGTCCGGCCGCCGCAGAACTCTACGGTGCCGGCGGGCCGGTGCGGGCCAGGGGGCGGGCTCAGGACGTGACGGCCGGGAAGCTTTCCACCAGCGCGGTCACGGTGTGCTGGATGCGTGCGTGCGCCACCTCGTCGGTCGCGTCGATGAGGGCGACGTGGTGCAGCACGCCCACCACGGCCAGCGCCAGCGCCTCGGTGTCGACGCCCGCTGGTAGCCGTCCGCGCTGTCGTTCGGCGTTCAGGTAGTCGACGACGGCGCGTTCGAGGCTCTGCGGCACGGTGCTGCCGGTGCCCAGTACCGCCTCGACCTGTGCGGCCAACGCCGGCCGGCAGGCCATCAGCCGGGTGACGCCGCGCAGGACGATCAGCGGGGTCGCGAGGATCGCCGCGCTGAGGTTCGCGGCGATCGTGCCGGTGCCGGCGCGGGCGGGAAGGCCGGCCGCGGTGCCGGCGATCTGGAAGCTGCGGTCGACGGCGTAACCCACCAGGAAGTCGTCGAAGTTCGCGAAGTGGGCGAAGAGCAGCCCGGTGGCGACGCCGGCCTCGCCGGTGACGGCTCGGCTGGTGAGCTGGCCGGGACCTGCGGCGGCGATCAGGCGCTCGGCGGCGGCGAAGAGGTGCTGCCGGGGCTCAGCGATGGGAACTCCGCGTGGCATTCCCTGAGTCTAGGCGGGTTGTGCGGGGATGAGCATCTGCTCATAATGTTTGAGCAGATGCTCATTCTGGTCTTGGGGAGTGCTGATGAAACGAGCGGTGATCGTCGGGGCCGGCATAGCTGGTCTCGCGACGGCCCTACGTCTGGCGCAGGACGGGTGGCATCCGCTCGTCGTCGAACGATCTCCGACCCGGCGCAGCAGTGGCTACCTGGTCAACCTGCTCGGCGCCGGCTACGACGCGGCCGAGCGGCTCGGGCTGGTTCCGGCGCTGTCCACCCACGCGTTGGGCCCGTTCACCACAGTGCTGGTCCGGGCGGACGGTCGCCCGAAGCTCACGGTGCCCGCCGCGGTCGCCGAGGCGGCGCTGGGTCCCCGAACCATGACGGTGTTCCGCGGCGACCTCGAAACCGCATTGTACGAGGCGGTACGCGACCAGGTGGAGATCCGCTTCGGCACCACCGTGTCCACAATCGACGCCACCGCCGACCGGGTGCGGATCAGCCTCAGCGACGGCACCACGTACGACGCCGACCTGCTCGTCGGTGCCGACGGCGTGCACTCCACGACCCGGGCGACGATCCTCGGCCCGGACCATCGGGTCGACCTGCCGTACGTCGTGGCGGCCTTCCCGCTGGCGCACCCGGTGCCGGAGGTGCCCGAGTCGTCGGCGACGACCTTCATCGGCCCCGGGCGCACCGCGGCGATCGTCAACCTCGGGCCCGCCCGCTCGTCGGCCTTCTTCACCTACCGGTGCGCCGACCCCGCTCGGGAGTTGGCACGCGGACCGGTGGACGCGATCCGCGCGACGTTCGGAGACCTGGCCGGGGGAGTGCCCGAGGCGATCGGTCACCTCCAGACCGACCCGGCCGGGGCGTACTTCGACCGGGTCAGCCAGGTGGACAGCCCACGGTGGAGCACCGGCCGCGCCGTCGTGCTCGGCGACGCGGCCTGGTGCGTCACCCTCTTCGCCGGGCACGGCGCGGGACTGGCGCTCGCCGGCGCCGACCAACTCGGTGCCGCCCTGCGCCGGCACGGCGACGACATCCCGTCCGCCCTGGCCGGCTGGGAGACCGGCCTGCGCCCCGAGGTGACCAGGCGGCAGGCGCTCGCCCGCCGGGGCATGTACCAGTACGCGCCACCGAGCCGGCTGCACGTCTGGATGAACGACCTCACGATCCGAGCGGTCACCCTCCCCGGCATCCGCGGACTCGTCCGACGCGGCGTCGAACGGCAGAACCGCTGACCAGCGCCGCGAACCGGGTACTGGCCGTCATCCCGGGTGCGGTCGCCGTAGCAGCGGACGGTCCGGCCATCGGGCAGGTGCCATCATCGGGCCATGACGATCAGCGAGCAGTACGTCGACTTCGCCGTCCGGGAGGCGCGCGGGGTGTCGCCCACGTACGAGCGCCTGTCGCAGGCAGTCGCCCACGACGAGGACCTGCTGGCCCTGCTCGACGGGCTACCGCCGGCCAAACGGCAGCCGAACCTGCTGTTCGGCGTCGTCCGCTGGCTCGGCGGCCCGGTCGACGACCCGGTCACCTTCCACGACTACGTGCTGACGCACTGGCCGGCCATCGAGGCGCAGATGCTCACCCGGGCCACCCAGACGAACGAGGCGGGCCGGTGCGCGGTCCTGCTGCCGCTGCTCGCCGCGTTGCCACAGCCAGTGGCCCTGCTGGAGGTCGGCGCGTCGGCCGGGCTCTGCCTCTACCCCGACCGGTACGGGTACCGCTACGGCGATCACCAGGTCGGCTCCGGTGAGCCGATCCTCGACTGCGCTGCCGACGGGTTGGTGCCGCCGGCACGCCTACCCCAGGTGGTGTGGCGGGCCGGCCTGGACCTCAACCCGCTCGACGTGACCGACCCTGACGACGTGTCCTGGTTGGACGCCCTGATCTGGCCGGAACACGCCCACCGGCGGGTCCGGCTGCGCGCCGCGGCGGCGATCGCCGCGGCCGACCCGCCGCTGCTGGTCCGCGGCGACCTGGTGGACGACCTGCCGGCGCTGGCCGCGCGGGCACCGGCCGACGCGACGCTCGTGGTCTTCCATACGTCAGTGCTCTACCAGGTGCCGCCCCCGCGCCGGGAGGCGTTCGTCCGGTTGGTCCGCGAACTGCCGGGGCACTGGGTGGCGGCCGAGGGGCCGGAGGTGCTCCGGTACGACGCGTTGCCCGCGCCGCCGAACGACGCGCTGCACAACGTTCTCGCGCTCGACGGGAAGCCGCTGGCCTGGGCCAGAGGCCACGGCCAGGCGATGACCTGGTTCGGCTGACGGGCGGGTCAACGAGCCGGCTCGGGCATCCGGGCGCGCAGGGCCCGGATGAACCAGTCCACCGCCGGCGCTGTCGCGGTGCCGGTCGACCAGCCGTTGAGCACCGCCAACAGGTCGAGGTAGCGGTCCCGGCGGGGGTCGTTGGCCGGAACGAGCCGGTCGAGCAACAGCTGGCGCAGGTCGGCGTCGTCCGGGTGACAGCGCAGGCGCGCATACCGGCCGGTGACGGCGGCGACCACCGGGTCGGCGTCCGGGCTGGTCGGGTCGAGACCGGCCGTCAAGGCGGCGGCCACCGCGTCCCGGACCACCGCGACGGCGTCCGGGCGGGGCAGTCCCGGGACGTCATGATCGGCGGCGTGCTGCCGTACCAGCAGCCGCATCCGCTCCCGGAACCCGGGGTCCCGGCACAGCTCGACCAGCTCCAGCCACGCCTCGATCTGCGCGCTGGTGGGGTCGTCGGGCAGCTCCGGTGTCATCGAGACGATCACCCCCGGGGACGCGGGCCAATCGCCGAGGTCGGCGAAGACGCCGCCCAGGAAGTCCGCCACCAGCTGCCCGCGCTCGTGCCTGGTGAGCTGGGCCAGCCGATGCAGCTCGTCCACCTCGGCCGCGCTGGACCCGCGCCGCGCCGCCACGGTGAGCACCCCCTGGCGCAGCCGCAGCACCCGGATCTGCACCGCCAACGCCTCGGCGTGCGCGGCGGCCACCTCGGGCAGCGGCACCTCCTTGTTCACCACCCGCCGGATGGTGGCCAGGTCCACGCCCAGCTCCCGCAACGTGCGGACCAGCTCCAGTCGGGCCACGGCCGCCGGGCCGAACCGTCGGTAGCCGGCCGGGCTCCGGTCCGTCGGCGGCACGATCCCGCTGTCGGCGTAGTACCTGATGGTCTTGACGCTCAGGCCCGTCCGTCGCGCCAGCTCGCCGATCGTGTGCCGTGTCTCCCCGCTCATGCCCTCACCCTCGCGTCTCCCCCCGCTGGAGACTCAAGCACCGTCCGAGCCGGCGAGGAACGCCGCGACCGTCGCGGTGAACGCCTCGGCGTCGTCGAGCCACGGATAGTGCCCGGCGTCCGGCTGGACGACCAGCGTGGCGCGGGGAATCAGTTCGGCGAACCGGGCCACTAGGCCCGGCGGCGCGGCCAGGTCGACGGCACCGGCGAGCAGCAGCACCGGGCCCGCGTGCGCGGCGAGTGCCCGACGGGTGACCGGTGGGTCGAACGCGCCGTCCGAGCTGAAGATCGCCGCCAGCTCCTCGTTGTGCTGGCCGGCCTCAGCGGCCTGGTGGGCCTGCGCCGCAGCGTCCCACCGGCCGTAGAGGAAGGGTGCGATCTCCTGCTTGGCGTCGGGCCCGGCCCGACCGGAGAGGACGGCCTCCATCGCCGCGGCCGCCACCGGAAACCACTGCTCGCCGGACCGGGCCTCGGTGACCTCCCGGCGCTGCGCGGCGGTCACCTTCAGCCCGACCGCGCGGACGCTCGGGGCGACCAGCGCCAGCCGGCCCACCCGATCGGGGTGCCCGGTCAGGTATCGCAGGGCCAGGTTGGCGCCGGCGGAGTGCCCGAGCAGATCCAGCCGGTCGAGGCCCAGGTGTCCGCGCAGCGCCTCCACATCGTCGACCATCCGGTCGCAGCGGCAGGTCGAGGCGTCCGCCGGGACCGCCGAGCGGCCGGTGCCTCGCGGATCGAGGACGAGCAGCGACCGGTGCGCGCCCAGACCGCCGAGGTCACCGAGGTACGCGGAGTCACGCATCGGCCCGCCCGGCAGGCAGACCAGCGGGTCGCCCACCCCGACCGTCCGGTACGCGAGGGTGGTCCCGTCGGTCGCGGCGAAGGTGGTGATCATCGGTCAGCGGGCCCGCTCGTGACGGAGGAGGACCACGCCGTTGCCGAAGACCCGGCTCTCCACCAGTCGCAGCGCGGCCGGAGTCTCGGCGTCGGGGAAGAGCCGGCGGCCCCGACCCACCAGCACCGGGTTGACGTAGATCCGGTACTCGTCGATCAGGTCGTGCCGGGCGAACGTCGCGGCCAGGTCGGCCCCGCCGAGGGCCAGGTCGCCGCCCGGCTCGGCCTTGAGCTTGCGGACCTGCTCGACGTCGACCTCGCGCACCACCGTCGCGTTCCAGTCGGCGTGGTCGAGCGTGCGCGAGTAGACGATCTTCGGCATGTCCCGCCAGATCCGGGCGAACTCGCGTTCCGGGCCGCTGGCGCTCGCGTCCTGATCGGCGGTCGGCCAGTAGGCGGCCATCAACTCGTGGCTGACCCGGCCACTGAGGAACCCGCCCATCGGGGCGATCACATCGTTGAAGTGCTGGTGCAGCTCCTCATCGACCTGGTGCCAGCCGATGTCACCCCCCGGGCCCTCGAAGAACCCGTCCAACGACAGGCTCATCTGCACAACGATCTTCCGCATCGCGTCCCCTCCGTATGCGTCGACGGGCGTCGAACCGATCGTCCCCGGACCGTACGACGAAACCACAGCGCACCGCGACGACACCGGGCATGTCGCGCATCCAGCTCGGAGGCCGGGCGGTAGCCGTCCCTAGACTGCTGCGGTGACCGGAGAGCGACGACCACTGGCCGACCGGCCGCTCACCGAGCCGCACCCGTCCCGGCTGCCGCCGGAGCACCCCGACCGGGCCCGGGTCCTCGCCGCGCACGCCGCCGCGCTGGCCGCCGGGGAGGCCGGTTACCTCGACCCGGCGAGCGGGTTGTTCGTGCTGAGCGCCGACTTCCTGGCCCGCCGTGGCACGTGCTGCGGGCGCGGCTGCCGGCACTGCCCGTACGTGGACGACACGCCGTCCGGGTAGTCGTCCGCGGGGGCTTCCGCGCGACACCGACACCCCGTACGGTGTCCGACGGACAACCGGCGGGCGCCTTCCGCCGTCGGTCGGCGAGAGGGTGGGATGTGCGCGGGCGGATCGTGGTCGCCGGGTTGGCCGGGCTGCTGGTGAGTGGCTGCGCCGACGAGGCGCAACCGGTGACGGCACCGCCGCCGGTGCCGACCGCTGTGGACGTGGCGGCGGCCTCCTCGGGCGGCGCCTGCCGACTGCTCGACTTCACGGTGATCGAGCAGGTGGTGAAGACGCGCTTCGACGTGGCGGCGTCCAGCGAACAGGGCGACACCCACACCTGTGTGGTCCGGGCCGCCGGTGCGACCCTGCCGGAGCTGACCCTCAGCGTGACCGAGACCACGATCGACAAGACCAGCTTCGGCGCGGACGTGGTGCCGGACAAGGCGGCGAAGATCACCGGGCTGGGTCAGCAGGCGTACAAGCGGACCACCGCCGCGGCCAGCGGGCGGGGACCCGTCGCCGAGGTGGGCTGGCTGGCCGGCGACGGACGGCTCGCCACGGTGAGCTGGACCGCGGCCCGTGGCAGTGAGCGCTCGGCGGTGGAGAAGCTCACCGGCGACCTTGTCGCACTGGCCAAGAAGGTGGACACCCGGGCGCTGTGACGCCCGGGCCCACGCCCGATCAGCTGGCGGCGACGAAGACCCGGGAGGCGACCTCGCGGGGCAGCCGCACCCGGTCACCGGAGCGGTCGATCGACACCCCGTCACGCTCCTGGGCCACCGTGACCGTGGCGCCCGGGTCGACACCGGCGGCGTGCAGTTGGCGCAGCACGTCGGCGTCCTTCTGCACGCTCTCGCAGATCCGGCGCACCACGACCGGACCGGAGAGGCCCGGGAAGGCCAGGTTGCGCTCGCCCTCGGCGGCCTCGGTGGTCTCCGCCGCCGGCGAACCCAGCTCCTGAAGCCCCGGGATCGGGTTGCCGTACGGGGAACGGGTCGGCCGGTTGAGCAGGTCGTACACCCGCTTCTCCACCGCGTCGCTCATCACGTGCTCCCAGCGGCAGGCCTCCTCGTGGGCCTCCTCGTAGGGCATCCCGATGACGTTGACCAGCAGCAGCTCGGCGAGGCGGTGCTTGCGCATCACCGACACCGCGCTGCCGCGCCCCTGGGGGGTGAGCGTCAGGTGCCGATCTCCCTCGACGGTGAGCAGGCCGTCACGCTCCATCCGGGCGACGGTCTGGCTCACGGTGGGGCCACTCTGCTGCAGCCTTTCGGCGATCCTGGCACGCAGCGGTGGCACCCCCTCCTCTTCCAGTTCAAGGATGGTGCGCAGGTACATTTCGGTCGTGTCGACCAGGTCGTGAGACTTCATAAGGTCAGCGGCCCTCCGGTGCACGATGCTACCTCGGTGGCGGGCCGGCGACCGCCGCCGAACCGCGTGCCGTCTCCGCGAATGGTGTTGGATGGTCGCCATGTCCGGTACCCAGCAGCCGTTGGTCGAGGTCGACACCCTCGTCGCCGAGCTCGACCAGGCCGATCCGCCCACCCTGCTCGACGTGCGCTGGCGGCTCGTCGGCCCGCCCGGCCGCGACGACTACCTCGCCGGTCACCTGCCCGGGGCGGTCTTCGTCGACCTGGACACCGCGCTCTGCGGGCCCCCCGGCGCCGGCGGTCGGCACCCGCTGCCCGACCCGGCCGCGTTGCAGGCGGCGCTGCGGGCCGCCGGCGTCCGCGCCGGTCACCCCGTGGTGGTGTACGACGGCGGCGACGGCCTGGCGGCCGCGCGGGCCTGGTGGACGCTGCGCTGGGCGGGGCACCGTTCGGTGCGCCTGCTGCACGGCGGCTACCCGGCCTGGGTCGTCGCCGGCCGGCCCGTCTCCACCGACGCGCCCGCCGCACGCCCCGGTGACGTCGTGGTGCGCCCCGGTGAGCTCCCGGTGCTGGACGCCGGGCAGGCCGCCGCGCTGGCCGCCGCTGACGACGCCGTGCTGCTCGACGTACGGGCGGCGCCGCGTTACCGGGGCGAGGTCGAACCGATCGACCCGGTGGCCGGGCACGTGCCGGGGGCGGCGAACCTGCCCGCCGGGGTGTACGTCGGGCCGGACGGCCGCTTCCCGGCCGCCGAGGTGTTGAGCGAGCGGTTCGCCGAAGCCGGGGTGACCGAGGGGCGGGCCGTCGGGGCGTACTGCGGCTCGGGGGTGACCGCCGCGCAGGCGGTGCTCGCGTTGCACCTGGCCGGTCGCACGGACGCCGCGCTCTACGTTGGATCGTGGAGCAACTGGGTGGCCGACCCGGCCCGGCCGGTCGCCTCCGGGTCGACACCAGGCCACTGACCAGCGCGTGCGGTGGGCCGGCGCCCGTCCTCGTGCGACGATGGGCTCATGTCCGACGACACGGTGGTGGTGTGGGACGAGTCGCTGCTCGCCTACGACATGGGTGACCATCCGCTCGACCCGGTCCGGGTGGAACTGACCTTCGCGCTCGCCCGCGAGCTGGGCATCCTGAATCGGCCAGGGGTGCGGGTGGTCAAGCCGGAGCCCGCCGACGACGCACTGCTCACCCGGGTGCACGAGCCGGCCTACCTCGCCGCGGTACGCAACGCGCCGCGTGACCCGCTCTTCGCCGGTTACGGGCTGGGCACCTCCGACAACCCGGTCTTCGAGGGGATGCACGAGTCCAGCGCGCTCATCGCCGGCGCGACGGTGGCCGCCGCCGAGGCGGTCTGGCGCGGCGACGCCCGCCGGGCGGTGAACGTGGCCGGCGGGCTGCACCACGCGATGCGCGCCCGCGCCGCCGGCTTCTGCGTCTACAACGACCCGGCGGTGGCCATCGCCCGGCTGCTCGACCTGGGCGCCGAGCGGGTCGCGTACGTGGACGTCGACGTGCACCACGGCGACGGCGTGCAGCAGATCTTCTGGAACGACCCGCGGGTGCTCACGGTCAGCGTGCACGAGACCCCGTTGGCCCTTTTCCCGGGCACGGGTTTCCCGGACGAGACGGGTGGGCCGGGCGCGCAGGGCACCGCTGTCAACATGCCGTTGCCGCCGGGTGTCGACGACAGCGGCTGGCAGCGCGCGTTCCACGCGATCGTGCCGTCGGTGCTGCGCGCGTTCCGCCCGCAGGTGCTGGTCAGTCAGTGCGGCGCCGACGGGCACCGACTGGATCCGCTCGCCGACCTGAACCTGACTGTCGACGGGCAGCGGGCCACCTACCTGGCGATGCGGGCGCTGGCCGACGAGTTGTGTGACGGCCGGTGGGTGGCCACCGGCGGCGGCGGGTACGCCCTCGTCGAGGTGGTGCCCCGGGCCTGGACCCACCTGTTGGCGGTGGCCACCGGTGATCCGATCGACCCGGCCACCCTCACCCCACCCGCGTGGCGGGACCTGGTCGCCTCCCGGCAGCTGGGTCGGGAGGTGCCGCTGCGGATGACCGACGACGCCGACCCGTCGTACGAGCCGTGGCAGCCGACCGGCGAGCCGAACGCGGTGGACCGGGCGATCGCGGCCACCCGCAAGACGGTCTTCCCGTTGCTCGGGCTCGACCCGCACGATCCGCGGGACTGAGCCGGGCCGGGGGAGGGCTGTTCCGGTGACGACCGTGGGCCATCCGGTCGACGTGCTGCTCAGCGACGGCAGCACCGTCCAGTTGCGACCGATCGAGCCAGCTGACGCGCCCGGCATCGTGGCGATGCACAGCCGGTTCTCCGAGCGCACCCGCTACCTGCGGTACTTTTCGCCGTACCCGCGCATCCCGGAGCGGGATCTGATCCGTTTCGTCACCGTCGACCACCACGACCGGGAGGCGTTCGTGGTGCTGGCCGCCGACCAGATCGTCGCTGTGGGCCGGTACGAGCGCCTCGGCCCGCAGGCTCCCGAGGCGGAGGTGGCCTTCGTGGTGGAGGACGCCTACCAGGGTCGCGGCATCGGCTCGGTGCTGATGGAGCACCTGGCTGACGCGGCCCGCCGCAACGGCATCATGAGCTTCGTCGCGGAGGTGCTGCCGGCCAACGGGACGATGCTGCGGGTCTTCGCCGACTTCGGCTACCAGGTCCAGCGCGAGTACGCCGACGGCGTGGTCCACCTGAGCTTCCCCATCGCGCCCACCGAGGCCAGCCTGGAGGTGCAGCGCGGCCGGGAACACCGCACCGAGGCCCGCTCGATCGCCCGACTGCTCGCCCCGCGCGGCATCGTCGTCTACGGGGCCAGCGCCACCGGTCAGGGCGTCGGCGCGGCGGTGCTCGGGCACCTGCGCGACGGCGGGTTCACCGGTGCGGTGGTGCCGGTGCATCCGAGCGCGTCGACAGTGGCGGGCCTTCCCGCGTACCCCTCAGCGGTGGACGCGGGCGTCCCGGTGGACCTGGCGGTGGTGGCGGTCCCGCCGGAGGCGGCGACAGCGGTGGTCGCCGACGCCGCCGCCGCAGGGGTGCACGGCCTGGTGGTCATCTCGGCCGGCTTCGCCGAGGCCGGCCCGGAGGGCGCGGCCACGCAGCGCGCGCTGGTCCGCGCGGCGCACGCCGCCGGCATGCGGGTCGTCGGCCCGAACTGTCTCGGCGTGGCCAACACCGACCCGACGGTACGCCTCAACGCCACTCTCGCCCCGGCGTTGCCGCCGGCCGGTCGGGTCGGCATCTTCAGTCAGTCCGGTGCGTTCGGGGTGGCGTTGCTCGCCGAGGCGGACCGGCGCGGCCTCGGGCTGTCCAGCTTCGTCTCGGCCGGCAACCGGGCCGACGTCTCCGGCAACGACCTCCTGCAGTACTGGCAGGACGACACCGGCACCGACGTGATCATGCTCTACCTGGAGACCTTCGGAAACCCCCGCAAGTTCGCCCGGCTGGCCCGACGGATCGGCCGCGCCAAACCGGTCGTCGCGCTCGCCTCGCCGGCCCGCCCGCCCGGGGTCGGCGACGCCGCCGGGCCGGACGAGGTGGCGGTGGCAGCGCTCTTCGCCCAGTCCGGGGTGATCCGGGTGGACACCGTGCCGGAGCTGCTCGACGTGGGTGTGCTGCTCGCCAACCAGCCGTTGCCGGCCGGCGGCCGGGTCGGTGTGGTCGGCAACTCCTCCGCCCTCACCGGGCTGGCCGCGACCGCCTGTGTCGGGCAGGGCCTCACCGTCGCCGACGGCTACCCCCGCGACGTGGGGCCGAGCGCGGGTGCCGCCGAGTTCGCCGCCGCGCTCGCCGAGACGGCCGCCGACGACCGGGTGGACGCCCTGGTGGTGGTCTTCGCCCCGCCGCTTCCCGGCCAGCTCACCGCTGTGGACGCCGACGTGACAGCCGCACTGCCGGACGCCCTCGCGCTGGGCAAGCCGACAGTGGCGACGTTCCTGGTCGGGCGGCTGCCGCCGGGGGTGCCGGCGTACGGCGGCGTGGAGGAGGCGGTCCGCGCGCTCGCCCGCGCGCACCGGTACGCCGAGTGGCTTCGTCGCCCGCCCGGGGTGACGCCGGAGCTGCCCGACCTCGACCGCGCCGCCGCGCAGGCCGCTCTGCGGGCCGACGCCGCCGACGCGGGTGCGCTGCTGGCCGCGTACGGCATCGACGTGGTGGCCTCGGTGTCCGTCGACTCGGTCGACGCGGCGGTCGACGCGGCGGCGCGGCTGGGCTTCCCGGTGGCGCTCAAGGCGGCCGCCCCCGGGCTGCGGCACCGGCTGGACCTCGGCGCGGTCCGGCTCGACCTGCCCGACGAGCCGACCCTCCGTCGCGCGTACGCCGACCTGGCGGCGACCTTCGGCGCGGACGCGCTGGTCCAGCCGATGGTCGCGCCCGGGGTGGCCTGCGTGGTGGAGGTGGTGGAAGATCCGGCGTTCGGGCCGGTGGTCGGGTTCGGCCTCGGTGGGGTCGCCACCGAACTGCTCGGCGATCGGGCCTGGCGGGCGGTGCCGCTGACCGACCGGGACGCGGCCGAGCTGGTCGACGAACCCCGGGCCGCGCCGCTGCTGCGCGGGCACCGGGGGGCCGCGCCGGTCGACCGGGCCGCCCTGGTCGACCTGCTGCTCCGGGTGGGTCAGCTCGCCGACGAGCAGCCCCGGGTGCGGTCGCTGACCCTCAACCCGGTGCTCGCCCGCCCGGACGGCCTCTCGGTCCTGCACGCCCAGCTGGGGGTGGGCGGCGTGGTCGCCCGCCCGGACACCGGCCCCCGCCGCCTGTGAGCGTGCCCGGTCAGGCGCGGCTGGAGATCTGCTGGACGCCCCAGGTGTTGCCGTCCGGGTCGGCGAAGAAGACGAAGCCGACATTGTCCAGTGGGTCCGGGACCGGCCGGGGGTTCTGACCGACCACCTGGATGTCGCTGACCTCCACACCTCGCCCGAGCAGTTCCTCGTGGGCCCGCCGCAGGTCGGGCACCACCAGTTGCAGGCCCTTGAGTGAGCCGGGCGGCATCTCCGGGACGACACCCTTACCGATCACAATCGAGCAGCCGGAGCCGGGCGGGGTCAGCTGGACGATGCGTGCCTCGTCGCTGATCACCGTGTCGTGGTCCACCGTGAAGCCGAGCTGGTCGGCGTAGAACTTCTTCGCCCGGTCCACATCGGAGACCGGCACGATCACCACTTCAAGCGTCCAGTTCATCGTTGCTCTCCTCGCCTCGTCGGTCGCGGATCGGTGGCCCAGTCAAACACCCCGACAGCACGAAAGGCCCCGGCGAACCGCCGGGGCCTTTCGTGGGAACCGGGTGCGTCAGCAGGCGTACGCCTCCAGGCGCTGAGCCCGCTCCGGGGCGCGCAGCTTCAGCAGCGTGACCTTCTCGATCTGGCGGATCCGCTCCCGGGACAGGCCGAACTCGCGGCCCACCTCGTCCAGGGTGCGCTGCCGGCCGTCGTCCAGGCCGAACCGGAGGCGGATGACCGCCTGCTCCCGCTGGGACAGGGTGGAGAGCACGATGCTGACCTCGTTGCGCAGCTCACCCTGGGCGGCGGCGTCGCCCGGCTCGGTGCGCGGGTCCACCGAGGCCACGAAGTCGCCGAGGGCGCTCTCACCGTCGTCGCCGACGGCCTGGTCCAGGCTGACCGGCTCCCGGTCGTAGGAGATCAGCTCGATGACCTGGATCTCGGGGATCTCCAGCGCCCGGGCGACCTCGGCGACCGTTGGTTCGCGGCCCAGCGTCACCGCCAGTTCGCGGCGGGCCCGGACCATCCGGTTGACCTGCTCGACCATGTGCACCGGGATGCGGATGGTGCGGGCCTGGTCGGCCATTGCTCGGGTGATGGCCTGTCGGATCCACCAGGTGGCGTACGTGGAGAACTTGTAGCCCTTGGCGTAGTCGAACTTCTCGACCGCCCGGATCAGGCCGAGGTTGCCCTCCTGGATCAGGTCGAGAAACGCCATGCCCCGGCCGGTGTAGCGCTTGGCGATGCTGACCACCAGCCGCAGGTTCGCCTCCAACAGGTGGTCCTTGGCCGCCCGACCCTCCGCGACGATCAGCTCCAGGTCGGCTCGCAGCTCCGCGGAGACGGGGATGCAGGTGGCGAGCTTCTCGTCGGCGAACAGGCCGGCCTCGATGCGCCGGGCCAGGTCGACCTCCTGCGCGGCGGTCAGCAGCTTGGTCCGGCCGATCCCGTTGAGGTAGGCCCGGACCAGGTCGGTGGAGATGCCGCGCTCGTCGGTGGCGTCCAGGTCGGCAAGGGTCTCGGGGGCCCCGTCAGTGTCGATCGTGGTGGTCGGGCGCGTCCGGTGTTCCGTCATCTGCAGGACCATCTCTGTCTCCCCGTTTCCACATCTGTGCCGTGTGCCCGGCCCAGTGGTGCCGGTGTGACAACAGCTTGGCGGGCGGGGCGTAAAACGGGAGTGAGGCGATCGGGCACCCGACAGGAATTGGGTCGGATCGCTGGTGCGGTGTGTCGTCCCGCTGTGTGGTTGCCCGGCCCGGCTACGTTGCGGACGGCCGGCCACCTTAGGTCGGCCGGGAACGACAGAGGAGGACGGTGTGGTCTTCAAGCGGCTCATGAAGGCGATGGGCGTCGGCGGTCCGTCGGTGGAGACGGTGCTGGCCAACCCGAACTGCCGCCCCGGCGGCCAGCTGGAGGGCCGCATCCAGGTGCTCGGCGGTGACCATCAGGTCGACATCGACCACGTCACCCTCGGCCTGGTCACCCGGGTCGAGGTCGAGAGCGGCGACAACGACTACGACACCAGTCAGGAGTTCCACCGCCAGCAGGTCACCGGCGCGTTCCGGCTGGAGCCGGGGCAGCGCTACGACATCCCGTTCCGGTTCGACGTGCCGTGGGAGACACCGGTCACCGAGCTGTACGGACAGCACCTGCACGGGATGACGATGGGCCTGCGGACGGAGCTGGAGGTCGCCCGCGCGGTCGACAAGGGTGACCTGGACGCCGTGGTGGTGCACCCGCTGCCGGCACAGGAGCGACTGCTGGACGCGCTGCTGCGACTGGGCTTCCGGTTCGCCCGCGCCGATGTGGAGCGTGGTCACATCTACGGCGTACGCCAGACGTTGCCGTTCTACCAGGAGATCGAGTTCAATCCGGCGCCGCAGTACGCCCGCTCGATCAACCAGTTGGAGGTCACCTTCATCGCCGACGCGCAGCAGATGCAGGTGGTGCTGGAGGTCGACAAGCGCGGCGGTGTCTTCACCGAGGGCCGGGACGCGTTCGGCCGGTTCACTGTCGACCACGACACCGCCGACCGCACCGACTGGACCGCCGAGCTCGACAACTGGCTCCGCCAGTCCCTGACCCGCCGAGGCCTCTTCTCCTAACCCCAACCCACCCCCTCCCGGCCGCTTCTCCGCGGTGATCAAGAGGTTTGCGTCAGATTTTGCCCGTGGTTTGACGCAAACCTCTTGATCACCGGGCTCGGCGGGCTGAGGGTGGGGTGCGGGTCAGAGGTCCAGGAGGAGGGTTTGGGGGCCTATGTTGGTGCTCTCGACCAGCATGTGGGTGCGGAAGCGGCCGGTCTCCACCTTGGCGCCGCGTTGCCGTAACGCCTCCACGACCGCCGTGACCAGCGGTTCGGCCACCTCAGCGGGGGCGGCGGCGGTCCAGCTCGGGCGGCGGCCCTTGCGGACGTCGCCGTAGAGGGTGAACTGGCTGACCACCAGGATCGGCGCGCCGGTGTCGGCGGCGGACCGTTCACCGTCCAGGATGCGCACCTCGTGCACCTTGCGGGCCATCGTCTGGGCGGTCTGCTCGGTGTCGGTGTGGGTCACCCCGAGCAGCACCAGCAGACCGTTCTCGATCGCGCCGACCACCTCGCCGTCCACCGTCACGCTGGCCTGCCCGACGGTCTGCACCACCGCGCGCATCAGGCGCTCACCGGCTCAATGAAGCCCCGCTCCACCAGGTGCGCCACGATCGGGCCGGCGGCCTCGGCCATCTCGTCGGGCTCCACGTCGTGTGCGGCGGCGAGCAGGGCGAGCTGGTCACGCAGCGGCAGTCGGCCGTCCGCGCCACCCACCAGCGCCAGCACCAGCGGGTCGATCTCCTCGGTCCAGCGCAGGCCGTGCGGCATCGCCAGGACCTGCCGGTCCACCCCCCAACCCTCGTCGCCCATGGTGGCCTCCTGTCGCAGCTGGAGGCCCTCGGCGGCCCGGTAGCGCTCGGCGAGCAACGCCTCGGTGTCGCGTACCCGGAGAAAGTCCTGGCGGTCGAACCAGGCGGCGACCTGGTCGCCCAGCGGTGGCTGCACCCGCTGGCGCAGGTCCTCCACCCGGACCACCGGGTCGGCGTGTCCGCCCCGGCGCACTGACACGATGCCGAAGCCGATTCCCTCCACCTTGTGCGCGTCGAACCAGTCCAGCCAGGCGGCCATCCGCTGCGGGTCGGCGGTCTCGCCGACGTCGGTGAGCCACAGGTCGACGTACGCCATCGGGTCGGCCACTTCGCGCTGGATCACCCAGGCGTCCAGGCCGGTCCCGGCGAACCAGCCGGCCACCCGCTCGTCCCACGCCTCGCCGGCGACGTGCACCCAGTTCGCCAGGTACTGCATGGTGCCGCCCTCGGTGAGCAGGCCCGGGGCGGCGGCGGCCAGTTCGGCGCCGATCGCGTCACCGACCCGCCCGGAGTCGCGGTAGACGTGCGTGGTGGTGCCCGGGCCGACCACGAACGGTGGGTTGCTCACCACCAGGTCGAACCGTCGGCCGGCCACCGGGGCGACCAGGTCGCCGCGGAGCAGCTCCCAGTCCTGACCGTTGAGGGCGGCGGTGGTCGCGGCGAAGCGCAGCGCCCGCTCCGAGAGGTCGGTGGCGGTCACCGACCTGGCGTGGGTGGCCAGGTGCAGGGCCTGGACGCCGGAGCCGGTGCCCAGGTCCAGTGCGGTGTCGACCGGCCGGCGCACGGTCGCGCCGATCAGGGTGTGGGTGGCCCCGCCGATGCCGAGGACGTGCTCGGCGTGCAGCGGGCGACCCGGGCGGGCGCTGGCCGGGACGTCGGCGAGCACCCACCAGTCCTCCCCGTACGGCTCCAGGTCGACGCCGGCGCGCAGGCCGGCGCCGTACCGCTCGACCAGCCCGCCGGCGAGGGCCTCGGCCACGCTCAGCGGTGCGAGCGCGGTGGCCACCGCCGCCTCCGGCTCGGTCTGGTCGCAGATGAACACCCGGATCAGGGTGTCCAGCGGGTCGCCGTCCTCGGTGGCGCGCAGCGCGGCCCGGTAGTCGTTGCGGGAGACCGCGGCGGTCGCCTGCGCGCCGAGCCGCTCGGCGATGCCGTGGCTGGTGAAACCGGTCCGGGTCAGCGCGGTCCGCAGCGCGTCGACGCCGGCGGGGGAGAGCAGCATGTCGTGTTCGTCCACCCCGACATCCTGCCTCCCGTTGCGTCCCGGGTCAGCGTCACCCGCCGGTAGCTGTCGGAGCGTCGGTGTCCACCCGGATCGGTGCGCCGGGCAGGATGGACCGCATGACGCTCGTACTGCCCATCGACCCGGAGGCCAACCGGCTGCTGGAGCGCAGCCCGCTGGCCCTGCTGGTCGGCATGGTCCTTGATCAACAAGTCTCGATGGAGAAGGCGTTCTCCTCGCCGTACGTGCTGGCGCAGCGGCTCGGTCACGACCTGGACGCGGCGGAGCTGGCCGGGTACGACCCGGAGGCGCTGGTCGCGCTCTTCGCCCAGCCGCCCGCGCTGCACCGGTTCCCGAAGGCCATGGCGGCTCGGGTGCAGGAGGTCTGCCAGGTGCTGGTGGAGCGCTACGACGGTGACGCGGCGCTGCTCTGGGCGGAGGTCACGGACGGGCCGGAGCTGCTGCGCCGGGTCGCCGCGCTGCCCGGCTTCGGCAAGCAGAAGGCGCAGATCTTCGTGGCCCTGCTCGGCAAGCGGTTCGGGGTGACCCCGCAGGACTGGCGGAAGGCGGCCGGGGACTACGGCGACCCGGGCGCGTACCGGTCGGTGGCCGACGTCACCGACGCCGACTCGCTGCGCCGGGTGCGGGAGTTCAAGCAGCAGATGAAGGCGGCGGCCAAGGCTGCGGGGGGATGACCCTCAGGCTGCGGTGGGGTGCGCCAGCGAGGCCAGCGCGCGCCGGACGTCGGCCAGCGAGACGGTCGCCGAGTCGTCCAGGTCGGCCAGGCCGGCCTCGATCCACTGGCGCATCAGCGTGGTGACCCCGATGCCCCGGGCGTCGGCGGCGGCGCGGACCCGCTCGTAGGTGTCCAGCGGCAGCCGCACCGAGCGGCTCACCATCGGCACGTCGGTGTCGGGGGTGGGCAGGTCCACCGCCGGGCTCTCGTCGATCAGGTCGGCGATCCGGTCGTCGCCGCCGTGGAACTGCTTGGTCGCGTCGTTACGGTGCATCGTCACGGCCCCCCTCATCGGCGGTCTCTCCGTACGGCCTCGTCGTAGCGCTTGGACTCGACGTCGCTCAGCTCGCGGGCGGAGAGGATGTCCCAGTCGTTGTCGGTGCCATCGGCTTCGGCGAGCAGCACGGCCAGTCGGCGGCCCCGGCGGGCGGCGGCGTAGACCACCATCACGTCGTCACCCAGATGGCGGATGACCCGTCGGGCGCTGTGCAGCGCCTCCCAGACTTCCCCGGGTGTGACGTCGTAGACCCTCAGGTTGGCCAACGCCTCGTCGGTGAAGCTGAACCTGCTGCCCACGCCGGGAGCGTACCACGCACGTAACACGCGACGGGATGACTCGAAGTTCGCTGATCACGGGCCTGCGGTGACAGGATGAGGCGTAACCCCCTCGAGGAGGTCCATGGTGAAGCGTCAGGCGTACCAGCCGATTCTGATCACCGACGCCTCGCGCAGCCAGGACGATCAGCTCAACAGTCGCCAGCGCCGCTATGTCCTCATGATGGGCATCCGGGTGCTGTGCATCATCGTCGGCGCGATCCTGGTCGGTGCGAACGCCCCACTGCTCTGGCTCTGGCTGCCGCTGTGCGGCCTCGGCATGGTGCTCATCCCCTGGCTGGCCGTGCTGCTGGCCAACGACCGGCCGCCGAAGGAAGAGCACCGGTTGGCCAACCGGTTCCACCCCCGCCAGCAGGACGACACCCCGCCGATGAGCCTCACCGCCGAGGAGCGCCCGCACAAGGTCATCGACGTCGAACCCTGACCCGCGAGCGGGCCAGGGTTCGCCCGGTCCGGGCCGTACCACGCCGGTGGCCGCGCGCCGGCCGTTAGGCCTGTGGCCGGGCGCCGGCTGTGGAGACGGCCAGCGCGCCCAGATCGGTGGCACGGCTCAACGCCGCCGCCGGGGTGGCGCCCGCGAGCCACGCGGTGAGCAGACCGGCCGCGAAGGCGTCGCCCGCGCCCGTGACGTCCACCACCGCCACCCGACGGGCCGGCGCCACACAGACCGGCGTGGTGCGGTCGACCCAGACCGCGCCGGCCGCGCCGCCCTTCACCACCACCCGCCGAGCCGTCGCCGACAGCACCCGCCCCTGCGCCGCCGGTTCCAGCCCGCCGGCCAGCACGGTGGCCTCGTCCGCGTTGACCAGGAGCAGGTCGATGTCGCGTACCCAACTCAGGAACGCCGCCGCACCGACCCGCCGTAACGGCGCCGCGGAGGCCGCGTCGACGCTGATGGTGAGCCCGCGCTCGCGGGCGGCGGCCAACGCCCGCAGTCCGGCACCGCGCGACTCGGCGTCCAGCAGGGTGTACGCGGACAGGTGCAGATGCCCCGCGTCGGGCGCCGCCGCGAGGGCCCGCTCGACGTGCGCGGCGCTCAACCGCAGGTTCGCGCCCCGCTGGCTGACCATGGTGCGCTCGTCGTCGGCGGCCAACACGATGACCGTGCCGGTCGGAACCCCTTCGACCCGCTCGATCGCGCAGTCGACGCCCGCCCGGTCGAGCTCGGCCACCCGGTCCCGCCCGGCGTCGTCGTCGCCGACAGCGCCGACGAGCGTGACGTCCACCCGCTGCGCGGCGACCCAGGCGGCGGTGTTGGCCGCCTGCCCGCCACCGCCGAGACTGATCTCGGCCCCGGTGTCCGAACCGGCCGCGAGCGGCCCGGACAGCACGGCGACCACATCGGTGATCACGTCCCCGACGACGAGCACCCGGGCCGGTCGGGTCATGCCGGGACGGCGGTGCTGCGGGCCGCCGAGGCGACCGCGATCCGCGCGGCCAGGTCGGCGTTGCGCAGGATGATCCGCACGTTCACCGCCAGGCTCGCGCCCTCGGTCGACGAGTGGAAGTGCGCGAGCAGGTACGGCGTGACGGCCTTGCCGGTGATCCCGTCGCGCCCCAGCAGGGCCAGACCCTCGGTGAGCGTCCGGTCGTGCAGCTCCGGGTCGAGTTGCTCATCGACCGGCAGCGGGTTGGCGATGAGCAGCCCGCCGGTGTGCACGGCGTGCCCGTCGCGGGCGGCGAGCACGGCGGCGACCTGCTCCGGCGAGTCCACCGACCAGTCCAGGTCGAAGCCGGCGTCGGTGAGGTAGAAGCCGGGGAACCGGCGGGTGCGGTAACCGACCACCGCTACCCCGAGGGTCTCCAGGCGCTCCAGCGTCGCGCCCACGTCGAGGATCGACTTGACCCCGGCGCAGACCACGGCGATCGGGGTCTGCGCCAGGGTGACCAGGTCCGCCGACTCGTCGAAGGTGTGCGCGGCCTCCCGGTGCACCCCACCCAGCCCGCCGGTGGCGAACACGCCGATGCCGGCGGCGGCGGCCACCGCGCTGGTCGCGGCCACCGTTGTCGCGCCGTCAGCACCGGTCGCGGCGGCCACCGCGAGGTCGCGGACGGAGAGCTTGGTCACGCCGTCGACAGTGGCCAGCCGGGTCAGCTGCGCGTCGTCCAGGCCGACCACCAGCTCGCCGGCGATCATCCCGATCGTGGCCGGAACGGCCCCGGCGTCCCGAACGGTCTGCTCGATCTCCCGGGCCACCCGCAGATTCTCCGGCCGGGGCAGGCCGTGCGAGACGATGGTGCTCTCCAGGGCGACGACGGGCCGGCCGTCGCGCAGGGCTTCGGCGACGGGGGTGCCGTAGCTGATGCGAAAGTCAGTCACACGGGCACCGTACGGGGTGGTGCCTCGGCCGGCCTCAAGTGGACCCGGCCGTGATGACCTGCCAAACTTGACGGTCGGAGGTGCAGACGTGAGCACAGAGGTTCTCGAGCGTCCAGAGCTGAAGGACGCCGACACCGGTCCCGAGATGTTCCACTACGTCCGCAAGGAGAAGATCGCCGAGAGCGCCGTCATGGGCACTTTCGTCGTCGCTCTGTGCGGCGAGACCTTCCCGGTCACCAAGGCGGCCAAGCCCGGTTCCCCGGTCTGCCCGAAGTGCAAGGAGATCTACGACTCGTACCGCGAGTGAACCTCGGCCGGCGCTCCGGCCGGCGACGTAGCCTGCGGCGGTGACCACCTCCACCGCCCTGCTCGTCGCCGACCTGACCGGGGTGGCGGTGTTCGCCGCCTCCGGGGCCTCGGCGGCGGTGGCCAAGCGACTGGACCTGTTCGGCATCGCGTTCGTCGGCTTCGTGGCCGCCCTCGGCGGTGGAATCCTGCGGGACCTGGTCATCGACGAGGTGCCACCGCTGGCCTTCGCCGACTGGCGGTACGCGGCCACCGCCGCGATCACCGCGCTCGCCGTCTTCTGGCTGCACCCCCAGCTGACCCGACTGCGGACGACAGTGCTGGTGCTGGACGCGGCCGGTCTGGCGCTGTTCACCGTCACCGGCACGCTCAAGGCGCTCGACGCCCGGGTGCCGGCGGTCGGAGCCTGCCTGATCGGCATGCTCGCCGCTATCGGCGGCGGGCTCGGCCGGGACCTGCTCACCGCCGAGATCCCGGTCGTGCTGCGCCGCGAGATCTACGCGCTGGCCGCGCTGGCCGGCGCGATCCTGGTGGTGCTGCTGTACGCCACCGGGCAGACCGGACCCGCACCGCTCACCGCCGCCGCCGTCCTGGTCTTCGGGCTGCGCCTGATCGCGCTGCGTCGACGCTGGTCCGCGCCGGTGGCCCGGCTGCGCCCGCCGCGCGCCGACGGGGCGGATCCGCGCACCGACCGGGAGTGGTGAGGCGGTCGAGAGATGTGACCAGCGTGGCGTCGCCTGGGCCGCACCGCCCGCGCTGGTTATGCTGAGTCGGCCTTCGCGGCAGCTTCTGCGCGGAGGCGTTTTCATGGGCGGCGGATACTCGTGGCCCTCGCCCGGGGTCCGCCGTCGTGCGGTCGGAGAGGAGCTTCGCGTGGCAGCCCGGACGCCGGTGCTTGAGACGTTCCCGGCACTTCGCGCCTGGCAGCGCAAGGCCCTGGTGGAGTACCTGCGGCGGCGCAGCGAGGATTTCACGGCGGTCGCCACGCCGGGCGCCGGCAAGACCACCTTCGCCCTGCGGATCGCTGCGGAACTGCTCGGCGACGGCACCGTCGAGGCGGTCACCGTGGTCGCGCCCACCGAGCACCTGAAGAACCAGTGGTCCGAAGCCGCGGCGCGGGTGGGCATCCAGCTCGACGCCGCCTTCCGCAACGCCGACCTGCACTCCGCCGCCGACTTCCACGGCGCGGTGGTCACCTACGCCCAGGTGGGCATGGCGCCGCAGGTGCACCGGCGGCGCACCATGACCCGGCGCACCCTGGTCATCCTCGACGAGATCCACCACGCCGGCGACTCCCGGTCCTGGGGCGACGGGGTGAAGGCCGCCTTCGAACCCGCCGTACGCCGGTTGATGCTCACCGGGACGCCGTTCCGCTCCGACGACAACCCGATCCCGTTCGTCAGCTACGAGCGGGGCGGGGACGGGCTCCTGCGTTCCCGCGCCGACTCGGTGTATGGCTACTCCGACGCCCTGCGCGACGGCGTGGTCCGGCCGGTGCTCTTCCTGGCGTACTCCGGGGAGACCCGCTGGCGTACCAACGCGGGGGAGGAGCTGGCGGCGCGCCTGGGTGAGCCGATGACCCAGGACCTGGTGGCGCAGGCGTGGCGTACCGCCCTGGACCCGGCCGGTGACTGGATGCCGCAGGTGCTGCGGGCCGCCGACGCCCGACTCACCGTGCTGCGCAACGCCGGCATGGCCGACGCCGGTGGTCTGATCATCGCCACCGACCAGCAGACCGCCCGCTCGTACGCCAAGCTGATCGAGCAGGTGACCGGCGAGAAGGCCGCCGTGGTGCTCTCCGACGACCAGGGCGCGTCCGCCCGGATCGCGACGTTCGCGGCGTCCGAGCAGCGCTGGCTGGTCGCGGTGCGGATGGTGTCCGAAGGGGTCGACATCCCGCGACTGGCGGTCGGGGTCTACGCCACGAGCGCCAGTACGCCGCTCTACTTCGCCCAGGCGATCGGCCGGTTCGTGCGGGCCCGCCGGCCGGGGGAGACCGCGTCGGTCTTCCTGCCCAGCGTGCCGCACCTGCTCGGGTTGGCCAGCGAGATGGAGACCGAGCGCGACCACGTCCTCGGCAAACCCAAGGAAGCCGACGGTTTCGACGACGACCTGCTGGAACGTGCGCAGCGCGACGACCAGGCCAGCGGGGAGTTGGAGAAGCGGTTCGCGGCGCTCTCGGCCACCGCCGAGCTGGACCAGGTGATCTTCGACGGCGCGTCGTTCGGTACCGCTGCCCAGGCCGGCACCCCCGAGGAGGAGGAGTACCTCGGCCTGCCCGGCCTGCTCACCGCCGACCAGGTGTCGCTGCTGCTGACCAAGCGGCAGGCCGCACAGCTCGCCGCCCAACGCCGTCGTACGGCCGACAGGGCCGCTGAGCCGGCCGCTGCGCCCACCGCGGCGCCCCCGGCACCCATGAGCGCCGCCCAGCGTCGGGTGGCGCTCCGGCGTCAACTGAACGCCCTCGTGGCCGCCCGACACCACCGCACCGGCCAGCCGCACGGCAAGATCCATGCCGAACTGCGCCGGCTCTGCGGCGGCCCGCCGAGCGCCCAGGCCACCATCGAGCAGCTCGAGGAACGCATCGCCACCGTGCAGACCCTCTAGCACGCCGGCCGCCGGGCAGGCGCCGGGCTGGGCTGGGCTGGCTGGGGCCGGGCTGGCTGGCGCCGGGCCGGGCTGGCTGCTTGATCAACTCGGTTTCCTGAAAAACGCGGTGTCCGCGCGAGGTGGACAGCGCGACTTCCGTGAAACCGAGTGGATCACCGTGCCCTGCCGCCGCTGAGGATCGCCTGCCCGGATGCCCGACGCACGTTTGGACCGAAAAGCCGGCCGGAGGCACCCTCTGGGTGCCTCCGGCCGGCTATGTCGGTTTGCGGATTTAGTTCGCCATCAGATCGGCGCCACGCCAGCTGAAATCGGGCTCCGTAGCGAACCGCTCGGTGATCTTCACGAGATCCTCCGCGTACTTGTTCGCGTGGTGCCCGCAGAACACCAGCTCGCTCCCACCCGCCAGAGTGATCCGGAGCTTCCCGGCAGCATTGCAGCGGTCGCACCGTTCATCGGCGGCTGGGGGCGCCACCGTCTCGGGCGGCGGCGTGAGGGTCGGGGTCATCGCCTTCCTCCTCTGGTCGTCACCGATGAACAATCTCTTCGGTCGTTGCTCACCTATCGTGCAACACCCTTACTAGGCACTGCCTTCCCTGTGTGCCCGCGGGGGACCGAGGTCACACCTGGAAGGGACAGTGTGCCGTGCACCCAGGGTGCCACGTCAACGATCACATTCGTGCATCCGGACGATCACCATCTGGTGTTGCACACCAGGTGGTCAAAACGACACGTTGGGTTGACGAAACCCGCTCAGTCCAGGTAATCCCTGAGGACCTGCGACCGGGACGGGTGACGCAGCTTCGACATCGTCTTGGACTCGATCTGCCGGATCCGCTCCCGGGTCACCCCGTAGACCTGGCCGATCTCGTCGAGCGTCCGAGGCTGGCCGTCGGTCAGGCCGAAGCGCAGGCGTACCACACCCGCCTCACGCTCGGAGAGCGTCTGCAGCACCTGCTGGAGCTGGTCCTGCAGGAGCGAGAAGGAAACCGCGTCGACCGCAACCACGGCCTCGGAATCCTCGATGAAGTCGCCGAGCTGGCTGTCGCCCTCGTCGCCGATGGTCTGGTCCAGTGAAATGGGCTCCCGAGCGTACTGCTGGATCTCCAGCACCTTCTCGGGTGTGATGTCCATCTCCTTGGCCAGCTCCTCCGGAGTGGGCTCGCGGCCCAGATCCTGGAGCAGCTCACGCTGTATGCGGCCGAGCTTGTTGATGACCTCGACCATGTGCACCGGGATGCGGATGGTACGGGCCTGATCGGCCATTGCTCGGGTGATGGCCTGTCGGATCCACCAGGTGGCGTACGTGGAGAACTTGTAGCCCTTGGTGTAGTCGAACTTCTCGACCGCCCGGATCAGGCCGAGGTTGCCCTCCTGGATCAGGTCGAGGAAGGCCATGCCACGGCCGGTGTAGCGCTTGGCCAGCGACACCACCAGTCGGAGGTTCGCCTCCAGGAGGTGGTTCTTGGCCCGCTCGCCGTCCCGGGAGATCCAGCCCAGGTCACGGACCATCTCCCGGACGAGCTTCTCCTCGCCCTCGTCGGCGGCCCGCAGCCGCTCGGCGGCGTAGAGCCCGGCCTCGATCCGCTTGGCCAGTTCCACCTCCTGCTCGGCGTTGAGCAGCGGAACCTTGCCGATCTGCTTCAGGTACGCCCGCACGGAGTCGGCGGAGGCGGTCAGCTCGGCGTCACGTCGCGCCTGCTTGAGGGCCTCGGACTCCTCGTCGTCCCACTCGAAGTCGTTGTCGGTCGCCGAGGCGGCGGCGTCGGTCTCGGCGGCCTGGGCCAGCTCGGCCGGCTCCTCGACCACCACATCCTCGATCGCGGCGGCCAGCTCCTCCGGGTCGATCTCGCCCTCGGCGCCCTCGCCCTTGGCCTTGCCGGCGGCCTTGGTCGGCTTGGCTCCGGCAGCCGCTGCCACCGTCGCCTTGGTGGCTCGGGTCGACCGGGTCGCCTTCGCCGGCGTCGCCGCGGCGGCCTCGGCGGCGGTGCCGGTCGCCTTGCGGGCGGCCACCTTGCGCGGGCCCGGCGTCGACGGGGCGTCGTCGGCGGCGGGCGCCTGCTTCGGGGCCGGCGCGGCTGCCTTCTTGGTGGTCTTGGCGGTGGTGGCCCGGGACGCCGGCGTGGTCGAGCGGGCCGCGGCGACGCGGCGACGGGTGCTCGCCGAGCCGTCCACCACGACGGTCACTCCCGCCTCGGAGAGCGCCCGCAGGATCTTCTTGGCCTGGGCCGGAGTCACCTCGGCGGACTCGACGGTGCGCGCGAGCTGGGCCGACGTGAGCTGGCCACCGGCGCTCTGCGCGTGGGCGATCAGGGTGTCGGTGAGCGAGCGAACGTCGGCGCCGGGCTGGCGGGGTTCTGTCACGAATGACCTTCCGGAGGCGAAGAGCGGGCACGGCGTGTTCGTCCAGCGCAGCGAGGGTTACCGTGCCGGGCGATGTGGTTGAGGGACCCCCGTGTCACGGTCCGGCCGGTGATCGGCGGTCCGTGCCGCGTGGGCAGGGGTGAATTGTAACGCCGTCTGCGGCGATCATCCTGCTCCGCACCGCGTACCGCCGGTGGGGACCGTCAGCGCGGCGGAGATGTTGGCTTCGCGGTAATGATAGCCGCGTGGCCGGCGAAGGGCGCCCGTCGTCGAGCCCGGCGGTGCGCAGATCGTGTCCGAACCGCCGCCTGAGCAGCGGGTACGCGGTTGGTGCGGTGGTGGCGAGGGTGCCGGCGGGGATCACCGGGACCACCGGCGGCCTGGCCGGTGGTGGCCCCACCAGGTCGCGGTTGGGCAACGGTTGCGAGCTGAGCATGGACAGGGCGGTAAGCACTTAAGCGACATTACCAACCTAAAGGGGCATATTTGCTGAGGTTGGCCCGGTCAGTCCGCGCCTGTGGGCCAGGTGGCCCCGCAGGGGGATGCCCTGCGCAAACATCCCGGTCTGGTGCCGTCGCACCGCGTGGGGAACGATGATCTTCGGAAGCCGGGTCGCCAGTTCCACCCACCTGCACCCGGCGTGCGGAAAGAGGCGAATCATGACCAACTCGGCTACGCCGCCGTCGGAGCTGCTGGCCATCGCGCTGGAGGTCGCCCGGGACGCGGCGGACACCGCGTACCGGATGCGCGCCGAGGGGGTCGTCGTGGCCGCCACCAAGAGCACCGTCACCGACGTGGTCACCGCCGCCGACCGGGCGGTGGAGCGGCAGATCCTCGACGCGCTGGCCGCGCTCCGCCCGGACGACTCGGTGCTCGGCGAGGAGTACGGCGAGGGGACCTCCGACGCGGGGCGCAGCGGGGTGCGCTGGATCGTCGACCCGATCGACGGCACCGTGAACTACCTGTACGGGCTGCCGCACTCGGCGGTCTCGCTGGCTGCCGAGGTGGACGGGGTGGTGGTCGCCGGCGTCGTGCGCAACGTGAGCACCGGCGAGGAGTGGACCGCCACGGCCGGCGGCGGTGCCTGGCGCGACGGCGTCCGGCTGCACTGCTCCGTCGAGGTCGACCTGGGGCAGGCGCTGGTCGGCACCGGCTTCGGCTACGACGCCGCCCGCCGGGCGCACCAGGCGCGGGTGGTGGCCGGGCTGATCGCACACGTGCGGGACATCCGTCGGCTCGGCGCCGCCGCGCTGGACCTCTGCCTGGTCGCCGAGGGGCGCCTCGACGCGTACTTCGAGAAGGGTCTTGCGGCCTGGGACCTGGCGGCGGGCGGGCTGGTGGCCGCCGAGGCGGGGGTTCGGGTCGCCGGCCTGGCCGGTCGACCGCCCGGGCCGGACCTGGTGGTCGCGGCCCCGCCCGCGCTCTTCGCGCCGCTGCACGATCGGCTGGCCGCCCTGGACGCGTCCGGCGGTCCCTGACGCCGGGGCGGTTACGCCGTCACTTGGCGGGTGGGGACGGGCAGGAGCCCTTGGGCGCCACCGGCGGGCCCGAGTCGCCGAGGGACTGGTTGACCTCGGTCGTGGTGGCGAGCTGCTGGAAGCGGTTGCCCAGCACCACGTCCACGGTGTCGTCGGTGCGCTTCGGGTCGTAGCCCGGCACGGCGTTGTTGAGGAAGTACGCCTGGAGCAGGTGCGCGGAACCGACGCCCTTCGGGCCGAACCGCAGCACCGCGACGCTGTCGACCTTCTTTTCGTTCCCGGTCTTCTTGACCTGGAACTGTCGGTTGCTGAACTCGTCGGCGACGGTGTGGGCGAGGCCGGGCTGGTCTGTGGCGTTGAATACGTTGATCTTGACGTCCTTGCGCTCGCGCAGGGTCAGATCCGCCAGTGGCCAACCCTCGGGGCAACCCGCCGCGGTGCCCGCGTTGCCCTGGCTGTCGCGGACCACGGCGACGACGACGAAGACCAGGGCGATGACCGCCAACAGGCCGACGACGACGAGTGCTCGCACGCGCGCAAAACTCATCAGGGCACTCCCCGGACCTCAGGTGGGTGGTGACGGCCAGGAACGATCGCTCAGGCCGCCGGCCGTCGAATACGCCGCTGAGGTTAACGGTTGTCCGGCCGTCGCGTGGAAACAGCCCGACATGCCGGCGCGGCGACCGCGAACCGGGTACTACTACCCCTATCTTCGTGTCGCCTGAATCACATTGGGAACAACTTCGCGTGCGGGGGCGTACATCTCAGCCGCAAGGGCGGTATACATGCCTCGCCCAAGGGGGGGTAAGGTTCCGCGCTCGCAGGGGAGTCGCCCCAGCGAGCTCGACCCGTTCGGTCCTCGGGTCGGGTGCCCGACACAAGTGGTGGCCGGCCAGCGGAACCGAAACAGCGTCGTCCGGCGTTACAACCGGAAGCGACAACATCGATATGGGAGAGTGAAACCGATGGCCACCGACTACGACGCCCCGCGTCGCGACGAGGTCGACCTCGGCGAGGACAGCCTGGAAGAGCTCAAGGCACGGCGCGTCGACTCACAGTCGGGCGCGGTGGATGTCGACGAGGCCGAGGTGGCCGAGAGCTTCGAGCTGCCCGGTGCCGATCTGGCCGACGAGGAGCTCACGGTCAAGGTGCTTCCGATGCAGCAGGACGAGTTCAGGTGCGCCCGCTGCTTCCTGGTCCACCACCGTAGCCAGCTGGCGGTCGAGCGCAACGGCGAGCTGATCTGCCGCGAGTGCGTCTGACAACCACGACACGGCGGCGGCCTCCGGAACGGGGCCGCCGCTGCCGGTGTAGGCATGCGTCAGCGGTGGGTACCTGCTTGACTCGTAGCGGGTAGCCACAGCACCGGGAGGTCCGATGAGCGATCGAGGCGGCACCACCGATGGCGGCACGGACGGCCTCGGCGCCACCGGTGGTGCGAGTGACGTCAGGGCCCCTGGTGGCGCGGGTGATCCTGGCGCCGACGGCGATGCGAGCGGCCTCGGTACTGACGGCGGCGCGAGCGACCTTGGTGCCACCGTCGCGGCGTTGACAGCTGACGACATCGAGCCGGCCCGTCGCCGCCAACTGCTGACCCGGATGGTCGGGCAGGCCCGCGCACGAGGCGTCTCCGACCTGTTCAAGCCCCGCGCCGCCGTGCGGTGGATGGTCGACACCGTCGCCGAGATCGCCCCGCACGTGCCGGTACGGGACCTGGACGCCCTGCGCCGGCACTTCCCCGGCCTGGACGACGCCGCCCTGGCCGACAGGCTCATCCGCAACGCGTCGAGGACCACCGCAGCGATCGGCGCGGCCGGCGGGGGTGTCGCCGCCGTCGAGTGGACTGTCGCCCCGACCCTGCTCTCCGCGCCGGTGCTGCTCGCCGCCGAGACCGTGGCTGTGGTGGCGGTGGAGCTGAAACTGGTGGGCGAGCTGCACGAGATCCACGGGGTGGCGCTGCCGACCGGCGGCAGCCAACGGGCGGTCGCCCTGGTGCATTCCTGGGCCACCCAGCGGGGCGTCAACCCGATGGTGCCCGGCGTGGGTGTGGGAGCGATCCTCGGCACCGCCGCCCGCAAGGAACTCCGCGACATGCTGCTGCGGCGGTTCGGTCGCAACCTCACCACGCTCGGGCCGTTCCTGACCGGCGCTGCGGTGGCCAGCTTCCTCAACCGCCGGGCCACTCAGCAGATGGCCGAACAACTCCAGGTCGACCTGCGTCGGCGGGGCATCGCCCGGCCCGCGCCACCGACGGCCCTCCCGGGCCCGCCAACCGGCACCTGAGCCCGCCTTCGCCGTCCGGGGCGGGACCCTGAGCCCGCCTTCGCCGTCCGGTCTGAGCGGGGCCTTCCGGCCGTCGGGTCAGGCCGGTTTCCGGCGTCGGGTCAGGCCGGCTCGCCCGCCGTCGGGTGGGACTGCGTCAGGGCGTCCCGCGCGGCCAGCACCGCCTCGGCCAGCTCGACCGGGTGGCGGGTGCTGACCACCCAGAACGGGGTCGGGTCCGCCGGATCGTTGAGGATCACCTGCACGGCGCCACCGATCCATGGTCGCTGTACCACGAAGGCGAGCGGGTCCGCGCCGACGCCGAGCACCTCACGTCGGCCGGCCACGTCCAGCGGCACCACGTCGGCCACGAAACGTACCGGCAGGCGGGCGTCGTCCACCCGCAGCTCGCCATCGGCCACCCCGACCCGGATCCGGCCCAGCCACCACAGCCCGGCCGCGGTGAGCGGCACCAGCACGACGAACGGCAGCCAGGCGCGGACGCCGGAGGCGCCCATCCAGATCTCGACGGCCAGCAACGCGGCGGCCACCAGCCCGGCCAGCCACAGCCACCAGGGCAGATCCAGCCGCTCGGCGTACGCCGCACGGGCGGCGACGGGCGGCTGATCGGCGGACGGGGAGGACGACATGCTCACTCCTGCGAGGGTACGGCGCACGGCGGCGCGACGAACCGGCAGGATGGCAGGGTCACCCCGCGAACCGGACGGAAGAGGGGACCCGTGACCGACGTCGTACCCGTGCCCGTGCAGCTGCTCGACAGCGAGCTGCCGCTGCCCACGTACGCCCATCCCGGCGACGCCGGGGCCGACCTGGTGGCGGCCGCGGACGTGGAGCTGCCGCCCGGTGGTCGTGCCCTGGTGCCCACCGGGGTGGCCATCGCGTTGCCCGAGGGGTACGTGGGCCTGGTCCATCCGCGCTCCGGTCTGGCGGCCAGGCTCGGCGTGACGGTGCTCAACGCGCCCGGTACGGTCGACGCCGGCTACCGGGGTGAGATCCTGGTCAACCTGATCAATCATGATCGGGATGTGCCGGCGAAGATCTCCCGCGGCGACCGGATCGCGCAGCTCGTGGTCCAGCAGGTCGCACGGGCGCGGTTCGAGCCGGTGGTCGAGCTGCCCGCGTCCCGGCGTGGGACCGGTGGGCACGGGTCCACCGGTGGGCACGCCGGGCTGGTGCCGTCGCCGACGGGTCAGGACCGGGTCGAGCGGCGGCCGAGCGAGCCGGGCCGCGGGCAGACGGAAGAGGTGGCAGGGTGAGTGTGAACAGCGGAGGGCAGGCGCAGTGATCTTCTCCCGAAAGCGGGCCGACGCCGAGCGGCAGACCCGTGACGAGCGGGTTACCCAGGTCCCGGACCAGGGCGATGCGGCGCCGACGCTGGAGCGCGGCCCGTACGACATCTCCGAGAGCTACGACGACGTGCAGCGCCTCGACCTCGGCAGCCTGCACATCCCGGCGATCGCCGACGTCGAGGTGCGGGTGCAGGCCGACCCGCAGGGTGTGATCCAGCAGGTGGTGCTGGTGCACGGCGACAACGCGCTCCAGCTGGGCGTCTTCGCCGCCCCCCGGTCCGAGGGGATCTGGGACGAGGTGCGCGAGGAGATCCGGCAGTCGCTGCTCCGCGACGGCGCGAGCGCGCAGGAGGTCGCCGGCGAGTACGGCCCGGAGCTGCACGCCCAGGTGCGTACCCCGGACGGCACCACGAACCTGCGGTTCGTCGGAATCGACGGGCCGCGCTGGATGGTCCGTGGCGTGTTCCAGGGCCCGGTGGCCACCGACCCGGCCCTGGGCGGGCCGCTCGTCGAGTGCCTGGACGGCCTGGTGGTCGACCGTGGGCAGGAGGCGAAGCCGGTCCGCGAGCCGCTGCCGCTGCGGTTGCCCCGGGAGGTCGCCGACCAGGCCGCGGCCGAGGCGGACGACGCCGCCGCCGCACCGCGTCAGGTCTGACCCGCGCGCACCGGCCCGCCGGAACCAGCCCCGTCGGCGTACGCTGGCGGGACGGTTCCGGCGCCGCCGGGGCCGGCCGGGAACGGCGAGCGTGGAGAGGGTGACGCGGAGGTCATGACGGCCGACGAGAGCCGGGTGTCGCTGCGGCGCATCCTGCAGAGGTTCACCGCCAGCGAGGCCGAGATCGAGGCGCAGGAGCTGCGTCGGGAGAGCGCCGAGTGTGGCGGGATCCCCGCCCAGCAGTGCTCCCGGGGGCAGATGGTCTCGGTCGCCGGTCGGTTGCGCACCGTGGTCTACACCCCGCGCACCAACCTGCCCACCCTTGAGGCCGACCTGTACGACGGCAGTGACGTGGTCACTCTCGTCTGGCTGGGTCGGCGGCACATCGCCGGGATCGAGCCGGGCCGGCACCTGACCGCCCGTGGCCGGGTGGCGGTGCGCGACGACCGCAAGGTCATCTACAACCCCTACTACGAGCTGGACTCGCCCAAGTGACGACACTGCGGACGAAAGGCCGGCGATGACGACGGGACAGGACCGGGCGGCACAGCCCGAGACGGGCCCTCAGGACGAGGAGCGGCTGCCGACGATCGCCGAGCAGATGGCCGACCAGCTCGGCGGCTGGCGCGGGTTGGTCGAGTCGAGCATCCCGGTCGTCGTCTTCGTCCTCGCCAACATCATCGGCGAGCTGCGGCCGGCGGTGATCGCCTCGGTCTCCGTCGCGGTGCTGATCGCCGGGGTGCGGTTGGCTCAACGCCGGCCCGTCCGGCACGCCGTCAACGGGCTCTTCGGTGTCGGTGTCGGCGCGGCCATCGCGTGGCGCACCGGCAACGAACGTGACTTCTACCTCCCCGGCATCCTCTACGGCATCGGGTACGGCGTGGCCCTGCTGATCTCGGCCGCGATCCGGCAGCCGCTGGTGGGCTGGATCTGGTCGGTGCTGGTCGCCAAGGGCCGTTCGGAGTGGCGCAGCGACCCGAAGCTGGTCCGCACCTTCACCCAGCTGACAGTGCTCTGGGGTGTGGTCTGGCTGGCCAAGGTGGGCGTGCAGGCCGGGCTCTACCTGGCCCACCAGGACACCGCGCTGGGTGTGGCCCGGCTGGCGCTGGGCTACCCGCCGTACGCGCTGCTGCTGCTGATCACGGTCTGGACGGTTCGCCGGGTCACCCGGGAGTCGTCGCCGGCCCCGCTGCCCAGCGCCTGAGCGAGGCCGGGCCACCCGGCCGCTCACTGCGGCCCTGCGGTCAGCGGGAGCCGCGGGTCCGTTCGACGCTGTCCGCCCCGAGGATCACCGCGCGAACGTCGTCCTCCACCTCGGCGGTGCAGACGAAGATCAGCTCGTCGCCGGCCTCGATCGGGTCGTCCGGGCTCGGCACCAGGACCCGCTTGCCGCGCAGGATCGCCACCAGCGCGGAGTCACGGGGCAGCGGCACCGCGTGGATCGGTTGACCCACGTACGGGGCGGTCGGCGGCAGGGTGATCTCGACCAGGTTCGCTTCACCCTGCCGGAAGGTCATCAGCCGGACCAGGTCGCCGACGGTGACCGCCTCCTCGACCAGTGCGGCCATCACCCGCGGCTTGCTCACCGCGACGTCCACGCCCCACTGCTCGGTGAACAGCCACTCGTTCTCGGCCCGGTTGACCCGGGCGACCACCCGGGGCACCGCGAACTCGGTCTTGGCCAACAGCGACAGCACCAGGTTGGTCTTGTCGTCGCCGGTCGCCGCGACCACGACGTCGCACCCGGCGACGTCGGCCTCCTCCAGGCTGGTCAGCTCGCACGCGTCGGCCAGCACCCACTCGGCGTCCGGCACCCGGTCCGGGCGCAGCATCTTGGGCTGGCGCTCGATCAGCATCACCTGGTGGCCGTTGTCGATCAACTCCTGGGCGATCGAGCGGCCCACGTTGCCCGCGCCAGCGATGGCGACTCGCATGGTCAGTGCCCTCCTTCCGGCGCCGTCGCCGCCACCGACGTGACCGTCGCCACGATGTCGTCGCTGACCAGCATGAACACCTGGTCACCCTCTTGCAGGACGGTGGAGCCGGTGGGCAGCGTGCCGATGCCGAAGCGGATCAGGTAGGCCACCCGCGCTCCGGCCGCCTCCTCCAGGGTCCGCACCGGTCGACCGATCCAGTCCTTGTGCACCGGCACCTCGACGATCGACACGGTGCTCGTGGGGTCGCGGAAGATCTCCACGTTGCCCTCCGGCACCAGGTGTCGCAGCATCCGGTCCGCCGTCCACCGCACCGTCGCCACGGTGGGGATGCCCAGCCGCTCGTAGACCTGTGCCCGGCGCTGGTCGTAGATGCGGGCGGCGACCCGGGACACGCCGAACGTCTCGCGGGCCAGCCGGGCCGAGATGATGTTGGAGTTGTCGCCGCTCGACACCGCCGCGAAGGCGTCAGCGCGTTCGATACCGGCCTGCCGGAGCACCTCGCCGTCGAAACCGGCACCGGTCACCGTGATCCCGGCGAAGTCGGGGCCGAGCCGGCGGAAGGCGTCGGCGTCCTGGTCGATCACCGACACCGAGTGCCCTCGGGACTCCAGGCTGTGGGCGAGGGTCGACCCGACCCGACCACACCCCATGATCACGACGTGCACGCTGTCCCTCCCAAGGTGCGCACCACTCCCGCTGCCGGTGGCCTTCCGAGTGCGAGCCTGCCACGTCCCGGTCGCGAGCGGGGACCGACCGTACCCCGCCGTGCTGAGCGGCCGTGATCGCCCACCCCCGCGCCCCCGCCGTGGTGGTCGTACCCTTGGCGTTCGTGGCCAGTCCCACCTCGCTGCTGAAGCGGCTTCTGCTCGGTCGACCGTTCCGGTCCGACCGGCTGCAGCACACCCTCCTGCCGAAGCGCATCGCGCTTCCCGTCTTCGCCTCCGACGCGCTGTCCAGCGTCGCGTACGCGCCCGACGAGATCCTGTTGACCCTGTCCATCGCCGGTGCCTCCGCGTACGTCTTCTCGCCGTGGATCGCCCTGGCCGTGGTCGTGGTCATGCTCACCGTGGTGGCCAGCTACCGGCAGAACGTGCACGCCTACCCGTCCGGTGGTGGTGACTACGAGGTGGCCACCGTCAACCTGGGTCCGAAGTTCGGCGTCGGGGTGGCCAGCGCGTTGCTCGTCGACTACGTGCTCACGGTGGCGGTGTCGGTCTCCTCCGGGGTGGCCAACCTGGGCTCGGTCGTGCCGTTCGTGGCCACCCACAAGGTCCTGATCGCGGTGAGCGCGGTGGTCCTGCTGAGCGCGGTCAACCTGCGCGGTCTGCGCGAGTCGGGCACCGCGTTCGCCATCCCCACCTACGGCTTCGTCATCGTGATGGGCGGGATGCTGCTCACCGGGCTGTTCCGGGTCTTCGTGCTGGGTGACGAGCTCCGCGCGCCGAGCGCCGACCTGGTCATCCAGGCCGAGCACAGTGTGACCGGTTTCGCGCTCATCTTCCTGCTGCTGCGGACGTTCAGCTCGGGCGCCGCCGCGCTCACCGGCGTGGAGGCGATCTCCAACGGGGTGCCCGCGTTCAAGGCGCCGAAGAGCCGCAACGCCGCCACCACCCTGCTGCTGCTCGGCAGCATCTCGGTGAGCATGCTGGTCGGCATCATCTGGCTGGCCCGTCTGACCCACCTGCAGTTCGTCGAGGATCCGGGCCTGCAGATCGTCGCCGGCCCCGAGGGGTACGTGCAGAAGACGGTCACCACCCAGCTCGGCGAGACGGTCTTCGGGTCCGGGTCGATCCTGCTCTACGTGGTGGCCGGGATGACCGCCCTCATCCTGTTCCTGGCCGCCAACACCGCGTTCAACGGGTTCCCGGTGCTCGGCTCGATCCTCGCCCAGGACCGCTACCTGCCCCGGCAGTTCCACACCCGGGGTGACCGGCTGGCGTTCTCCAACGGCATCGTCTTCCTGGCCCTCTTCGCGATCGTGCTGATCGTCGGCTTCCAGGCCGAGGTGACCCGACTCATCCAGCTCTACATCGTCGGGGTGTTCGTCTCGTTCACCGTCTCCCAGGCCGGCATGATCCGGCACTGGAACCGGCACCTGCGTACCGAGCGGGACCCGGAGGCGCGCCGCCGGATGCACCGGTCGCGGGCCATCAACACGTTCGGCGCGGGCCTGACCGGCGCGGTGTTGGTGATCGTCCTGATCACCAAGTTCCTGCTCGGCGCGTGGATCGCGATCGCCGCGATGGCGGTGATCTACGTGTTGATGCTGGCCATCCGCCGGCACTACGACCGGATCGCCGTGGAGCTGACGCCGCCGGATGAGGGCCGGGCCGTGCTGCCCGCCCGCAACCACGCGATCGTGCTGGTCAGCAAGCTGCACCAGCCGACGCTGCGGGCCATCGCCTACGCCCGCGCCACCCGACCGGACACGCTGACCGCGGTGACCGTCAACGTCGACGAGTCGGACACCCGGGACCTGCAGGCCGACTGGGAGCGCCGGGAGATGGCGATCCCGCTCACCGTTGTCGACTCGCCGTACCGGGAGATCACCCGGCCGATCCTGGACTTCGTCGCCTCCACCCGCCGCAAGTCGCCCCGCGACGTGGTCACCGTGTTCATTCCGGAGTACGTGGTCGGCCGGTGGTGGGAGAACCTGCTGCACAACCAGAGCGCGCTGCGCCTCAAGGGCCGGCTGCTCTTCGAACCGGGGGTGATGGTGGTCAGCGTGCCGTGGCAGCTCGCGTCGACGGCGAGCAAGAACCTGGACCGGCTGGACGCCACGCTGTCCCGGACCCCGGCGCGCGGGCCGCGCAGCGCCGTCCCGCCGCCGGTCGCCGTGCCGCCGGTGGTCGCCGCGCCGTCCGGCGAGGGTGAGCAGCGCGGAGGTAGTGCGACGAGGGGGAACACCAGTGACTGAGCCGGGCAGTCGGACCGCGACACCTCGGACGCCGTCGGCGTCGGGTTCCTCGGCCCTGGAGCGGGGCCTGGCCGAGGCGGACCGGGTCGAGCTGACCGTCGACGCGGTCGCCCCGGGCGGGCACTGTGTGGCCCGGGTGGACGGGCAGGTGGTCTTCGTCCGGCACGCGCTGCCGGGTGAGCGGGTCATCGCCGAGGTCACCGAGGTGCACAAGGGGTTCGTCCGGGCCGACGCGGTGACAGTGCTGGACCCCTCACCGGACCGGGTCGAGCCACCCTGCCCGTACGCGAAGCCGGGCGCCTGCGGTGGCTGCGACCTTCAACACGTCGCCCCGGCCGCACAGCTGGCCTGGAAGACGGCCGTGGTGCGCGAACAGCTGGTCCGCCTCGGCGGGCTGACCGACGTCGAACTGGACCGGCTCGGCGTCCGGGTCGAGGCGCTGCCCGGCGGGCTGCTGGGTTGGCGCTCCCGGGTCCGTTACGCGGTCGACGGCGCGGACCGGGCCGGACTGCTCAAGCACCGCTCGCACGAGGTGGTGCCGATCGACAGGTGCCGGATCGCCCACCCGGCCATCCAGGAGCTGCCGGTGCTCACCCCCACCGGCGCGCGCTGGCCGGCCGCCGAGGCGGTGGAGACCGTCGCCAGCACCGGAGGGGACGTGACAGTCACCGAGCTGCGCGACGGGGTGCCCACCCCGGTCAGTGGCCCGACCGAGGTCCGCGAGGTCGCCGCCGGACGGGACTGGACGCTGCCCGCGTCCGCGTTCTGGCAGGTGCACCCGGCTGCGGCGGACACCCTCGCCACCGCGGTGCTGGAGATGCTGGACCCGCAGCCGGGCGAGACCGCCTGGGACCTCTACGGCGGTGCGGGGCTGTTCGCCGCCGGGCTGGCCGCACGGGTCGGCGCGACCGGGCGGGTGACGCTTGTCGAAGCGGCGGCGCAGGGTGTCACCGCCGCCCGGGAGAACCTCGCCGACCTGCCCACCGTCGAGGTGGTCGCGGCCCGGGTGGAGACCGCGCTGGCCCGCCGACGGATAACCGGCCCGGTCGACGTGGTGGTGCTCGACCCGCCGCGCTCCGGGGCCGGCGCCCCGGTCGTCCGCGCGTTGGCCGCCGCCGGCCCCCGGGCTGTCGCGTACGTGGCCTGCGACCCGGCGGCGTTCGCCCGGGACGTGCGCACCTTCGCCGACCTCGGGTGGCGGCTGGCGGCGCTGCGGGGCTTCGACCTCTTCCCGATGACCCAGCACGTCGAGCAGGTCGGGCTGCTGCTCCCGCCGGCCTGAGCGGGAGTGTCGCCGGCCACCCGAGGATCGCCGGCCGGCGCCTGACCGGTTGCTCAGCCGCCAACTCCCCGCCCGGCCGGGGTGGCCGGGGCTCGGGCCGAGCTGCGGAGTACCGGGCGGCCGATAGACTCTCCGGTCATGAGTGTTGAAGAGGACACGGCCAACCACGGCCGGCTGCTGGGGACGGTTCGCGGTCCGCAGGACGTCAAGCGGATGTCCGGCGAGGAGCTGGACGTCCTCGCCGCCGAGATCCGGGACTTCCTGATCACCAAGGTGTCCCGTACCGGCGGGCACGTCGGGCCCAACCTCGGTGTGGTCGAGCTGACGCTCGCCATGCATCGCGTCTTCGACTCCCCCCGGGACCGGCTCCTGTTCGACACCGGCCACCAGGCGTACGTACACAAGATCATTACCGGGCGTCAGGCCGGCTTCGACAAGCTCCGCCAGCGCGGTGGCCTCTCCGGCTACCCCAGCCAGGCCGAGAGCGAGCACGACCTCATCGAGAACTCGCACGCCTCCACCGCGCTCTCCTACGCCGACGGCCTGGCCAAGGCGTACGCCCTGCGGGGCGAGGCGCGCAGCGTGGTGGCGGTGGTCGGCGACGGCGCCCTGACCGGCGGCATGTGCTGGGAGGCGCTGAACAACATCGCCACCGCCGGCAACTCGCTGGTCATCGTGGTCAACGACAACGGCCGGTCGTACTCGCCGACCATCGGCGGCCTGGCCGACCACCTCTCCTCACTGCGCCTCAACCCCGGCTACGAGAAGGTCCTCGACACCGTCAAGGACGCCCTCGGCTCCACCCCGCTGGTCGGCAAGCCCATGTACGAGGTGCTGCACGCCGTCAAGAAGGGCATCAAGGACGCGGTCGCCCCGCAGGCCATGTTCGAGGACCTCGGCATCAAGTACGTGGGCCCGGTGGACGGGCACGACGTGGCGGCGGTCGAGGCGGCGCTGCGCGCGGCCAAGAACTTCGGCGGCCCGGTGATCGTGCACGCCGTCACCCGCAAGGGGTACGGCTACCGCCCGGCCGAGGAGGACGAGGCGGACTGCCTGCACGGCCCCGGCGGCGCCTTCGACGTGGAGACCGGCGCGCTGCTGGCCGCCCCGGCCGTGAAGTGGACGCACGTCTTCGCCGACGAGCTGCTCGCCGTCGCCGACGAGCGTCCGGACGTGGTGGGCATCACCGCCGCGATGGCCGAGCCGACCGGCATCGCCAAGCTGGCCCGCAAGTACCCCGAGCGGGTGTACGACGTGGGCATCGCCGAGCAGCACGCCGCCACCTCGGCGGCCGGGTTGGCGCTCGGCGGGCTGCACCCGGTGGTCGCTGTCTACGCCACCTTCCTCAACCGCGCCTTCGACCAGGTCCTGCTGGACGTGGCGATGCACAAGCTGCCGGTGACCTTCGTGCTGGACCGGGCGGGCATCACCGGCCCGGACGGCCCCAGCCACTACGGCATCTGGGACATGTCGGTCTTCGGTGTGGTGCCGGGGCTGCGGATCGCCGCACCCCGCGACGCCGCCACCCTGCGCGAGGAGCTGCGCGAGGCGCTGGCCGTCGACGACGGCCCGACAGTGGTGCGGTTCCCGACCGGCACCGTCGCCGCGGACCTGCCGGCGCTGCGCCGGGTCGGCCCGGTCGACGTGCTGGCCGAGTCCGCCCGTACCGACGTGCTGCTCGTCGCCGTCGGCTCCTTCGGCCAACTGGGCATGGAGGTGGCCGCCCGGGTCGCCGAGCAGGGCTACGGGGTCACCGTCGTCGACCCGCGCTGGGTGCGTCCGGTCCCGGCGGAGCTGGTCGACCTGGCCGCCCGCCACCGGCTCGTGGTCAGCGTCGAGGACGGTGTCCGGGTCGGCGGTGTGGGTGACGCGCTCGCCCAGGCGATGCGGGACGCCGACGTCCGGGTGCCGCTCAAGGACCTGGGTGTGCCGGCCGGGTGGCACCCGCACGGCACCCGCGCGCAGATCCTCGCCGACCTGGGCCTGACCGCCCAGGACGTGGCCCGCGACGTCACCGGCTGGATCTCCAGCCTGGACGCGACCCCGGACCGCCTCACCGCCAGCGACGCGGCCGCACAGAACTGACCCGCACGCGACGACGGGCGCCCCGCACGGGGCGCCCGCCGTCGCGTCTACCCACCCTCGTCCTGCTCGCCGATCTTGCACTTTCGGTTGACGTAATGCCCCTTGAGCCCCGATTTGTCGCCGCAGAAAGTGCAAGATCGCGGGGCGGGAGAGGGGGCGAGGGGGTGGGGGAGGCGGGGTGGGGGGGTGGGGTGGGGTTAGCGGGGGGAGATTGAGCGGTAGTGGGTTTTGTCGTTGTTGGCGAGGCTGTAGGTCTGGGAGCGCGACGGGGTCGGGATGACCGCCAGGCCGGGGCGGTCGACCAGCAGGGGAGTGCCCGGCGGGACGGACAGCGAGCTGTCCCGGGTGGGCCGCCAGCTCAACACCACCAGCGGCTGGCCGGGCACCGGCAGTTGGTAGGCCTGCAACGGGGTGGCCCGGTCGGCGGGTGAGACGACCGCTGCGCTCCCGTCGGCCGGTCGGTAGATCACCGCCGTCATCGCGCCGGCGTCAGTGTCCCAGCTGAGCTGCTGCAACTCGGCCGCCTCGCCGCCGCCGAGTGCGATTTCGCCGAGCGAGCGCACGGTGAGCTTCGCCATCGGCCAGGAGGTCGGCACCGAGCGTGGGGCGTCCCGGTCGCCGACCCGGCGCGGGATGCTGCCAAACGGGCCCCGGTCGCCGGCCAGCGCGCAGGTGTCCAGACCGGTGAGCGCCCGCCGGCCGGTGCCGGACTCGTCGCGGACCAGCGGGTAACGGGGATCGACGGTGCCGGTGCCCAGGTCGAGCAGTCGGTCGGCGGCCCGCCCACGGGGCAGCGACTCCGTGGTGCGCAGGGTCGCGGTCACGCCGACGGCAGTGCAGGACGGCACGTCGACCGGTGCGCTGAGGCCGTCCGCGATGGTCAACGCCCGGTCCTGCGGCCCGAGGAGGGTCTGCACCCGCGCCGACACCAGGTAGCGCCGGCCGCCGGTCGTCTGCACGGGCAGCACGTCGGAGTAGACGAGGTAACCGGGGTCGGTGTACTCGGTGGCCCGGGTGACCTCGTACCGGTCGCCTTCGCCAGTCAGTTGCAGCAGCCAGGAGGCGCTTTCGCCGGGCACATCGGCGGCCACCAGCGCCACCGGGGCGCCGTCGACGCGACCCGAGAAGAGGATGCCGGACGAGGGCAGGTGCGCGCGGTCGTCGGCCGGCGAGCGCCAGTCCCGCACGGCGGCGGTGACCGCCGCGGTCGCCGCGGCGTCGCCGGAGAGGTCGCCGCGGGGCGGCCACACCGTCAGCGCGCCGTCCAGGCTGTCGTACCCGACCCGCAGGTCCTGCGGCTTCCGCTCGGCCACCGGACCACAGGCCGTGCTTGCCAGCAGCGCGCTCAGCAGGACGGGAAGCGTCCTGCCGTACCGACGGCCTGGAGTCACCTGGCCCGCCCCCGATCGCCTCGCCGTCGCTGTCGGAAAGCGCCATAGTACGAGATGTCCGGTGCGGTTCCTCAGGTGGCCGTCACCCGATCCGCCACAATGGACACCACCGGGGCTTTAGGGCGTTTTGGTTGCTCCGGTAGACTCCGCCGACTGTGACGCCTGCCGAGTCCCGCGCCCTGCCCGCGCCGCACACGGAGGCGGCAGCCGACTCCGCCGACCTGGTGAGTTACCGCACACCTGTCGGCCGCTTGACCGGCCCGCCCGCACTGACCGCCCCCACCACGGACCCGGCGCAGACCCCGGCATCGCCCGAAACACCGGCAAAGCCCGACGCGCCGGCAGCGCTCGAAGCGCCGGCACAGTCCGAGGCGCCGGCAGAGCCTGGAACACCGGCAGCGCCCGAAGTTCCGGCCGAGCCCGAAGCGCCGGCCGGTGGCGCGGTGTCGACCCGGGTGCGGTGGACCCGGCGGCGGCAGCACCTGGCGGTGGGCGGGCTGTTTCTGCTGGCCGCGCTCTGGGTGACCAGCCGGATCTGGCTGGACCCGTCCGGCCGGGTGGCCTCGCTCTACACCGGTGACCCGGCTCAGGTGCAGTTCTTCCTCGCCCACTCGGTACGCGTGGTGCTGCACGGCGAGTACCCGTTCTACACCGAGCAGTTCAACTACCCCGACGGCGTCAACCTGATGGCCAACACGGCGGTACTGGCGCTGGGCATCCCGATGGTCCCGGTGACGCTGCTCTTCGGACCGGCGGTCTCTTTCGTGGTGCTGGTCACGCTCGGCCTCGCCGGCACCGCCATGGCCTGGTACCTCATGCTCTCCCGCCACCTGGTGCGCACCCCGCTGGCGGCGGCGGTCGGCGGCTGGTTCTGCGGGTTCTCGCCGGCGATGCTCTCGCACGCCAGCTGGCACCCGAACATCATCAGTCAGTTCCTGCTGCCGTTCATCGTGTGGCGGGTGCTGGTGCTCACCCGCTCCGGTAGGCCGGTTCGGGACGGGGCGCTGCTCGCCGTGCTGGTCACCGTCCAGGCGTTCATCAACGAGGAGATCCTGCTCTTCACGGCTCTGGCCTGCGGTGTCTTCCTGCTGGCGGTGCTCGCCCAGGAGCCGGCCCGGTGGCGGGCGGCGTGGCGGCCGCTGGGCGCCGGCGTGCTGACCTGCGCGCTGCTGGCCGGGGCGCTGCTGGCGTACCCGCTCTACGTGCAGTTCGCCGGGCCGATGGCCTACCACGGGCTCAGCGACGCGGTGCAGGACTACGGCAACGACATCGCCGCCTTCTTCGCCCCCGGTTCTCCTACCCTCGGCGGCAACCAGCGAGCCAACGCCAACCTGGCGCCGAACTACTCCGAGGAGAACGCCTTCTTCGGCTGGAGCCTGTCGATGCTCGCCATCGGCATCGTGGTCTGGCTGCGCCGGGAGCTGATCGTCAGGGCGCTCGCGGTGACCGGCCTGTTCTTCGCCGTGCTCTCCCTCGGCGAGCGGGTCTCCTGGTGGGACCGGGAGCTGATCACCGGGCCGTGGGAGTGGTTGGTCCATCTGCCGCTGCTCGACGCGGTGGTGCCGACCCGGTTCGGTCTGATCACCAGCGTGGTGATCGGTCTGCTGCTCGCTCTCGCCGTCGAGCGGGCCTGGGCGCTGCGCCCGGCCGACCGCCGTACCGTCCGCGTGCTCACCGCCGCGGGCCTGGCCTTCGCGCTGCTGCCGATCGCACCGATGCCGCTGCGGATGGTCTCCCGGCCCCCGGTGCCGGACTTCATCACCGCCGATCGTTGGCGGGCGTACGTCGGGCCGGATCAGACGCTGGTGCCGATCCCGGTGCCCAGCATGGGCAACACGCACGGCATGCGCTGGGCGGCGGCCACCAACCTCGACTTCAAGATCCCCGGCGGTTACTTCCTCGCGCCCCGCAACGGCAACACCGGTGACCCGGGCCGGTTCGGCGGTCGCCCCAGCGGGGTGGGCCAGATGCTGGAGGAGGTGGCGACCACCGGGCGTACGCCCAAACTCGACGACCGGCAGCGTCGGCGCTTCACCGACGAGTTGCGGCACTGGCGGGCGGCGATCCTGGTGCTGCCGGTGCGGCAGCAGAACGCCGAGCCGCTGCGGCGGACGGTCGAGGAGCTGGTCGGCCCGGGCCGCCAGGAGCTGGATGTCTGGGTCTGGGACGTCCGGGCGCTCAGCGACCGTTCGGTCTGATGACCGCCGGGACGACGTCCCCGAACCCCCTGTCGCCGGCGACGGTCGGCACGTCCCGTCCGGCCTGGCTTCGGGACGCGCTGGTGGTGGCCGGCTATCTGGGCCTCGCGGTGGTGGTGACCAGCGGGCAGTGGGGTCACCCGTGGCGGTTGTTCCACCAGGCGGGTGACCAGATCCTCTTCGAGTGGATGTTGACCCACGCGGCCCATGCGGTGGTCGCGGGGGAGAACCCGCTGTTCAGTACGGGGTTGAACGCGCCCGACGGGGTGAACCTGATGGCGAACACCTCGGTGCTCGGCCTGGGCGTCCCGCTCACCCCGGTCACACTGCTCCTCGGCTCGCAGGTGGCGTTCTGCGTGGCGGTCGTCTGCTGCCTCGCGGGGACGGCCGTCGCCTGGTACGTGCTGCTGCGCCGTCGGCTGGTCGGCACCCGGGCCGCGGCTGCGGTGGGTGGGCTGATCTGCGGCTTCGCCCCGGGCATGGTCGCTCAGGCGGGCGCCCACCTGCACATCGCCGCGCAGTTCCTGGTGCCGGCGATCCTCGCCCTGGTGTTCCGGCCCGCCTCGGGAGTCGCACGGGACGACCTGTGGCGGCCCGGCGTCGGCCTCGGGTTGCTGCTCGTCTGGCAGGTCTTCATCGGCGAGGAGGTGCTGGTCTTCCTGGTGCTCGCGGCCGGGGTCTTCGCGCTGGCGTACGCGCTCGCCGACCGGGTTGCCGCGCGGCGGCACGCGCCGGCCCTCTTCGGTCGGCTCGCGGTGGCGGCCGGCGTGGCGGCGGTTCCGCTGGCGTACCCGTTGTGGTTCCAGTTCCACGGTCCGCAGCACTACACCGGGATGGCGTTCGCCACGCAGGGCTTCCAGCTGGACGTCGCCTCGTTCACCGCGTCGGCCCGGCAGACCGTGCTGGGCGACGACTGGCTGCCGGGGCTGCTCTCGCCGAACCCGACCGAGGAGAACTCGTTCTTCGGCCCGGGTCTGCTGGTGCTCGCCGTGGTGATCGTGATCTGGTTGTGGCGACGGGCACTGGTCCGGGCGTTGGCCGGCTGCGCCGTGGTCTTCGCCCTGCTCTCGCTCGGGACGACGGTGCGATTGAACGGCAACGCCACCGGCCTTCCGGGGCCGTACCGACTGGTCGCGGAGCTGCCTTTGCTCGACCTCGCGGTGCCGGCCCGGTTCGCGCTGGTCTGCGTACCGGTGCTGGGTGTGCTGGTGGCGCTCTCGGTGGACCGGGTCCGCGCCGCGCACCCGGCGACCGCGCCGGGGTTGCCGGTACGGCTGCTGTGGGCCGGGGCGGTGGCCGCCGCGCTGCTGCCCCTGGCGCCGACGCCGATCCGGGTGGTGCCGGTCGCGCCGGTGCCGGCGTTCGTCGCCGACGGCGACTGGCGTGCGCTGGTGCCGCCCGGCCGGACGGTGGTCGCGGTGCCACCGGTCACCGGTGCCGGGCGCAGCCCGGTGATGCTCTGGTCGGCCCGTACCGGTCTGGCGTTCCCCGCGCCTGGTGGCTACTTCATCGGCCCCAGTGGCCCGGACGACCCGACGGCCCGCTGGGGCGCGCCGGACCGGCCCACCTCGGTGCTGCTGCGCCGGGTGGCCGAGACCGGCGCGGTGCCACCGCTCAGCGACGCCGACCGTCGACAGGCCATCGAGGACCTGCGGCACTGGCGGGCGGCAGTGGTCGTCCTCGGTCAGCTGGAGCACGGCGACCCGGTCCGCCGGACTGTCGACGACCTGCTCGGCCCGGGTCGGCCGGTCGACGGCGGGTGGGTGTGGGACGTGCGGGAGCGCGTTTAACCCACCAGCGGGCGGACGTCCCAGACCCAGACGTCGTCGACCCGCTGCGGCGGCCCGATCAGACCGGTGACCAGCTCGCGGAGCACTGTCTCGCGCGGGTGTGCCCCGAGCACCACCACCGACGCCCGCCAGAACCGCAGGTCCTCGATGGCCTGGCGGCGGTTCTCGTCGGTCAGCGCCGGAACCGCGCCCTTGTCCATGGTGGAGTAGATGAGCGAGCTGGTCGGTCGGTTCGGCGCGCCGAAGACCCCCTCGCCCAGCTCGTTCGGGCCGATGAAGTAGCCGCCCGGGACAGGGAACTCCTGCCCGGTCAGCGCGCTCCAGCGCAGCGTCGGCAGGCCGTGCACGTTGCTGGGGATCGGCACCGGTACCAGGGTCCGGCCCGCCGGCACGTACGGCCGCCAGCCGCCCGCGCTGATGAAGTGCGGCGGCGGGTCGATCTGCTGGGCGGGCAGCGGCCGGGGGAAGAGCGGCAGCACGGCGAGGGCGACCGCCGCGTACCCCACCGGGCGCAGCCACCGACGGCGCGCGGCGACCGGCGCGGCCGGCTCGTCGGCGGACGCCGCCGGGGCCGCGTCGCCCGCGCGCTGGGCCGGCACCCTCGGCCGGTCGGCCACCGGGCGTCCCTGCCGGTACGCGGCGTCCCAGGTCAACGCGAGCAGGACGCCCACCGCGGCGGCGACCACCAGCGTCAACCGGGTCGGCATCATCATCTCGACCAGCGGCAGGTCGTCCGACACGTACGACCACGGGCCGCGAATGTCGGTCTCCACACCGTTGAAACGCACCCACGGCCCGATCGCGGCCACGCTGAACACCACGATGAGCACCGCGACGATCCGCGCGGCCAGCGACCGGCGCACCAGCAGCACCAGAGCCACCAGCGAGAGCAGCACCAGCGGCCAACCGAACCAGGTGTTCTGCTCGGTCAGGCCGATGGTCTTCTCCACCTCCGGGTTACCGGCCCAGGTGTCCCGGGCGAAGGTGACGAAGGCGACCAGGTCCTCGCCCCAGTTGTGGAACACGCCGCCCTGCAGGCCCCGGTAGGACTGCGGGCCGTTGAACTGGAACCAGATCGGATACGCGGTGAGCACCAGGGCCAGCCCACCGGCGACACCGAGCCCGGCCAGGAACGTGCCGGCGGCGGCCCGGGTGGCCCGCGGCCGCTGCACGGCGTACGCGAGCACGATGACCAGGCAGGCCAGCGCGGTGAGCAGCAACATCTCCTCGTTGATGAAGATCTGGTACGCCACCAGCGCCCCGAGCACCAGCCCGTTGCGCCGCCACCGGCCCGGCTCGGCCAGGGTTAGCACCCGCACCACGATCAGCGGGAGCAGGAAATTGGACACGAAGTTCGGTTGGCCGTTGGCGTGGTGGATGATGCCCGGCGCGAAGCCGAGGAACGCGCCGCCGACGAACGCCGCCGCCCGGGAGCGCACCAGGTGGCGGGAGAGCATCCAGTACCCGGTGCCGGCGGTGGCCGCCAGCGCCGCACCCAGATAGAGCGCGTACATCACCTGGGGGCCGAGCAGCATGGTCAGCGGGGCCAGCGGCAGTGTCACCCCGAGCAGCGAGGTGTTGGCCATCATGTTCACCCCGTCCGGGGCGTTCTGCCGGGCCGTGAAGAGCGGGTTCTCCAGGTGGCGCACCGAGTACGCGCCGTGCGCGAACAACCACTCGAACCAGCTGTGATCGGTGGGCAGGTGCGAGGAGACCCGGCCGTTGACGTCACCCCAGTAGTTGAGGCAGACGAAGACGCCCAGCAGCACATAGGCTCCGAGGGCCAACAGGTCGGTTCGGGCCGGACGGCGCCGAGGCCGCCGTGTCGGCTCCACCTCGGCCGGGTCGGCGTCGGTCAGGGGATTCAGCGAAGGGTCTACCACCGGCACAGCCACGACGCGCCATCGTACAGGCGGGGTTCCGTCGCTTTTGCCGGGCCGGTGCGCTGACGGTCGGTTTGCCGGACGGTGACCCGTCGGCCAGCCTTACCTGGTGACGGAAGGACGGTCGTTGTCGATCATCGAGCTGGGCGAGATTCGGGACGAGCCCCCGTCGGCACCGTCGGTCCGCCGCCCGCGCGCCGCCGCTCGCCCGCTGCACGGCGCGGCGGTGCTGCTGCTCAGCCTGGTGGTGCTGGCCGCCGCCGCCCCGTGGGCGCAGCGCACGGTGAGTGTGGTGCCGGCGTCCCGGACGGCCACGGCGTACCTGGCCGCGGAGAGCGTCTTCGTGGTCGATCCGCCGATACCCGACGGTGACCGGTACCTGAGCGCGTACGCCCAGCCGGCACCGGCCGGCGCCGCCGTGCGACGGCGGTGGCAGGCGCCGCTGGCCCGCACCGGTGACTACCTTGACGTCCGCATCGAGCGGGGGTTGGTGTTGGCCACGGCGGTCAGCGCCCCGAACCGGGTGTTCCAGACCACCGCCTTCGACGCCGTGACCGGCCGGCAACGCTGGCAGCATCCGGGGTCGCTGCAACCGACAGCGGACGGTGGGCTGCTGCTGACCGACGGTCGGGAGGACGGGTCGGGCGCGGTGAGCGGGGTCGCGCCCGACACCGGCCGGGTGCTCTGGTCGGTGCCGATTCCGCCGGCCGCCAACCCCACCTACCACCACGACCCGGCGGGCCAGGTCGACCGCTTCGTGCTCCTGCAACCGACCGGCGAGGTGCAGGTGCACGACGCCGGCAGCGGCCACCTGCTGCTCAGCATCGACACGCTGCCCGGTGACCGGTCGGCGTACCAGCGGGTGCAGGTCGTCAACGAGCTGCTGCTGCTCGTCCCGCCCGGCAGCACCCGGCTGGTGAGCTTCGCGCTGGCCGACCTGGCGCCACTGTGGACGGCCGAGGTGACGCTGGTGTCGCACGTGCTCGACTGCGGCGGTCTGCTCTGCGCGGTCCCGCAGACCGGCGGCCTCCAGGTGCTCGATCCGGCCACCGGCGCGGTGCGCTGGTCGGAACCGGGCCAGGACGTGCTGGCCGACGTCCGGTCCGGCCGGCTGCTGATGGCAGTGCCCGGCCGGGGGTACGCGGTGCGGGACGCGGCGACCGGGCAGGTACGGACCGAGCTGGGCGGGTGGAGCCTGATGCCCGTGCTCGACGCCGACGACCCGCTGGTCGGTGTACGGCGGGGCGACGACGGTCGGATGGTCGTCGCCGAACTCGACCTGGTGGCCGGCCGAGCGCGGATCGTCGACGTGCTGCCCGGCATCGCCGGCAGCTGCCAGGCGTCCCTGCCGGTGCTGCTCTGCCAGCGCCTGGACGGCACAACCGCCCTGTGGAGGTTGACGCGGTGAGCGACTCGGTGATCGACCTCGGCGAGCTGCGGCACGGCCCGGACCCGGACCCGCTGCCCCGCCCGCCCCGCGCCCACGGTCGCACGTTGCGCTGCGCGCTGGTCGTGCTGCTCGCCCTGGTCACGCTCGCCGCCGGCGCGGTGACGCCGTCGCGCCCGGCCCCGGTGACGCTGCCGGCCAGGCCCGGATCCGACGTCATGATCGATGGAGACCTTCTGCTGGTGATGGAGCCGACGAGCCCGAGGCGGCAGGGGCGGCTGGCCGCGTACCGGCTGCCCGACGGCGAGCCGGTCTGGCAGGTGCCGCTGTCGGCGGAGGCCCGGTACTGGGGTATGACGTCGCTGAACGGGATGCTGCTGACCACCGGGTACGAGATCGGCCCGGAGGGTCGGGAGACCCGCACCATCGCCCTGGACCGGGCGACCGGGGCGTACCGCTGGCAGCAGCCGGGTACCGTCACCAAGCTGACCGACGGCAACCTGCTGCTGCGCAGCGGCGGCGAGACCGAACCGTCCAGTGTGCGCGCGATCGATCCGTGCTGCGGCACGGTGCGCTGGCAGCTGTCGGGCGTCACCGCCGACGTGACAGTGCGGGGCGACGAGCGCGGAGTGGACCGGGTGGTGCTCAACCAGTTGGACGGGCCGGTCGAGGTACGCGACGCGATCACCGGGGCGGTGCTGGCCCGTGCCGACCTGCGCCCGCCCGACCGTGGTCCGATCGGACTGGACCTGATAAACGACCTGCTGCTGGCCGTCGACAGGGGCTCGGGCGCGGTCACCGCGTACGGACTGGACCGGCTCGACCGACGCTGGACCCGCACCCGGGTCAACGTCGACTTCACGCTGGACTGTGGCCCCGTCCTGTGCCTGCGCACCGGCAACAACGAGCTGCAGGCGCTCGACCCGGCGACCGGCGAGGTGCGCTGGCGCAGCAGCCGGTGGGGGTGGGCCTGGCCGACCGACGGCCGGCTGATGGCCAACATCAGCGGCATCGGGCCGCTGGAGCAGTACATCGTGCTCGACGCGCTGACCGGCCGGCAGCTGGCCGACCTGGGCCGGTGGGAGCTGTACCAACTCGGTGTCGGCCGGCTGGTCGGCATCCGCCGGCATCCCGACGGTGGGGTGCTCGTCGGCGAGTTGGACGTCGGCGCCGCGAAGACGCGGGTCGTGGACGTGCTGCCCCGTGCCACCGGGGACTGTCAGGCGGTCACCGGTTACCTGGTGTGCAGTGTCGCCGCGCCCGGCTCGTACCAGCTCTGGAAACTGACCGACTGATCACCAGTTGGCCTGGGCCGGCGACGGGGGCAGGGGCACCGACGCGGGTCGCACCACGTACGCCACCCCGCCGCTGCCGCGTTGCCAGACCGCCTCGAACCCCTGCCGAGGCACCGTACGGCGGACCGCGTCGTCGTCCGGGGCGTACGGGTCGTTGAGCACCGGATCACCGTCGGCGGTGAAGCCGACCAGCACCATCAGGTGCCCTCCGGTGTCGTACCCGAGCCCCGGCACCTCGCCGGCCCGGAACGCGGCGGAGACGATCAGGGGGATGCCGGCGGCGATGAACGCCTCCGCCTCGACCAGCGACCGCAGCCGGGTGACGAACGCGTCCACCCCGTGCAGGCCGGCGTACGCGGTATTGAACGGCCAGTTCCCGGCCCCGGCGTACGCGTGGTCGTAGCAGTGTCGGGCGGCGTGCACCACCACCGGTCGGGGACCGGACGGCCGCACCCAGGCGTAGTGGTCCGGTGTCGGCTCCGCGCCCCAGTAGGCGAGCACCATCGAGGTGCAGGTGGGGCTGCACCAGGAGTCGCCGCCGCCACCCCACTGCGGGTACTGGCCGGCGTGCAGCCGCTGCGAGTAGCGGGGCACGTCCAGCACGATCCCACGCGCGGCGGTCGAGGCGGGTTCCCGCTCGTGCCGCTGGTCGGTCGAGGTCGGCCCGGTGGCGACCGCGCCGACGCTGCGCAGCACCGGGCCGGTCGGGCTGCCGGCGGGCCGGCACAAGGTCACCCGCGCCTGCCAACCGGTGACCGTCGCCCCGGTGACGATCAGGGTGTCGGTGTCGACCCGGGCGACGCTGTCACGCTGGCCGGGCACCGACGTGCGCCGTACCGTGTGGTCGCCGGCGGCCCAGCGGGCCAGCCGGTACCAGTCGGTGCTGGGCGCGTCGTCGTGCCAACCGCGCAGGTCGACCTCGATCCAACAGCCGTCCGGGGTGTCCGCCGTCCAGGACGGCACCACCTCGGCGACGGCGAAGCCGACCGGCACCGGCGGCGACGTCCAGGTGCCCCGCTGGTCACCGCCGTCGAGGGTGAGGCCCCGATCACCGGCGCGCAGGCCGTCGCCGCTGCCGGTGGCCGTGTCGGCCGGCAGGTGGAAACCCCGGTAGGCGATGTCCCGCCGGATGGTCGGTGCCGCAGTGGTCATGCCAGGTCCGTCCGTCGCTCGGTGCCGCCGGCCAGCATCGCGTACGCGGCGGAGGCCCGCAACGCCGACCGGTGCCCGCGGCGGGGGACGATTGTTGCCGGGCGGCACTAGGTTGTCGGTGGTCAGCAGCGAGGAGGCCGGGATGCGGGTACTGGTGGTCGAGGACGAGCGCAACCTCGCCGACGCGATCGCGCGCGGGTTGCGCAAGCGGGGGATGGCCGTCGACGTGGCGTACGACGGCGACGCCGGCCATGAGGCCGCTTTCGTCACCCGGTACGACGTGGTGGTGCTCGACCGCGACCTGCCCGGCGTGCACGGCGATCAGATCTGCGCGGACCTGGCGGCCTCCGGTGCGCTGACCCGGGTGTTGATGCTCACCGCGAGCGGCACGGTGGCCGACCGGGTGGAGGGGTTGCAGCTCGGCGCGGACGACTACCTGCCCAAGCCGTTCGCCTTCGACGAGTTGGTCGCCCGGGTGCAGGCGCTGGGCCGGCGGGCGACCCCGGCGGCGCCGCCGGTGCTCGAACTGGCCGACCTGGTGCTCGACCCGGCCCGCCGGGTGGCCACCCGCGCCGGAGTGCCGGTGGACCTCACCAACAAGGAGTTCGGGGTGCTCAGTGAGCTGCTCAAGGCCCGCGGCGCGGTGGTCTCCAGTGAGGAGTTGCTGGAACGGGTCTGGGACGCCAACACCGACCCGTTCACCACCATCGTCCGGGTCACCGTGATGACCCTGCGCAAGAAGCTCGGCGACCCGCCGCTGATCGAGACGGTGGTCGGCGCCGGCTACCGCACCGCCGAGGTGAATCTGTGAGCGCGAGGAGTGAGCCGGGTGTGCGAGCCCCGCAGTCGCGAACCGAGGTGGCACGGTGAGTCGCCGGTTGCGGCCCACCCTGCGGTTGCGGTTGACAGTGCTCAACGGGGTGCTGCTGATCGGCGCCGGAGCGATCCTGGTGCTGTTGGCGTGGCTGCTGGTCCGCGACGCGCTGCGCCCCACCGACGAGTTGGTGCCCGGCACGACAGTGCTGCTCTCCGACGGCCGGGAGTTGGACGCCGGCGAGTGGCAGCGGCAGTTGGTCGACGCCGCCTCGGGGGAGCTGCTGGCCAAGGGCCTGGTGGCGCTGTTGGCGATCAGCGTGGTCGGGGTGGCCGGGGCGTACGCGGTGGCGGGTCGGGCGCTGCGCCCCCTGCACCAGGTCACCGCGACCGCCCAGCGGCTCGGTGAGGCGACCCTGGACCAGCGGATCGGCTACTCGGGCGCCGACGACGAGGTGGCCGAGCTGGCGAAGACGTTCGACGACATGCTGGACCGGATCGCGTCCGCGTTCGAGGCGCAGAAACGTTTCGTGGCGAACGCCTCGCACGAGCTGCGTACCCCGCTCGCCGTGATGCGCACCGAAATCGACGTGACGCTCAGTGACGACGAGGCGGACGCCGCCGAGTACCGGCGGATGGCGACTGTGGTCCGGGACGCCTCCGAGCGGGCCAACAGCCTGGTGGACGCGCTGCTGGTGCTGGCGCGCAGCGAGGCACAGGCCGGTCGGCGGCTGGGTCGGCGGACCGAGTGCGACCTCGCCGCCGGCACCGCCAACGCCCTGTCGGCGATGCGCCGCGAGGTGGAACGGATCGGCCTGCGGGTGCAGACGTCGCTGAAGCCGGCACCGGTCGTCGGCGACCCCGGCCTGCTGGACCGGTTGGCCGGCAACCTCATCGAGAACGCGGTCCGCTACAACCACCTGCACGGCCGGCTGTGGGTGCGCACCGGCACCGACGGCGAACGGTCCTGGCTGGTGGTGGGCAACACCGGCTTCGAGGTGGACCAGGCCGACGTTCCGGGGCTGTTCGAGCCGTTCCGGCGCGGTGGCCGGGAACGCACCGGCGCTCGCGGGTCCGGTCTGGGGCTGTCCATCGTCCGGGCGGTCTGCGACGCGCACGGCGGCACCGTACGGGTGGTCGCGCAGCCCGGCGGTGGTCTGGAGGTGACGGTGACGTTGCCGTCGGCGGACACCCCGGCGGTGCCCGCCGCCGGCTGAACGGGGTTGCGCGCGACGCTCACCCGCTGGCAAGATCACCGAGTCAGCTCAGAGAGTGAAGGGGGGTGCGTCGATGTCCACCAGTCAAGGCTCCGCACCCCTGGTCTTCGCAGGCTGACCCCGGGCGGCGGAGCGTCCTCATCCGACCATGGAGGACCACCCGTGTATCCACGGATCCGCAACATCAGTTTCGATTGTCACGACACGTACGCCCTGGCCGGCTTCTGGTCGGCGGTGCTCGGTTACGCCCGGCACGACGAGGACGCCCCCGGTGATCCGGAGGCGGCAGTGGTGCCGCCGGGCGGCACCACCCCCCACCTGTTCTTCCAGGAGGTGCCGGAGGAGAAGGTGACCAAGAACCGGGTCCACATCTGCCTGGAACCGGTCGACCGGACCCGGGACGAGGAAGTCGAGCGGGTGCTCGGCCTCGGGGCCACGATGGTCGCCGACCGACGGCTTGCCGACGGAACGGGCTGGGCGGTGCTCGCCGACCCGGAGGGGAACGAGTTCTGCGTGCTCCGCAGCTCCGGCGAACGTGTCGCCACCACCACCGTGGAGGACCACCAGTGAGCTCGACGATCCACAACATCAGCATCGACTGTTCCGACACGTACGCGCTGGCCGGCTTCTGGGCGCAGGTGTTCGACTGCCCCCGGCAGCCCGACGACTTCCCCGGTGACCCGGAGGCGATGCTCCTGCCGCCGGGCGGCCCGGAGGTGCTGTTCATCGCCGTGCCCGAGGGCAAGACGGTGAAGAACCGGCTGCACCTTGACCTGCAACCCGCCGACCGGACCCGCGCCGAGGAGGTCGAGCGACTGCTCGGCATCGGCGCGACGCTCGTCGCCGACCGGGTCAGCCCGACCGGCGGTGGCTGGGTGGTGCTCGCCGACCCGGAGGGCAACGAGTTCTGTGTGCTCGGCAACGCGGCCGAGCGGGCGGCGGCGGCAGCGGCGCGGGCCGCGGCGGCAGCGCTGGCCGCGTCGGAGGTCGCCGAACCGGCCTGACAGTCGACGTACGGCGTGGGCCCCGGTCACCACAGGGGTGGCCGGGGCCCACTGTCTCGTACGGCTCAGGACTGTTGCTCGACCTGGCCCCGGATCGCGGTGAACTCGGCCTTGGCCTGGTCGGCGGACTTGACGTACATCACCACCATGCCCAGGCTGCCCCGGTCGGCCCAGACGCAGATGCCCAACGGCACGCTCTCGGTGTTCCCGTCGCCGCAGCGCGCCTCACCGCCGAGCGGGCCAGGCTCGGCTCTCTAGTGTCCTGAGTCGTTAATTCGGCCGCGGTATGTGGCTACCGACAGCCTGCTATCTTCCGCTGAATTAACGACTCACGACACTAGCCAACTTTGGGGAGCGGCGGCGCCGGTAGTTACGGCCTGAGCGCTTGCCCGCTTAGGGGAGAAGCGAATGGTCGACACCCGATTGATCAGGCCGGGTTATGCCCCTGGGGTAACGAGTTCAGAGTTGCCTGCAATGGAAGACCGGCGTTGGCAGAATCGACCACAGCTCGACCAGGGGGCCGGGATTGCTGTGTAGGCCGTCGGGCATGCACTATGAGGGATCCCACCACCTCGTGCGCGACACTAAACTGCTATGCCGGCGAAGAATAACGTTAGCGCTAGCGTAAGATCCAAACACTTGCAACCCTCGCGGTCAGGGAAAATGCATCACGAACCGAGCGGACAGTATTGTTGCGGCGAGCCCTGTCAGGTCGAATGCTACCGCAGCCGTGGGTCATCCCGCTGCCCCGTCCCTGATGGCGCTGTGACGTGCTCCGATGTGTCAGGTAACCACCATCGCCTATCGCACGCTTGACCGCCCCGAGGGACCGTGATAAAAATTCATCACCGTTAACACGTTGCAGGCAATTGACGTCCTTCGAATACTTTTGGTTGGCGTTGATTGCTCTTGAGGAATCGGGGACTGGTATGAAGAGGACTGTTGTCCGGACCGCAATCACTTCCGTGGCCTTGACTGCCGCACTGGTGGCCGTCGCCTCGCCTGCTCAGGCGGCCTGGGTCTTTGTGTCGAGCTACCCTCACACGCCTGTCGGGCTGGTCACCTGTTCCACTCAGGCCGCAATGTCAGGGGTCAACAACGACACCAACTACCGGTGCACCGATGTTGGATATGCCTACCACGTGCAGCGGGAGATCTAAACCTCAGCAGGTCGCACGCGACCCGCGCGACGAATCGCGGTGGTCGGACTGTCCTTCGTGGACGTCCGACCACCGCGACGGTGTTTCTGCGATCGGTCAGGCCGGCAGGCTCGCCGCGCCGCGCGGCAGGAACCGCTGCCCGGTGACCCGCTCGGAGGTGCCGGTCCGGTCCAGGTACGGCGTGACGCCGCCCAGGTGGAACGGCCAACCGGCGCCCAGGATCATGCACAGGTCGATGTCCTGCGCCTCGGCGACCACACCCTCGTCCAGCATCAGCCGGATCTCCTGCGCGAGCGCGTCGAGCGCGTTCTGCCGTACCTGCTCTGCGGTCAGCGGCTGGTCACCGACCACGAGCAGCTTGGCGACGTCCTCGTTGACCTGGTCGTCGACGACGATCGGCTGACCCGAGTCGGCGATCCGCTTGAGGTTCTCGCTGACCCCGAACCGGTCAGGGTACGCGGCGTGCAGGGTGCCGCCCACGTGGTACGCGACGGCCGGCCCGACCAGCTGGAGCAGGGCGAGCGGGCGCATCGGCAGGCCCAGCGGGTCGAGTGCGCTGTTCGCCACGTCCAGCGGGGTGCCGGCGTCCACGGCGGCGAAGACGGTGCCCAGGAAGCGGGTGAGCAGCCGGTTGACCACGAACGCCGGGGCGTCCTTGACCAGCACGCTGGACTTCTTCAGCTGCTTGCCGACCGCGAACGCGGTGGCGAGGGTGGCGTCGTCGGTGCGCTCACCCCGGACGATCTCCAGCAGCGGCAGCACCGCCACCGGGTTGAAGAAGTGGAAGCCGACCACCCGTTCCGGGTGCTCCAGCTCGGCGGCCATCTCGGTGATCGACAGCGAGCTGGTGTTGGTGGCGAGCACCGCCTCCGGAGAGACGATCTTCTCCAGCTCGGCCCAGACCTGCTTCTTGACGCCCAGGTCCTCGAAGACCGCCTCGATGACGAAGTCGGCGTCCGCGAAGGCGCTCTTGTCGACAGTGCCGCTGACCAGGCCGTACAGCTTGGCGGCGGTGTTCTTGTCCATCCGGCCCTTGGTGACGGCCTTCTCGATCTGGGTGTGCACGTAGCCGACGCCCTTGTCCACCCGGGACTGGTCGAGGTCGGTCATCACCACCGGCACCTGGAGGCGGCGGGCGAACAGCAGCGCCAGCTGGCTGGCCATCAGGCCGGCGCCGACGATGCCGACCTTGGTGATCGTGCGGGCCAGGCCCTTGTCCGGTGCGCCGGCCGGCCGCTTGGCCCGCCGCTGCACCAGGTCGAAGGCGTACAGGCCGCTGCGCAGCTCCTCGGAGAAGACCAGGTCCGCGAGGGCCTCGTCCTCGGCGGCGGTGCCGGCGGCGAAGTCGCCGTCCTTCGCCGTCTCCAGCAGGTCCAGCGCCTTGTACGCGGCCGGAACCGCGCCGTGCAGCCGCTGGTTCAGCGTCTCCCGGGCGAAGTAGAGCACGCCCGCCCACATGTCCTTGTCGACCTCGGGCCGGGTCACCGTGACCTGGCCGCGCACCACACCGGCGGCCCATTCGAGGGACCGCTCCAGGAAGTCGGCCGGCTCCAACAGGATGTCCGCGATGCCCAGCTCGGCGGCCTGCTTCGGCTTGAGCATCTTGTTCTGCATCAGCGGGTTCTGGATGATCACCTGGGTGGCGGCGGGGATGCCGATCAGGTTCGGCAGCAGCTGGGTGCCGCCCCAGCCGGGCACCAGACCGAGGGAGACCTCGGGCAGGGCCAGGGCCGCCGCACCACCGGAGAGCGTCCGGTAATGGCAGTGCAGGGCCAGCTCCAGGCCGCCGCCCATCGCCGCGCCGTTGACGAACGCGAACGTGGGAACGGTGCTGTCCTTGAGCCGGGCGAAGACCCGGTGGCCGAGCCGGCCGATCTCCAGCGCCTGCGCGCGGTCGGCGAGCTGCGGCAGGCCGACGATGTCCGCGCCCACGCAGAAGATGTACGGCTTGCCGGTGACCGCGATGAACGCCGGGTCGGCGGCGAGCGCGGCGGTGATCGCCTCGTCCAGGCTGGCCAGCCCACCCGGCCCGAAGGTGTTCGGCTTGGTGTGGTCGAAGCCGTTGTCGAGCGTGATCAGGGCGGCCGGCCGGTCCAGCCCCGGTACGTTCACCTGGCGCAGCAGCGCCCGGGTGACGACCTCGTTCGGTGCGGCGAGCGTGCTCACTTGTTGCCCTCCGTCCAGTGCGGGTTCTCCCAGATGACAGTGCCGCCCATGCCGATGCCGATGCACATCGCGGTGAGGCCGTAGCGGACCTCGGGGTGCTCGGCGAACTGGCGGGCCAGCTGCGTCATCAGCCGCACGCCGGAGGAGGCGAGGGGGTGGCCGATGGCGATCGCGCCGCCCCACTGGTTGACCCGCGCGTCGTCGTCGGCGATGCCGAAGTGGTCGAGGAAGGCGAGCACCTGCACGGCGAACGCCTCGTTCAGCTCGAACAGGCCGATGTCGTCGATGCTGAGCCCGGCCAGGCGCAGCGCCTTCTCCGTCGACGGGATCGGGCCGACACCCATCACCTCGGGCTCGACGCCGACGAACCCGAACGACACCAGCCGCATGGCGACCGGCAGCCCCAGCTCGCGGGCGGTGGCCTCGTCGGCCAGCAGACTCGCGGTGGCGCCGTCGTTGAGGCCGGCCGCGTTGCCCGCGGTGACCTTGCCGTGCGGGCGGAACGGGGTCTTCAGGGTGCCCAGCTTCTCCAGCGAGGTGTCCCGGGGCGCCTCGTCAACGGTGGCCAGACCCCAGCCGCCCTCGGCGTCGCGGATCGACATCGGCACCAGGTCGTCCTGGAGCTTGCCGTTGGCGTACGCCTTGGCGGTCTTCTGCTGCGAGGCGAGCGCGAACGCGTCGGTGCGTGCCTTGGTGATGTGCGGGACCAGGTCGTGCAGGTTCTCCGCGGTGGCACCCATGACGAGCGCGGACGGGTCGACGAGCTTCTCCGCGACGATGCGCGGGTTGGGGTCGACGCCCTCACCCATCGGGTGGCGGCCCATGTGCTCCACGCCACCGGCGATGGCGATGTCGTACGCGCCCATGGCGATGCCGCTGGCCACGGTGGTGACGGCGGTCATCGCGCCGGCGCACATCCGGTCGATGGCGAAGCCGGGGACGGTCTTGGGCAGCCCGGCCAGCAGGGCGGCGGTGCGGCCGATGGTGAGGCCCTGGTCGCCGATCTGGGTGGTGGCCGCGATGGCGACCTCCTCGACCCGCTCCGGGGGCAGCTGCGGGTTGCGACGCAGCAGTTCCCGGATGCAGCGGATCACCAGGTCGTCGGCGCGGGTGTTGGCGTACATGCCACCCGCCTTGCCGAACGGGGTACGGACGCCGTCGACGAAGACGACGTCGCGAACTTCACGGGGCACTTGAGCCTCCTAATCGACCATGATCCGGCCGTCGCGCCGGGAGGGCGCGCCGGACCGAACAAGGGTCGCCGACACGGGCACGTTTCCCTCGAATGCTACTCGCCAGTAACCAACCCGTCGCCACCCCCACCTGTGGCCCACCCCACATCCCTAACCCCTGACCCCCCACCCCACCCCACCCCCGCCCGTCCAGCCTCCGGCGATCATGAGGTTGACGGGGCTGTGGATCTCCCAAAGGCCCGTCAACCTCATGATCACCCGGGCTCGGGGGGGTGGGGGTGGGGGTGGGGGTGGGGTTAGGGGGTGGGGGTCAGGGCTTCGGTCAGGTCGGGGGTGAGGAGGTTGATCTGCCATTCTCGGGCGTTGAGGCCGCGCAGGGTCTCCGCCACCGACTCCGGGGTGATCTCCTCCGGTGGGGTCCAGGCCAACCGGCGGATCGAGTCCGGAGTGATCAGGTTCTCCGGCGGCAGGTTGTGCTCACCGGCGATGCGGATCACGACCTCCCGGCAACGGGCCAGCCGACCCGCCGCCACCGGGTCCCGTTCGGCCCACCGGTGCGGCGGAGGCGGGCCCTCCACCGCCGGCGAGACCGGCAGGGAATCCTCCGGCAGCTGCCGGGCGTCGTCGAGCGCGGCCAGCCAGGTGCGGGCCAGCCGACGGACCGACCGACCACCGAAGCCGGGCAGGGTCAGCAGGGCCTTCTCGTCCTTCGGGTCCAGCTCCGCCGCGGCGATGATCGCCGAGTCGGGCAACACCCGCCCGGGAGCGGCGTCCCGCCGGGCCGCGATCTGGTCCCGGGCGTACCACATCGAGCGGACCCGGGCCTGGGCCCGCGCCCCCCGCAGCCGGTGGATGCCCGAGGTGCGCCGCCACGGCTCCGCGCGCACCCGGGGCGGGCGGGCCCCGGTGCGGACCAGCGCGGCGAACTCCTCCGCGGCCCAGGCCGACTTGCCCTGCCGGGTCAACTCCGCGTCGAGCGCGTCCCGCAGGTCGGTGAGCAGCTCCACGTCGAGGGCGGCGTACGTCAGCCACGACTCGGGCAGCGGTCGGCTCGACCAGTCGGCCGCCGAGTGGTGCTTCTCCAGGGTGAACCCGAGCAGCTGCTCGGTGAGCGCGGCCAGCCCGACGCGTTCGAAACCGGCCAGCCGGGCCGCCAGTTCGGTGTCGAACAGTCGGCGCGGGCGCAGCCCCACCTCGGCCAGGCAGGGAAGATCCTGGCTGGCCGCGTGCAGAACCCACTCGGCCTCACCGATCACCGCGTCCAGCGCGCTGAGGTCGGGCAGCGGCAGCGGGTCGATCAGCGCCGTGCCCGAACCGGCCCGGCGCAGCTGCACCAGGTACGCGCGTTGGCTGTAGCGGTAGCCGGAAGCGCGTTCGGCGTCCAGGGCGACCGGGCCGGTGCCCGCCGCGAAGCGGGCCACGACCTCGGCGAGCTGGGCCGGGGCGGCCACCGGATCGGGGGTGCCGTCACGCGGGGCGGTCAGCGGAACTGGCCCACCGTCGGCCGGGTCAGCCCCCTCGCCCGCCGGCTGCGGCTGGGCCGACGGCGGGTGCTGGGGCGCGTTTCCCGGAAGTTCCTCGGTGGGCCGACGGCGCAGGGGTGGTTCGTCGGTCACCTGACAACCCTAGTGCGCGCGGAGATCCGGTGGGTGCAGCCGGTCCGGCGTGTGTCGGCCAGGTGTCCGCAAAGTTGCCAGCCGCATGCCGACCATCAGGCCGCGCCGGCCGGACGCCGGTCGGAGAGGGCGGTGACACCGGGCGGGGGGAGGCCGGCGGTGGAGGCGAGCAGCGCGCACCAGCCGAGCAGATGCGGGGTCAGGTCGTCGTCGACCGGCGTCCAGGACGCGCGGATCTCGATGTCACCGATGGTCGGTGGCCCGGCAAGATCGCCGAACCGGGTCGACATGGTCTGCGTCACCGTCCCGCCGATCGCGCGGTGGCCGGCGTCCTGGGCGTCCAACGCGTCGGTCAGCCACGTCCAGCCGACCCCGGGCAGCAGCGGGTCGGCGGCCAGGTCGACCTCCAACTCGGCGGTCACGTAGGTGACCAGCCGCAGGGTGCCCTGCCACGCCTCGTGCCCGGCCGGGTTGTGCAGCAGGATCAGCCGACCGGTCGCCACCTCGTCGTCGTCGCGCAGCACCGTCGCGGAGAGCGCGAACGCGTACGGGGCCAGCCGCTGGGGAGCGCCGACCTCCTCCAGGGTGATCTCCGGCCGGGGGGCGGCCGACCGCAGCCCGGCGACCGCGCGGGCGAACGTCTCCGGGAGCGCGATCGGGGGGGCCATGGTGGCAGCCTATGCCGACGTCCGCCCGCCGCTTCGACGGCGCGCCGACGCTCACCGAGGGGCCCCCACGCCGGTTCGGGGGTAAGGAACGGTGCCCTTCCTCTCACCCCCACCCGGTTGGGGCTGGTGGGCGTGGCACGATTGCGGCGATGAGCACGGACACCACGGGCACTGTCGCCCGAGACGGAGACCCACGCCCCGGCGGACCAGCCGACTCGCCCTTCATCCGGGCCTGTCGTCGCCGCCCCGGCCCGCACACGCCCGTCTGGTTCATGCGCCAGGCCGGCCGCTCCCTGCCGGAGTACCGGGAGATCCGGGCGAGCGTGCCGATGCTGGAGTCCTGCCGTCGTCCGGAGCTGGTCACCGAGATCACCCTCCAGCCGGTGCGCCGGCACGGGGTGGACGCGGCCATCCTGTTCAGCGACATCGTGGTGCCCGTCGCCGCGGCCGGGATCGACCTGGACATCGTGCCGGGCACCGGCCCGGTCGTCGCCGAGCCGATCCGCACCGCCGCCGACGTGGAGCGGATCCGCCCGATCACCCGCGACGACGTCCCGTACGTGGACGAGGCCGTCCGGCAGTTGGTGGTCGAGCTGGGCGACACCCCGCTGATCGGGTTCGCCGGCGCGCCGTTCACGCTGGCCAGCTACCTGGTCGAGGGCGGGCCGTCGCGCACCCACGCGAAGACCAAGGCCCTGATGTACGGCGACCCCGAGCTGTGGCACGCGCTCTGCGCCCGGCTGGCCGAGGTGACGCTGGCGTTCCTGCGGGTGCAGATCGAGGCCGGGGTGTCCGCCGTGCAGCTGTTCGACTCGTGGGCCGGCGCGCTCTCCGAGGCCGACTACCGCCGTTTCGTGTTGCCGCACTCGACAGCCGTGCTGAGCGGGTTGGCGTCCGCCGGGGTGCCGCGGATCCACTTCGGGGTGGGCACCGCCGAGCTGCTCGGCGCGATGGGCGAGGCCGGCGCGGACGTGGTCGGCGTCGACTGGCGGACGCCGCTGGACGTGGCCACCGGCCGGATCGGCCCGGACAAGGCGGTGCAGGGCAACCTGGACCCGTGCGTGCTGCTCGCGCCGTGGCCGGTCGTGGAGGCCGAGGTGCGCCGCATCCTGGAGCAGGGCCGGGCGGCCCCCGGGCACGTGTTCAACCTCGGCCACGGGGTGCTGCCGGAGACCGATCCGGAGGTGCTGACCCGGGTGGTCGCGCTGGTGCACGAACTGTCCAGCCGCCGAGCCGACCAGGGCTGAGAAACGTGACGCGGCAGCCCTGGCGGGTGGCGGTGGTCGGCGGCGGGATCGCCGGGCTGGCCGCCGCGGTCCGCTTGCGCGACCGCGCACCGGCCGGCACCGAGATCACCGTGTACGAGCAGTCCGGCGCGCTGGGCGGCAAGCTGCGTACCGGGGAACTGGCCGGTCAGCCGGTGGAGTTCGGCGCGGAGTCGTTCCTGATGCGCGACCCGACGGGCGCCGAGAGCGCGGCGGTGGCGTTGGCCCGCCGGCTCGGGCTGGCCGAGAGGATCGTGCACCCCACGGTGGGGCAGGCCGCGCTGGTCGTCGACGGAGGGCTGCGCCCCATCCCGGGCGGCACCCTGGTGGGCGTACCCGGGGATCTGGATCGGGTGGCCACCGTCGCCCGCCCGGCCGCGGACGCCGACACCGACGGTGGCCGGCCGCTGGTCGGGCCGGACGAGGACGTCTCGGTCGGTGCGCTGGTCCGGTCCCGCTTCGGGGACGAGGTGGTCGATCGGCTGGTCGACCCGATGCTGGGCGGCGTGTACGCGGGCCGCGCCGACGATCTGTCCCTGGTCACCACGATGCCGGCGCTGGCCCGGACGGCCCGGGTGGAGCACACCCTGGTCGGCGCGGTCCGGGCCGCACAGGCCGCCGCGCCGCGGGTGCCCGGCGCCCCGGTCTTCGGCACCCTGGTCGGCGGGCTGAGCACCCTGGTCGAGGCCGCGGTGACGGCCAGCGGCGCGACGGTACGGCGCGACGCCGCCGTGCGTGAGCTGACAGCGACCGGCACCGGTTGGCGGCTCACCGTCGGCCCGACCCGGGACCCGGAGCTGGTGGACGTGGACGCCGTGGTGCTGGCGGTGCCGGCGCGACCGGCCGCCCGGCTGCTCGCCGGGGCGGCGCCGGCGGTGGCGGCGGGCGTCGGCGCGTTGGACTACGCGAGCGTCGCGCTGGTCACCATGGCGTTGCCGCAGCCGCGCCTGCCCGAGCTGTCCGGCTTCCTGGTGCCGAGCACCGAGGGGTTGCTGATCAAGGCGGCGACGTTCTTCACCACCAAGTGGGGGCACCTGCGCCGGCCGGACGGGTTGGCGGTGGTGCGCGCCTCGGTGGGCCGGTACGGCGAGGAGTCGCAGCTTCAGCGCCCCGACGAGGACCTGGCGGCCACCGTGCACCGAGAGCTGTCGGCGGTGCTCGGCACCGCACTGCCCGCCCTGGTCGACGGGCATGTGCAACGGTGGGGCGGGGCCCTGCCGCAGTACGCGCCGGGGCACGCCGACCGGCTCGCGGCCGCGCGGACGGCGTTGCGGGCCGCGCACCCCACAGTCGTCCTCGCCGGCGCCGGCTACGACGGCGTCGGTATCCCGGTCTGCGTCCGCTCCGGCGAGACGGCGGCCGAGGAGATCATCACAGCACTGGGAGGATCGGCGAGATGACCGAGCAGACCAACGCGGCCCGGTTGCGGGAGCTGAACGACAGCATCCGCTACACCATGTGGTCCGTGTTCCGGGCCAGCGCACCGCTGCCGTCGCTGCGGGACAACGTCACCGGCGAGGTCGAGTCCCTCTTCGAGGAGCTGGCCGGCAAGGACGTGGTGGTCCGGGGCGTGTACGACGTCTCCGGGCTGCGCGCCGACGCGGACGTGATGATCTGGTGGCACTCCGCGTCCAGTGACGCGTTGCAGGACGCGTACCTGCGGTTGCGTCGCACCACGCTGGGGCGGGCGCTGACGCCGGTGTGGTCGCAGATGGCCCTGCACCGGCCGGCGGAGTTCAACAAGAGCCACATCCCGGCGTTCCTGGCCGGCGAGGAGGCCCGCCACTACATCTGCGTGTACCCGTTCGTCCGCTCGTACGAGTGGTACCTGCTGCCCGACGCCGAGCGGCGCGAGATGCTGGCCGAGCACGGGAAGATGGCCCGCGGCTACCCGGACGTGCGGGCCAACACTGTCGCCTCGTTCGCGCTCGGTGACTACGAGTGGATGCTCGCCTTCGAGGCCGACGAACTGCACCGGATCGTCGACCTGATGCGGGACCTGCGCGCCTCCGGCGCCCGCCGGCACGTCCGCGAAGAGGTCCCGTTCTACACCGGCCGCCGCCGCTCGGTGGCCGAGATCGTCAACTGCCTGGTCTGACGCCCGCCGGCCGGCGCCGCACCCCCGCCCGGGTGCGGCGCCGGACGGGGGTCAACTGGTCGTCGTACAGGAGACCAGCGGAACCGGGTTGCTGCCGTTCCACGAGCCGAGGAATCCGAACGTGGTGCTCGCTCCGGCGGCGAGGGTGCCGTTGTGCGCGGCGTTGCGCGCGGTGACCTGCGTGCCGCTGCTGCTGACCGTCGCGTTCCACGACGACGTGACCTGCTGGCCGTTGGCGTAGTTCCAGGTGACCGACCAGCCCCGGGTGGGTGAACCACCGGCGGTCACCTTCACGTCGGCCTGGAAGCCACCGGACCACTGACCGGTGACCTGGTATGTCGCCGTGCAGGCACCGGCCGGCGGCGGGGTGCTCGGCGGCGGGGTCGTCGGCGGCGGGGTGGTGGGCGGCGGGGTCGTCGGCGGGGGAGTGGTCGGCGGCGGGGTGGTCGAGCCGCCGCCGAAGTCGACGTCGCTGCACAGGTAGTACGACTGGTCGAAGTGGCTGGCCTGCCAGACGGTGTAGACGATGTGCCGCCCGGTGCGTCCGGGCGCGCTGACCGGGATCTGGATCGAGACGCCACCGGTGTCCGGGTCCCACTGCGAGGCCGGGGTGTTGCCGATCTGGCCCGCCAACTCCAGGTTGCCCCAGCCCAGCGGTTGGGTGGCGGAGTTGAAGCCCTGCTTGGTCACGTACACCCGGATGTAGTCGGCTCCGTGACTGGCCTGGTCGAAGAAGCGCAGCCGGAAGTTGTTCGACACCGCCGTGGTCTTCCAGGCGCCGACGGTGTCCAGCGCGTTGTAGCGGGGGCTCTGGGTGCGTCCGCCGCTGCACAGCTGGCCGTCGGGGACGGCGGCCTGGTGGTTGCCCCCCACGCCCTCGCGGAACAGGCCGTTCCAGTTCCACATGGCGGCCGGGTCGGCCTGCCAGGCCTGCCAGCACATCGGGTCCTCGGTGGCCATCCGAGGGTTCTGGAAGTCGCCGCCCCACCGCTGCCAGCAGCTGTAGTTGCGCGAGGCCGGGTCGACGACCGAACCGTGCGCCGAGGCGGGCCTGGTCAGCACGGTGGTCAGTGCGGTCGTCAACAGGAGCGTGGTGGTCGCCACGATGGCGAACAGCCAGAGCACGCGTCGTGATCGGGTGAGAGTGGACATGGAGCCCCCGGGGGGATGAGGTCGGACGTCGACACCCGGATCGCCGGGAGTTGCCCACTCCCAGGCCTCATCGCTGGCTCCCGCGACGGCGCTACCCGGCACGATGCCAGTTTGATCGTCACACGTCAATGGGTTCGCGTCGCATCGGCGTGTGCGGGATGCCGTCCTCGACGTACTCGGGGCCGCTGACCGCGAAGCCGTGCCGGGCGTAGAACCCGACCAGGTGCGACTGGGCCTCCAGCACGCACCGCCGGTTGCCCACCACCTCCAGCGCCGCGCTCATCAGCCGGCCGGCGTGTCCGCCGCCGCGCGCCGCCGGGGCCACCACCACCCGACCGATCCGGGCGGTGCCGTCCGGGTCGGCCAGAATCCGCAGGTACGCCAGCGGCGCGCCGCCGTCGGTGAGCCAGAGGTGGCGGGTGCCCGGCTCGACGTCGCGCCCGTCGAGCTCCGGGTACGGGCAGTTCTGCTCCACCACGAACACGTCGATGCGCAGCTTGAGCAGGTCGTGGAAGGTGCGGGTGTTCAGGTCGGCGAAGGAGGCCGTCCGGACCTCGGTGGTCTGCTGGGGCATCCACCGATCGTAGGTCGGGCGGTTTCACCTGCTGTCCGCCCGGTCGGGCGCGAGGTAGGTGGCGGCCACGGCGGTGAGCAGCAGGACGCCGCCGACGATCACCGGCAGGGGAAGCGGTTCGCGCAGCAGCGCCACCGCGAGCGCCGCGGCGGTGAGCGGTTCGAGCAGGGTCAGCACGGCCGCGACGCTGCCCGGGATGGTGCGCAGCCCGGCGTAGAACAACGCGTACGCGACCGCCGTGGTGACCACGCCGAGGTGCAGCAGCAGCGCCACGGTGTCCAGGCGTACCGGCAGGCCCACCCCGGCGACCAAGGCGAACGGCGCCAGGGTCAGCGCGCCGACCACCGTGGAGATGGTGGTCAGGGTCATCGGCGCGGTGCGCTGCGACACCTGGCGGCTGATCAGGGTGGTCACCGCGTACCCGAGGCCGGAGCCGGCCGCCGCGAGCAGGCCGAGCAGCGGGGCGGGCGCCGCCGCGCCGGGCTGCCCGGTGGCGCCGGTGATCAGGACGAGGCCGGCCACCGCCGCGACCAGCGTGCCGAGGCGCAGCGGGCCGGGGAGCCGGCGGGCCTGCACCGACTCCCAGGCGGCGGCGAGCACCGGGGCCAGGCCCAGGCTGACGATGGTGGCCACGCTGACGCCGGCCCAGGCCACGGCGGCGAAGTAGAGCGCCTGGTAGAGGCCGAGGCCGACGCCGGTGAGCAGCAGCGGTACGGGTGCGGCGCGCAGCGTGGACACGATCGTGCGGAGCCGGCCGGCGGTGCAGGCCAGCAGCACGAGCGCGGCGATGGCGAGGCGGTGGAAGCCGATGCTCACCGGGCTGAGCCCGGTGCCCTCGCGCAGGAGTTGCACCGCCACGCCGGTGGTGCCCCACAGCACGCCGGTGACGGTGATCTGGATCAGGCCGCTGCGGGCGGCGTGGCGGGCGGCCGAGGCGGCCGGCAACGGGGTACGGGTGATGGACACGGGAGCGCTCCGAAGGGTGAGCCGTTGACGGGGACGACGTCGACGGAGCGCGTACGACAGGATGGCCGAGCGGGGTCAGGTCACCCGGTCGGCGAGAGGCGCGGCGCTCCGCTCAGGAGCGCGGCGGGGGCAGGACGCCCAGAAACGGTCGCATGGCGACGACCGTACCCCAGTCTGGTGACCCGGCTGACCCGCGGCCGGTTTGGCGCGGTCAGGCCGGGCGGGCGCCGACGGCGTCGCGGACCTCCGCGCCCACCGCGCCCTCGACGGCGCGGGCGCAGTGCGCGCAGCAGAAGAAGCGGCCGTTGACCTCGACACCGTGCCCGACGATCTTGACCTGGCAGTGCTCGCAGATGGGTGCCATCCGGTGGATCGCGCATTCGAACGAGTCGAAGGTGTGCACGTCGCCGCTGACGGTGTGCACCTCGAACGCCATCCAGTAGTCGTTGCCGCAGACCTCGCAGGTTGCCACCGAAAAACCTCCGTTACGTGGACAAGTGCCTACAGAATCCCCCAGGGCTGTCGGGGCGCGCGGCGGAACGTCGACGCCTGACCCGGGTGGCGGCGTGTCGGCGTCGGCGTGTTGCCCGTTGTGCCTGGTGAACCGCCGCGACCCCCGGAGGATCACCGTGATCAAGCGCAACAGGCTCTTCGGCAACCAGACCCGGGTCACCTTCTGCCTGCCCCGTGACGTCCCGCCCGGCCCGGTGAGCGTCGTCGGCTCCTTCAACGGCTGGGAGCCGGGTCGACACGAGTTGGTGGCCCGCCGCGACGGCACCAGGACGGTGACGGTGAAACTGCCGCCGGGGGAGCACCGGTTCCGGTACCTCGGCACCGGCGGCGTCTGGTTGGACGACGAGTCCGCCGATCAGGTCGACGACCGGGGCAGCCTGCTGCGGCTCTGAGAAGAAAACCGTCACCATCGATGTATTTATCGATGAGAGTCTTTACTGTTAACAATGTTTAAATTACGTTGAGGGGCACCTCACCGCACCTGGAGAAGGAGCTGCCCCGATGCGTCGAAGAATCACTGTTCCGCTGGTGGCGGCGGGCGCCGTCGCCGCCACCCTGACCGTCGCCGCCCCCGCGCAGGCGCACGGTTACGTCTCCGCCCCACCGAGCCGGCAGGCGCTCTGCGCGCAGGGCCGGGTGCCCGACTGCGGGCAGATCAAGTACGAGCCGCAGAGCGTCGAAGGGCCCAAGGGTCTGCGCAGCTGCAACGCCGGAATCGCCCAGTTCGCCGTCCTCAACGACGACAGTCGGGGCTGGCCGGCCACCTCGGTGGGCAGCTCGCTGACCTTCACCTGGGTGAACACCGCCCGGCACGCCACCAGCAACTGGGAGTACTGGATCGGCAACACCCGCGTCGGCGTGGTCAACGGCAACGGTCAGCAGCCCGGCGCCACCGTCTCGCACAACGTCAACCTCGGCGGCTTCACCGGCCGGCAGAAGATCCTCGCGGTGTGGAACATCTCCGACACGGCGAACGCCTTCTACTCCTGCATCGACGTGCAGATCGGCGGCGGCGGGACGAACCCCACCCCCACTCCCACACCCACCCCCACGGCGACCCCACGGCCCACCCCGACCCCCACGCCGACCACTCCACCCGCGCAGGGCGGCACCTGGGCGGCCGGTCGGGCGTACCAGGTCGGCGACCAGGTCACCTACGGCGGAGCGACGTACCGCTGCCGGCAGGCGCACACCGCGATCGCGGGCTGGGAGCCGCCGAACGTACCGGCGCTCTGGCTCCAGGTCTGACCGCACGGGTGCGGCCGGTCGGTCGCACCCGTGTCGCCACCCTCGCGTGAACGGAGCATCGGCATGCCCCGCCGTACCCCACTGGCGTCCCTCGTCGCCGCTCTGCTGCTCAGCGGAGCGTGCGCCGGATCACCCACGTCGAGTCCGTCGGCAGTGCCGCAGCCGGCCCCCGCGTCCCCGGCCAGCTCAGCGCCGGCCGGGTCCGCGGGCGTCGGATCGTCGACCGACGGGGCCGCGATGAGCGGGATCGACGTGGTGTTCCTCAGCACCATGGTCGGGCACAGCGAACGCACCCTGCAGATCGTCCGGCTGGCCCGGGAGCGGCTGCGCGACGATGCGCTGCGCACCCTGGCCGCCGCCATCGAGGCGACCGAGGCCGACGAGCTGACCACGATGCGCGGCTGGCTGGCCACGGCCGGGCCGGGCGCCAGCGCGGCGGCACACCACCACGACGGGCACGGCGATGACGCCGCGCTCGACCGGCTGCGGACCGCGCCGGACGCGGACGTCGACCGGGTGTTGCGCGAGGTGCTCGCCGACCACCAGCGATCGGCCGCCGACCTGGCCCGATCCCACGTCGACGTCGGCCGCGACGACCGGGTCCGCGACCTGGCCCGGCGCGTCGAACAGTCCCGGACCGCCGAGATCGAGCTGCTCAGGGGTAGGCAGTGAGTGGCTCCGTGGTCAGCGGGGTTCCAGCTTGATGGAGACCGAGTTGACGCAGTGCCGGGTGTCCTTCGGGGTGAAACCCTCGCCGTGGAAGACGTGCCCGAGGTGGCTGTCGCAGCGGGCGCAGCGGATCTCCGTGCGGGCCATGCCGAGGCTGCGGTCCTCGATCTCCTTGACCCGGCCCGGGATGGCGTCGTCGAAGCTCGGCCAGCCACAGTGCGAGTCGAACTTGGTGTCGCTGGAGAACAGCTCCAGCCCACAGGCGCGGCAGTGGTAGACCCCCTGGGTCTTCGTGTCCACGTACTCGCCCGTCCACGGGCGTTCGGTGCCGGCCTCCCGCAGGACGTGGAACTCCTCGGGGGTCAGCCGGACCCGCCACTCTTCGTCGGTACGGGGCAGCTCGTTGTCGTCAAGACTCACCCGTCAACGGTACGTCGAACGTCGGGGGCGTGGCATAAGGTCGCGGGATGGGTGGCACCAAGGCCACGGCCGCCGAGATCGAGGTGGCCGGGCACACCGTCCGACTGAGCAGTCCGGATCGGGTGATCTTCCCGCAGCGGGGGTTCACCAAGGCGGACGTCTTCCACTACTACCTCGCGGTCGGCGACGGGATCATGCGCGCCCTGCGGGACCGGCCGACCACCCTGCAACGCTTCCCCGAGGGCGTCGAGGGCGAGGCGTTCTTCCAGAAGCGGGTGCCCACCCGAGGGGTTCCGCCGTGGGTGACGACCGCCCAGATCACCTTCCCGAGCGGCCGGAGCGCGGCGGAGCTGTGCCCGGTCGACCTCGCGCACGTGGCCTGGGCGGCGCAGATGGGCACCATCGTCTTCCACCCGTGGCCGGTGCGGGCCGCCGACGTCGACCGTCCCGACGAGCTGCGCATCGACCTGGATCCGCAGCCCGGCACCGACTTCGCCGACGCGGCCCGGGCCGCCGGGGAGGTCCGTGCGCTCCTCGACGAGCTGGGCGCGACCGGTTGGCCGAAGACCTCCGGTGGCCGGGGCGTGCACGTCTACCTGCGCATCCAACCCCGCTGGACGTTCACCGAGGTGCGCCGGGCCACCATCGCGCTGGCCCGGGAGGTGGAGCGCCGCAACCCCGACCTGGTCACCACCGCCTGGTGGAAGGAGGAGCGCGGCACCCGGGTGTTCGTCGACTTCAACCAGATGGCGCGGGACCGGACGATCGCCTGCGCGTACTCGCTGCGGGCCAACGCGCGGGCCACCGTCTCGACCCCGGTCACCTGGGACGAGCTGCCCGACGTCGACCCGGACGACTTCGACCTGCGCACCGTCCCGGCGCGGCTCGCCGAGCGCGGTGACCCGCACGCCGGCATCGACGACACACCGTGGGACATCACCCCGCTGCTGGAGTGGGCCGAGCGCGACGCCGCCGCCGGCCAGGGCGACCTGCCGTACCCGCCGGACCACCCGAAGATGCCCGGCGAACCCAAGCGGGTGCAGCCCAGCCGCGCCAAGCGCACCCCCGACGGTCCCTGACGGGTTTCCCGGGTGGGGCCAGCGGGCCTTCCGCGCGCCGCCCCGCCTTGCGCCGCGCCCCCCGCCCCGCCTTGCGCCGCGCCCTCCGCGCCGCCTTGCGCCGCGTCGCGCCAAGGTTCGAGCAGCTTTCCCGATGTTGCTGCCTCCGGTGGGTGGGAGACAGCAACATCGCTGATGTTGTGCGGATCTTGGCGACAGGCATTCCGTGCGGCGCCTGCGCCGGTGGTTCCGCACGTCTGTGACGGCTGAAATTTTTGTCGTACACCTGTTCTAGAGTTTGTATGTGATCGATGAGTTGGTGCGGGCCGAGGCGGCGGTGGTGAGCTGTGCCGACGCTGCCGCCTGGGCCCTCTCCGAGCGCGATCTCATCGCGGCGCTCGACGCCACGCACCGGTTGCAGCAGCGGCTGGCGGCGGTGCAGTTGGCGGTCGTCCGGGAGTTGGACGGGCGCGGCGTCGCGCTGGCGCAGGGCGCGTCCTCCACAGCGGTGTGGTTGCGCGAGCGGCTACGTCTCGATGTCTCGGCCGCGCGTCGGCTGGTCGGCCTCGCGGCTTCGATCGACGTTGCGCCACCCGCGGTGCGTGACGCCCTGGCGAGCGGGGCGGTCAGCGTGGAGCAGGCCCGGGTCGTCGCCGAGACGGCCGCCACGGTGACGGCGTCGGCGGGCTCCGAGGTGGCCGACAAGGCCGTCGGTGTGCTGGTCGAGTGGGCCAGGCAGTTCGACCCCACCCTGCTCCGCAAACTCGGCACCCGCATCCTCGACCACGTCGCTCCCGACCTCGCCGACGCTGCCGCCGCAGCGGCCCTGGCCGCCGAGGCCGCCCGGGCCACCCGCGACCGACACGTCACCATCTCCGAGCAGGCCGGCGGGCGGCTACGGCTCAGCGGCACCCTCGACGCGGAGGCCGCAGCACTGTTGCGTGCCGTCATCGACCCACTCAGCGCGCCCGCCGGCCCCGACGACACCCGCTGTGCCGGGCAGCGCCGCCACGACGCCCTCGCGGACGTGTGTCGGCTGGCGCTGCGCACCGGCGAGTTGCCCGAGAACGGCGGCGACCCCGCCCAACTCGTCGTCACCATCGACTACGACGGGCTGGCACGGCAGGTGGGTGGCGGGACCCTCGACGTCGGCCTGCGGCTCACCCCCGACGCGGTGCGCCAACTCGCATGCGACGCGGCCATCCTGCCCGCCGTGCTCGGCGGCGCCGGGCAGGTGCTCGACGTGGGCCGACAGCGTCGCCTTGTCACCGGCCCCCTGCGCCGGGCCCTGGTGCTTCGCGATGGCGGCTGCGCCTTCCCCGGCTGCGACCGGCCACCCCGCTGGTGCGCCGCCCACCACATCCGGCACTGGGCCGACGGGGGCCCGACCAGCCTCGACAACGCGGTGCTGCTCTGCGGCCACCACCACCGGCACATCCACCAGGCCGACTGGTTGGTCCGGCTGGGCGGCAACGGACACCCCGAGTTCGTGCCGCCGGCCTGGCTCGATCCAGACCAGATTCCGCGCCGCAACCACTACCACCAACGAACATAGGCCGACCGACTGCCACCGCCGAACGGAGGCCGACCGGCTGCCATCGCCGAACGGAGGCCGACCGACTGCCACCATCGAACGGAGCCCGACCCGGTGCCGCCAGTCGGCACGGCGGTCGGGAGGTGGGGCGTCTTCGGTCGGCTGCCACTCGGCGACGGCCTGCCGTCGGGCCAGGTAGCTCTCGTCGTACCAATGTGGATCTTGTCGACTAGCCTGTGTCGCATGGCCATGCGACCGGATGAGTTCTACGACCACGCGGTTGCCGCCGCGGACGACGAGCGCCGCCTTCCCCTGGCGCGCATGACCGGGTGGGAGATCAGTCCGTTCGAGCCGGACGGACTTCGCGTGGCGCCGCTGCGGCCGCCGGTGCTCCCCGAGCCACCGCGCCACGGCGAGGATCCGTCAGACTGCGACGCCTGCCGCAAGCGGGACGAAGGGATCTGGTTCAACGAGCGGTGGCGGCTGACCCGGATCGAGGGTGTGGGTGTCCCGCTGGTGCTCATGCTGTTGCCGCGCGAGCACTACGACATGGCGGACCTGCCCGACGAGTTGGCCGCCGAGCTGGGGTTGTTGAGCACCCGCATCGTCCGCCACGTGCAGGCGCTGCCGCACATCTCACGCGCCCACGTCTACCGCTTCGGCGACGGCGGCGCCCACCTGCACATCTGGTTCTTCGCTCGGCCCGAGGGGCAGGCCCAGTTGTTCGGGTCGTGGCTGGTCGCCTGGGACGACCTGCTGCCGGAGTACCCGGCGCAGGTGGCCGAGGCCGACGCCGACGCGGTGGCGGACGCGTTGGTCGAGTCCCACGGCGGGCACCGACTGTCAGACCCGGGGGTTAGCCTGCCGGCATGACGAGCGCTGAGCTGGACGAGCTGATCGTCGCTGACGCCGACGCGCTGCGCGCCTGGTTGTCGGCGAACCACGCCTCGTCGCCCGGTGTCTGGCTCGCGCTGACCAAAAAGGGCGGCACGGTCACGACGGTGACCTGGCAGCAGGCGGTCGACGAGGGCCTGTGCTTCGGCTGGATCGACGGGCAGGCCCGTAAGCGGGACGAGGGGTCCTCGTGGATCCGGTTCACCCCGCGCCGGTCCCGCAGCTCGTGGTCGCAACGCAACGTGGCGAACGTTGCCCGGCTGGAGGAACAGGGACGGATGCTGCCACCGGGTCGGGCCGCGGTGGATGCGGCGAAGGCGGACGGTCGATGGGCGGCGGCGTACGCCCCGCCGTCGGAGGCGGAGGTGCCGGCCGACCTCCTCGCCGCGATCGCCGCCGAACCCGCTGCGCAGGCCATGTTCGACGTGCTCACCAAGGCCAACCGGTTCGCCCTCATTCACCGCCTCAACGCGGTCAAGCGGGCGGAGACCCGCGAGCGGAAGATCGTCGACTTCGTCGCCATGTTGGCCCGGCACGAGGCGTTCTACCCGCAGAAGGCCAGGCCGTCCTCGGCGGCCGATGCGCCCGGCGCAACAGGCGGCAACTGACGAACCGATTGACTTTCGATAGGTAGCGAGCGAAACTCGATGCATGGTTACTGAGCATCGAGCGGTTGCCGCTCTCAGAGTCTTTCTCGTGGTGCTGTTCGGGGTGCTGGTCGTGTTCCAGACCCTCTCGCTGCCCGGCCAGTTCGCGTACATGGCTGAGCAGTCGCCGCAGGACGCCCACCTGCGCTGGCCGGCGACCGCCGTGACGGTGTTCTGGGTGCTCTGCGTCCAGGTGGTCATCGTCGCGACGTGGCAGTTGCTCAGCCTGGTCAAGAGCGACCGCATCTTCACCGAGGCGTCGCTCAAGTGGGTGGACGCCATCGTGTGGGCCATCGCCGCCGCCTGGGTGGTGCTGGTGGGCGTCTTTCTCTGGGTCGGCTTCAACGCGGACGACCCGGGACTACCCCTCCTGCTCTTCCTCCTGACGGTGGGCGTCACCGTGCTGGGGCTCCTCATGGTGGTGATGCGTGCGCTGCTGCGGCAGGCCACCACGCTGCGCAGCGACATGGAAGCGGTGATCTGATGCCCATCGTCGTCCGCATCGACGTCGAGTTGGCCAAACGCAAGATGAGCGTCGGTGAGTTCGCCGAGCGCGTCGGGCTCACGCCGGCCAACGTGGCGGTGCTCAAGAACGGCCGCGCCAAGGCCGTCCGGTTCAGCACCCTGGAAGCGATGTGCCGGGTGCTCGACTGCCAGCCCGGAGACCTGCTCGAGTGGGTGGAGGAGGAAACCCCATGAGGTACGCCCTGATCGTTGCCGCGGTCCTCGGGGTGGCGCTCGGCGTCGCCGCCGTCGTGCTCGGCGGGGCCGACGACTCCCCGGGCCTGCAGGGCATCGGCGTCCTGCTGGTGATCGGCGCGGTGGTGTTCGGCATCCGCAACGTTCGACGCGGCAGCTAGGCATTACAGCTAGCCGCCCGGCTTCGGCCGACCCTCCCGTAATAACGATCAAGTAACGGGCGCGAACCTTTCCCGGTAGGTGGCCTGTCTTGATGGTCGTCGGCCCGCCAGGGCCAGGGGAGGCGTCGGATGAAGCTGGTGTGGAGGCGGGCCCGGGAGGCGCGCGGGTTGCTGATGGCGGCGGTGATCGCTGCCCTCGTCGCCGTCGCGTTGGTCACGGGACTGTCCGACTACAACCGTCGGGCCGTCGACGCCGGGCAGCGGGCTCTCGTCGCCGCCTCGCCCGCCGAGGAGCGCGGCCTACTGGTCAGTGGCTCGGGCGGGCGGGACGCGGCGGAGTTCGCAACCCGGGACAAGGCGGTCCGCGCCGAGTTCGCCACCGGGCTCGGCGGCGTCCCGGTCGCTGTCACCGCCGCCCGGTACGGCACCGGCCGGGAGCTGACCGGCGACCTCGGGCAGATTCCGCGTACCGCCGACGAACCGGTCTTCGCGAGCCTGGCCACGCTCGACGACCTCGCCAGCCACGCCGAGCTGACCAGCGGTGCCTGGCCCCGCCCCGGAGCCAACCCCATCCAGGTGAGCCTGCCCGAGCGGGTCGCCGGCACCCTCGGCCTGACCGTTGGCGAACGCGTCCCGGTGCGGGACCGGGCCACCGAACGACGGGGAGAGTTGGTGCTCGCCGGCACCTGGCGGCCCCGCGACCCGACCGACGCGTACTGGCTGCTGGCCCCCGGCGTGGGAGCGGGCAGCGCCGGTTCCGGCACCTCGTACGGCCCGTTCACGCTCGACCCGGCGGACTTCGCGGCCACCTTCCCGGGCTCCGTGTCGGCGTCCTGGCTCGCCCAACCGGACCTCGGCGGCGTCGACACCGCCGACCTGCCCGCCGTTCGGAAAGCCCTCACCGAGGCGTTGTCGGCAGTGCCCGAGGCTGCCCAACTGGGCAGCTCCGGGCAGGCGGTGACGAAGATGGCGCAGCTGCTGGACCGGATCTCCCGCGCCGACCTGGTGGGTCGCTCGTCGCTGGCCACCCCGCTGCTGCTCATCCTGGTGCTCGGCGGGTACGCGCTGGTGCTCGTCGCCGCGCTGCTGCACGAGGACCGTCGCCCACAGACCGCGCTGCTACGCGCCCGTGGCGCCGCCCGTCGGCAGCTGGCCGGCCTGGCCGCCCGGGAGGCGACCCTGGTGGTCGCCCCGGCGGCCGTGCTCGGTCCGCTGATCGCCGGTGAGGCGCTGCGGTACATCCGGCCCGGCGGGTCGAGTGACCTCTCCACCGCCGGCGGCAACACCACACTGATCTGGGCGGCGGCAGCGGCCACCGCGGCCGGTTGCCTCGTCGCCATGGTCCTGCCGACGCTGCGCGGCGCCGGGACGTACGTCGCGGACATGGCGGCCCGATCCCGCCCGAACCGGGCCGCGAGCGTCCAACGCGCCAGCGTCGACCTGGTGCTGGTGGCGCTGGCCGTGCTCGCCTGGGTGCAGCTACGCCGCTACGCCTCGCCGCTGGCCGGCTCGGGCGGTCGGCTCGGCCTCGACCCGCTGCTGGTCGCCGCCCCCACACTCGGCGTGCTGGCCGGTGCCGTGCTGGCGCTGCGGGTGCTCCCACCGCTCACCCGGTTCGCGGAGCGGTTCGTCGACCGTCGTCCGTGGACCGCCACCATGTTCGGCATGTGGCAGGCCGGTCGGCGTCCGCACGCCGGCCCGGTCCTGCTGCTCGCCCTCGCCGTCGGCGGCAGCACCCTGGCCTGGTCCCTGATCAGCACCGGCGAGCGGTCCCAGGTCGAGCAGGCCGGCTACACGGTCGGCGCCGACATCCGCGTCACCGAACGGGCCGGGGGAGCCCCGCCGACCCGGACCGGTCAGCTCGCCGCGCTGCCGAGCGTGGACCGGGTGCTGCCGGTGTGGCGGGACGAGATCCGGGTCGGCCGGCAGAACCTGCCGGCGACGGTGATCGGCGTCGACCCGACCAGCGCCCCGGGCGTCGTCCTCCTCGCCGACCGCCTCGCCGACGGGTCGGCCTCCGAGCAGTACCAGCGCATGATCGATGAGCGTGCGGCACCAGCGGGTATCGAACTGCCCGCCGGGGCGCGCGCCGTCACCGGCACCGTCCGTACCCCGGTGAGCAACGCCGCCCGGCAGGTCCGGGTCGCGGTGACGCTGCTGGTCACCAGCCCCGACGGGCTCGCGGTACGGTTGCCGGCGACCAACGCCGACGGCGACGGTCGGGCTACCCGGTTCACCGTGCAGCTGCCCGACCTGGGTGGGGCGCGGCTGCGGTTGGCCGGATTCGAGGCCGACGGCGGGCTGGCGGCCGGCAACGCCTACCGACTCGAGATGGACGATCTGAGCGTGGTCATGGCCGACGGCGCAACCCAGCCCGCCGACCTTGGCGGCGACTGGGTGCTGGCCGCCCCCGGCGAGGCATCCACGCCGGTGCGGACCAACGGCGCCGGGTTCGCCGCCGTCCACGACGTGGAGGTGATTCCCGGCGGGCAGTTCGCGTACCAGCCGCCGACACGGTTCTCCGTCGTGCCGGGCGGGGACAACAAGCCCGTACCGGTGCTGATGACCCCGCAGGTACGCGAGGCGCTGAGCATGAACGTCGGCGACACCGTCGACCTCACCCTCTCCGGGGCGACGTTGCCGGTGCGACTGGTCGGTGAGCTCAGCGCCGTGCCGACCACCACCGCGGCCGGCGTGCTGCTGGACCTGCCCGCGGCGGTCGACGCGCTGATCCGTAGCGACGGGATGGTGCGACCCGTACCGGAATGGTGGATCCGCACCGCCGACGCGAACGCCGCAGCCCAGGCGGCCAGCGAACTCCCGGGCGTCACAGTGCTCAACCGGGAGGCGGCCATCGAGGCGGCCGCCGACGACCCGTACTGGCGCGGCTCCCGTACCGGAATGCTCGCCGCCGCGCTCGGCGCGGTGCTGCTCGCCATCGTCGGCCTGATGGTGGACGTGTGGGCGACCGCCCGGCGACGGCTCGGCGAGTTCGCGGTCCTGCACACCCTCGGCGCCACGCCCCGGCTGATGGCCCGGGCGCTGCTGGCCGAACAGACGTTCCTCGCCGGCATCGGCGTGGGCGTCGGGTTGCTACTCGGCACCGCCGTCGGCGCGACGATGGCCCCACTGGTCATCCTCACCCCGGCCGCCGGCCGGCCGGTCCCCCCGGCGGCGTTCGCGCTGCCCTGGGTGCCGATCGGCCTGACCGCGGTCGGTCTGCTGCTGGCGGCGCTCGCCTTCAGCGCGTTCATCGCCACCGGCATCCGTCAGCGGGTGGCGGCGGCGCAGCTGCGAATCGGGGGAGAACGATGAGCGTCGGGGCAGCCGTCCGGCGGGTCCGGGCGTACGGGGGGCAGTTCCTGCTGTTGGCGGTGCTGACCCTGGTGGTCACGCTGCTGATCAGTGGGGTGCCCCGGCTGGTCAACCGGCTCGCCGAGCAGGGGTTGCGAGCGCAACTCACCAGCGAGCCGGCGGAACGCCGGGACCTCACGTACACCAGCACCATGGCGCCCGCCCCGTCGCAGCGGACCGCGATGGGCAACGCCGTGGAGCGGTTCAACACCCTGGCCGCGGAGATGCCAGAGCAGGTGCGCTCGGCGGTGACCGAGCGGTGGTACAGCGTCGAGACCCAGGCGGCCCGGGTGGTCGGACCGGATCTGGCGGCCCGCAACCTGCTGCTCGACATGGGCCTGCGGGCCATGCCCGACATCCAGGGCGCGGGCACCCTGGTCGAGGGCGCATGGCCGAGCGAGACGTACGTTCCCGACCGGCCGATCGAGGTGGCGCTCGACGTCGACGTGGCCCGCAAGCTCAACCTGCGCGCCGGGAGCCAACTGCGCATCGGCAACACCGATGACAAGGGCAACCTCGTCGACGGTTCCCCGCTGCTGGTGTCCGGGCTGTTCAGCCCCGTCGACCGTTCGAACGGCATCTGGGACGCGCTGCCCCAAATGTTGCAGATCATCGAACCGGTGGGGGACGGCCAGCCGTTCATCATCACCGGCGTCGTCGCGCAGTCGGCCCTCAACAAGCGGGCTGTGGAGGGTTGGCCGATCCAGTCGATCTGGCGGTACCGCCTGGGCGTCGACCGGATCGACGCCCGCGAGCTGGACCAGCTGATCGACGGCCTGCAGGTGATGCAACGCAACCAGCCTGCGGACCTCGCCCTGACCCAGGGCGTCGACGTTCCGTTGCGCGCGTTCGCCGCCCAGATCGACGCGGTCCGCACCCTTCTCGCGGTGATCGCAGCCGGCGTACTGGCCACCCTGGCCGGGCTCATCGTGCTCGCAGCAGGTCTCGCCACCAGACGGCGTCGGTCCGAGTTCGTGCTGCTGCGTGCCCGCGGCGGCGGGGCCACCGCCGGCGCCCGGCGCAGCCTCGCCGAGTCGGTGCTGGTGGTGCCGGTGGCCGCCGTGCTGGGCTGGTGGCTGGGCACCCTGGTCCCCGGCGCCCCCGACCCGACAGTGCCGTACCTCATCGCGGTGACCGTGCTGGTCACGCTGGCGCTGCCGTTGGCGACGCTGGCCGTACCGGCTGGCGCAGCGGCGCGCCGGGACCTGATCCGGGTGCGCCCGTCGGCCCGTCGACTCACCGTGGAGGTCTCCCTGCTGCTCCTGGCCGGGCTCGCCGCGGTGCTGCTGCGCCGACGGGGGCTGACTCTCGGCGAGGTGGACCCGCTGCTCGTGTCGGTGCCCGTGCTCCTCGCGGTCGCCGCCGCGGTAGTGGCGCTGCGGGCGTACCCCTGGCCGTTGTTGCTGGTCAGTCGGCTGGCCGCGCGGACCCGGGGCAGCGTGGCGTTCCTCGGCACGGCCCGCGCCGGCCGCGCGGCGGTCGCCGCCCCGCTGGTCGTGGTGGTGCTGGCGATCGGCACCGCCGCGTTCTGCGCGGTCGTCGCCGCCGGCGTCGACGCGAGCCGGGAACGCGCCGCCGCGCAGCTCGTGCCCGCCGACGCGGTGATCCGGGGGGAGCGCTTCGCACCCGACACCGTCGACGAGTTGGGTCGCCTGCCGGGGGTCCGGGCCGTCACCCGGGTGCTGTACGAGGACGATGAGCGGCTGGCCGCCGACGAGGTCGGCACGGACGCCGCCATCGGGCAGACGGACGTACTGCTGGTCGACGGCTCGGGGTTGGACCTGGTGGCCCGCCAGTCCCAGGTGGACCTGTCGATTCCGGCCGCGCTGCGCACCGCCCTGCCCGGCCCGGGTCCGCTGCCGGCGATCGTCTCACCGGCGATCGCCGCCGACCTGGCGAAGGCCGGGCTGGCCGACTCCGCCTTCGTCGTGGTGCAGGGCGAGCGGTACGAGTTCCGGGTGGCCGGCACCGAGGCCGGTTTCCCGATGCTGGCGGCGAACGCCAGCCGGTTCGTGATCCTGCCCTGGCAGGCCCTGCCGACGCGGACCACCACACCCGTGCCGACCAGCCTGCTGATCGCCGGGGACGCACTGGACGCGGAAGCGCTGCGCGTCGTCGGCGACCAGGGCCAGGAGCGCTACCAGCGCGACGGCGCCGTCACCGGTCGGGAACGGCTGATCGGGGTCACCGTCGACACCCGGGCGGACGTCCGCCGGGATCTCGGCGAGGGCGGGGCGAACGGGGTGCTGGCCTTCGGGTTCCTGGGCGGTGCCGTCGGCGGCACCCTGCTCGGACTGTTGGCCATCGCGTTCACAGTGCTGGCCGGCGCGCGGTCCCGGGGCCAGGTGCTGTCCCGGCTGCGCACCCTCGGCCTGTCCCGCCGTCAGTGGCGAGGGCTGCTGCTGGTCGAGTTGACCCCGCTGGTCGCGGTGTCGGTGCTGACCGGTGCGCTCGTCGGCGCGGTCCTGCCCCTGCTGCTCAACCCGGTGCTCGGCCTGTCCGCGTTCACCAGTGGTGTGCCCGTCCGGGTGGCGTTCGAGCCCAGTCTGGTCGCCGCGGTGCTCGCGCTCGGGGCGGTCGCCCTCGGCTTCGCGGTCGCCGTCGAGGCCTTGAACAACCGCCGGTTGCGCCTCGGAGAGGTGCTTCGGCTCGGAGAGGAGAGCTGAGATGACCGCTACCGCCCAGACGCCACTGGTGCCTGACCTGGCCGCGCTGCAACAGCGGGCAGCGCTTCGCGCCGCCGAGCGGGCCGGCGGGCAGGACCGTCTCCGCGGGCACATCGTCTGCGACGGCCTGGTGCGCATCTTCAAGACCGAGGGGGTGGAGGTCGTCGCCCTACAGGGGCTCGACCTGGTCATCGACCGGGGTGAGCTGGTGGCGATCGTCGGTGCCTCCGGTTCGGGCAAGTCGACCCTGCTCAACATCCTCTCCGGCCTGGACACGCCGACCGCCGGTATCGCCCGGGTGGCCGACTACGACCTGCTCTCGCTGTCGGCCAAGCGGCGGCTGAGCTACCGGCGGCAGCTGGTCGGGTTCGTCTGGCAGCAGACCGGCCGCAACCTGCTGCCGTACCTCAACGCGCTGGAGAACGTCGAGCTGCCGATGCAGTTGGCCGGCAGGCGCAGCCGCAGGGCTCGCCGGGAGCGGGCCCGGGAACTGCTCGACCTGGTTGGCGTGGGCTACTGCGCCGACCGGCGGCCGGGGCAGCTCAGCGGCGGCGAGCAGCAGCGGGTCGCGGTGGCGGTGGCGGTGGCCAACGACCCCGAGGTGCTCTTCGCCGACGAGCCGACCGGTGAGCTGGACGAGGCGACCGGCGCGGAGGTCTTCGCGGCGCTGCGCACCATCAACGCGGAACTGGGCGTGACGATCGTGGTCGTCACCCACGACCACGCCGTGGCCACCCAGGTCCGCCGGACCGTCGCGATCCGCGACGGCCGAACCGCCTCCGAGGTACGCCGGACCGCCCGGATCGACGCGGACGGCAACACGGAGTTGGTCAGCGAGGAGTACGCGGTGCTGGACCGCAACGGTCGGATGCAGCTGCCGGCGGCGTTCGTCGACGCGCTCGCGCTGAAGGAGCGGGTCCGGCTCGACCTGGAGCCCGACCATGTGCAGGTACGGCCCGGCGACCGGGCCTCGGAGGATCGGGGGGCGCGGGCATGAGCCAGCGGAACATGGTGGTGACCGGCGCGACCGGCTTCGGCGGCGGGCTGACGACGAACTCCGACGAGGTGGTCCGCGTCAGTGGGGTCAGCCGCACCTTCGGCCGGGGTGAGCACGCCGTGCACGCCGTGCGGGACGTGTCCTTCACTGCCGGGCGAGGCGAGTTGGTGGCCATCCGAGGCCGCTCCGGGGCCGGTAAGACCACGCTGCTGAACCTCATCGGCGGGCTCGACCGACCGGACAGCGGTCAGGTGGTGGTGGCCGGGCACGAGGTGACCTCCGCTGGGGAGGCGGAGCTGCTGCGGCTGCGCCGGGGCACCGTCGGGTTCGTGTTCCAGACCTTCGGGCTGGTGCCGATCCTCTCCGCCGCCGAGAACGTGGGCGTGCCGTTGCGGCTGGCGCAGGTGCCGGCTGCGGAGCGGGAAGAGCGCGTCGCGGTGCTGCTGGAACTGGTCGGCCTGGGCGGGCACGCCGCGCAGCGCCCGTACGAGCTCTCTGGCGGGCAGCAGCAGCGGGTCGCGGTGGCCCGGGCCTTGGCCAACGAGCCGGACCTGCTCATCGCCGACGAACCCACCGGTCAGCTCGACTCGGAGACCGGGCGGTCCATCATGGACCTGCTGCGCGCGGTGGTGCACGCCCGCGGCATGACCGCACTGGTGGCCACGCACGATCCGGCCCTGATCGACCTCGCCGACCGGGTGCTCGTCCTGCGCGACGGTCGTCTGGTCGACGGCTGAGCGCTGTCGCCGGCTGGCGCTGTCGGGCGCTGGCCGCTGTCGGGCGCTGGCCGCTGTCGGGCGCTGGCCGTTGTCGGGCGCTGGCCGTTGTCGGGCGCTGGCCGCTGTCGGGGGCTGGCTGCTGTCGGCTTGTCGGGCGGCCGGCGTGACAGGTAGGGCATGGTGTTCGCGCCCACTGTGGAGCTGATGTCGTAGCTGAATCGCGGCGGTGAATCGTCTACGACATCAGCTCCAAAGGGCCCGGGGGAGAAGTGCTGGCCCCCGTCCGGCATCGACGGCGCCCGGCCCGGTCAGGGCTGGTTGCCCTCGGGCTGGTTGCCCCCAGGCTGGATGCCCTCGGGCTGGTTGCCTCCGGGCTGGTTGGTCGGTTGGTGGCGCTCGGGAAGCGCGCCGGCGAGCGGGATCAGGAGGCAGCCCACCAGGGCCAGCACGATGCCGGGGCCCGGCGCGGTCGAGAGCAGCTCGTGGCCGACGAAGGGATCCTCGGCCTCGAAGTACCAGTACACGCCGGTGAGGCTGCCGCAGGCGAGCGCGTTGGCGATGAGCAGTCCGCGGCTGGCCTGCCGCCACACCCGACGAGCGGGACCCTCCGTGGTGGTCAGCGAGAGCACCGCGCTCCCGGCGGCGATCACCGCGAAGGGCAACGCCCAACCGACCAGCCGTGCGCCCGGGACGACCTCGGTCCGGTCGGGGTACACGCTGCGCCACCCGGGCAGCCAGAACGCCGCCACCAGCAGCACCACCCCGACCGCCAGGAGCAGCAGACCTCGCCGACGCCGTGGTGGGCGCTGCTGCGGGCTCCCGGGGCTCCTCGGCTGGCTCATGGCGGCGAACGTAGCCCGTGTGCGGTCAGAGGGCGAGCTTCATGCCCTCGTGGCTGGCCACGAAGCCGAGGCCCAGGTAGAAGCGGTGCGCGTCGGCGCGGGTCTTGTCGGTGGTGAGCTGCACCAGCGCGCAGCCGCGCTGCCGGGCCTGGTCGATCGCCCAGGTCATCAGGTCCCGGCCCAACCCCTGGCCACGTCGGTCGGAGCGGACCCGGACCGACTCGATCAGTGACCGCTCGCTGCCGTGCCGACCCAGACCCGGGATGTAGGTGATCTGCAGGCAGCCGACCAGGTCGCCGCCCTGCTCGGCCACGATCAGCTGGTTGCGCGGGTCGGCGTCGATGGCCGCGAACGCCCGCTCGTACGCCTCGTCGACCTCGGTGAAGTCGCGGGCCTTGCCCAGCACGTCGTCGGCGAGCAGGGCGATGACGGCGGGCAGGTCACCCCGGACCGCCTCCCGGTAGATCAGATCGGTCATGCCGGGAGCCTGTCACACCGCTCAGCGGGGCGGGCAGCGCAGGCCCTCCCGGGGGACCGTCAGGTCGAGCAGGTAGGCGTCGACCGCATCGGTGATGCAGGACGTCTGCGGGTAGGCGGTGTGCCCCTCGCCCTCCCAGGTCAGCACCCGGCCGACGCCCAGCATCGACGCGAGGCGGGGGGTCTGCTCGTACGGTGTCGCCGGGTCGCCGGTGGTGCCGACCACCACGATCGGCGGCGCGCCGTTCGCCTTGCCGGTCGGGTACGGGTCACGCCCGCCCGGCCACTCGACGCAGCTCAACATGCCGACCGCCAACGCCGGCCCGAACAGCGGATACTTCGCGCGCCACTGCGACTGCAACTGTCGGATCTGCTCCCGGCTCGGCTTCTCCGTCTCGTCGGCACAGTTGATGGCCAGGTTGGCGTCGAACAGGTTCGAGTAGTGCCCGTCGTCCTCCCGGCCGGCGTACGCGTCGGCGAGCCGGAACACGTCCTTCGGGTCGCCCTCGGCCAGCTTGTCGATCGCCTGTGCCAGCTCCTGCCAACCCGACTCGGTGTAGAGCGAGGAGATGACGGCGTAGAACACCCAGCCGGCGGTGGCCTCCCGCCCGTCCGCGCCGCGTACCGGGGAGACCTTGGCCTTGTCGATGGCCGAGGTGACGGCCGCGCGGGCGTCCGGAGCGATCGGGCAGCGGCCCGCGTTCGCCGCGCACCAGGTGGTGAAGTTGGTGAAGGCCCGTTCGAAGCCGCGGGCCTGGCTTTCCGAGCCCTCGACCAACCGTTGCTGCGGGTCGACCGCGCCGTCGAGCACCAGCGCCCGCACCCGCTGCGGGTACAGCTGGGCGTACGTGGCGCCGAGCAGGGTGCCGTACGAGTAGCCCAGGTAGGTGAGCTTGTCGTCGCCCACGGCGGCGCGTACCGCATCCATGTCCCGGGCGGCCTGCTCGGTGCCGTACAGCGGCAACTGGTCGCCGTACCGGTCGCCGCAGCCGCGCCCGATCCGCTGGCTCAGGCCGACGAAGCCGTCGAATGCCGCCTGGCTCGCCGGGTCCGGGTCGTAACCGAAGCTGGCGTCCAGGTCGGCGTCGGAGATGCACTTCACCGGGCTGGACCGGGACACCCCGCGCGGATCGAAGCCGACGATGTCGAAGCGCTCGGTGATCGACGTGGGCAGCCCGCCGAACTGGGGGCCGAAGGACAGGTAGACGGCGGTGTCGACGCCGGACCCGCCCGGACCGCCCGGGTTGACCACCAGCGAGCCCACCCGGTCGCGCTGCTTGGTGGACCGGGCGCGCAGCAGGGCGATCTCGAAGGTCTCCCCGGCGCCCGGGCCGGTGCTCGCCCCGCCGCCGGTGCCCCAGTCACGGGGCACGGCGATGCGGGTGCACTCGTAGCGCATGTTCGGCGCGCTCCGCCCGACCAACTCATCGGGCACCTCCGGGCACGGCCGCCAGGTGGGTGCGCTGCCGGTCGGGGCAGCCGCGCCCTCCACCTCGGTGCGCGGCGCGAACGCCGGCAGCGTGCAACCGGCGGTGAGCAGCGCGGCGACGCCGAAGGCGACGAGAGTGCGACGGACCCGGCGGCTGGTCGCCATCCGAGGCTGGTCGGCGGTGCGGGTCACGTGGTCCTCCGGGATCGGGTCGACGGCCAGGCTACGCCGGGCCGGTGGCGGCGCGGTCCACGGTGGCCGTCGGATCGCCGCGCAGCACCTGGTCGACGTCGAAGCGGATCGGCCGGTCGAGCTGGTCGTAGCGGCAGGACCGGGGGTCGCGGTCCGGGCGCCACCGGACGAACTGGGCGGTGTGCCGGAAGCGTTCGCCCTCCATCGCGTCGTAGCCCACCTCGACCACCAGCTCCGGGCGCACCGGCTCCCACTCCAGGTTCTTCGTGCCGGTCCACCGGCTCACCCCACCCGGGATGCGTTGGCCGCGCTCGTGGTCGCCGTGCACCCACGGGTGCTCGCCGCCGGTGTCCCGGTAGGGCGCCAGCTCGTCGAGCAACTCGGTGCGGCGGGCCATGCTGAACGACGCGCTCACCCCCACGTGGTGCAGGACCCCGGCGTCGTCGTACAGGCCGAGCAGCAGCGAACCGACCACCGGGCCGGACTTGTGCCAGCGGAAGCCGGCCACCACCGCGTCAGCGGTGCGGGCGTGCTTGACCTTGAACATCAAGCGCTTGCCCGGCTCGTACGGCAGGTCGGCCGGCTTGACGATCAGACCGTCCAACCCGGCGCCCTCGAAGACGTCGAACCAGCGCCGGGCGGTGTCCGGATCGGTGGTGACCTGGGTGACGTGCACCGGCGGACGCACCCCGGCCAGCGCCTGGACCAGCCGCTCCCGGCGGCGCGGGTACGGCTGGTCGAGCAGCGCCTCGTCACCGATGGCCAGCAGGTCGAAGGCGACGAAGTCGGCCGGGGTGGTCTCGGCCAGCATCTTCACCCGGGACGCGGCGGGGTGGACGCGCTGGGCCAGCAGCTCGAAATCCAGCCGGGGCTGGCCGCTCGGCCCGTCGCGCCGAATCACGATCAACTCACCGTCGACCGCGCACCGCTGCGGCAACTGCCGGCGGGCCTGCTCGACCACCTCGGGGAAGTAGCGGGTCATCGACTTGCCGCCCCGGCTGGCCAACTCGACCTCGTCGCCGTCGCGGAACACGATGCAGCGGAACCCGTCCCACTTGGGCTCGTAGGTCACCCCGGGGGTGGTGGGCAGCTTGGGAACACTCTTGGCCAGCATCGGCTCGACCGGAGGGTTGATCGGCAGGTCCACGCCGACCAGTCAATCAGACGGTGCCGACAGTCGTGAGGCAGATCACCGTGGGTGCCGGGGCGGCGTGTCCGCCTACGCGTCGCTCGTCCCGACCGGGCGAATCGAATAACCCCAGGTCAGAGCTACTTTCGCGAGGTGTCCGAGTGGGTCTGTGACTGCTGCGGGCGGTGGCGGGTGAGCGTCGAGCTGATCCGGGGCCGCTACCGCTTCCGGCTGACCCGCCGTTACCCGGAGCGGTTCGGCGGTGGCCGCAACGTGCTGGGCGAGGTCGGTTCGGTGCCGGAGCTGGAGGAGCTGCTGCGTCGGCGTACCCCACTCACCCTGGCCGACCTGCACGAGGCCGCCTGACCGCGGGCCGGCCGCCGGCCTCCACTGAGGAGGCTCGGACTGTCACAATGCTCGCGGCGGCCTCGTCCGTACCCGGGGCGGTGCCGAGCGGCGCCGCCGGGGAGGAAACGTGATGCGGTTCGAGGCCGATACCGAGATCGCCGCGGACGCCAAGCAGGTCTGGGCGGTGCTCGTCGACGTGGGGAGCTGGCCCGAGTGGACCGACTCGGTGACCCAGGTCGAGCGGGGGGAACCGGGGCCGCTCGCCGTCGGCGCGACCGCCCGACTGACGCAGCCGAAGCTGCGGCCGGCCCTCTGGCGGGTCACCGAGTTGACCGAGCGGCGGGAGTTCGTGTGGGTTTCCGGCGCGCCGGGTGTGCGGACCACGGGGGAGCACCGGCTGCTGTCGCTGCCCGACGGGCGTACCCGCGTCGAGCTGGCCATCGACCAGTCCGGTCCGCTGGCCGGCCTGATCGGCCGGCTGTACGGCGGGCTGCTCCGCCGTTACCTGCGGATGGAGGCCGACGGGCTCCGGCGTCGCTGCGAGCGGGGCTGACAGTCGGGCTCTCCCGCCGCCGCATCGGTGGGTGCAGGCTGGGCCGTACCGTGTCGGCTCTGCGCCGGCCGGTGAGCGCGTCCGCCCCCAACGGGTCAGTAGCCGGCGAACGAGCGGATCGGGGCCCGAGGGCCGTACTTCGGCGCCCGGATGCCGGCGGCCTCCAGTAGCAGACACACCCGGCCCCGGTGACCTCGGAACGGCTCCAGCAGGGCCAACATCCGGGCGTCGTCGCCCCGCGGTTCGCCGGCCAGCGCCCAGGCCACCGTGTTCGGGATGTGGTAGTCGCCGACGCTGACCGCGTCCGGGTCCCCGTAGGCGATCCGGACCACCTCGGCGGCCGTCCACGGCCCGATGCCGGGGATCGCGGTGAGCCGACGGGTGGCGTCGGTGGCGTCGGTGCTGCGCTCCAGGCGGTCGGCGAGCGCCGCGGCGCGACGAAGCGTGTCGGCCCGACGCTGTTCCACCCCGAACGGGTGGAACACCCAGTACGGGGTGGCGGCCACCGCGGCGGCCTCGGGCGGTAGGAGCAGCGGCTGCAGCGGCCCGGGAGCCGGTTCCCGGAAGTGCCGCACCATCGCCGCGTACGCCCGGTAGGCCTCCTTGCCGGTGACCTTCTGTTCGAAGACCGCGCGCAGCAGCCGGGGGAAGACCTGCCCGGTGGCGGGCATCCGGAGCCCTCGGTGCTCCCGGGCCAGCCGGGCGACCAGCGGGTGCGCCGAGGCCAGCTCGGTGAAGCCGGTCAGGTCGTCACGCAGCCCCGCGATCGCGTCGGCGCGGGCGAGGACGTGCTCGGCCCCCGGCCCGTACCCCTCGGCGAGCAGCTCCCCGCCGGCCGGTCGCAGCGCGAGCGTGGCCGGACCGTCCGGGGTACGGGTCGCCCACCAGAAGGTGCCGGCCGCCACCCGGGCGCACGGGTCGTACGGGCTGAAGGTGAGCGCGCGGACCGAAGCGGCCAGCCGGTAGCCGACCGGTGGGTGCAGCACCCTCGTCGCGGCGGGTCCGGTCTCGGTCACCCCGCTACTCTGCCAGGTCACGGCAGCGGCCGGCGATCGGCCGTACCGGTCGCACGCGGAGTTGAGCAGCTTCGCGAGGGTACGTTCGGTCGACCGACCCGGTGTCATTGAACCACCCGAATGGCCAGGATTATCTTCTCGAATACCCCCATACCGCCCTTATGCCATTTTTGCCTGTAGGCCAGGTATCGATCATGTGGTTATTTGATGGCCTGCAGGTAACATGCACTGCCCCGGGCCACCTGCGGCGGCCAACGTCGTCCCTCACGGGAGAACACGGTCCGGCCCGGAGATCGGTGTCCGCCGCCAGCCGCCGCCAGGCGACGCGCGGTTGACGCCAGATCGCCACGCGGTGCCAACGGGGGATCTGTGGAAAGGCATGCAGTGATGGCCGCACGGGTGTGTGTCGAATCATCGCGAGTGGGACGTCGCCCCGCCAACCGTACGCAGGGCTGAACGGTGCCCGCTGACGAGGCGGCCGTAGCGAACGGACGGCCCAGCGCATGATCGCCCTGAAGATCTACCGACTCCTGCCGTCACCGGCCCGGCGGCGACTGCTGGGCATGCTGCCCGCGCACCGGCGGATGGGCCTGGTGCAGACGCTCTCCCGCCCGCGCGGCGGCGACACGGTGCATCCCCTCGGCGCCCGGGTGGCAGTGACCGACGGTGGCGTTCGCACCCGGGCCGAGGTCGTCGCCACGGCGACCCCGTTGCAGCAGTGGCACCGAAACCTCACGGCCGTCACCACCGCGCTGCACGCGGCCGGCATCGAATACCACTGCATCCGTAACGACGACCACCTGCGCAGCACCGTCGCGGTCCTGGACGACCACCGGCCGGCGGTACAACGCCTGATCCGCTCCGCCCCCGCACTGGCCGGCGCGGACGTCCGGGTGGTGCAGGTCCAGCCCCGTCGGGACCAACCGGACGCCACCCCGACCGAGGTGATCCAGGTCTGCTTCCCGGTGACCGACACCCGCGCCGGTGTGGTCCTCGGCGCGCAGTTCGCCTGCGAGATCGAGTTCTGGAGCCGGCACGGGGACATGGTCCGCGCGCCGCGGCGCAACGGGGTCGTCGACGAGGCACCCGCCCGGGCTCAGCCGGTCCGGGTGGCGGCGGCGCTGATGAGCCACTTCGTGCCCGAGGCCGACGACCACACCTACGGCACCCGCCGGGACCTGGCCGTTCGAGCGCCGGACCGGATCGGCTTCCCGATCGACGCCGTCTACACCTGGGTGGACGGCTCCGACCCGCAGTGGCTGAAGCGGAAGTCGCTGGCGCTCGGCGCCCCCGAAGGCCCGCTGCACGCGGTCGCCGCGAACTCCTCGCGCTATCACAACCGCGACGAGCTGCGGTATTCGCTGCGGTCGCTGCACAGCTTCGCGCCCTGGCTGCGGCGGATCTTCCTGATCACCGACAGTCAACTGCCGAGCTGGCTCGACCCGAGCCACCCGATGATCACGGTCATCTCGCACGCCGAACTCTTCGCCGACCTCGGCGGCCGGTCGTCGTACAACTCGCACGCCATCGAGTCCCGGCTGCACCGCATCGACGGCCTGTCCGAACACTTCCTCTACCTCAACGACGACGTGTTCCTCGGTCGCCCGCTGCTGCCCAACCACTTCTTCCACGCCAACGGGATCGCGAAGTTCTTCCCCTCACCGGCCCAGTTCGGCCTGGGCGAGGCGAAGCCGGAGGACCCGCCGGTGAAGGCCGCCGGGAAGAACAACCGCCGGCACATCCAGCGGCAGTTCGGCGTGACCATCACGCAGAAGATGAAGCACACCCCGTTCGCGCTGCGCCGCAGCATCATGCAGCAGATCGAGGGCACGCTGCCGGACGAGGTGATGGCCACCGCCCGGCACCGGTTCCGGCACCACGGCGACCTGTCCATCCCGTCGTCGCTGCACCAGTACTGGGCGTTTTTGACCGCGCAGGCCGTCCCCGGCGACATCGAGTACGAGTACGCCGACCTGGGCCACCCCTCGACCCCCGCCCGACTGGCCGAGCTGCTGGCCCGCCGCAACCGCGACGTGTTCTGCCTCAACGACACCGACTCCGACCCTCGGACGTTCGCCGAGCAGGAGCGGATGCTGGCCGACTTCCTGCCGCGCTACCTGCCCTTCCCCGCCCCGTTCGAGCTGCCGGACGACGTGGTGGCGGAGCGGCGGAGCGTGGGCGCCGGGGAGCTGTACCGGCGCTCGTACCGCTCGGTGCAGGACGCCCGTCGGGGCGCCCCGATCGACGCTCCCACCATGCCCAACAACATGCTCAACACGGTCACCGACTTCAAGGCGGTTCCAGACCGGAGGAACCGGCCCTACCGAGGACCCGACCCCGTTGGGGAACGCCGTGACGTCTGATCGCCAGCTCAGCGGCAGCCCACGGTCCATGGCGATCGTGGCCCATCAGGACGACGACCTCTATTTCATGAACCCGCTGCTCGTCAACCAGCTGCGCCACAGCCAGCTGCACGTGACCGTCTGCCTGACCGCCGGTGAGGCGGACGGACGTAACGCTCCGGCCGGGTCCGAGGCACATGCCGCGCTGCCGGTGAACTTCGAGGGCTTCGCCGCCGCCCGATTCAACGGGCTCCGGCGCGCGTACGGGGAGATGGTTCTCGGCGATCGGGACGCCAAGTGGCGCCGGGATGCGGTCACCGTGGGTCCGGGCATCGAGGCGGATCTCTCGACACTTGTCGACGCGCCACAGATCCGGCTGGTGTCTCTCAACCTCTGGTGCACGCCGCCCCCCAGCTCGCCAAGCGAGGCTGGCCCACTGCAGCGCCTGTGGACCGGCGAAGCAACCGTCACACCGACCATGGTGCCGCTCGGTTCGCCGGTCTCCGGGAGCTTCGTCTACTCCCGGGAGAGCCTGATCGGAGCGCTGCTGCACCTCCTGCGCGAGGTCGAGCCGACGTTGCTGTGGACGATGGACCCGGACCCGGACCGTCAACTGCACGACAGGGCGAACCCGCAGCACGCAGACACCGGTGACTACTCCGACCACATTGCCCACACCGTCACTGGACTGTTCGCACACGAGGCGGCCCAACGGTGGTTCGCCGAAGGGGGTGGCAAAGCCACGTCCGTCGAGGCGTTCCGCGGCTACTACGTCCGGCGGTGGCCGTCCAACCTCAGTCCCGAGGCGCGGGCAGTCAAACAGCGGTACAAGGACATCTACGGCTGGGCGGACGGTCTGCCCGCCGACGGTCCAGTGGGCCGCGGTGACCGCAAGGTCGGGGGCGACGCGATCGGGGGTGGGAACGCGTCAGGCACCACCTTGCGCTATCCCGGCTCGCAGGCATGGTCCGCGCCGGGCCCGAACGGCAGGTTGTCAGCCTTCGCGGTACGCGGCGGCCAGGTGGTCCACTGGCAGCAGACCGACACCGGTGCGTTCTCCCCAGGACGGGAGCTCGCCGGCGCCGGGTTCCTGCCGCACGTCGTCGGGCTGGCCGCCGCGGACGGTGGCTGGCGGCTGTTCACGGTGCGGCAGAAGATCACGGCTGAGCCCGATCGACACGTTCGTGACATCTGCACGACCGTGCTGCCGGCGGCCCCGGGTGACACGGACGTCCGCTGGGAGTCGCTCGGCAACCCCGCCGGGCTCGACGATCCGTCGAAGCGTCGGCACCTCGGCATGCCGCACGCCGTCCCGCTGCCCGGCGGTGGCGTGCTGCTGCTCGTCCGCAACGCCGACAAGGGACTGAGTTGTCGGTTGCACGACGGGACGTCCTGGACGCGGTGGCAGGATCTCGGCGGCCGGGACGTCCAGGACGGCCTGACCGCGGTCGCGCTCGACGGCCACATCGTGGAGGTCTTCGCCGCGGCGCGTACCGGGACCGCACGTTGGCTGGTCTCCGTACCGGAACTCACGGCCGAGTACGCCGTGCTGGAGACGGAGGCACCGGCGGGTCCCCCCGCCGTGACGCGGCTGCCTGACGGCGAGCGGCTGCTGCTGTTCCGACGACGGGACTCGGCGTCGTTGTTGTCGTACCGCACCCGGGGGGCCGGTCGGGAGTGGGACCTGTCGACGGCGGCCGACCTCGGCGGACACGGCGGTCCCGGCCCGCTGAGCGTCCGGTACGTTTCCCGGGCGGGCGCGGTCCTGCTCGCGGTCCGCGACGACGCTTCCGGTTCCAGCGTCGCCTGGTTGGACCCGGACGGGTCGACGCCCTGCCGATGGTTTCGTGAGGCGACGCCGATCACCGGTGGGCACGCGGTGCAGGTTGACGGCAGCGGCCGCCCCGTCGTCCTGGCCGTGTCGACAGCGGGTGGCCTACGCGTCTCGCGACCGCAACGATTCGGATCGTCAGTGACATCGATGAAGGAAGTGCCGTGAACAACACGCCGGTGGCACCGCAGCGCGCGGTCGTACCATCCCGGGCCGTCAACGTGGCCGGGTCCGTGCCGGCGGGCGGCGCTGGGCATGGCCCGGGCGAGCTGCGTGAGGTCCTGGTCGACGGTGGACGTCGTACCGCGCACGTGCATGCCGACCTGACTCCGATCCTGGGGCGTCAGCTGAACGTCGACGCGGTGAGCGGCGCGCTGGAGGCGCACGGGGTGGACTACTTCCTCGTGCGCGGCATGGACGACCGGACGCCGGTCATCGGCGTGAGTGAGGTCGACCGGTTGGCCGCACTTGGCGCACTGGAGAAGCTCGGCGGGGCGGAGACCTGCTATGTGAGCCAGGTACTGCCCCGGCCGCCGATCGTCGGCGGGCTCACCGACGCGTCGGAGGCGCCGGCCTGGACCGAGCTGTACGCCGCGCAGGCGATCAAGCTGACCTGGTTCCGCGCGGACCCGAGCCTGAAGCTGATCCTGGGCCCGGCGTACGGCTGCGACATCGAGTTCTGGAAGCCCGACCGGAAGGCCGGACTGCTCCGCTCGCCCCGGCCCAACCGGATGATGCGGGCGGTGGCACTGGACGGCACGCCGGTACAGGTGGGCGAGCACCGGCTGAGCCGCCTCGCGTCCCCGGTGAAGTGGCACCCGCCCCGCCGTAGCCGCCCCGAGTTCGACCACCTGCTCCCGGACGACATCGACTTCCCGATCGACGTTGTCTACACCTGGGTCGACGGCGCGGATCCAGAGTGGCAGCAGCGCCGCGCGGGCGTCCGTGGCGAGTCGTTGCACGCTGAGGCGGCGAGTGAGTCCCGGTACATCAACCGGGACGAGCTGAAGTTCTCGTTGCGGTCTCTGCATCTGAACGCGCCGTGGGTTCGCAACATCTACATCGTGACCGACCACCAACGGCCCGCCTGGCTCGACCTGAGCGCTGGCAACATCTTCCTGGTCAACCACGAGGAGATCTTTGCGGCCCCGGACGCGCTGCCGACCTTCAACTCTTGCGCTATCGAAAGTCAGTTGCATCGCATCGACGGCCTCGCCGAGCATTTCCTGTACCTCAACGACGACATGTTCTTCGGTCGCCCGCTGGCGCCGCAGACGTTCTTTCTGGCCAACGGCAACACCAAGTTCTTCCTGTCCCAGAACCGAATTCCGCTCGGCGAGATCAGCGAGTTGGACTCCCCGGTGGACGCGATGATCAAGAACAACCGGGCACTGATCGAGAAGCGGTTCGGCCGTACCCTCACCCAGGGCAGCCAGCACGTGCCCTATCCGCTGCGGCGCAGCATCCTCGCGGAGATCGAGCGGGAGTTCCCGGTCGAGCACGAGGCCACCATGCGCAGTCGATTCCGCAGTGCCAACGACCTGACCATCACGTACTCACTGCACCACTACTACGCGTTCCTGACCGGCCGCGCGCTGCCCGGTCGCGTCAACTACGGCTACGTCCAGCTTGCGGTACCCGACCTGGAGGCACGGCTGCGCCGGGCGGAGGCACGGCGGGACTGGGACACCTTCTGCATCAACGACGCCTACTCGACCTTCGCCCAGTTGCAGCACCAGATGACCATCCTCGAACCGTTCATGGAGGCGTACTTCCCGGTCCCCAGCCCCTACGAACTGAGGACCATCGGGTGAAGTTCGCCTTCCTGATCCACAACATGTACGGCGTGGGCGGCACCAACCGAGCCGTACTCAACCTGGCGACCGCCCTGGTGGGCCAGGGTCACGACGTCGAGATCGCCTCCGTGTTCCGCCGTACCGACCAGCCGATGTTCGACATCGATGACCGGATCGCGCTGGTGGCTCTCGTCGACACCCGGCCGCGACGTCCCGACCGGGCCGATCCCCAGCTTCGGGAGCCGTCCCTGCTGGTGCCGAAGAGCGAGGAGTTCCACACCCAGTACAGCCGGCTCACCGACGAACGGATGATCGGCTATCTGCGCTCGACCTCGGCTGACGTGGTCGTGGGAACCCGGCCGGGCATCAACCTGGTGGTGGCGCGGCACGGCCCCGACCACGCGGTCCTTGTGGCGCAGGAGCACATGACACAGGACCTGATCGATGACGCGTTGAAGGAGGAGATCCGGCTCTCGTACGACCGGATCGATCTGGCCTTCACGGTGACCGAGGCTGACGCCGCCGCGTTCCGTTCCGGCAATCCGGTACCCCACACTCGCGTCGAGGCGCTGCCGAACAGCGTTCCCCAGCCCACGGTCCCGCCCACCGACGGGTCCAACCGGATCGTGGTCACCGCCGGGCGGCTCGACCCGATCAAGCGGTACGACCGGCTCATCGCCGCCTTCGCGAGGATCGCCGGCGACCACCCGGACTGGAAGTTGCGGATCTACGGCGACGGCCCGCAACGCCCCGCGCTGACCGCACAGATCCGTGAGTTGGGCCTGTCCGACCAGGTCCAACTGATGGGCCGGCGCGAGGACATGTCCACGGAGTGGGTCAAGGGCTCCATCGCCGCAGTCTCCTCAGAACGCGAGTCGTTCGGCATGACGATCGTGGAGGCGATGCGGCTCGGCCTTCCCGTTGTCAGTACCGACTGCCCGGTAGGCCCCCGGGAGATCATCCAGCACGGCGTCGACGGCCTGCTGGTCCCGATGGACGACATCAACGCCTACGCCTCCGCGCTGCGGACGCTGATGAGCGACGACGACCTCCGGGCCAGGCTGGCCAAGCTGGCGCTGGTGAACGCGGCGCGGTTCGATCCGGACACGCTGGCGGAGTCCTTCGCCCAGCAGTGCGCCGCCGTGCTGGCTGAGCGAGGCCCGGCAACCGGGCGGCCGTCGCGGGTCACCCGGCCGGCCAAGGGACCGAGAACCGGCCGTTCGGTGTTGGCTCGTGGCGGTGAGGTGGTCCGGGAACCTGGTCTGGCGCGGCTGTTGGGCGACCCGCTGCTGCGCGGGATCGCCGGCAGCGACCTGGCTCGCCGGGCGAGCATGGGTGCTCTGGTCCGCCTCTCCCGCATCCGGCAGGCTCGGGCCACCTCCGCACGGTTGCAGAAGGCGATCCGTCGGCGGGCTGCCGCGCCGGGCGCTGGGCCGAAGGTGAACTGCCAGGTGTTGCCGGACCACGGTCTCAGCCTGCATGTCAACGCGTCCGGGCTCGCGGCGGGTGCGCACCTGCTCCTGCGCGACCGCGACAGCGGGCAGAAGGTGCGGATGCCACTGGAACCACAGGACGACGGGATCTACCAGTCGGTGGTGCTGCCCGCCGACGCGCTGCCGGAGGGCCGCTGGAACGCGTACGTGCAGCCGGTAACGGGGGCACGCCAGCGACTGACGCCCGACCGGATCGACACGCGGGTACTCGCCGGCGGATACCAACCGGTGGATGGTCCGAGCGGTGCAAACCCGATCCGTGCGCACCTGCCGTACCGCACGGCGGACGGCTTTCTGGCCGTACGCAGTTGGGTGCGGGAGGAGCACGCGGAGGTGCGGCGGATCGCGCTCAGCGGCGAGCGGGTGTCGATCGAGGCCGTCTGGTGCGGTTCGGGCACCCCGGACCGGGCCGTGCTGCACCGACGCGGCCACCGCGAGGGCATGGTCTCCGTGCCGGTTCTGCGGACCCGTAGCGGTCATCTGCGCATCGACGTGGCCGTGGACGAACTGGCCGCACACCGACTGGGCCGTTACGAGGACTGGGATCTCTGGCTACGGCGAGCCGACACGGATCGGGAGGTCCGCTTGGGTCTGCTCGTCGACGACGTGGTCGACAAGAAGCTCGTCTACAACTATCCGGAGATATACCTGGTGGACGACCCAGGACTGGAACTCGTCGAGGAGGACCCGGCGCCACTGCTGCGGGTCCGGCCGTACTACACCCGCGACAGCGAACTGTCGATCGTCGTCGTTGACCGTCCGTGAACCCGGACGCAGGGAAGGGACAAGCGTGACCGGACCGACGCCCACCCCGGGCGAGCCACCCCGGGCACTGGCCGAACCCACCGGGTTCGTGGAGGTGTACCGGCGGGTGCTCAGCCCGCAGACCCGGCGCGCCATCGCGACGAAGGTGAGTCCCCGGGCCCGGCACCAGCTGAAGCAGTGGGTCGCCCGGGCCGCCCGCGACGGCCACCTCTCCGAGCGCCGGGGCGAGCGACTGGCCCGCCGCCAGCCGGAGTTGCTGGCTGGCGCGGACCGGGTGGTCGTCACCGCCGACCGAGGGCCCCGGGTGGCCCGGATCGGGGCGTCGGTCACCCCTCTGATGGCACGGCTGGACAATCTCACCGCGGTGACGGCGGCGCTCGACGAGGCCGGCGTACCCCATTTCCGGGTGCGGGGGGAGTCCCACCGCTCGTCGGTGGTGGCTGTCGAGGCCACCCACCGCGCGCAGGCGTGCGCCGCGCTCGCCGCCGCGTGCGGCCGGGTCCCCGGCTACGTCTCGGTGCCAGAGGGCACCGGGCAACCGGCCGCCGGGTTCGAGACGAAGACCTGGGACCGGCTGGCGGACGCCCCGGTGGTACGGCTGACCTGGTACTGGACGGACCCCCAGCGTCGGCTGGTGCTGGGGCAGGCGTACGGGTGCGACGTCGAGTTCTGGACCCGGGAGGGTGACACGCTTGTCGCGCCGCGGTCCAACGCCGTGGCCGAACAGGTGACGGTAGCGGCGCCGCTGGTGCTCGTACCGGAGTCGCGGTTCACCGGGTTGGCGTCCCCCTCCGCGCCGGCCACCGCCTGGACCCGTCCGGAGTTCGCCGCACCGCGCCCCGACGACGTGCCGTTCCCGGTCGACGTGGTCTACACCTGGGTCGACGGCACCGACCCCGCCTGGCTACGGCGACGGGCCGAGGTGGCCGGGGTGCCGTACCACGCGGAGGCGGCGAGCGCGGCCCGCTTCCTCAGCCGCGACGAGCTGCGCTACTCGCTGCGGTCGCTGCACCTCTTCGCGCCCTGGGTACGCCACGTCTACGTGGTGACCGACGACCAGGTGCCGGTCTGGCTGGACCCGTCCGCCAGCGGGCTGCGGGTGGTCAGCCACCGGGAGATCTTCACCGACCCGACGGTGCTGCCGACGTACAACTCGCACGCCATCGAGAGTCAACTGCACCACATCGACGGGCTCTCCGAGCACTTCCTGTACTTCAACGACGACGTCTTCCTCGGCACCGAGGTGCTGCCCCAGGACTTCTTCCTGGCCAACGGCATCTCCCGGTTCTTCCCCTCGCCGGCGCTGGTGCCGCCGGGGCCACCCACCGCCGGGGACATCCCGTCCTCGGCGGCCGGGAAGAACAACCGCGCGTTGATCGCGGAGCGGTTCGGCACCGTACTGACCCAGAAGATGAAGCACATGCCGCACGCGCTGCGGCGCAGCGTGCTCCAGGAGATCGAGCAGACGTTCCCGCAGCAGTACCGGCGGACCGCGGCGAGTCAGTTCCGCAGCATGGACGACCTGTCGATCGCCTCGTCGCTGCATCACTACTACGCCTTCCACACCGGACGCGCGGCACCGGGGGACCTGCGGTACACCATCGCCGAGCTGTCCCACCCGGACACACCCGCCCGGTTGGCGCACCTGCTCGCCCGCCGGGACCGGCAGGTGTTCTGCCTCAACGACGCGTTCTCCGTCGAGGAGGACCTCGACGCGCAGATGGCGTTGCTCATCCCGTTCCTGGAGACGTACTTCCCGGTGCCGAGCCCGTGGGAACGGGCCTGACCCACCCCCGGACACGACGGTGGCCGGTCGCGCCCTCCCCGGCGACGACCGACCACCGTGCCCTCGCGGGCGGTCAGGCTCAGTACGAGTAGCCCGAACCGCCGGCGTCGTTGGAACCGCTGTCCGACGGCGGCGCGACCGCCTTCGGGGTGCCCTTGGGCAGGCAGCTCAGGTTCTTCTTGCCGTCCGGCTGGACCACGAACCAGGTGCCACCGACAGCCTGGCCCTTCCACTGGCCGGGCTTCTTGTCACCGATGTAGCGGTAGACCGGCCAGCCGCCGACGGTGAGCTGACGGGTGCCGTCCTGCCGGGTCACGCTGCCGACCTTGTCGTCGGAGACGCCGGTGAGCTCCGGGTTGCCGTCGGTCAGTGCCGGGGGCCACACCTCGGCGCACTTGTCGACACAGTTCGACGACGGCGGGTCGGCGGTGTCCTTGTCGAAGCGGTACAGGATCCAGCCGTCCTGGTCGGTGACCACCTTGCCCATCCGGGCGACGCTCTTGCCGACCAACTTCTCGGTCAGGTCGACGTCCGCGGGCGGCGCGTCGGCGGCCGGCGCCTCCGCGGACGCCGACACCTCGGGTTCAACCGTCGCGGTGGGCTCGGCCGCGGCGACGGCGACCGGCTCCGCCGCGCTCGAGTTCGCGGGGTCGTAACCCGCGGGAGCGCAGGCCGTTAGTGCGACCATCGCGCTCGCGACGATGACGGTCCGCTTCATCTGTGCCACGTGCCCTCCTCATTCTTGACAGTTCACCCATAGGTACGGGGGGCGGGCTGTCAAGGTTGAAGCAGCAACAGTGGTCAATTTCACGTAAAACGATTGAACCGTTTCCGGCTGCGCTGCGTACGCCCCCGCAGGGGATGCCTCCCGCAACGACAGATCGGCGCCGGTCATTGTGGAAATGACCGGCGCCGATGCGGCAGGCGCGCCTACAAGGATACGGTGACCAGCGGACTCGCCACACCGTTGGCATTCACCGACTGCACCTGGAGCTGCTTGATATCCGCCGGCAGAGCCGACGTCGAGGCACTCAGCTCAAGACCCTGCGGCCGGGTGTTGGTGCCGTAGCCACCATCCGGCACCGACCAGCTCGAGATGACCTCGGTGCTGCCGTTCTTGCGCACCACCACCAGACGGCAGACGCGCGGGCCGGGTAGTTTCCGCAAGCTGAAATTGATCCGGGTGCCGTAGTCCTTGGTCACCAGGAACATGGTGGTCTGCACACCGGTGGTCGGGTCGGTCGCCTCGACCTGGTCACCCTCCACCTCGGTGCCACCCACACCCGGGCCGCTCGGCGCAGCCGTCGGCACGCTCGTCGGCGGATCGTTGGGCGCGCTCGGCGTCGACTCGGCGAGCACCCCCGGCGGCTGCTCGTTGCCCGTCACACTGACGAAGCCGTACCCGGTCAGACCGCCGAAGACCACCACCGCGGCGGCCGTCGCGAGCATCTGACGAAACCGGGTACGCCGCCGATCCGCCCGGACCGCGCCGAGCGTCCGGTCCAGCAGGGCCGGATCCGTCGCCGTCTGCTCCAGCGCCATCATCGTCTCGCCGTCGATGTCGGAGAGCAGCCCGACCACCGGCACCATCGTCTCCAACTCGGCCGCGCACGCCCAGCAGGTGGCGAGATGCTCCTCGAACCGCTCAGTGTCCTGCTCGTCGAGCACACCGAGCGCGTACGCCGCGACGTCCATGTGGTCCGGCCGGCTCATTCTGTCACCCCCCGCTCCTGCAGAGCCGTGCGCAGCGCGCGCAGCGCGTAGTAGACCCTCGACTTGGCGGTGCCCAGCGGCAGGCCCAACTCCTCGGCCGCCTCCGGCACCGTCCGCCCCCGGAAGTACGTCGAGATCAGAATCTCCCGGTGCGACTGACTGAGCGTACGCAGCGCGTCCGCCACCGTCATGGTGCGCAGCACCCGGTCCGTGCTGTCCGCCTCGGCGAAGGCGGTGAGGTCCCGGTCGTACGTCTCCGGCGGCCGGGCCTCCTGGCTGCGGTGCTCGTCGATGGCGATGCGGCGGGCCACAGTGACCAACCACGGCCGCAACGAACCCTGCCCCTGCGTGCCCAGGCGGTGCGCGTTGCGCCAGGCCCGCAGCAGCGTCTCCTGGACGATGTCCTCCGCGCGCTGCCGGTCCCCCCCGGTCAGGCGCATGACGAACATCAGCAACGGGCCGGCGTGCTCGGCGTAGAGCTGACGGATCAACTGGTCGGAGTGGCTGGCCTCGGTTGACGTCGCCTGATGGCGCCCGGGCGCCGGTCGCGGCGTCACCGGACCATTCTGGCGAGACGTCGCTCTCGCGTCGACCCCCCGGGCAGACGAGGTCGACCGTGACGAGGGTCGCGCCGACAACCAGTCAGCGCGGACCGCGTCGCCATGCCAACCGGCCGCCACCGCGTGCATGCAGACCTCCGGGATCTCCGTGACCAACGCCGGCCCACGAGGCGGGCCGCCCGGTGGTACGCAGCACCGGTCCCAACGGATCAACAAACGGCGAAAAAACTTCCGCGCCGCCCGTCGGGTGGACGATCAGCGGCGTACCGAGAACAACCCCGGCGGTGGCGGATCCGAACCCGTCGCGTCGGCGTCCCGCACGACCTGCGCGCCACCGACGAAACGGTCCAGCTCGTCGCCGGCCACCACCCGGCCCGGAAACCAGTCACCGGCGGCCCGTCTGGTCAACTCCGGCACCGGCGGCTGGGACCGCCCGGCGACCAGCACCAGATTGCCGTACCGGCGCCCGCGCAGCACCGCCGCGTCGCCGACCAGACAGGCCTGCGGCAGCACCGACCGGACCGTGGCGACCTGCCCCCGGGCGTGCCGCAACGGCGGGCCGTCGGCCAGGTTCGCCAGGTACCAACCGGCCGGGCGGAGCACCCGGGCCACCTCGGCCGCGTACTCCAGCGACGTGAGGTGCGCCGGGGTACGCGCCCCGGCGAACACGTCGGCGACCACCACGTCGTAGCTGGCCTCCCGGGTCGATGCCAACACCGCCCGGGCGTCCTGCACCCGAACCTTCAACCGGGGGTCCGACGGCCAGGGCAACGCCCGACGGACCAACTCCACCAGCGCGCCATCCACCTCGGACACCCGCTGGGTCGACCCCGCCCGGGTGGCGGAGACGTACCGGGGCAGGGTCAGGGCGCCGCCACCCAGATGCAGCACCCGCAGCGGCGCGCCGGCCGGCGCGACCAGATCCACTGCGGCAGCCAGCCGACGCACGTACTCGAACTCCAGGTGAGTGGGGTCGGCCAGGTCGACGTGCGACTGCGGCGCGCCATCCAGCAGCAACGTCCACGAGCCGGCCCGGTCCGGATCCGGCACCAGCTCCGCCAGCCCGGTGTCCACCTGCTCGACCACCCGCTCAGCCGCCCGTTTACGCCCCATCGGAACCAGTATCCGCGTTCAACGGGCGGCGCGGGCCGCTGCGGTCAACGCGCGGTGCAGCAGCCGGGAATCACCCAGCAGGGCCCGCAGTCGGCGCTCCAGACCGGCGATCGGGATCAGGTTCTGCGGGGCCCGCGGGTCCTTGTACGGGGTGGACGCGAAGCGCGGCAGGGTCACCAACGACAGATCGGCCAGCTCGATCGCCGCCTCGACCGGCAGGTCGGCGGAGCACTCCACCCGGACGATGCCCGCCCACGGCGCGCCGATCGCCACCGGCAGCCGCAAATACCACGACCAACCGCCCCAGGCGGTGCCGAGCCGGAACACCGGGGACCGCTCACCCGACGCCATCCCGGTCACCACGGCGGTCAGCCGAGCATCCAGATACTGACTGTGCTGCGTCTTGATGTAGCCCAGAGTGCGCGGCAACTGCCGACGACTGCGCAACGGGCCGTCCACCACCAACAGGTCACCGTCGACCCGGGCCGCGTCGGACACCGCCACCTCCAACGCGGTCAGCGGACCCTGCACGGCGGCCGGAAGCTTCGCCAACTCACCGGTGCCACCCACCCGGTGCACCGGGTAACGGATCGCGCCCGCCACCACATCCCGCGCCGACGGGCTCGCGGTGAACAGACCCCTACCAACCTGGGTGCCCGCCAACTGCGCCGCACCCCGGCCCAGGTCACAGCGGACCACCCCGGCCGCGTACGAGGCCGCCAACCCGGGAAACGACCCGCCGTCGGTCTCGGCCGTCCAGATGCTCGCGTCGATCCGACGCACCCCGTCGACCAGCAACACCACGTCGGGTGCGCGCACCCCGGGGCGTACCCCGATCGCCCGCCAGTCCACGGCGGGCAGCTCCACGTCCGCGTCGACCTGGGCGCTGCTCGGCGCGGCCGGCCCGGCCGCCGACGCCTCGAACGACGCCCCGTACGCCGGATCCCACGAGTCGACGAAGAACGCTGCGTCGCCCCGCACGTTCACTGGGCTCGCCTGTCGTTCGCGACTGCGGGGCTCCGCTGCGCGGCACTCCTCGCGCTCACCGGCCGGTCCGTTCCACCCGGGCGGAGCGGGCGTCCTTGCGCACCTCGAAGCGGACCGGGATCCGCTCGGCCAACGCCGGCACGTGGGTGACCACGCCGACCATCCGATCGCCCCGGGCCGCCAGGTTCTCCAGGGTCGCCGCCACCGTGTCCAGCGTGGCGGCGTCGAGGGTGCCGAAACCCTCGTCCAGGACGATCGACTCCAGGCTCGCCGCCGTGGTGGACATCCCGGCCAACTGTTCGGAGAGCGCCAACGCCAACGCCAGCGACGCCTGGAACGTCTCACCGCCGGAGAGGGTGCGCACCCCCCGACGCAGCCCGGCGTCGTGGTGGTCGACGACGACGAACTCACCCTTGTCGTGCACCAGCTCGTACTGCCCGTTGGACAACTCCCGCAGAATCCCCGACGCACCGTCGACCAGCAGGTCCAACGCCTCGGCCAGCAACCACCGCTCGAAGTTGTTGGCCCGCAGGTGCCCGGCGAGCGCGCGCGCCACCTGCGCCTCCCGCTCGTGCCCCGCCCGCTGCTCGCGCAACGCACCGGCCTGCTCGCGACGCTCGTGCAGCCGCCGCCGGTCGGCGTCGGCCCGCTCCACCGCCACCGTCGCCGCGTGCACCGGATCGTCCCCCACCGGCACGTCGGCGTCGGCGAAGATGGCCGCGATGGCCCGTTGCACCCCGTCTGCCACCGACTCGGCCGCCGCCACGGCAGCGGCCCGACCGTCCCGGTCGGCGCGGCGGCGGTCCGCCTCGCTGGTCGCCCAACCGGTCAGCGTCGACCAGGCGGCGGCCACATCGTCCCGGTCGGTCGCCGGGGGACCGAACCGGGCCAACCCGTCCCGGGCGGTGTCGAAGGCCCGCCACGCCGCCCGCAGCCGCTCCTCGGCGGCATCCACAGCGGCCCGGGCCTGGCGAGCGGTCTCGCGGCCGGCCCGGACCGCCGTCGCCGCCTCGTCCAGTGCGCGCCGCAACCGGGCGTGCTCGGCCAACTCCCGGCGCAGCACGGCCGGCTCGGCAGCCCCGGAAAGCTGCCCGTCCAGCTCGGCCAGCCGGGCCTCCAGCTGCTCCTGCCGGGCCCGCGCCTGCACCAGCAGCCGCTCCAGCTCACGCGCCGCCGCGTCCCGCTGCCGCACCGTCTCCTGCGCGGCCTTGGTCGCGGCCCGCGCGGCCTTGCCGGCCGCCGTCGCGGCGGCCACCGCCGAATCGGCCGGCACCGCCGGCACCTCGGCCACCGGCTGCTCGCACACCGGGCACGTTGCCCCCGCATGCAGGTGCACCCGCAGGCTGACCGCCAGGTCGGTGGCCTTCGCCTCCTCGTGCGCCCGGAAGGCCGCCTCCAGGTCCGCGTCGGCCCGCTCGGCGACCGCGCGGGCGTCGACCAGCGCCGCCACCGCCGTGGTGTGCTCGTCGTGCGCCGTGCGCACCGCCTCGCGGACCGTGTCGGCCTCGCCGGCCAGCCGGTCCCGATCGTCGTACGCCCGCAGTTGCAGTCGCAGCGCGCTCTCGTCACCGGCGGCGGCCAGCTCGCCGCGCAGCTTCTCCTCCCGCTCCTCGGCCAGCGACACCCCGGTCGCCGCCGCCTCCGCCTCGGCCCGCGCCGCGGTGACCGCGCGAGCGACCTCGGTCACCCCACCCGGCGCCCGCACCCCCGTCAGCACTGTCAGCTCATCGTCCAGGGCGGTCAGCGCCGCCGCGGCCTCCCGCGCGGTGACCCGCGCCGCCGCCAACTCCGGCACCGCGTCGGCCACCGCGGCCGCCAGCTCGGTCATCCGGTCGACCCGGGCGTCGGCCTCGGCCAACGCCTCGTCGTCCACGCCGGTCAACCCGGCGAGCACCTGGTCGACCGCCTCCAACCGGGCCTCCGCCTGCGCGGCGCGCGCCGTCGCCTTCTTCTGCACGTCCTCGTAGACGCCGAGGCCCAGCAGGTTGACCAGGATCTGCTGCCGCGTCGCCGGCTTGGCGTGCAGGAAGTCGGCGAACTGCCCCTGTGGCAGCACCACACAGCTGGTGAACTGCTCGTACGGCAGCCCGACCGCCTCCAGCACCGCCTGCTCCATCTCGGCGGGAGTGCCGGCCACCACCTCGCCGAGGTCGTCCGGGCTCAGACCGGTGTCCAGTTTGGTCACGTCGAAGCCGGCCGGCATCAGCTGCAACCCGGCGTTGGCGGTCTTCACGTTGCCCCGGCCGTCCCGGCGGACCACCCGGGTCGCCACGTACCGGGCACCGCCGGACTCGAAGACCAACCGCACCCGCGCCTCGGTCGCCGACGGGGCGAGCGCGTTGGCCAACCCCCGGGCGCCGCCCCACCGGGGCACCATGCCGTACAGGGCGAAGCAGATCGCGTCCAACACAGTGGACTTACCGGAACCGGTCGGGCCGATCAGCGCGAAGAAGTCGGCGTCGGTGAAGTCGACAGTGGTCTCGTCCCGGAAGACCGTGAACCCGGCCATGTCCAAGCGCATCGGACGCATCAGTGCTCGACCTCCTCGAAAAGCTCGTCGAAGAGCTCCCGGACACCCTCGTCGGCGTGGCCCCGGCTGTCCAGGTAGTCGGCGAACAACTCCCGGGGCGAACGCCCCGAGCGCTGGGCGATGCGCGTGCCACTGCCCGGCGCGGCCACCAGCTCCGGGTCGATCCGGATCTCCAGGGCCCGGGGGAGCAGCTCCTGGACCTCCTCGCGCAGGCCGGCACGCGGTTGCTCCCGCACGTACACCCGCAGCCACGCGTCCGGCGCCTCGATCTCGGCGAGCTGGGCCAGGGTGCCGCGCACCGTCCGCAGCGCGCTCGCCGCCGTCACCGGCACCTCCCGCACCCGGGCTGCGGTGCTGGCCGTCACCTCGACAATCGTCACCGAGGGGACGTTCTCCTGCTCCCCGAAGTCGACAGCGAGCGGGCTGCCGCTGTATCGCACCGGGCAGGGGCCGGCGACCCGCTGCGCCCGGTGCAGGTGACCCAGCGCCACGTAGTGCGCGGTGGCCGGGAAGACGGTGGCCGGCACCGCGTAACCCAGCACCGTGTGCGCGTCGCGCTCGCCGCCGCCGGTGGCCGCGCCGGTCACCGTCAGGTGCGCGGTGACCAGGTGCACCCGGTCCGGCTCGGTGAATCCCTCGGTCAGTCGCCCCAGCACCCGGCCCAGGTGGTCGGCGTACGTCTGGTTGGTCTCCGCGGCGGTCAGCTCGTACATCTCCAACGCGCGCACCGCGTACCGCTGGGACAGGAACGGCAACGCGGCCAGCCGCCACCGCTCGCCACCGGCGGTGGTGCCGTCGATGATGTGCTCGTCCGGATTTTCGCGTACCCCGCCGCGCAGCGTGATGCCGGCGGCGTCGGCCCACGGGCGCAGCGCGTCCAGTGCGGGGCCGTTGTCGTGGTTACCGCCGATCGCCACCACGTCCGCGCCGGTCCGCCGCAGCGCCGTCAACGCCCGGGTGACCAGGCGGGTCGCCTCCGAACTGGGCGCGGCGGTGTCGTAGAGGTCACCGGCGACGATCACCAGATCCGGCCGCTCGGCATTGGCGATCTCGATCACCCCGGCCAGCACCGCCTTGTGCTCGTCGGCCCGGGACTGCCCCTTGAGCACCTTGCCCACATGCCAGTCGGAGGTGTGCAGGATCTTCATGGCTTGCCGGCCCCCTAGAACGGGATGTCGTCGTCGGTGGTGCCGCCGCCGGAGCCCACCACGGCGAACGGGTCGGCGGACTGGGTGATCGAGCGCAGCGTCTCCGATGGTGCCCGGCCCGCCTCGGAGACCCGGGTGGCCCAGGCCGGGAACGGAAACTCCAGGCAGAGCGGAACCGGAATGTCCGGCTGGTTGACGAACATGGTGCCCGGCTTGGCCAGCAACGCCCGCTGGCGCTGCGCGGGCGGCAGGAAGCCGTATTCCGGGCGGGACGCCTCGGCCGGGTCGAGCCGGCCGACCACCCGGATCGCCGAGTTGGTGACGATCCGCCGCTCCACCTCGCTCGCCGTCTGCTGCGCGCCGATCAGGATCACCCCGAGCGAGCGGCCCCGCTCGGCGATGTCGAGCAGCACCTCCTTGATGGGGGAGGAGCCCTCCCGGGGGGCGTACTTGTTGAGCTCGTCGAGGACCACGAACAGCAGCGGCTTGGCCGTGCCGGACTTCTCCTTGCGCTCGAACTCGCTCTTCAGCGTCACACCGACCACGAACCGCTGCGCCCGGTCCGGCAGGTTGTGCAGGTCGACCACGGTGACCTGCGCCGACTCGCTGGTGTTGATCGAGTGCGGGCGGCGGGCCGCGAGGTCACCACGGATCAGCCGGGCCAGGTCCTTCTTACTGCCGATCAACCGCCGGGCGAACGCGTTGACGGTGCCCAGCCCCACCGCGCTGCCCGCCCAGTCGGAGCGGGTCTCGTCGTCGTTGAGCTGGTCGACGATGTGGTCGACCAGGTCGCCGTACGAGCCGAGCCGAACCCCGTCGATGCTCACCCCGCCGTCGGCGGGCTGGGCGTAGCGGGCCAGGTGGGCGGCCACCGAGTGAACCACCATCGTGTACTGCTGGCGCTCGTCGTCGGCGTCGGCGAACACGTACGGCAGCAGGCGGTCGGTGCAGAACTCGCTCAGCGTCCAGTAGAAGCTGTCGACGCCGGTGAGCCGGCTGCTCACATCCGGCGTGCCGGCCGCGTCACCGACCCGTGGTGGGGCGTAGACCCGCACGTCGGGGAAGGCGCCCGCGCTCAACCCGAGCTTCGCGTACGCCGCGCGGGTGGGCTCGTCGAGGCGGGTGTTGGGGTGGTCCAGGAAGAGAAGGTCCTCACCCTTGACGTTGAAGATCAGCGCCTTGGCGTTGACCGCGTCGCCGCCCAGCACCCCGGAGCGGAACACCGAGTAGAGCAGGAAGGTGGCGAAGCTGGTCTTGGTGGCCACCCCGGAGATGCCGGAGATGGAGACGTGCGCGCCCCGGCTGCCGTCGAGGAAGTCGGCGTTGAGGTAGACCGGCACCCCGTCGCGACCCATGCCCATCGGGATGCGCCGCTCCATCCGGTCGAAGTGCAGCGCGCGCGCCCGCGCGTCGCCCTCGGCCCGGTGCACAACGGCCCCCGGCGTGGGCGGCACGTAGAGCTCCGGGTCGACCCGGGTGGTGGTGATTTCGGCCGCCTCCTGCACCATCGCCGGCAGTGTGCCGTCGGCGATGGCGAACACGTCGGAGTCGAACTGGGCGCCCTCGTGCCGAGCGCGGACCTGGGTGACCACCCCGGCGATCGTCACCGGCTCGCGGTCGGGCAGGTCGCGTCGGGTGACCACCACGTCGTCGAGCTGCAGGTAGCTGCCGGGCGCCACGGCCGTCCAGAACTGCAACGGGGTGGCGTCGGCGGTGCCCAGCACCCGCCCGACCGCCTCGCCCGGGCTGTCGAGGTCGGCGTCGGTCATCGGGCGACCCCTGTCGCTCGGGCATCACGGTCGGCGCGCATGACGTGCATAGTGCCCGAGGAGTACGACAGGTCGCCACGCGACGCGGCGGACGACACCATGCCCCGTCACACTCATGACGCTGGGTGTTCGACCGAGCGCACCAGGTGGGCGCGAGCGTGTCGGGTGCCGCGCGAGTCCTGGCCGCCGGTGTAGGGAGCTACTGGCGGGCGTGGCGGAGCATCAGGACGCCGTCCTCGGTGGCGAGCACGTGCCGCAACGGTAGGTGCCGGGGCGCGGTGACGTCGCCGGCGGTGATCCGGCCGGGGCCGGGCCCGGCGAGCAGCGGCGAGACGGTGAGGCACAGTTCGTCGACCAGGTCGGCGGCGGTGAGCGCGCCGAACAGGTGTGGGCCGCCCTCGCAGAGCAGTTGGGTGAGCCCGCGTCCGTGCAGCTCGGCGAGGCCGGCGGCCAGGTCGACGCGCCCGGTGCCGCAGCGCAGCACGTCGGCGACGTCGGTCAGCCCGGGCGGCGGGTCGGCGTCGGCGTGGGTGAGCACCACCGGGCGGGTCGGTGCGTCGGCGAACGCGGCCTGCGCCGGGTCCAGGTCCAGCGATCCGGAGACGACCACCAGCGTCGGGTACGCGGCCAGACCGTTGGCCTGACGCCAGGCGCGGCGGCGTTCGTCGAGGCGGACCGCCCGGTATCCCTCGTGGCGCAGCGTGCCGGCGGCCACCACCAGGGCGTCGCAGGCCATCCGCAGCAGGCCGAACACCCGCTTGTCCGGCTCGCCGGAGAGCCCGGCGGAGTAGCCGTCCACGCTGACCGCACCGTCCAGGCTGGTCACGAAGTTCACTCGCAGCCGGGGCTGGTCGGCGCGGCCGTAGAGGGCGGTCAGCTCGGTGTCGTCGAGTGGCTGCGTCGACGGCTCGGGCCAGAGCCGTCGGATCGGAATTCTGACGGTCATTCGCCGGCCGGACCGGTGACCGGAGGGGTCGGTTCGGCGGTACGGTGCTGGCAGTCGCACCAGTTCCGGCCCGGGCACTCATCGTGTCGCCGGGCCCGGCACGCTCGGCAGATCATGCTGGCAGCCTAAGCCGCGGGAGGACAGGACAGCATGCCGCGTCAGATCTTCCAGCTGAAGATGTCCCTCGCCGGGACCCGGCCGCCGGTGTGGCGCCGGGTGCTCGTGCCGGCCGGTTACACGCTGGACCGGCTGCACCGGGTGGCGCAGCACGCGATGGGTTGGCGGGACTGCCACCTGCACTCGTTCGAGATCGACGCGATGCAGTACGGCGAGCCCGACCCGGACGGTGAGTTGGCGCTGCACGACGAGTTGGACGTGCGGCTCGACGCGGTGCTCGGCAAGGGCAGCCGGTTCTCCTACACGTACGACTTCGGCGACTGGTGGGAGCACGACCTGGTCGTGGAGGACGCGTTGACCGCCGACCCGGACGAGCGGTACCCGGTCTGCCTGGCCGGCGAGCGGGCCTGCCCGCCGGAGGGCATCGGCGGGCCGGTGGGCTATCAGGCGCTCCTGGAGGCGCTGGACGCCCAGGCCGACCCGGGTGACCTGGTCAGTTCCCGGCACGCGATGCTGCGCGACTGGGCGGGTGCCGCCTTCGACCCGTCGGGCTTCGACCCGGACCGGGCAACCACGCTGCTGCGCCGCTTCTGCTGAACCGTCCGGTTGCGGGAGGTGTCGCTGGGGCTCCTGTTGCCCGAGTGATCAGCGGTAACGATCTGGGAACGCTCCCATCGCCCTATTGACACTCCCGTTACCCGCCGGCAATCTCATGGGAGCGCTCCCGGAGGTGGCGTGGCTCACTCACGAATCCCCGGCCTGGCGCGACGGGCACCCCCCACCACACCCATCCAGCCTCACCACCGGAAAGAGGGGTCAGCGCATGAGTGTCACCACGCGGCGTACCCGCCTGGCAGCCGCCGCCCTGGCCGCGATCACCGCAATCAGCGGTCTCGCGGCCTGTGGCAAGGACGACGAGAAGCCGGCGGCCGGCGAGAAGCCGGCCAAGCTGGTCGTCGACACGTTCGGCGAGATGGGCTACGACGAGCTTGTCAAGCAGTACGAGAAGGACACCGGCATCAAGGTCGAGCTGCGCAAGACCGCGCAGCTCGGTGAGTACCGGCCGAAGCTGGTCCGCTACCTGGCCACCGGCAAGGGCGCGGCGGACGTCACCGCGCTGGAAGAGGGCATCCTCAACGAGTTCAAGCCCAACGCGCGCAACTGGGAGGACCTCGCGCCGCTGGTGGGGGACCACTCGAAGGAGTACCTGCCCTGGAAGTGGGAGCTCGGCAAGGCGCCGGACGGTCGGCTGATCGGCCTGCCGACCGACGTCGGCAGCCTCGCCGTCTGCTACCGCAAGGACCTGTTCCAGGCGGCCGGCCTGCCCACCGAGCGCGACCAGGTGTCGGCGCTCTGGCCGGACTGGAAGGGTTTCCACGACGCCGGTCTGAAGTACAAGCAGGGCAGCGGCGGCAAGGCGTTCATCGACTCGATCACCGCCGTCTCCAACGGTGTGCTCTTCCAGGGCAACGGTGATCTGTTCTACGACAAGGAAGACAACATCATCGCGGACACCAGCCCCGCGGTGAAGAACGCCTGGGACACCGCCACGTCGATGGCCGACATCTCCGCCAAGGCGTCCACCTGGTCGCCGGAGTGGTCGGGTGGCTTCAAGCAGGGCACCTTCGCGGCGACCTTCTGCCCGTCCTGGATGCTCGGCATCGTCTCGGACAACTCCGGTCCGGCCAACAAGGGCAAGTGGGACGTCGCGTCCGTGCCGGGCGGCGGCGGTAACTGGGGCGGCTCGTGGCTCGCGGTTCCGGCGCAGAGCAAGTACCCGAAGGAGGCGGCGAAGCTCGCCGAGTACCTCACCAACGCCAAGAGCCAGGTGGAGGCCTTCAAGCTCAAGGGCCCGCTGCCCACCAACCTGGAGGCGCTGAAGGACCAGGCGTTCCTCGGTTACACCAACGAGTACTTTAGCAACGCGCCGACCGGCAAGATCTTCGGTGAGAGCGTCGCCAAGATCCAGCCGATCCACCTGGGCCCGAAGCACCAGGCGGTCAAGGAGAACGCGCTCGAGCCGGCTCTGCGGGCGTTCGAGAACGGGCAGGCCGACAAGGCGAAGGCCTGGGAGCAGTTCACGAAGGACGCAAAGACTCAGGGTGCCTTCTGAGTGATTCCCTGCCGGTGGCGTTCGGGGCTTCCCGGACGCCACCGGCCGGTCCCCTCCGCGTAGCGCCCTGCGCGAGGGCCCCCGGGCCTCGCCGGAAAAGGAAATTCGCATGAGCCTGTCGGCCACGACGGCACGGCCGTCGCCAGCAGCACCGCCTTCTCCCGACGTCTCTCGGCGACGTCGCCGGGGGAGATTACTCAACCGCCTCGATGTCAAGTACTCGCCGTACCTCTACATCGCCCCGTTCTTCCTGATCTTCGGCATCTTCGGGCTGTACCCGATGCTGCGCACCGCCTGGATGTCACTGCACGACTGGGACATGATCGGCGAGCACACGTTCATCGGCTTCGACAACTACACCCGGCTGGTGTCCGACGAGTACTTCTGGAACGCGCTGGTCAACACGTTCGGCATCTTCGCCCTGTCGACCATCCCGCAGTTGTTGCTCGCCCTCTTCCTGGCGAACCTGCTCAACCGGACCTTCCTGCGTGCCAAGACCTTCTTCCGGATGGCCATCTTCATGCCGAACGTGGTGTCGGTGGCAGCGGTCGCGATCGTCTTCGGGATGCTGTTCCAGCGGGAGTTCGGCCTGTTCAACTGGCTGCTCAGCTTCGTCGGTGTCGATCCGGTCGACTGGGACGGGCACCGGTGGAGTTCCTGGACGGCCATCTCCTCCATGGTCAACTGGCGGTGGACCGGGTACAACACCCTGATCCTGCTCGCCGGCATGCAGGCGATCCCGAAGGACCTCTACGAGGCCGCGGAGATCGACGGCGCCAGTCCGTGGCGACAGTTCTGGCAGATCACCCTGCCCATGCTCAAGCCCACCTTCATCTTCGTGGTCATCCTGTCCACGATCGGCGGGATGCAGCTCTTCACCGAGCCGCTGCTCTTCGGCAACGGCAACATCATCGGCGGCAACCAGCGGGAGTTCCAGACGCTGGCCATGTACATGTACGAGATGGGCATCGTGAACCTGAACAGCGCCGGCTACGGAGCCGCGGTGGCCTGGGCGATCTTCATGATCATCATCGTGGTGTCGCTGTTCAACTTCCTACTCGTCCGCCGCTCGGCGAAGTGAGGAGAGATCGATGATCTCGGCTTCCCAGCGCCTGTGGCGCACCAGCCCGCTGACCTACGTGGCGCTCGTCCTGGCGGCGCTGCTGTCGATCTACCCGTTCTACTACATGCTGGTGATCGGCACCCGCAGCCTGGACAACATCAACGACGTGCCACCCCCGCTGACTCCCGGCGGCGCGTTCGGTGACAACTTCGGGCGGGTGCTCGACAACGACGCCGCCAACTTCCTCACCGGCATGATGAACTCGATCATCGTTTCCTCGGTGGTCACCGTCTCGGTGGTGCTCACCGGTTCGCTGGCCGGGTTCGCCTTCGCCAAGCTGAAGTTCCGCGGCAGCAACATCCTCCTGCTGGCGATCATCGTCACCATGATGATCCCGACCCAGATGGGGCTCATCCCGCTCTGGGGCATGATGCAGGACCTCGGGTGGTACGACACCCTCTACGCGGTCACCGTGCCGTTCCTGGTCACCGCCTTCGGCGTGTTCATGATGCGGCAGTACGCCAGCCAGGCGATCTCCGACGAGCTGATCGAGGCCGGCCGGGTCGACGGGGCGAGCACGTTCCGGATCTACTGGAGCATCGTGCTGCCCGCGCTGCGGCCCGCCGCCGGCGTCCTCGGTCTGCTGACCTTCATGGAGACCTGGAACTCGTTCCTCTGGCCGTACGCCATCCTCACCCCGGAGAACCCGACCCTGCAGGTCTCGCTCTCCTTCCTCTCGTACGCCTACTACACCGACTACTCCCAGGTGTTCGCCGCCACGGCGATCGGCACCATCCCCCTGGTGATCGTTTTCCTCGTGTTCGGCCGCCAGATCATTGGCGGGATCATGGAAGGTGCCGTCAAGTCGTGAGCAACCCCGCCAGCCCACCCGCCGTCGACGTCCTCGACGAGCGCCCGGGGCTGACCTTTCCACCCGGATTCCTCTGGGGGGCCGCGACGGCGGCGTACCAGATCGAGGGGGCGGCGGCCGAGGACGGCCGCGCCCCGTCGATCTGGGACACCTTCAGCCACACCGAGGGCCGGGTCGTCGCCGGGCACACCGGTGACGTGGCGTGCGACCACTACCACCGCCTCGGTGAGGACGTCGCGCTGATGGCCGAGCTGGGCCTGAAGTCGTACCGTTTCTCGGTCTCCTGGTCGCGGGTGCAGCCCGCCGGCAGCGGCGCGGTCAACCCCCAGGGGTTGGACTTCTACCGCCGGCTGGTCGACGAGCTGCTGGCCAACGGCATCGAGCCGTGGCTCACCCTCTACCACTGGGATCTGCCGCAGCCGCTGGAGGACGCCGGCGGCTGGCCGGCCCGGGACACCGCGGCCCGCTTCGCCGACTACACGACGGTGATGGCCGACGCGCTCGGCGACCGGGTGCGCTACTGGACCACGCTGAACGAGCCGTGGTGCTCGGCGTTCCTCGGCTACGGCTCCGGGGTGCACGCCCCCGGCCGCACCAACGGAGCGGACGCCGTGCGCGCCGGTCACCACCTGATGCTCGGGCACGGCCTGGCCGTGCAGGCGCTGCGGGCCGCCCGGCCGACCGCCGAGGTGGGCGTGACCGTCAACCTCTACCCGGTCGACCCGGCCAGCGACACCCCCGCCGACCGCGACGCCGCCCGGCGGATCGACGGGTTGGCCAACCGGTTCTTCCTGGACCCGCTGCTGCGCGGGTCGTACCCGGAGGACCTGGTTGCCGACCTCAGCACGGTGACCGACTTCGACCACGTGCGCGACGGCGACCTGGCGACCATCTCCACGCCGTTGGACCTGGTCGGGGTCAACTACTACAGCCGGCACGTCGTCGCCGCGCCGGTCGAGGGCGTCCCGGCCGACCCGGCCCCCTCGTGCTGGCCGGGCAGCGAGGACGTCCGGTTCGTCAGCCGCGGCGTCCCGGTCACCGACATGGGCTGGGAGATCGACGCCCCGGGCCTGACCGAGACGCTGCGTCGGGTGCACGGCTACACCGAGCTGCCGTTGTACGTCACCGAGAACGGTTCCGCGTTCGTCGACTCGGTGGTCGACGGGCAGGTCGACGACGTCGATCGGTTGGCCTACTTCGACGCCCACCTGCGCGCCGCCCACGAGGCGATCGACGCCGGGGTGCCGCTGCGGGGATACTTTGCCTGGTCGTTGATGGATAATTTCGAATGGGCCTGGGGTTACACCAAGCGGTTTGGCATGATCCACGTCGACTACGACAGCCAGGTCCGCACCCCCAAGTCCAGCGCCAAGTGGTACGCCTCGGTGATCCGGCGCAACGGTCTGGCCGCACAATAGGCTCGGGCCAGCCATCAGGACGGCCCCGGCGTCCACCTCCCGCAGGTGGCGCCGGGTCCGCCCGCCGTCGGAGGAGCAGACGATGACAACGCAGCGCACCCGGTCGCTCGGGCGCCCGACCCTCGACGCGGTCGCGGCGCGTGCCGGCGTCGGTCGGGGCACGGTCTCCCGCGTGGTCAACGGCTCGCCCCAGGTCAGCCCGGAGGCCCGGGCCGCGGTCCAACAGGCCATCGCCGAGCTGGGGTACGTGCCGAACCGGGCCGCCCGCGCGCTCGTCACCCAGCGGACCGACTCGGTCGCGCTGGTGGTCTCCGAATCCGGCGAGCGGGTCTTCACCGAGCCGTTCTTCGCCTCGATCGTGCGGGGGATCAGCTCCGGGCTGCTGGAGACGCCGATGCAGCTCTGGCTGGCCATGGCCCAGTCGCCGGTGGAGCGGGAGCGGGTCGAGCACCACCTCACCAACCAACACGTCGACGGCGTCCTGCTGCTGTCGTTGCACGACTCCGACCCGCTGCCGACGCTGCTGGAGGAGCGCGGCCTGCCCGCCGTGCTCGGCGGTCGGCCCGCCCGGATGCTCCAACCCGGCGCCCAACCGGCCTGGTTCGTCGACGTGGACAACGTTGGCGGGGCCCGGCAGGCGGTGGAGTACCTGACGGGGCAGGGGCGGCGACGCGTCGCCACCATCGCCGGTCCGCAGGACATGGGCGCCGGTCTGGCCCGGTTGGCCGGCTACACCGAGGCGGTCAAGGCCACCGGGGCCAGCGTCAACCCCGACCTGATCGCGTACGGCGACTTCAGCGAGGGCAGCGGCGCGGCCGGCATGCGTCGGCTGCTGGACGTCTGCCCGGACCTGGACGCGGTGTTCGTCGCCTCCGACCTGATGGCGTTCGGCGCGCTGCGGACCCTGCGCGAGGCCGGCCGGCGGGTGCCACGGGACGTCGCGGTGATCGGCTTCGACGACGCGACGATCGCCCGTCAGGCGGAGCCGCCGCTGACCACCGTTTTCCAGCCGGTGGAGGAGATGGGCCGGCAGATGGCCCGCCTGCTGGTGGCCCGGATCCGTGGCGAGGAGCTACCCGCCTCCCACATCCTCCTGGACACCCAACTGGTCCACCGAGCCTCCGCCTAACCCCACGCTCCCAGGACCCCGCACAGCGCGCACCCCGCGCCCCGCGCGCGCCCCGCGCCCCGCACAGCGCGCGCCCCGCACAGCGCCCCCCGCGTCGATCATGAGGTTGGCCTGGACATTCCCGGCATCTCGACTCGCCAACCTCATGATCAAGAAGGCCGACAGGGCAAGATCGTGCTCGATCCTGGATCCGAGTGGCCTCCCGGCGACCGCACACCACTACATCCAGGATCGAGCGCGATCTTCAGGTGTCGGGGTGTGCGGGCGGGTTGCGCGGGGCGTGCGGGCGGGACGTGCGGGCGGGTTGGGCGGGGCGTGCGGGCGGGGCGTGCGGCGTGCGGGGCCGCGGTGGGCGTGCGCGGGACGGGTGAGTGGGGCAGGGTTGGTGCCGGCGGTCAGGCGGAGGTGGGGGCCCAGCGGCGGAGTTCGCGCTTGGCCAGGGAGTTGCGGTGGACCTCGTCGGGGCCGTCGGCGAGGCGCAGGGTGCGGGTCTGCGCCCAGAGGGCGGCCAGTGGGGTGTCCTGGCTGACGCCGGCGCCGCCGTACCCCTGGATGGCCTTGTCGATCACCCACTCCGCCATCGCCGGAGTGCCGATCTTGATGGCCTGGATCTCGGTGTGCGCGCCCTTGTTGCCGACGGTGTCCATCAGCCACGCCGTCTTGAGCACCAGCAGCCGGGCCTGCTCGATGCGGACCCGGGACTCGGCGATCCACTCCCGCACGACGCCCTGCTCCGCCAGGGGCCGGCCGAACGCGATCCGGTCGTTGGCCCGGCGGCAGAGCAGCTCCAGTGCCCGTTCGGCCATCCCGATCAGTCGCATGCAGTGGTGGATGCGGCCCGGGCCGAGGCGGGCCTGCGCGATGGCGAAGCCGGTGCCCTCGGCGCCGATCAGGTTCTCCGCCGGCACCCGGACGTCGGTGAAGTCGATCTCGGCGTGCCCGCCGTGGGAGCCGTCGGTGTAGCCGAAGACGGTCATCCCCCGGCGCACCGTCACACCGGGGGTGTCCCGGGGGACCAGCACCATGCTCTGCTGGCGGTGCCGGTCCGCGGTGGGGTCGGTCTTGCCCATCACGATGAAGATCTCGCAGCGCGGGTCCATCGCGCCCGACGACCACCACTTCCGTCCGTTGATCACGTACTCGTCGCCGTCGCGGGTGATCCGGGTGGCGATGTTGGTGGCGTCGGAGGAGGCGACGTCCGGCTCGGTCATGCAGAACGCCGAGCGGATCTCACCCTCCAGCAGCGGCATCAGCCAGCGTTGCCGCTGCGTCTCCGAGCCGAACTCGGCCAGCAGCTCCATGTTGCCGGTGTCCGGTGCCGCGCAGTTGACCGCCTCGGGCGCGAGGTGCGGGCTGCGCCCGGTCAGCTCGGCCAGGGGAGCGTACTGGAGGTTGGTCAGGCCGGCGCCGTAGCGCGGGTCGGGCAGGAAGAGGTTCCACAGGCCGCGCTTGCGGGCCTCCGCCTTCAGCTCGGCCAACACCGGGGTACGCGACCACGGGTCCCCGGCGGCCACCTGCTCGGCGTGCACGGGCTCGGCCGGGTAGACGTGTTCGGTCAGGAACCGGGTCAGCTCGTCGCGCAGCTCCTCGGTCCGGCTGTCGTATGAGAAGTCCATCACCGCTCCCTGGCGGCGGTCAGCCCGTGTGCGACCAGCGGTGCCACCATCTCGCCGATCCGGTCGAAGCCCTCGCCGAGCGTCTGCCCGAGCGTGTGGCGGTAGTGGATGCCCTCGCAGATGACAGCGAGTTTGAAACAGCCCAGCGCCACGTGCCAGTGCAGTGGTCCGACGTCGACGTCGCTGCGCCCGGCGTACCGGTCGATCAGCTCGCCGCCGGTGGGGAAGCCGGCGCGCGGGCCGAGCCCGTCCGCGACGGGGTTGCCCTCGGCGGTGTCGCTGCCGCCGAGCACGTCCCAGTACGTCAGCAGCAGCCCCAGGTCGGCGAGGGGGTCGCCGAGGGTGGCCATCTCCCAGTCGAGCACCGCGTGCACGGCGACGGGGTCGGCCGAGGCGAGGAGGTTGTCGAGGCGGTAGTCGCCGTGCACGATCCGGCCGGCGTTCGCACCCTCCGGGGCGGTCGCCGCGAGCAGGTCACGCAGCTCGTCGATGCCGGCCAGCGGGCGGCTGCGGGAGCGGTCGAGCTGACCGGCCCACCGGCGCACCTGCCGGGCCAGGTAGCCCTCGGGGCGGCCGAAGTCAGCCAACCCGACGGCGGACGGTTCGACGCTGTGCAGCGCGGCGAGGGTGTCCATCATCGCCATGGCGAGGTCGTGGCGTCGTTCGTCGCCCAGCGGGTCGGTCTGCGCGCGGGTGCGGAACACCTCGCCGGGCATCCGTTCCATCAGGTAGAACGGTGCGCCGATGACGTCCGGGTCGGTGCAGAGCAGCAGCGCGCCCGGCACCGGCACCTCGGTCGGCGCGAGCGCCGAGATGACCCGGAACTCGCGCCCCATGTCGTGCGCGGTGGCCAGCACGTGCCCCAGCGGGGGGCGGCGCAGCACTACCTCGCGGTCGCCGAGGCGCAGCAGGTAGGTGAGGTTGGACTTGCCGCCGGCGATCAGCTGGGCGCGCAACGGCCCGACGAGCAGCTCGGGTCGGTGCTTGGCCAGGTGGTCGGCGAGACGGTCCAGGGGCAGACCCGCGGGTGAGGTGGGGACGGCCTCCGGCCGCGACGCATCGACGGCCGGATCACTCATCCGACCAGTTGATGGCAGCCCGTTCACGTTGTCAAGGTCAGATTCACCGCACGTCTCGTCGGGAGGGCTTCGGCCACGCGGGCCAGCGCCGCCGCCGGGGCGTCTCAAGGGGAACAATCCACGCCTTTCATGGGAATTGCCCCGATATGGTCTTGATGGTGGGCCGCGGAGGCGGTCCCCGGAGCGACGGGGGTCAATCGTGGTGAAGGCGAGCGGGGGCACGACGACGGTGGGTGAGCTGTTGCTCAGCCGGCTCTACGACCTCGGGGTGCGCCATGTCTTCGGGTTGCCAGGCGACTACAACATGGATTTCCTCGACCAGATCGAGGCGTTCGACGGGATCGAGTGGGTCGGCAGCTGCAACGAGCTCAACGCCGGCTTCAGCGCCGACGGGTATGCCCGCCTCGCCGGCGTCGGAGCGATCCTCACGACGTTCGGTCCCGGTGAGCTGTCGGCGGTCAACGCGCTGGCCGGGGCCATGGCGGAGTCGGTACCCATCGTCTCGATCGTCGGCGGTCCGACCGAGGAGATCATGCGACAGCACACCTCCATGCACCACTCGCTCGCCGACGGCGATTTCGACCACTGGGTACGGGTGGCGCGAGAGGTGACTGTCGCCCAGACCTCGCTGACCCCGCAGAACGCCCTGGGGGAGGTCGACCGGGTGCTCACCGAGTGCTGGTCGCAGCAGCGTCCGGTCTACGTCCGGATGCCCGGCGACGTGGCCCACGCCGAAATCGCCCGGCCGGGGCGACGGTTCACCCGCCCCGAGCCGGTCGTGGCGGCCGGGCAGCTCGACGCCTTCGCCACGGCCGCCCGGCGGCTGCTCGACGGTGTCGAGCGGCCCGCCATGCTCGTCGGGAACCTGCCGATCCGCTTCCACCTCGGCGCCGCCGTCACGGCTATGGCCGCCGAACGGAACTGGCCGGTCGCCGCACAGTCGCTGGGACGTGGACTGCTCGACGAGTCCGACCCCCACTACGTGGGCGTCTACAACGGCGGTGACAGCGTCGACGAGGTCCGCGCGGTCGTGGAGGGCGCGGACGCGCTCGTCTGTCTGGGCACCACGTTCTTCGACTGGGACGGCCTGTTCACCGCCGACATCACGGTGGACCGGGTCATCAGCCTGCACCGGGACGCCGCAGTCGTCGCGGGCACCCGCTTCGCCCCGGTGGCCCTGCCGGCGGCGCTGCGCTGCCTGCACGAGATCGCCCCGAACCGTACGGCGCAGTGGTCACGCGCGCCGCTGCTGGCGGCCGATCCGCCCGCACTCGACCCGTCGAACAACGAACCGATCCGGCAGGCCCGGCTCTGGCCGGCGATCCAGAGCATGCTGCGTGAGGGGGACATCTTCGTTCCGGAGACCGGCACCCCGTCCTTCGGCGCGGCGACGATGCGACTGCCCGCCGACGTCACGGTCGTGTGGCCGCCCATCTGGGGCTCGATCGGCTACGCCACCCCGGCCGCCTTCGGTGCCGGGGTGGCGGCACCGGATCGACGGACGGTGCTCGTGACCGGCGACGGATCTCTCCAACTGACAGTGCAGGAGATCAGCCGGATGCTCGCCACGAACCAACGTCCGGTCATCATCGTGGTCAACAACGGCGGTTACACGGTCGAACGGGCCGTCGACGGGCGGCACCAGCCGTACAACGACATCGACAACTGGCGGTACACCGAACTGCCCGCCGTGTTCGCACGAGAGCAGGGCTTCACCGCCCACGTGGCCCGTACCGAGGGTGAACTCGCGACCATCCTGGCCGGCATCGACGGACGGCCGGCCCAGTTGACACTCGTCGAGGTGGAGACCGACCCACTGGACCTGCCCACCGGAATGCCGCAGTGGGGTCGGGAGACGTCCGCCGCCGACTACCACGCGCAGCTCGCCTCCACGCCGGTCCTGCCCCTGGGTGGGCTGCCGTAGCGCCCCGGCCGGGCCCTTCGCCGGCCGTCAACCCGCAAATTTCCGCTCGGGACATGCCCCTGCAACAGGGACGAAATGGTCAACGACCAGGCTGTGACCAGCCTGCCGGCCGCCGCCGGCCGCCGAGCGGAGGGACAGACATGTTGCTGCGAGTTCGGGTCACCCTGCCGGACCGTCCGGGCACCCTCGGCCAGGTCGCCCGCACGCTCGGCGTCTCCGGCGCGGACATCGTCCAGGTGGTGGTCCTGGAGCGGCTCGGCGGGCGCGCGGTGGACGACTTCACTGTGGTCTGGCCTGGCGCCGCCCGGGTGGAGGGACTGTTGGCAGGGCTGGCGGCGATCCCCGGCGTCCGCGTGGACGGGGTGTGGCGGGCGATCGGCGCGCCCACCACCACCGGCCAGGACGCCGAGCTGCTGGCCCAGGTGGCGGCCAACCCGGCCGACGGGCTGGCCACCCTTGTCGACGCGGTGCCCGGTCTGCTGGCGGCCGACTGGGCGGTGGCGGCGGTGGTCCCGCTGGACTGGGCCTCGCGGTCCGGGGGTGGCCCCGGGGCGACCGTGGGGCACGCCAGTTGGCGGGCACCCGTACCGCTGCGGTTGCCCGAGGTGACGCCGCTGCGCGGCCGGTCCCTGACCACGGCGGACGGCACCCACCACGCGGTCGCGCCGTTCGGACGGGCCGGCCTGGTCCTGGTGGTGGCCCGGGAGCACAGCGACACGCTCAGCGCCGCCGCGTTCCACACCACCGAGGTGGATCGGCTCTCCCAGCTCGTCCGGGCCTGCGCGGTGATCCTCGGGGACCGGCTGGACCTGGTCGGCGTACCGCCGGTCACCGTCAATCCCTGAGCCGCCACCCACCGGGGTTGGGTGGTCGGCGAGGCCCGACCCTGTTGATCTAGCCTCTCCGGAATGGACCTGGCTTTCGATGGATATCGCTGGGAGGCAGCCGGCGGTGGCGCGATCCCGGCGGGCGCGGTACCGCACGGGTACGCGGCGGACGGTGAGCCCCTGTGGGTGTGCCGCGTCCGGATGCGTGGCGGCGTGCACCCGGGCGAGGTCCGCCCGGCCTTCGGCGCCGCCAAGACCACCTGGGCCGGCGCGGAGGTCCGCGTCGACGAGTACGAGGTGCTGATGGACCACGGCGTCTGGGGCATCGCGTCCGGTGGGGCGGTGCCCGCGGACGCGCTGCCGGCGGGCCACGAGGCTGACGGCGAACCGCTCTACGTCGCCCGCGCGGCGGTCGGGCCGGGCGCCCTGCACATCGGCAAGGTGCGGTCGGCCTTCGGCGCCGCCAACATCGGATACGGCAACGCCGAGCGGACCGCCCGGTCCTACGAGGTGCTGCTGCGGCCGCCGGCTGCCGCGCCGGCGAGCGGGCGGCGGCCCGGGATCCAGATGGACCCCACCTACGCCGACTTCGGCACCGAGCCGCCCCGCGTCGGGAACGTCACGATCACCGGCGTCGACCGTTCCTCGGCCGCCGGCGACCACCTGGCCATCGGGGCCGGCGGGTCGGTCGAGCTGGAGTTCGACGTGCCCGACCCGGCCGTCGTCGGCGAGGCCTGTGTCGCCGTCCGGGCGCTCGCGTCGATGCTCTCCCGGGCGCCCGGGTACGCCCCGCTCACCGTCCGCCTCAACGGCAGGCCACTGGCCAACCGGCTGCGGATCCCCAACGGCGGCGGGCTCCCGCAACGGCTGGTCTTCGCGGTGCCGGCCGAGGAGTTGACGGCCGGCCGGAACACGCTGCGCATCGAGAGCGGTGTCGACGCCCGCAGCATGCTGTGGCTGTACCGGGTGACGATCGACCCGATGCACGCACACGACCAGGCGGGACTGGCCCTCGAACGGCGGGCGATCGCCGAGCCGGTGCTGCGGTACGCCAGCGACGCCGGCGACATCACCATCTTCATCGACCGCGGCGAGCAGGCCGTTCTCGAGCAGGTGGCCTGGGCCGACGAGTCCGGCGCCGAGTACGCGATCACGTTCGAGAAGCAGCAGGCCGCCTTCTACGGCTGGCGGCGGCAGCCGGGCGGAGAGCCGACGGAGTTCCGTGGCCGGCTGACCCAGCGCGACACCGTCGCCAAGGAGGCTCGGCGCTTCTCCACCCAGGAGGGCTGGGCCGGTGGGTGGCACCGCTCGGGTGACCTGCTCCTCTCGGTGGCCGCGGCCGGCCGCCCGGTCACCAGGCTGGCCTGGCGGGACCTGCGCGGTAACAACGGCACTGTCGCCTTCGGCGACGGTGGGTTCCTGGGTACCTACCAGCGGGTCGGGGAGGGCCCCATCGGCTACCGCGGCCGCACCGCGTAGCGGAACACCCGGGCGGGGACATCGGCCTGAGCGCTACCCGTCACCGCCGGGCAATCGGGAGGCAACAGCGGGAGACGAGGGTGGTACCCGGTGAAGGGAGCCAACCATGACGTTGTGGCGGATCCGAGCGACGGTGGACGACCGGCCGGGTTACCTGTCGGTGCTCACGGCCAGCCTCGCGCTGCGCGGGGTCAACATCCTCACCGTGCAGGTGCAGCCCACCGAGCAGGGCGCGGTGGACGACTTCCTGGTCGACGCACCGGACACGCTCGACGAGGCCGAACTGGTCGCGGCCGTCGAGCGTGGTCGTGGGCGGGACTGCTGGGTGGCGCGCAGCGAGGCGCGTGGCCTGGTCGACCAGCCCACCCGGATGCTCGGTCTCGCCAACAGGCTGGTGCGGGACCCGGATTCGACAGGTGAGGCCCTGCGGACGCTGCTCGGCGCCGACTCGGTGAGCTGGCGACCGGCGTCGACCGGCGTCGAGCGGGGCATCGCCGGTACCAGCATGTCGTTGGCCGATCCGGCGGGCGGCGCGTTCACGCTGGGCCGGGCGGCGCCCGCGTTCACCCCGGCGGAGTACGCGCGGGCGCAGGCCCTTGTCGAGCTGGCCGCCACGGTGGCGCGGCGGGCCGCCGAACAGGTCACCCTGGTGCTGCCCGACGGCGCCGAGGTGTCCGTCCGGCCGGCGTGCGCGGACGACCTGTCGGGCGTTCTGGAGTTGCACGAGGGTTGTTCCCCGCGAAGCCGGCAGCGGCGTTATCTGGGCGGAGCGTCGCTGCCCCAGCCGGCCCGGCTGCGCCGGGTGCTGGAGCCGGAGCGGGGGTTGACCCTGCTGGCCATGACGGTGGCCGTCGACGGCGCGGCGGAGTCGGTGGTCGCCATGGCGAACCTGCTCGGCGAGGGCGACGAGGCCGAGGTGGCGCTGCTGGTGCGCGACGACTGGCAGCGGCGGGGCCTCGGCACGGCGTTGCTGCGCCGGCTGGTGCGGCACGCCGACGCGGCCGGCTACGCGGCGCTCGTGCTGCACGTGCAGGCCGAGAACGCACCGATGCTGCGTACCCTGCGCCGGCTGGACCGGCCCGCCGCCACCGAACGCGACGGCACAGTGCTCAGCTGCACGGTGCCGCTCGCCGCCCCGGCCGCGGTGACCGTACTGGGCGGCTAGCGGGGGCCCTCGGGCGGTTCGCGCCGACCCGACACGCAGAACCGGTTGCCCTCCGGGTCGGCGAGCACCACGTACGGGGGCTCGGTCGGGAGTGGATCGGTCGGGTAGTGCCGCCAGTCGACACGCTGGGCGCCGAGGGTCAGCAACCTGTCGACCTCCTCGTCGAGGGTGCGCTCACCGGCGTCCAGGTCGAGGTGGACGCGGGGGAACTCCTCGGCCGGGCTCTCGCTGAGGTCCATCGCGATGGCAGCGCCGGGCATTCCGGGCGGCGGCTCCAGCACGATCCACTCGTCGCCGGGATGGCGGGGCGGGCGTCGACGGTAGCCGAGGGCGGCGGCCCAGAATGCCCCCGCCCGGTCCGCGTCGGACACTCCCAGCGAGAGCTGCGCGATCATGGCCATCACTGGACGGTACGCCAACGGCACGTCGCGGCGAGAGCCCCCTGCCTGTCGACGGAGGCCCTCGCCGCGCACCTCGGTCAGGTGGCGGGGTAGCTGCTGTAGTCGGGGAAGTTGCCGTAGAGCCGGCTGTCGCCGCCGACGGTGACGGCCTGCACCAGCAGGTCGCCGCCGACGAACGCGCCCTTCCAGGAGGCGCCCCGGCCGCCGAACGGTTCGTCCCGGTCGCCGCGTGAGCGTGGCTTGTTGATGCCCACCTTGAACGCCTGGAGGTCCACGGCGAGCTTGCCGGCCTCGTCGGTGTCGTCACAGGCCAGCGAGGCGACGAGCGCGCCGTTGGAGGCGTTCATGGCGGCCAGCAGCTCGTCGGTGGTGTCCACCACGACGATGGTGTCGACCGGCCCGAACGGTTCGGCGTGCATCAGCCGGGACCGGCCGGGCGGGGCGAGCAGCACCGACGGCGCCACGTACGCGGACGTGTCCTGCCCGGGGAGGAACGGCGCGCCGGTGAGCTTGCCCCGGTGCAGGGGAATCGCGCCGCCCCGCATCGCCTCGTCGACCTTGCGGTGCAGCTCCTCGGCCTTGGCGGCGCTGATCAGCGGACCGAAGTCCAGTTCGGGCAGCGGGTCACCGGCGGCCCAGTCGTCGCCGACGGCGAGCGGGTGACCGAAGCGGACCGAGCGGACGACCGGCAGGTACATGTCGAGGAACTCGTCGACCAGGTCGCGTTGCACCACGAACCGGGGGTACGCGGTGCAGCGCTGCTTGCCGTACTCGAAGCCCTTCTTCAGGTGGGTGGCGAGCAGGTCCCACTGGGAGAAGTTCCAGATGCCCCAGGCGTTGAGGCCCTCCTGCTCGATGAAGTGCCGCTTGTCGCTGTCGAGCAGCGCGGCGGCCACCTTGCCGCCGTTGGACCGGCCGCCGACGAACGCCACCGCACCGATCTCGGGTGCCCGGACCAGCACCTCGGACAGCTCGGCGCCGCTGCCGGAGACGAGGGTGGCGGGCAGCCCGGCGCGGCGCATCAGCGCGTGCGCGACGGTCAGGCAGACCGCGCCGCCCTGGGACGGGGTCTTGGCGATGACCGCGTTGCCGGCCAGGAGCTGCACCAGCTCGGCGTGCACCAGGACGCTCATCGGGTAGTTCCACGAGGCGATGTTGCTGACCGGGCCGGGTAGCGGCTCGCGGCCGTCGGCGAGCATCCGGTCGATCTCGCCCGCGTACCAGCGGACGCCGTCGAGCGCCCGGTCCACGTCGGCGCAGGCCAACCGCCACGGCTTGCCGATCTCCCAGACCAGCAGCAGGGCGAGCAGGTCGCGGTGGGCGGTGAGCGAGTCGAGGGCGTCGGCGACCCGGGCCTTGCGGTCGGCCAGCGGGGTCTGCGCCCAGGCCCGGTGCGCGGTGGCCGCGTGTGCGACGGCGGCGCGGGCGGTGTCGGCGTCGAGGCGGGGCAGGTTGACCAGGACGGTGTTGTCCACCGGGGTACGAACCGCGGCGGGCTGGCCGACTGCCCGCCATTCGCCTTCGACCAGGTTGTGCAGTGTGGTGACGCCGTCGACCTGGGGACCGAACGCCTCCGGGGTGGCGGCCACCGCGCGGGCCAGGATGTCGGTCCAGGCGGTGCCGTCGGCGAGTCGTAGTGCCATCGCGTTCTCCTCAGGGTTGACCGGGGAGCGGCGGCGTCGACGGCACCGCTGATGGTCGGTACTGTCCCGCGCGCGGTAGTCGGTCAGCAACCGTACGTTTGTCTGGCTGGGCGCCGGCCGGCCGAAGTCGTCCGGTGTTCGACTCGCGACGAAGGGCCGTGAACAGCGGGTACGGCGGACACTTCATCGAAATGCATGAATGTTGTGACGTTGTTGGCTTGGTTACCCGTCAGTACGAAAGGCGGGCCGGGGGACCTCCGATGTGGAGGAGCGAGGCATGCGAAACGCCCACGACCGGCCCCGGAGCGATGTCCGGAACCGGTCGTGGGTGTTCGTCGGTCAGCTGGTGAAGGTGATCCGGTCGCGTCGGCGACGCATCATCAGCAGGGCGCCGCCACCGATCAGGGCGACACCGCCGAGGGCGATGCTGGTGACGGCCACGCCGGTGAGCGGGAGGCTGCCCCCGTTGTCGCCGCCGCCAGCGCCTCCCGGGGTCGAGGCTGATCCGCCGGGCGCCACCGACTCCGACGGCGAGAGCGAGCCCGTCGGCGTCGACGTGACCGGAGTGGTCGGCGTCGGGGTGGTCGGCGTCGGCGAGTCGGTGGTCGGCGCCGGCGTCGGCGTCGGCGTCGGCGTCTCCGTGATCGGCGTGGTCGGGGTCGGCGACGCGGTGGTGCCGGCGCCGGCGCACGTGTGGCTGAGGTTGAACTTGTCGCCCTCGCCGCTGACCTGGGCGCTGCCGCCGGTCAACGTCCATCCCGCCGGGGTGAAGAGGTAGGCGTGCTTCACCTGCTTGTCGCCGCCGCCGTTGGCGGACAGGAAGTCGGTGTACGGATCCGTGGGGTTCGGCACCGTCACCGTCACCGAGACGCCCGAGGTGTCCTTGAAGGTCAAGGTCAGGCTCTGGAAGTCACCGGCGCGCCTGGTGGGCAGCACGAAGTGCCAGCCGTCCTGGTTGGTGGGTCGCGTGCCGAACTTGGGGTCCTGGCACTCCTGCTGGAACGTCCCCGCCGTGGCGCCCGCGTGGGCGGGGTTGAGGGGGACGATGCTCGATGCCCAGGCCGGGGAGGCGATGGCGAGAACGGCCGTGACGGTGGCCGTGCGGACGGCCGCGCGCGTCAGGCGCCGACGCAGTGGCATGAGGAATCCTTCGGGATTGGTCGAGGGGGCCGCCCATGATCCCATGCGGGGGGCCTGCCGACGGCATCGGCCAACCGGTCTGAGCTGGGACGACGTCTTGGACGGGAAGTGCCTTCCAGGTCGACCTTCCGGGCTGGCGTGCGCGTGTCGCCGTAACGCTCGCGAGGGCTGCGGCGCTGGCGCGCAACGCGGGCTTCCCATTCGACGACGTGCACATTACATTGTCGACTATCCATGGGAGCGCTTCCACGGCCCATGGTCACACCGCCACCCCCGCTGTCGCCGGTGGCCGTGCCGCCCGTACGCCGTCCCGCGTCGGTGCGACCGCCGGCGGCGCCTCCGACAGGAGCCCGCCATGCGCCACCTGACCCGGCCGTTCAGCGGCCAGCCCGGCCGGTCACCGGCCGCCGACCAGCCCTGGCCACGGCGACTGCTGGCCATCGGCGTCGCGCTGCTCACCGGCGCGTCCCTCGCGGTGACCGCGCCGCCGTCCGCGCCCGCCTCGGCCGCGCCAGCGGCGACCTACAACTACGCCGAGGCGTTGCAGAAGTCGCTGCTCTTCTACGAGGCGCAGCAGTCCGGCCGGCTGCCCGACTGGAACCGGGTCTCCTGGCGCGGCGACAGCGCGCTCACCGACGGTGCCAGCGCGGGTGTCGACCTCACCGGCGGCTGGTACGACGCCGGCGACCACGTGAAGTTCGGCTTCCCGATGGCGTTCAGCGCCACCATGCTCGCCTGGGGCGCCGTCGAGTACCGCAGCGGCTACACCGCCTCCGGGCAACTGCCGCACCTGCTCAACAACCTGCGCTTCGTCAACGACTACTTCATCAAGGCGCACCCGTCCGCCAACGTCCTCTACGGACAGGTCGGCAAGGGCGACGACGACCACAAGTGGTGGGGCCCGGCCGAGGTGATGCCGATGGCGCGGCCCGCGTACAAGATCGATGCGAGCTGTGGCGGCGCGGACCTGGCGGGGGAGACGGCGGCGGCGATGGCCGCCTCCTCGATGGTGTTCCGGCCCACCGACGCCGCCTACGCGGACAAGCTGCTCGGGCACGCCCGGCAGCTCTACACCTTCGCCGACACGGTGCGCAAGGCCTACCACGAGTGCATCACCGACGCCACGAGCTTCTACCGGTCCTGGAGCGGCTGGCAGGACGAGCTGGTCTGGGCCGCGATCTGGCTGCACCGGGCCACCGGCGAGGCCAGCTACCTGACCAAGGCCGAGAGCGAGTACGACAAGCTCGGCACCGAGAACCAGACCACCACCCGCTCCTACAAGTGGACCATCGCCTGGGACAACAAGCAGTTCGGGGCGTACGTGCTGCTGGCCAACCTGACCGGCAAGCAGAAGTACGTCGACGACGCCAACCGGTGGCTGGACTACTGGACCGTCGGGGTGAACGGGCAGCGGGTGCCGTACTCGCCGGGCGGGATGGCGGTGCTCGACTCCTGGGGCGCGCTGCGCTACGCCGCGAACACCTCGTTCGCCGCGCTGGTCTACAGCGACAAGACCACCGACACCACCCGTAAGGCGCGCTACCACGACTTCGCCGTCCGGCAGATCAACTACGCGCTCGGCGACAACCCGCGCAACTCCAGCTACGTCATCGGGTTCGGCGCCAACTCACCGAAGAACCCGCACCACCGCACCGCGCACGGCTCCTGGTGGGACAGCCAGACCGTGCCCGTCGAGACCCGGCACACCCTCTACGGCGCGCTGGTCGGCGGCCCGTCCTCGGCCAACGACGCGTACAGCGACAGCCGGTCGGACTACGTGATGAACGAGGTGGCCACCGACTACAACGCCGGCTTCACCTCCGCGCTGGTCCGGCTGACCTCCGAGTACGGCGGCACCCCGCTGGCGAACTTCCCGGTCGCCGAGACGCCGGACATCGACGAGCTGACGGTGGAGACCACTGTGGCGCAGGCCGAACCGCGGGCCACCGGGCTCAAGGTGATGGTCTACAACAAGTCCGCGTTCCCGGCCCGCGCGCTGACCGACGGGAAGTTCCGGTACTACTTCCGGCCCGACGGCACCGGCCCGGTGCAGGTGACCGCCGGTTACACCCAGGGCTGCCCGTCCCCGACCACCGCCAAGCAGTTCAGCGGGGACATCTGGTACGTCGAGGTGGACTGCACCGGGTACACCATCGCCCCGGCAGGTCAGTCGCAGCACCGGATGGAGGTCCAGTTCAAGGTGGGCGTGCCGGAGGGCGGCACCTGGGACCCGACCAACGACCCGTCGTACCAGGCCACCGCCGGGCCGAACCGGAAGGTGCCGCTCTACTCCGGCACCACCCGCGTCTGGGGCGAGGAGCCCGGCCCGGTCGTCCCGGACACCACCGCGCCGACCGTCCCCGGCACACCCGCCGCGTCCGCCGTCACGTCGAGCGGACTCACGCTGACCTGGGCGGCGTCCACCGACACGGGCGGCAGCGGCCTGGCCGGCTACGAGATCACCCAGTCGCAGACCGGCAGCGACGCGCTGGTGCTGCGGACCGCCACCACCAACACGCTCGCGGTGACCGGGCTGCTGCCGGAGCGGACGTACCAGTTCACCGTGCGGGCCCTCGACGGCGCCGGCAACCGGTCGGCGTCGTCGGCTGCCGTCAGCGTCACCACGCCGGCCGGACCGGCACCGGACACCACCGCACCGACCGCGCCCGGCACCCCCGTCGCCTCGGCGGTCACCGCGACCGGACTCACACTGAGCTGGGCGGCGTCCACCGACAACGTGGGCGTCACCGGGTACCGGGTCTACCGCGAGGCCGGCACCACCGACGCGCTCGTCGGCTCACCCACCGGCACCACTGTCGCGGTGACCGGGTTGACCGCCTCGACCGCCTACCAGTTCTACGTGGTGGCAGTGGACGCGGCGGGCAACACCTCCGCGGCGTCCGCGCCGGTAGCGGTGACCACCGCGGCCCCGCCGGTCGGTGGCACCTGCTCGGTGGGGTACGCCACCACCGACTGGAGCACCGGCTTCACCGCCAACGTGTCGATCACCAACACCGGCACCACCGCGATCAACGGCTGGACCCTGCGGTTCAGCTTCGCCGGCGGGCAGACCGTCAGCCAGGGCTGGTCGGCGACGGTCAGCCAGACCGGCACGGCGGTCACCGCCACGAACCTGTCCTACAACGGCACGATCGCGCCGGGCGCGTCGGTGAGCTTCGGCTTCAACGGCAACCACAACGGCAGCAACCCGAAGCCGACCGCCTTCACCGTCAACAACACCACCTGCACCATCGCCTGACCCGCATCGCGAGATCGTGGGTGGTTGCCGTTCTCGCCGCGGAACGGCAACCGCCCACGATCCCCTTTTGTCGCCGAAAACCGACCGCTGGCGGGACCAGCCGGTTGCCCGCCCGCACCGACCCGGTGATCTCGTCCGAGGGGTCGGGGATAACGCGCCGCGATTCAGGGCATCTTGGCGTGGTGGCGCAGTTGTTGACCGTCGGGCACGGCGCAGCCGACCGGGTGCGGCTGGGGGAGTTGCTGACCGGGGCCGGGGTGGCCCTGGTGGTGGACGTGCGGCGGTACCCCGCCAGCCGCACCAATCCGGACGTACGGCGGGAGGAGCTTGAGCGGTGGCTGCCCGAGTACGGGATCGACTACCGCTGGGAGCCGCGCCTCGGTGGACGCCGACACATCCCCGCCGGGGAGCCCGAGCCGGACAGTTGGTGGAAGGTCGCGGCGTTCCGGGCGTACGCCGCGCACACCCGCACGCCGGAGTTCGACGCGGCGCTGACCGGGGTGCTGGCGGACGCGGCCCAGCGGAGCACCGCGGTGATGTGCAGCGAGAGCCTGTGGTGGCGCTGCCACCGCCGGCTGATCGCCGACGTCGCGGTTCTCGGTCACGGGACGCCGGTGGCGCATCTGCTGCCGGACGGGCGGCTCAGCCCTCACGAGCCCGCCGAGGGCGCCCGCAGACTCCCCGACGGGCAGCTGTGCTGGGACGGTTGAGACTTCCACTCACTCCACGAGATCGTCGGCGAGCAGGTCCATCAACAGGCCGTCGTGCCAGCGGCCGTCCGCGCCGCGCTCGTAACGGCGCAGCACCCCCACCGGCCGAAAACCGACCTTCGCGTACGCCCGGATGGCGGCGCTGTTCGCCGCCGCCGGATCGATGGTGAAGCGGTGGTGGCCGTACTCGTCGATCAGGTGCCGGGCCAGGGTGCGGATGGCGTCACCGCCGAGGCCGGCACCGCGTACCGCCGGGTCGAGGAAGACGTCCAGGCTGGCGTGCCGGTAGTCCGGGTCCGACTCGGCGTACCACTGGATCGCGCCGATCACCCGGCCGTCGTGCTCGATCGCATACACGTGCAGGTCGTCGTCGGCGAGGTCGGCGCGCACCGAATCGGCCAGGTCGTCGCCGCCCCGCCACCACCGGCGTACCTCCGGGTCGGCCCGGATCGCCGTGAGGGCCGGCACGTCCGCGGCCGTCGCCGGTCGTAGGGTCACCGCCCGCCCGCGCAGCACCGGCTCAGCCCCGGATCTCGCCGTGCTCGACACAGACCGCCGACCAGCCCACCGGCAGCACCTGCACCTTCATCCGACGTCGGCAGTGCTGGCAGAACCGGGGCGGCTCCAACTGGCGGGCCGACGCGCAGCCCGGGTGGGCGGTGGCCGTCGCCGCCTCACCGCACCGGTCGCACCACAGCTCGGTGGTCGTCATGGTCGTCACAGCGTGGCGGAGAGAGCCTTGACCGGCATCTTCAGCTCGTTGAGCAGCTCCAGGTCGGCAGTGGCCGGTCGACCCAGCGTGGTCAGGTAGTTGCCGACGATCACCGCGTTGATGCCGCCGAGCAGACCGTCGCGGGTGCCGAGGTCGCCGAGGGTGATCTCACGACCACCGGCGTACCGCAGGATGGTGCGCGGCATGGCCAACCGGAACGCGGCGATGGCCCGCAGCGCGTCCTTGCCCTCGACCACCGGGCGGTCACCCAGCGGGGTGCCGGGGCGCGGGTTGAGGAAGTTGAGCGGCACCTCGTGCGGGTCCAACTCGGCGAGCTGCGCGGCGAACTCAGCCCGCTGCTCGACGGTCTCGCCGAGGCCGAGGATGCCGCCGCAGCACACCTCCATGCCGGAGTCGCGAACCATCCGCAGCGTCTCCCAGCGCTCCTCCCACGAGTGGGTGGTGACCACGTTGGGGAAGTACGACCGGCAGGTCTCCAGGTTGTGGTTGTACCGGTGCACGCCCATGTCGACCAGGTCGTCGACCTGCTCCTTGGTGAGCATGCCCAGCGACGCGGCGACCTGGATGTCGACCGCCGCCTTGATGGCGGCGACACCCTCGCGCATCTGCTTCATGAGCCGGGCGTCCGGACCGCGGACAGCGGCGACGATGCAGAACTCGGTAGCCCCGGTCGCGGCGGTCTGCTTCGCCGCCTCGACCAGCGACGGAATGTCCAGCCAGACCGAGCGCACCGGTGAGGTGAACAGGCCCGACTGCGAGCAGAAGTGGCAGTCTTCCGGGCAGCCGCCGGTCTTGAGCGAAACGATTCCCTCGACCTCGACCTCCGGGCCGCACCAGCGCATCCGCACCTCGTGGGCGAGCTGGAGGGCGGCGGGTAGGTGCTCGTCGGGCAGGTTCAACACGGCGAGGACGCCGGCCTGATCGAGGCCGACACCGTCACCCAGGACCTGGGTCCGGGCCTGGTCGAGGATCTCTGGCATGGCTCGTACCCTACTAGGCCTGTGCCAAAGCCCTCGGTCGCTGCCGGGGCCCGTCGCAGGCCTCGGCTCTCCGATCAGCCGGAATGACCTGGCAGCCCGGTCGGCACCGCACACCGAGTGGAATCGCCGGGCCGGTGGCGGCGGGTGGTAATTTCGCCCGGCGGGTGTCGGGCTGACCGGCAGGCGAGCGGGGGAGGGTGACGGTGGCGGACTGGCTCGCGGCGCTCGACCGCCGCGCCGAGCTGCGGGCGAAGGCCGGGCTCACCCGGCGGCTGCGCCCGCGTCCGGCCGACGACCAGATGACCGATCTGGCCGGCAACGACTATCTCGGCCTGGCCACCCACCCGGAGGTCACCGCCGCGGCCACGGCGGCACTCTCGGCGTACGGGCTGGGGGCGACCGGGTCGCGCCTGGTGCGGGGCTCCACCGACGCGCACCGGGCGCTGGAGGAGGACCTGGCCCGCTGGCTGGGCACCGACAGCGCCCTGGTCTTCTCCTCCGGCTACCTGGCCAACCTCGGTGCGCTGCGGGCGCTCGTCCAACCTCGGACGCTGCTCGTCTCCGACGCGCACAACCACGCGTCGCTGATCGACGGTTGCCGGCTCTCCGGCGCCGAGACGGTGGTCACCCCGCACGCTGACGTGGACGCGGTCGCCGCCGCGCTCGCGTCCGCTCCCGGTCGTCCGGCGGTGGTGGTGACCGAGTCGATCTTCTCGGTCGACGGGGACCTCGCCCCACTGGCTCGGCTGCACTCCGTGGCCCGCCGGCACGGCGCGTTGCTGCTGGTCGACGACGCGCACGCGCTCGGCCTCACTGGGCCGGCCGGAGCGGGCGCGGTCGCGGCCAGCGGGCTGGCCGGCGAGCCGGACGTGGTGGTCACCGCCACCCTGTCCAAGGCGCTCGGTGGCGCGGGTGGTGTCGTCGCCGGCCCGGCCGAGTTCGTCCGGCACCTGATCGAGACCGGGCGCACGTTCATCTTCGACACGGCACTGCCGCCGGCGGTCGCCGCCGGTGTGCACGCCGCGTTGCGGCTCGCCCAGGCCGGTGACGACCTGCGCGCCGAGTTGTCCGACCGGGTGGCGCTGGCGGTCGGTCGCCTGCGGGCGGCCGGGCTGACCGTCTCCGCCCCGGACGCGGCGGTGATCTCGGTGACCGCCCCCGGGCCGGAGGCGGCGACCGACTGGGCCGCTGACTGCCGAGACCGGGGCGTCGCGGTGGGTTGTTTCCGGCCGCCGTCCACTCCGGACAGCCGTTCCCGCCTACGCCTCACGGTCAGCGCGGGGGTGCCGCGCGCGGCGTTCGAGCGGGCGCTGGACGTCATTGTGGACAGTGCACCGTGAGCGCGAGGAGTGAGCCGGGTTTGCGAGCCCCGCAGTCGCGAACAGGGGTGGTCCGGTGAGCGCGAGGAGTGAGCCGGGTTTGCGAGCCCCGCAGTCGCGAACAGGGGTGTCGTGGTGAGCGCGAGGAGTGAGCCGGGTTTGCGAGCCCCGCAGTCGCGAGCTGAGGTGTCGCCGTGAGCGGGTGGGCGGGGCCGGTTCTGGTGACCGGGACGGACACCGAGGTCGGCAAGACGGTGGTGACCGCGGCGATCGCGGCCGCCGCGCAGGCGGCCGGGTTGCGGGTGGCGGTGATCAAACCGGGTCAGACCGGTACGGCCGGTGGTGAGCCCGGTGACGTGGACTCGGTCAACCGGTTGGCTGCGCCGTTGACCGGTCGGACGTTGGCGAGTTATCCGGATCCGCTGGCACCGTTGGCTGCCGCGCGGGTTGCCGACCTGCCGCCGCTGGAGTTGTACACGGCGGTGGACGCGGTGCGTGCGGAGGCGGACAAGCACGACCTGGTGTTGGTCGAGGGCGCGGGTGGGTTGCTGGTGCCGATGGGGCTGCGGCCGTCGGGTGAGCCGTGGACGATGGCGGACCTGGCGGTGTCGCTCGGCGCGCCGGCGGTGGTGGTCGCCCGCGCCGGGTTGGGCACGCTCAACCACACCGCGTTGACGCTGGAGGCGCTGGACCGTCGGGCGGTGCCGGCCGGCGTGGTGATCGGTGCCTGGCCGACCAGGCCGGAGCTGGTGCACTGGACGAATCTCACCGACATGGTGCCGAACCTGCTCGGCGCGCTGCCCGACGGCGCGGGGGCGATGGATCCGGGTGTGTTCCGGCGGTCCGCGCCGGGTTGGCTCACCCCGGCCCTGCACGGCGTGCTCGACGACTGGCGGGTCTGGGCCGAGGAGAGCAGCTGAACACCTGATCGTCGGTGTCCGGGCGGGCCGGGGCTCCGCCCCGGTTGCCGGCCGTGGTCGGCCCGCAACCGGGGATGCCGGACGTCAGAGCGCAGAGGGCTCCGGACGTCGGAGCGCGGCGGCAGTGGTCACGCGGCGGACAGGAACCGGTTGACCTCGCCGGCGAACTCGTGCGGGTACTGGAAGAGGAACCCGTGGTTGGCGTCCGGGTAGATGATCAGCTCGGCGTTCGGCAGGTGCCCGGCGAGCAGGTACGAGTTGGCGGTGGGCACCAGGATGTCGTGGTTGCCGTTCGCCACCAGGGTGGGCTGCTGGATCGCGGTCAGCCGGTCGAGCAGGGCGGCGCTGGGGATGCCCCAGTCGGCGATGGCCTCGGCCTGCGCGTCCCGTACGGCGAGTGTCGTGGGGGCGTCGCGGTCCTCCTGGCGGGTGAAGATGCGCCCGACGTACTCCATGCCCTTGGCCCGGCTCTCCTCGGTCGGGGCGAAGAAGAGGTAGAGCAGGTCCTCGGCGTCCTGTGCCTCCCGGTAGGCGTGTCCGCGGGTCTCTTCGGACCAGGCGTGGAAGCCACGTCCACCCTGCGGCCCGGTGCCGGCGAGGATGAGCCGACGTACCAGGTAGGGGCGCTGCAGGACGACGCTCTGTGCGACGAATCCGCCCAGTGAGAAGCCGAACAGGTCGACGGTGGTCAACGCGAGCGCGTCGATGAACGCGATGGCGTCCCGGGCGAACTCCCGTACGGTCGTGGGCACCTGCCCGGTCGATCCGCCGACCCCGCTGGCGTCGAAGAGGATGACCTCGCGCTCGGCGGCGATGTCGTCCACCAGTGCCGGGTCCCAGATGTCGATGTTGCCCCGGAAGCACTGCAGGAAGACCACCGGCGTGCCGCCTGCCCTGCCGAATCGCCGGTATGTGTAGGTCGTCCCGCTGTCGGCCTGCACGGTCTGGTTGGGCGCGGTGAGCATTGACATGGTCCTTCTCCCGTTCGGATCTGATCCAGCTGAGGTCGGTGGTCGCCGGGTTCGGCGCTTTCCGGGGCGCTCGCCACCCGGCGGACCCCGACCGGCTCTTTAGATGACGGACATAATCTATCACCGCCGGTAAGATTGGCTACGTAATCTAAATCTCAGCTGTGCGGGCGATGCGGCAGGTGACCAGCGCAGGCGGCCATCGAGGGGTGGCACGCAGGGGGTGTGCGAAGCGGCGGGGGCGCGCGGCAACCGAGCCTCGGGGCGGTGGTCGCCGGCCGGGCTCTGGATCGAGCGGGGTTGAGCTACCGCGTGAGGGCGTCGCGGACGACGTCGAGGATCTCGTCCGACAGTGGTGTCCCACTCGTCGCCCGGGCCAGGGTGAGTGCCCCGACCATCGACGTCAGATCGACGATCGCCCGGCGGCGGGCCTCCTCGCCCTCCGCGTCCTGGTGCTCGGCAACCTGGCCGAGAATGGACTCCAGCCCGGCCACGTACGCCTTCCGCAGCGGGCCTTCGGCCGGCCCTCGGGCGGCGTCCGAGGCCAGCGCCGTGATGGAGCACCCGTCGCCCGGCGAGTCGCGGTGGGTGGCGGCGAGGTACTGGGCGAGGAGTTCGGCGCGGGCCTCCGTCCGGTCCGGGAACTCGCCGAGGAGCTTGTCCAGCAAGCTCTGGATCTCGTGGTGCGCGGTCCCGGTGGCGATGCCCACCAGCTCTTCCTTGGAGCTGAAGTGCTTGTAGAAGCCGCCGTGGGTGAGCCCTGCCGCCGCCATGAGGTCCTGCACGCTCACCCCGGCCGCGCCGCGCTCCCGCAGCAGCCGGGACGTCGCGGCCACCACCTCTTCGCGATGCTTCGCCGCGTCGGCACGTGACGATCTACCCATCGAGCGTCTCCTTCCGTGCTGTCGTCGGGCGAACCCGCACCGTTTAGATTAGCTCGCTCATCCAAAGGTGGGTCGACGACTGGCAGGTCGCGGCCGGGGAGAGCTGCCGAACACCTGACTTTCGTCGGTGTCCGGGCCTGGTGCGCGTGGGTAGCCTGGCCGCCGTGCGGATCCTCCACTCCGCGCCGCCGGGTTGGCCGCACCGGCGGCGTCGCCTGCTGCTGGACGTGCTGCTCTGGGCGGTGGTGGCCGCCCCGGTCGGCTACGCCGGGATCAGCCCGCCCTATTCGCGGTACGCGTTGCCGCTGCTGGTCGGCAACCTGCTGGTGCTCACCGCGGCGGTGGTGGCGAGTCGACGTCAGCCGTTGGTCTCCCTGGTGCTGGTGGTGCTCGGGTCGTTGGTCGACGGCAACTTCCTGTTCGCCATTCCGGTCTTCAGCTATCTCGCGGGGCGGCGCAGCGCCACCGCCGGTCCGTCGATCATGGTCTTCGTACTGATCACGGCCGGTGGCACGGTGCTCAACCTGGGACTGCTCGGTGCCGGCGCGGCCACCTGGTTCCTGCTCGCCTCGGTGCTGCTCTTCGCCGCCGTGTTCCCCTGGCTGGTGGGCCGGTACCGCCGCCAGCAGCAGGAGCTCGCGGAGGCGGGTCGCCGGCACGTCGACGCGCTGACCCGCGAGCAGCGCGGTGCCGCCGAGCGGATCCGGCTGCGGGAACGGGCTCGGATCGCCGGGGAGATGCACGACTCGCTCGGTCACGACCTCAGCCTGATCGCGTTGCGCGCCGCCGCCCTGGAGGTCGCCGCCGACCTGGACGACAAGCACCGGACCGCGGCGAGCGAGTTGCGGGCCAGCGTCTCCGCGGCCACCGAGCGACTGCACGAGATCATCGGCGTGCTCCGCGAGGAGGGTGGCGCGTCGCTGCGTCCGAGTGGGGAGACCGTCGCCGACCTGGTCGAGGGTGCCCGGGAGGCCGGCATGGCGGTACGGCTGGACGCCGCCCCGGCGGTGGCGCAGCTGCCGGCGATGACCGGTCACGCGGCGCACCGGATCGTCCGTGAGGCGCTGACCAACGCGGCCCGGTACGCGCCCGGCGCGCCGGTCGACGTACGCCTCACCCGCGACGGTGACCGGGTCGAGGTGACAGTGGTCAACGACGCCCCGGCGGCCGGCCCGCTGCCCGCCCCGCCGTCGCAGGGCAGTGGGCTGCTCGCCCTCGCCGAGCGGGTCCGTCTCGCCGGCGGAACGCTTGCGGCCGGCCACCGGGCCGAGGGTGGTTTCGCGGTACGGGCGGTGCTGCCGGCCACCGCGCCGACGCCGGAGGCGATCGGGTCGGCCGTGGAGGTCGGGCCGACGGCGTCCTCCGACGAGCGACAGGGTCCGGCGGAGGGGCCGGTGGACGCCGAGCGGCGGCTGCACGACGCCCGGCGGCGGGTCCGGCGCAGTCTGCTGGTGGCCCTCGTCGCACCGGTCGGGTTCGCCCTGGTGCTCTCGCTCGTCTACTACCCGGTGGCGACCGCCGGCACGGTGCTGGACCGGGCCACCTTCGACCAGCTGCGCGTCGGCGCGCCCCGGTCGGAGCTGGTCGGGCTGCCCCGGCGGCAGTTGGAACGCCCCGCCGCCGCCGACCGGGCCGGCTGCGAGTACTACACCGACGGCAACTTCCCCCTCGCGGAGCCCACCTGGCGACTCTGCTTCACCGATGACCGGCTGGTCAGCAAGGAGTGGATCGCGTAGTGGACACCGACACGACGGGGGCGCCGCCGATCCGGGTCGTGCTGGCCGACGACGAGGCGATGATCCGGGCCGGTGTCCGGGCCATTCTCGCGAGTGACCCGGGCATCGAGGTGGTCGCCGAGGCCGGTGACGGGCACGCGGCGGTGGAGCTGGTCCGGGCCCACCGACCCCGGGTCGCGCTGTTGGACATCCGGATGCCGCGACTGGACGGGTTGGCCGCCGCCGCCGAGATCCGCCGGGTCGTGCCGGACACGTCGACGATCATGCTGACCACGTTCGGCGAGGACGACCACGTGGCACGGGCGCTCGGGCACGGTGCCAGCGGGTTCCTGCTCAAGGCCGGCGACCCGCGTGAGCTGATCGCCGGTGTGCACGCCGTCGCCGACGGCGGGGCGTACCTGTCGCCGGCCGTGGCCCGCCGGGTGATCGAGCTGGGGGCCGGTCGGTTGGCCCGCCGGCCGGCGGCCCGGGACCGTACGGCCGGGCTGACCGAGCGGGAACGGGAGGTGCTGGCCCTGGTCGGGGCGGGCCTGTCCAACGCCGAGATCGCCCGCCGGCTGCACCTCGTGGAGGGCACCGTGAAGAGCTACCTGACCAGCATCTTCACCCGACTGGATGTGCGCAACCGGGTGCAGGCGGCGATCCTCGCGTACGAGGCGGGGTTGGTCGACGGCTGAGCGGGGGCCGGTCGGCCCCCGCTCAGCGCGCGGGTCTCAGGCGTCGCGACGGCGCAGCGCGGCCCGGCCCAGCAGCAGCGCGGCGCCGGCCCACCCGGCGAGCACGAGCAGCCCCACCACTGGCGGGTACGGCTCGGTGTCGCCGGCCAGGAAGTGCCCGCCGGCCACCCCGGGGAACCCGTCGGCGATCCGGTTGAGCACGTCGATGTCCGGCTGCTGCAGCGACAGCGGCACGATCATCAGGGTGGCGAGGAGCACGGTGAGGGTGAGCACCGCACTGCGCAGTGCCGCGCCGAGGCCCAGGGCGAGGACGCCGACGAGCGCCAGGTAGGCCGCCACCGCCACGATGTCGCCGATCGTGTCGGCGGCCGGGGCGCTGCCCCACTCGCCGAGCACCGGCCGGGCGACCAGCGCGCCGACGCCGCCGAGCAGCAGCCCGAGCGCGAAGGTGACGGCGCCGGCGACAGCGGCCTTGGCCAGCAGTACCCGACCGCGGGACGGGGTGCACTGCAACGTCGTCCGGATGGTGCCACTGGTGAACTCCGCGGTGATCGCGAGCAGACCCAGCGCCAGCACCACGTACTGGGTCAGCTCGACCGAGTCGATCAGCACGCTGCCGACGGTGACGATCCCCCGGTCGTCGGTCGGGTCGTCGTTGGTGTTGTCGTTCGCGGCGTAGATGGCCAGTTGCCCGGCGCTGGCCGCCATCACCAGCAGCCCGGCCAGCGCGGTCCACCAGGTGCTTCGGACGGAGGAGAGCTTGGTCCACTCGGACGCCACGACGCCGTGTCGGCTGAGGGTGCTCATCGCGCCGCACCTCCGGCGTACTCGACGCTGTCGGCGGTCAGCTCCATGAACGCCTGCTCCAGCGACGCGGCCTGCGCGCTCAGCTCGTGCAGGCGTACGCCCAGCTCGTGGGCCAGGTCCCCGACCTGGTCCGCGGTGACGCCGGTGACGGTCAGCTCGTTGCGGTCGGCCGCCTCGACATCCGCCCCGGCGGCGCTGAGGCGCGCGGCGAGGGCGGCCAGCCCGTCCGGGTGCGGGCTGCGCACCCGGACCGCAACGGTGCCGCGGGCGATCACGTCGCCGATCGGCGCGTCGGCGAGCAGCCGTCCCCGGCCGATCACCACGAGTTGGTCGGCGGTGAGCTGCATCTCGCTCATCAGGTGGCTGGAGACGAAGACGGTGCGCCCCTCGTCGGCGAGTGACCGCATCAGGTGCCGCACCCAGCGCACCCCGTCCGGGTCGAGGCCGTTCACCGGCTCGTCGAACATCAGCACCGGCGGGTCGCCGAGCAGCGCGCCGGCGATGCCGAGCCGTTGCCCCATGCCGAGGGAGAGCGTCCGACCCGGCTTGCCGGCGGCCCGTCCGTCCAGCCCGACGGTGTCCAACACCTCGTCGACCCGGCGGATCGGGATGCCGTTGCTGTGCGCCATGGCCCGCAGGTGCGCCCGGCCGGACCGGGCCGGGTGGATGGCCCGGGCGTCGAGCAGCGCGCCCACCTCGTGCAGCGGCCGGCGCAACTCCCGGTACGCGCGCCCGCCGACCAGGGCCTGCCCGGCGGTGGGACGGTCCAGCCCGAGGACCATCCGCATGGTGGTGGACTTGCCGGCGCCGTTGGGGCCGAGGAAGCCGGTGACCCGGCCGGGCGCGATGTCGACGGTCAGCGCGTCGACAGCGACCGTCGACCCGAACCGTTTCGTCAACCCACGTAATGTGATCATGCGCTGACGCTAGGCGAGCGGGCTGCCGCCGCACCGCGCCCGAACGGCACCACCCACCCCCGACTTTCGTCAGGTCGTCGGCGGGCTGATCACCGTACGTACTGCTCCAGCAGCGCCGGGGTGAGCCCGGCCCGGTGGATCGCCTTCAACGCCGCGAGCAGGTCGTCCATCAGCGCCGGCCGGAAGTGCATCAGCAGCACGTCGCCGGGTTGGACCACCTTCTCCGGGGTCTGGTAGCGCACCTTTCCCTCGTGGACGGTCTCGGTCCAGTGGAAGACGGCCTTCGCGCCGCAGTCGTGCGCGGCCTTCAGCGTGGTGCTGTCATGCTCGCCGAACGGTGGCCGGAACAGGGTGGGCCGCTTGCCGAACAGCCCCTCCAGCCGGTCGGCGGCACCGCAGATCTCCTGCCGCTGGTAGTCGTACGACCGGCCGGCCAGCGAGTTGTGCGCGATGGTGTGGTTCTCCACCACCCCGCCCACCGCCTCGATCTGCCGGAAGTAGTCGGTGTGCTCGGCCGCCGCCGGTGAGTTGAGGAACATGGTGACCGGGATGCGCGCCTCCCAGATGAAGTCGATCACCTCGGGCGGGCGGGCCAACCCACCGTCGTCGATGGTGATGAAGGCGACCTTCTGGTCGGTCGGCAGACGGTGCCAGAACGGGGCCGAACCGGTCGCCGGCAGCGGCACCGGCTGCGGCAGCGGCGCCTCGGGAAAGGTCGGCACCTGGGACACGTACCAGGCCAGGCTCTTGAACGCGGGTGTCGCCGTCACCGACGGCGACACCGACGGGGTCGCGGCGGACGCGGACGCTGTCGCCTCGGCGGCGGTGACCTGCCGGGCGTGGGCCGGGTGGCCGGGGCCGACCGCGCAGCCGGTCAACGCCAGCAGGGCCAGAAGCGTTACGACAGCAGGGATCCGACGGGTGGGGGTGGCTGACACGCCCGGAAACATACCGAGCTGGTGTCAGGATCCGGTCAGCCCGGTGACAGTGCCGCGGCGGCGGACCACGAACGCGTCCGGCATCCGGAAGGTGAGATTGTCCGGGCACCAGGGCGGACGCAGCACCGTCACCCCGTCCAGCAGCGGCGCCGCCTCGGCCACCACCACCGCCGCCTCCATCCGCGCCAGCACGTCCCCGACGCAGCGGTGCGCGCCCGCCCCGAACGCCAGGTGCCGGCGTGACCCCCGCTGGCCCGGACGGAATTCGTCGGGCGACTCCACCACCGCCGGGTCCCGACCGGCGCGGCCCAGCCACAACACCAGGCTGCTGCCCGCCGGCACCACCGTCGCGCCCAGCGTGCTCTCCGTAGCGGCCACCCGTCGCCAGGTGACGATCGGTGGTTCCAGCCGCAGGCCCTCCTCCACCACGTCGGCCACCGCCACCGCACCGGTGCGCAGCCCGGCCCGTACCGCGGGCTCGCCGGCCAGCCGGTGCAGCAGCAGGGTGAGGAACTGCGAGGTGGTCTCCTGCCCGGCGACCAACAGGAAGAACAGCGCGCCGACCACCACGTCCGGCGGGTGCCCGGCCGCGCGCAGCTCGGCGGCCAAACCGCCACCGACGGCCGCGAAGTCCCGCAGTACGTGGTGGAACCGGCCCACCTCTTCGGCGAGCGCCACCTGCCGGTCGGCGTCCAGCGGTGCCCAGAACAACTCCAGCGCGGCGCGGGCGAACTCCTTGACCGCCGCCACCGGCGCGTCCGGCAACTCGACCAGCCGGGCCAGCACCAGCAGCGGCAGGTCGGCGGCGAGGTCCGCGTACAGGTCGACCGGCGCGCCGGCGTCGAGCGCGGCGCCGATCCGGGCGACCCGGTCCCGGACCAGCGTGGTCAGCCACTGCCGCTGCGCGGCGACCCGGGTGGGATGCAACGCCGCCGCGACGATCGCCCGGATCTGCGGGTGGCTGACGCCCGAGTTGTTCGCCAGGGTCGGCGGCAGCCGGAACCGGTGCCCGGCGAGCACCCGCAGCGCGGTCACCGGCATCGGCGTCACCGCGTCCAGGGCGTTGTCCGGCCGGTAGGTGACCGGGTCGGCGAGGACCTGGCGGACCAGCGCGTGCCGGGTCACGACCAGGTGGGTGCCGCCGACGTGGTCCGGCACCCGGGCCACGTCCGGCCATGCGGGGTCGGCCACCTGCGCCCAGCTGCGGAACAGCACCCGGACACGCTAGCCGGAGGCCCCCGGCAGCCCGGTCCGCAGCCGCCAGACGGTGGTGCGCTTCACCCGCACGCTCTCCAACGCCTCCGGCACCGGCACGTCGTACGCGGCCAGCTCGTCGAACCGGTCCCGGGGCAGGAACGCCCGGCCGGGGTCACCGACCAGCGCCGGCGCGCCGGCCCGCGCGGCGCGCAGCAGGAACCGCAGCACCCGACGGGCCATCGCCTCGCTGTAGAAGACGTCACCGGCGAGCACCACCTCGGCGTCCCCGGCGTCGCCGTCGAGGATGTCGCCGAACTCGGCGTCGACGCGTACCCCGTTGGCCTCGGCGTTGAGGGCGACCGCCGCCACCGCCAGCTCGTCCACCTCCACCGCGCGCACCGACGCGGCGCCCGCGCGGGCGGCGGCGATGGCCACCAGGCCGGAGCCGGAGGCGAGGTCGAGCACCCGGCGGCCGGCGACCAGCTCCGGATGGTCGGTCAGGTAGCGGGCGAGGGCCTGCCCGCCGGCCCACGCGAACGCCCAGAACGGCGGCGGCCGGTCACTGGAGAACTCGCCCTCGGTCAGCTCCCACAGCCCGATCGGCTCATCCGCCTGGTGCAACAGCACCTCGGGCACGAAGGGGACCGGGGCCAGCCGCGCGTGCAGCCGGACGAAGGTGCTGGAGAGCTCGGACACCGCGTGATTCTCCCAGCGGCCCGACTGCCGGCGTGTCGCGGGGGAGTGGTGAGCGGTTCACCACTGTCGGTGAAAACCCACCCCGTCCTTGCCGTCCGGTGCGAACACACCCGTCTGGTCCGGCCGTCGTCCCGCTTCTAGCGTTGCCAGGTGGAGGCGACCGAACGGAGGACGGCGGTGGTGACGGTGTGGCGGTACGCGCTGCGGGCAGGGGTGGTGCTGGCCTGTCTGAGCGGGGTGGAGCTGGCGGCGGCCGCCCCGGCACAGGCGGCCTTCACCACCGAGATGAGCGGCCTGCCGGGCCGGTTCACCGCCGGTGAGCAGGTGCGGACGATCTCCGCGGTGGTCTCCCAGACGGACCGGCGCGGCGGGTGCGCCAAGGTGCGCTGGTCGATGGTGCTCACCGTGCAGGGCCTCCGACTCGACCAGGTGAAGATGGACCGGGTGGAGGAGACCGGCGACTTTCCGCTGGAGATCCGTACCGAGGGTGACGTGGCCCGGTTGACCGACCGGCAGCTCGACCCGGGCACGCTCTGCCCGGGGCGCACGGTCACCGCCCGCTACCGGGTGGCCTTCGACGAGGACGTCACCCAGGGGCGGGTCACCCTCGCCGCCGAGGCGTACGACGCCAACCTGCGCCTGCTGGCCCGGCAGACCGCCACCCGTTCGGTGGTGGGGGTGGGTGGCGTCCCGACCAGCAAGCCGAAGCCGACGAAGAGCCCGCCGGAGCCCACCGAATCCGCGAGCGCGCCGACCGACGACGAGAGCGCGGCAACGGAGGAGCCGGCCGCCGACTACCCGGCCGACGCCGTACCACCGTCGGCCGACCGCCCGGTGTCGCAGTCCAGCGCGTTCGGCGTGGTGCAGGTCGCGTTCCTGCTCGGCGGGCTGCTGCTCTTCCTCGGGGTGGGGCTGCTGCTGCGGTTGCGGCAGCTGACCCGGGCCGCCGCCGGGGAGACCGGCGACGCCGATGACCCCCCGGTGGACCGGCGCTGGGAGCGCCCGGCCGTCGCCGACCCCTGGCGCCGCGCACACCGCTGATCGCGGCCGGCGTGGGGAGCCGTCCGGCGGTGTCTGGCCCTTGGCGCCGGGCGCACCGCTGATCGCGGCCGGCGTGGGGAGCCGTCCGGCGGTGTCTGGCCCTTGGCGCCGGGCGCACCGCTGATCGGAGGCAGTGGGGCCGGCGGAGTACCGCCGGCCCCACTGGGTCACTTCCAGAACGTCTGGAACGTCACTTCGAGAACGCCTGGAACTCGGCGATCCTGACCTGGCTCCGGGCCGGGCTGGCGGTCGCGCAGTCCGTCGTCGTGGCCGGGTCGTCGTCCTGCTCACCCGCGTAGTGCGGGCCACCGGTGCACTGGCTCGCCAGCACCTCGAGTCGCAGGTGGGTGGCGAGGGTGGTGGGTACCGCGAACGTCCGGAGGTTGATGTCCCGGCTGTACGCCCGGTACGCCCCACCGGGGAACGCGTCCGCCGCACTGGTGTAGATGCGCTGCCAGCGCGCCGGATCCGCGCAGTCGGTGGTCGTCGCGTTGCAGGCGGACACCGCGAACGAACGCAGCGCGGTGAGCGCGTTCTGCGCGCCGGTGTCGGCGTCGCCGGTGATCGCCGGGCGCAGCATCGCGCTGACGTTCACCCGCTTGACCGTCTGCGGGGTGCCGCCGGGCAGCGCCACGGTGAGCTGCCGGCCGGCGACCCCGTCCAGGGACGCCCAGTTCGTCGCCTCGGTGTCGTCGACGACCCGGTCCAGGTTGACCCCGTCACCGCTGATGGTGGCGCCGGACGCGGCGGAGGCGAGGTTGCGGCTCATCCGCAGGTCGACGTACCCGTCCTGGCCGGCCTTGGCGACCACGCTGAGCCGCTGGTGCCCGAAGCCGGGGGCCACGGCGAGCAGGTCGTAGGTGCCGGCCACCATCTCCACGGTGTCCGGGATCGGCGTCGCCGGGTCGGTGTCGGCCACCGGCACGGCCCGCGCCTCGTACGCCCCCACGTACACCCGGATCGGCGCGTCGGCGCTGTCTCCCCGTGGGCGCAGGGTGAGCGTCGCGTTGCCGCCGCGCGGCGAGGCGAAACTCGGCGTCGGGTCGGTGTCGCCGGCACCGTTGGTGGCGGCGTCGCGGCCCATCCCGGAGCGGGCGAACTCGGCCCAGATCAGGTCCTGGTTCGCGCCGCCGAAGCGGAGCAGGTCGGCGGTGAGCATGTTGTCCCGCATGTCGAGCATGCTGACCTGGCTGGCGGCCTGCAACAGGAACGAGTCGAAGACCAGCTGCGACCAGCGTCGGTTGCCCGGGCACTGATCCGCCGCGACCTTCCCCAGTGCGCAGTGGAGCTGCCGTTGCGGGGTGCCGAGGCCGTACCGTTTGACCAGGGCGGAGCGGACCCGGAAGTTGGTGGCGCCCCAGATCTCCCCGTCGGCGTGCACGGCCGGGCCGGCGGTGTTGTAACCGATGTCGGAGTAGTTGAGCGGGCTGCGGCTCAGGTCGTAGTTGCGGATGCCGCTGACCAGGTTGCCGGTGACGTAGCCACCGGTGATGAAGGGCGTCTCGCCGGGTGCGCGCAGCCCGTGCTGGAAGAGGTACTCGGCGGCGAGCAGGTCGCCCCACGACTCACCCATCGACCCGCCCTGGTGGCCGCTGATCCCGCTGTCCGGGCCGGCGATCATCCGGTTGGTGATCGCGTGGGTGTACTCGTGGCCGATCACCGTCATGTCGTAGTCGCCGTCCACGCACGGCGGGTACGGCCCGCCGGCCTGCGGCTGCCAGAGGTACATGTTGGTGGTCGGCGGCAGCCCGTCGCGCGGGGTGCCCTGGTTGGCGTTGTTCCGGTTGCCGCTCAACGCGCCCTGCTGGGCACGGCCCTGCTCGGCGTCACCGCCCAGCCCGGACGGGGTGAGGTTGACCGCCTGGAGGTTCCACGCCGACTCGGTGAAGCCCAGCTGGTACGACCAGTCGTGCATCCGGTTGTGCATGGCGAAGAGGTTGGCGATCGACGCGTCCGCGTCGTTGCGCTGGGCGGAGGTGAACACCTCCGGGTTGCACTTCGCCTGGTGCCACTGGTCGGTGAAGGGGTACTCGTAGCGGCGTTCCGGGCTGGTGGGGGCCGGCACGACCGGGGTGTTGGCGCCCCAGGACAGCACCGTGTTGGCCGAGTTGCCGCGCGAGGTGAAGGTCGGCGTGCCGGTGGCCGCGTCGACGTCCCACGGTTGGCCGGTTGCCGGGTCGCGCCAGGCGGCCTGGCAGCCGGGGGTCGGGTCGCCGCACCAGCGCACCCGGGGATCCTGCCCGGGGCCCAGGTCACGGGGCGGAGTGGCCGGGAAGACCGCCCAGCTCGGGTTGTCGGAGTCGTAGTCGACCAGGTCCTCGCGAACCAGCACCTGCCCGGTGCTGCCGTCCACGTAGCTGGTGAACGCGGCCGGATGCTCGGTGTCCGCCCCGATCATGGTCACCTCGTAGGCGGTCCGGGGCCCGTCCAGCGGGGTGGGCACCGCCACCTGGCGGATGGTGTGGCTGGCCACCGCGTCGGCGGTCAGCTTGGCGTCGGCGAGCGCGGCGGCGTACGCCTGCTCGGGTGTGCGGGTTGCCGGGGCCGGCGTGCCGGTGTCGCGGGCCAGCGAGGAGCTGACCGAGAGCACCGCGCCGTCGGCGACCGCGAGGGTGACCAGGCCGTCCGGCCCTGCGGGCAGGTCGCCGAAGCGTTGCCGGAGGGTGACGACGGTGCCGCTGCCGATCGGTCGGACCAGCACCCGTTCCATGCTGGCCACCGTGGCGGCGTCCACGCCGAACAGGTCCTGGTTGGCGGCCAGGTAGGCGCGGGCGGCGGCCTCCGGGTCGGCGGGCAGCCCGCTGGCCAGCGGGGTGCGGCCGGGGCCGAGCGCCTGTGGGGTGCCGAGCCGGTTCCACCGGACGTCGGGGTCGACGACGCGGGCCAGGCCGCGTTGGCGGGCGTCAGGTGCCGCCGTACCGGCGCGGTTGTCGGCGTCGGCGGGGGTGTGCCCCTCGGCGAACGGCCCGGACCGGCGCTCGGCGGATGTCGCGCCGCCGGTGGGGGCCGCGGTGCTCACGCCGGTGGGGAGCAGCGCGGCGACCGTCGCCGTCGTCGCCAGGATGGCGATGAGCCGGCGTCGACGCCGGCTCATCGGGGGTGACCACTCCGGTTGTGGCACGGGACCTCCTCGTGGGAGCGGGATGGCCGGCGAGCCGCCGACCACAGATGCGCGGTGACGCATGCGCATCTGTGGATATCAGTCTCCCGAGGTCACGGCAAGGTCCGCAGCCGCTGTCACACGAACAGATCGAGATTCGCTCAGGCGCTCGGCGCCCAGTCGGGGTCGCGGCCGAACGCGGCCAGCAGGTGGTCCTGCTCGTCGGCGTCGTCGGGCACCCGTACGCCGGTGTGCACCAGGTTGTTGCGCTGGTAGGCGTCGATCTGGCCGGCGAACCACCGGGCGGCGGCGTGCACCACGTCCGGGTCGAGCTGCGGCTGCGCGCCGATCGCCACCGCCACGTCCCAGCCGTGCACGAGGTGCTCGGCGAGGAGTTGCTGGAGGTATTCGGCGGCCGGTGTGTCGCCGCTGGAGAGGTGCACGGTGCGGTCGATCGTGCCGGGGTGGGTGGCGGCGATCTCGGCCTGCGCGGCGGCCTCCCGCGCGGTGGCGATCGGGTCGGCGCCGAGTAGGTCACCGTCGAGGCGGTCGCCGACCTCCTCGATGGTCCGCCCGGCGAGCAGTGGAACGCTCCACCGGTCCTCGGTCACCACGTGATTGACCAGCGTGCGGACGTCCCAGTCCGAACACGGTGTCGGGTCGGACCACTGGCCGGGCTGGATCTGGTCCACCCGGTCGATGAATTCGGCCAGGCTCCGGCGGTACGCCTCCAAGAGGTCCATGCCGCCGATTGTTCCGGTCGACGGGGCGGACTGAGTCCGTTTTGCCCGGCTCGGTGCGGGGACCGGTGCTCAGTCGAGGTCGGCCGGGTCCAGGCCGAGCTCTCGGGCGGTGACCAGCCGGACCCACTCGCCGAACTGGCGGCGGGAGATCACCCGGTCGTGCACGGCGAGTTGGACGGCGAGGCCGTCCATCACCGCGCTGATCCGCCACGCGGCCCCGTCGGCGTCGGCGCACTGGAAGGTGCCGTCGGCCACCCCGGCGGTGATCACCGCGGCCAGGTCCTGTCGCCAGCGCAGGTCGAGGCGGCGGGAGACCTTCTCCAACTCCGGGGTACGCAGGGATTCCGACCAGCCGTCGATCCACATGGACCAGGAGGTCGCCCTCCCGGCCGGGGTGTAGAGCTTGAGGATCCGGCGGAGCTTGGTCAGTGGCGGGGCGGAGGAGCGGGTCACCGCGTCCAGCCGGGCCAGGTCCTGTTCGACCGCGTACGCGAAGGCCTGCGCGAGCAGCCGCTCCTTGGTGGCGAAGTGGTAGAAAACCAACGCCTGACTCACGCCCGCGGCATTCGCCACGTCCGCTGTCCGGGTGTTGGCCAGACCGCGCTCCACGATCACGTCGCAGGCGGTGCGCAGCAGGGCATCCAGGCGGATCTCGGCCGCACGTCTCGTCACGACCGTTACCGTAGCCCATCCGACTGAACACGAACAGTTACCACCGCGCGCCGATCCACACCGTGGCAGTCGGAAGCCGGACACTTCTTTTGGGTGTCGTCGGTCGTTCCACGGAGAGTGTTCACCGAGGTCCGCTGCCCAGTGCCGGGGCGTCGAGACGTCGATGGTCAGGTATGCGACGCGATGGTGACGATCATTGCCGAGGAATGTCGGAGTGTGACGGTCGGTGCTGGATTCAGACACCAGGCCAGCCACCTAGGAAGCTGGTCGGGGGTGACTCCGCTCCAGCCCCGACCACCCGGGACGCGCCGAGGCGACCCCGAGTTGGCAGTCAAACACCTACTCGGCTAAAGTTCTCATCCGTCACCCGGGAACGTCCGGGGGCGTGCGGACGTAGCGCAGCTGGTAGCGCATCACCTTGCCAAGGTGAGGGTCGCGGGTTCGAATCCCGTCGTCCGCTCGGAGCTGCCGCCACGTATGACGGGGGCAACCTCGGTGGGGTGGCCGAGAGGCGAGGCAACGGCCTGCAAAGCCGTGTACGCGGGTTCAAATCCCGTCCCCACCTCGGCAACAAGCACGGGCGATTGGCGCAGTGGGAGCGCGCTTCCTTGACACGGAAGAGGTCACTGGTTCAAACCCAGTATCGCCCACCAGAGGAGAACGGCTCGTCACCGGAAGACCCGGTGACGAGCCGTTTCGCTTGTGATGCTCCTGACATGGGAGTGACGCGGAGCCCTGGCCCTTCAAAAAGTAGGTGGGCACCGCTGGGCGCATGTTGTTGTCCGGCCCTCTTTCACGGTCGGAAGTGCTCCCGCTTGCTGGGTGTGCGGCAGGCAGTTTGCTAATGCGTTAAAAAGCTCTCATATTAGGCGCTTAGGCCCATGCCTCTCGAGGCGACTGAGATGGGACCCGGTGGCCAATGGAAGAGGCCAGCACTAACTGTGAATAATTGACAACCTTCGGTATTGACGGCGATAACGGCGCTACTTAAAATGATCAAGCCGTAGCGGTCTGACACACGGGGGCTTCAATGTTCGGTCGCGGTCGCTGGTTCCTGCGTGCCCGTCGTACGGCTCCTCGGGCCGCTGGATGTGCGCTGGTCGCGTTTGTGGTGGCGGCCACGTCGGTTGCGCTGCCGGTGTCCCCGGCGTCGGCGCGACCCGCCCCACCAGCTCGTGCGTCCTGTGTGGATGTTTCCACTGATGCGTCAGCGGCCAGGAAGATGGTCGATACCTGTGGTCGTCGAGTGGAGATTCTCGCTGAGCGTACGGAGTACTCGCAGACGTTCCTGAACGTTGACGGGTCGCGGACGTTGGAGGAGGGAATCGAGCCGGTTCGGGTGCGGAAGGGTTCGTCGTGGGTGCCCGTGGACACGGCGTTGAAGGTGACCGCGGAGGGTGTGGTGCCGCGGGCGACGGTGTTGCCGGTGGTGTTCTCGCCGGGTGGTGACGGGGTGCTGGCTCGGGTTCGCGATGGTGAGCGTGAGTTGGGTATGTCCTGGCCGGGGAAATTGCCGGCGCCGGTGGTGGAGGGCGATTCGGCGGTGTATCGAAACGTGCTGCCGGACGTGGACCTGCGGGTGACGGCCTTGGTGTCGGGTTTCTCCGAGGTGTTGGTGGTGCGTACGCCGGCGGCGGCGGCGCATCCGAAGTTGGCGGCGGTGCGCTTCGGTCTGTCGACGAAGGGTGTGACGGTCACCGCGGCTGAGGGTGGCGGGCTCGCCGCCCGGGATGGCAGTGGTAAGAAGGTCTTCGAGGCGCCGGCTCCGTTGATGTGGGATTCCACGCCGCTGCCGGAGGCGGCCACGTCACCGGGACCGGATCAGACGCCGACGAAGAAGTCGGACGCGGCACGGGTCGGCCCTGATGGGGCAGGCAAGCCGTCCTCAGCGCCAGACACCGCGGCGAAGACCCCCTCGTCACCGGCCGGAACCGCGCCGCAGGGGGCGCGGCAGGCGGTGATGCCGGTGAAGGTGACCGGCGGTGAGTTGACGGTGGTGCCGGACCGGAAGCTGCTCACCGATCCGGGCACCAAGTATCCAATCTTCATCGACCCGTCCTGGACGGGCGGCATCGCCGGCGGCGAGTGGACGTCGGTGTGGAGCAAGCATCCGACCAGTTCGTTCTGGAAGAACTCGACCGCCCTGACCAACGGCGGGACGAACGGTTCCGCGGGCGCGGGCCGGACCGAGGACTGCTCCGGCTGCGCCGACCACATCATCCGATCGATTTTCCAGATGGACACCAGCGCGGTGCGCGGGAAGTACATTCTCGACGCGAAGTTCCGGATCGAGCAGCGGCACTCCTGGACGTGTAGCCCGGCATCCAACGCCAAGTTGTGGATGACGGGGCCGATCTCGTCGGGTACGACGTGGGACAAGCAGCCGGTCTGGGACGGTAACTACACCGCGCAGACCGCAGCGAACCGGAAGAACGGCGCGGTCCACGGCTGCGCCGGGCCGGGCACTGTCGAGTTCAACGCCACCGCGATGGTGGCACATGCGGCGGGTGCCAACTCGTCGCGTTTGACCATGGGGTTGCGTGCGGTGAGCGAGGGGACGTTGAACCAGTGGAAGCGGTTCAACCACTCGTCGCCGAAGCTGGCGATCACGTACAACACGAAGCCGGGCGCGCCCTCCGATCGGTTGTCGGACGGTAAGACGTGTGGCACCGGTGCGAATCGGCCGTATGTGTTGACACAGACGCCGATCCTGGCAGTCAGGCATTCGGATCCGGATTCGTCGCAGCAGTCGTTGACGACCTGGTTCCACTGGTGGCCGTTGGGCGGGGCGCGTAATGACACGGACAAGGTGTCGCAGGCGTCGGGTAACCCGTCGTCGGTGTCGAAGGCGATTCCGGCAGGAAAGCTGACCGATGGTGGGACGTACGTGTGGCAGTCGCGTACGTATGACGGGTCGCATTATGGGGACTGGTCGGGGACGTGTGAGTTCACTGTCGACGCGACGCCGCCGCCGACACCGGGGCCGGTGACGTCGTCCCAGTATCCGGCGGATGGTGCGCCCCGGGGTGGGGTCTCGTTCGCCGGGACGTTCAACATCGCGCCGCCGTCGACGCGTGCCTATGAGGTGAAGGAGTATGCGTACACACTCGATTCGGGTGTGTTGACCGCAGCCGCAACGGTGCCGGCGCGAACCACGGACTACGGGGCGTCGGTGACGCTTTTCCCGCGTCACGATGGTGTGAACGTGTTGTGGGTGTGGGCGAAGGATCACGCTGGTCGATTCTCGGCGACGCCGGCCACGTACACGTTCTCGGTGCGCGCGGGCAGTGGCCCTGCGGCGCAGTGGGAGTTCGACGAGGCGACTGGTACGGCCACCGACGTGACCGGGCACGGTAACACCGTGTCGCTGTCCGGGTCCGGGGCGGACCGCGTGACCGGGCGGGCCGGTGTCGGCAAGGCGCTGGTGCTGGATGGCGCCCAGGGCAATGCCTCGACCGGGGGGCCGGTGCAGTATCCGCACCCGGATACCGGGGTGATCACCCCGGTTCGTACGGACAGCAGCTTCACGGTGACCGCCCGGGTGCGACTGCCTGCTATTCCGAACTGGCACAAGGCGGCGGTCGCTGCTGATGGCGCACGGACCGCGCCGTTCTGGTTGGGGTACATCATGGGGGCCAACCGGTGGGGCTTCCAGATGAACGAGGCCGATGCGGACCAGTCGGGCGGGCAGAACATCACATCCACCGCTGCTCCGGTCATCGGTAAATGGACCCACCTGGCCGGTGTGTACGACGGAGGTACGAAGACCTTCCGTCTCTACGTCGATGGTGTGCTGCAGCCGGGCACGGGGACGGTCACCGCAGGTTTCAATGCCACGGGCCCCTTACGCATCGGGGCGATGATGTATGCGGGGATGTTGGGGCACAACTGGCCCGGTGACATCGATGACGTGCGGATGTACAACTTCGTCGAGACGGCGGCGAGGATCGCGGAGCTGGCGGTGCCGTTGCAACCGGTGCTGACGTTCCCGAACGGCACGAATGCCACCGCTGGAGCGCAGATGTCAGTGACGTTCAGCGCCGGTGGTGACACCAACGTGACGAAATTCCGGTGGAGTGCCGACAACACGTCGCTGGCCAACGAGGTGATCGCGTCGGCGCCCGGCGGAACGGCGACCGTGTCGGTGCCGGTAGGCGCGATCACTGGTGAACGCCCGTTGTACGTGGTCGCGGTCGATGACGGCAACCGGGTCAGTGGCAGGACGCAGGGAAGCTTCGTCGTGAAGCCCGCCACGATCCTGTCCGGCGTGGCGATCGATGTCATGACGTTCATGCCGGTCGTCGGAGCCACGGTCAGGCTGGAACCCGGTGGCCTCCAGGTGGTCACCGGCAGCGACGGCGGATACTCGTTCTCCGGCTTCGCCCCCGGCACATACACGGTGTCGGGTGTCAAGGGTGGCCGGTGCGGGTTGTCGGGCAGCCAGCAGTTGCTGGTCGATGGACAGGGTGTGTGGCTGGACCTGTACCTGTTCCCGTACTCAGATGATTCGGGGTACACCTGCGCGGAGCAGGCGAACAGTTTCACAGCGGCGAATGACACAGTGGTCGGGTTGTCGGGGGACAACGCGGTGACCGCGGTCGGGTTGCCGTTTGCTTTCCCGTTCTACGGTCAGGCGTACCGGTCGGCGTGGCTGGATACGAACGGGCTGTTGTCCTTCACGGACCCCGGTGGTTCGCATCCGTACACAGGTGGGTCGTTGCCGGCGCCTGCCGAGCCGAACGCGGTGGTGGCACCGTTCTGGGACGACCTGGTGGTGGACGCCTCGGCGAGTGTGCGGACCGCGACCACGGGTACCGGAGCTAACGAACGGTTCGTGGTCGAATGGCGCAACGTGCACCGGAAAGCGTCGACCGCGCAGCGGGTGTCGTTCGAGGTGATCCTGGCGCCGGACGGCACGGTGACCACCAACTACGACAGTCTTGACGGCGCGGTCGAGCAGGGAGCGCAGGCGGCGGTCGGGATCGAGGCCCCGGCCGGTGCGGACGGGCTGCGCTACTCCACAGCCGAGGCGGTCCTGGCCAGCGGCCGGGCGATCGTGTTCGGCCGCCCGGAGACCGCCAGTCCGCTGGCGTTGCACGACCTGTCCGGCACGCTGGTCAACGCGGCCGGCGCCGCGGTGGTCGGGGCGAGGGTGACCCTGGACCCGTCCGGTATGTCGACCGTCACCGGCGCGGGTGGGGCGTGGGCGTTCGACGACCTGGTCGCTGACAGCTACGCCGTCTCCACGGTGCCGGACACCAGATGCGGGAGCAGGGCCCGGGTCCAGGTGGAGTTGAACGCCAACCTCGTCCGCAATCTGCAACTCGGCCCGGACTACGGCGGCCTCGGCTACGCCTGCACGGTCGGCGCCTCCGGCTACGTCGCGGCGTCAACGGTCATCCCACTGACCGGCGACGACGAGTCCACCTCCGTCACCCTGCCGTTCCCGATGCGATACCACGGCGGGACCTACTCCACGGCTGCCGTGTACACCAACGGACTGCTGAGCTTCCAACCACAGGACGATCCGTTCGGCTGGTACGGGTTCCTGCCAGACGGCGACGCGCCGAACGCCGTGGTGGCCCCGTTCTGGGAGGACCTGGTAGCCGACGAGTCCTCCAGTATCCGTAGCCAACTCACTGGTGTCGCGCCGAACAGGTCGTTCGCCGTGGAGTGGCGCAACATGGCCTTCTACGACGGATCTGACCGGACGACGTTCGAGTTGGTGCTCCACGAGGACGGGCGGATCGTCTTCCACTACGGCGAGATGACATCGCCGAGACAACGTGGCGATGCGGCCGTGATCGGCCTTGAGAACGGTTCCGGCACCGTCGCGGCGGTCTTCTCCGCCCATGAACCGTCGCTGACGTCCCACTCGTCGATCACGTACACGCCTGCGGCGTCGGGGACGATCACCGGCACGTTGACCACAGCGGTGACCTCCACGCCTGTCGCCGGGGCGACCGTGACCATGAGCACGACCGGAACGACCGTCACCACCGGCGCGGACGGCGGCTACCAGTTCACCAACGTGCCGGTCGGCGAGTACGTCCTGATCTCCTCGACCAGCGACAACCGCTGCGTCGGCCAGTCCGCCAGGCAGGTGGTCAACCATGCCGGTGGCACCTCGGATGTTGACCTCTCGGTGATGGTCGACGGGGACGAGTTCGGCTACACCTGCGAGACCGGACCACGGACCTTCATCCCCGGCACCCAGATCGAGGTAGCTCCCGAGGAGGATGAGGACCACTGGCAGGTGAACGCGCCGTTCCCCGTCAAGATCTACGGTGAGTCGTACAACTCGGTGTGGCTCACCTGGAGCGGTGCCGTCGTCTTCCGGCACCCCGGCGACCTCCGTCAAAGCCAACCGATACCGACCCCGGGGCCCAATGATGAGCCGGAACCCGTGGTAGCGGTCCTGTGGGACGACTGGGTGGTCGACGAGTCGGCCGCCATCGCCACCGCCGCACGGGGCACGGCTCCGAACCGGCAGTGGGTGGTGGAGTGGCGCAATGTGCACCACTCCAGCGACCCGACGGTGCGCGCGTCCTTCGAAGTGATCTTCGACGAAGACGGCACCATGACCTTCGCCTACGCCGATATCGATCCAGCCAACATCGTCGAGCGGGGAGGCAGCGCCACCGTCGGGATCCAGAACGGTGCCGGCACCATCGGCTTCCAGTACCTGCACCACGACACCCTGCTCACATCCGGTCAGGGTGTGGTGTTCCGGCCCAGCCCTCCGGGCACCGGTGTCGTCTCCGGCATCGTCAGCTGCCAGGGCGCCGCGGTACCGGGCGCGACCGTCACCACGGCGGGCCTGGCCGCGACGACGGCACCCAACGGCACATACCAGATCGAGGACGTGCCAGCTGGCACGCACGCGATCACCGCCACGCTGCACGCGGGTGCCTGCAAGGGCTCCTCCGTCGAGTCTGTCGACGTCGGCTCGAACACCCAAAGAACTGTGGACTTCCCGACCACGACGACCCCGGCCGGTGCCGGATACACCATCGCCGAGCAGCCGATGGTGCTCACCCCGGTCACCGGACCGGCGCTACCGCTGACGGGCGACGACGTCTATATCCCGATCACCCTGCCATTCCCGACCACCCTGTACGGACAGGGGTACGCCAATGGCTGGCTGGACATCAACGGCTATCTGAGCTTCGTCGATCCGGGCGAGTCCCACTCGTACCCCGACCGTCTTGCGGAGCCGGACGGCTACTACGGGCCCGACGCGGCCATCTATCCGTTCTGGCACGACTGGATAGTGGACGACGACGCTGCCGTGCGTGCGGAGATCCGCGGCACCGGGTCAAACCGCCAGTACGTCATCGAATGGCACAACGTCCTGTCCCACGTCGACGATCTGACCCGGGTCTCCTTCCAACTGATAATCCACGAGACCGGCGGATACTCGTTCGTCTATGCCGATCTCGACGGCACGTTCCAGGAAAGGGGCGGCGGCGCTGTCATCGGCATCGAGAACGCCGAAGGCACCCGCGCACTCCAGTACGTCTACCGCCAACCGGTGCTCCGACCTGGCATCGGTTTGCGGATCAACCCGCCCACGTCCTGATTCGTCCACCCGCCCCCAACCCGGGCCAACGCTCGGATTCGTACGGCCCGTGTCCGCACCTGGATCACGGACCTGCTGAGCCGAACGACTCCCGGGGCCACCGACGCTCGCACTGAAATACACACGGCCCGCTCGTGAGCCGAATCGGTCGCGGACCCTCGACCCACCTCGGTTGAGGGTCCCAGGACCGACCTACGAGGGACGATCACGAAAGACCTCGGCGAGCACCTGATGGACCTGGCCAGAGGAGAACGGCTCGTCACCGGAAGACCCGGTGACGAGCCGTTTCGCTTGTGGTGCCACGTCATCAGTCGACGCTGAGCCGGTAGCCGACGCCTCGTACGGTGTGCACGCGCAGGACGTCGTCGGCGGCGCGCAGTTTGCGACGTAGCCGCTTCACCGCCGAGTGCAGGGTCGACGTGTCGCCGAGGAACGCGCAGCCCCAGACCGATTCGAAGAGCCGCTCGTACGTCCAGACGCCGACCGGGGCGGTGGCGAGCTGGGTGAGCAGGTTGCGTTCGAGTCGGGTCAGGGCCAGCGGTTCTCCGCGCCACGTCACCCGGTGCTCAAGCGGGTCGATGGTGAGGTCGCCGAGGCTGATCTGACCGGCCGCGCCGACAGGTGCGCCGGCTGCGACGAGGGCGGGCGTGGGCGCGGCGGTGGAGGTGGCGACCCGGGCCGGGCCGCTGATCACCGGTCCGCCGATCATCGCCTGCAACTCCGCGAGGTCGGCGCAGATCACCAGGGTGCCCAGGCCGTTGAGGCGCCGGACCATCCGTTCGCGCACCGACACGTCAGCGGTCACGCAGAACACGAGGGACACATCGTCGATCACTGTCGTACCTCCCCAGGCGACAGTAAAAGACAACGCTGTCTGAACCGCGTAGTCAATGGTTTGCGCCGGCCGGCGCCCGCTCGTCGTCAGAAGGTCAGCAGGCGGAACTCGCCCACCGGCCGGAAACCGAGGCTGCGGTAGACCGACTCACCGATCGCCGACGAGGTGAGGGCGGCGGTGCGGACGCCCCGCTCGGCGGCCAGATCCAGGGCGGCCCTGGTCATGGCCGCACCGATGCCCCGGCGGCGCTGCTCCGGCTGGGTGCCGACGAAGTAGAGCGTGACCAGGCCGTGGCTGATCCAGGCGACGGCCGTCGCGACGACCCGACCGTCATCGAGGTGGCCGGCCAGCCGGAGCAGCGTGCCGTCGCCGGTGAACGCCTTCTCCCGTTCGATCGTCGCCGCCACACCGTCCGCCGGAATTCCGGACACCCGGGCATAGGCCGGGACGAACGCGGCGAGGTCGGCGGTCTCGGCGATGTGCACGCCGGCGGGCGTCGGCACATCGGCCGCCTCCCCGATCTCCACCGTCATGATCGGCATACGGGCGACCTCCACCGCGCCGAGGGAGATCAGGGCGTCCGCGCTGCCGGCGTCGCTGTCCGGGCCGACCCACCAGATCCGGGGTACGCCGTGCAGGCGTTGCCGGGCCTCGGTGAGCGCGTCGTGCGGGGTGCGCCCGGCTACCCGCAGCACGCCGTTGAGCGGCGCGTGCGGCACGTCACTGCGGTAGGTCGGGAGGTCCGGGCCTCCGGTGACGCCGATGTTCCACCCGAGCAGGTACGCCCGGTGCGCGGCCAGCACCGTGTCGAGAGGCTCCATGATCTGGATCGTAACGCGGTGGCCGGCACCTGCCCCGAGCAGGGGAAACGGCCGGCCCGGCGGCTGTGACCGGCGGTACTTTGTCGATCGTTCCAGATAGTGGGTAGGGTTCGGTCATGGCACGCACCCGGGAGTTCGACCTCGACGCCGCGGTCAACGCTGCCATGGACGTGTTCCGGAGAAAGGGTTACGAGGGCACCTCCATGCGTGACCTCTCCGAGGCGACCGGCCTGGGCAGCGGCTCGATCTACGCCGCGTTCGGCAGCAAGGACGGCCTCTACCTGGCGGTGCTCGACCTGTACCGGCAGCGCTACGCCGCCCCGATGGTCGATCTGCTGCGCTCCGGCAACGACGCGCGAGCGGTCATCCGCGAGGTCTTCATCGGCGCGGTGGACGACATCACCGGCGACGGCCGGCACCTCTCCTGCCTCATCGTCGGCGCCTCGATGGAACGCGCGCACCAGGACGTGCGGGTCGCCGAGCGGCTCCGCTCGACCACCCAGTCCCTGGAGTTGGCGCTCTACGACCTGCTCGCCGAGGCCCAGTTGCGAGGTCAGATCACCACCGACCGCAGCGCCACCGACCTGGCCGGCTTCCTGGTGACCAGCCTCCAGGGTCTGCGCGTGATGGGCGCCATCACCCCGGACCGGGCGGCGCTGACGCGGTACGCCGAGGTCGCGCTCACCTGCCTGGACTGACCGCTCACCAGCGGGCCGCCCGGTAACCCGGACCTCGGCGAGGTCGGTGCGGGCACTGAGCAACGACCGGCCCCTTCGGTGGGTCACCACCAGGCCTGCCGCTCTTCGTCAACGCCCGGATCGACACGTTCCTCAGCGGCGCCGGGGGCGTCGACGAGACGCTGACCCGAGCGTATGCCTACCTCGCGGCCGGCGCGGACGGCATCTTCGTGCCGGGGGTGGTCGACCCGGCGACCATCCGAGAGCTGGTGCGACCGGTGCCGGCGCCGCTGAACGTGCTGGCCGGGCCCGGTGCGCCGACAGTGCCGGAGTTGGCCCGGCTGGGGGTGGCCCGGGTGAGCCTCGGCTCCTCGGTCGCGGAGGCCGCGTACACGGTCGCCCGCCGCGCGGCGGATGAGGCGCTCGGCGCGGGCACGTACGGCGCGCTGGCGGACGCCCTCGACTACGGCACCCTCAACGCGCTGATGCGCTGAGCGGTGTGGCTGCGCCGCGCGCTGTCCGGCGTATCCAAGGTCGTCGTGCGCCGAGCCGGCCGTCCCTCAGCGGGGCGACCGGCTCGGCGTCACGGTGATCCGGGCGGCGCCGTCAGCGGCGCCGGGGGGCCGGGTCACAGCGGCGGCGCGATGTCCCGCCGTTCCTCGACCTGGCGGTACTCCACCGGCTGTTCGGTGGTGGTGACCACCTGACGGCGGCGACCCCAGATCAGCGTGGTCATGATCAGGCCGAGCAGCCCGGCGCCCATCAGGATCCAGCCGACCACGTCGAGGTTGATGCCGCCGACGCTCGCGTCCAGTGCGAAGGTGAGGATCGCGCCGAGCGCGATCAGGAAGATGCTGGTGCCGATACCCACGACAGCCTCCTTAAGGGGGTGTGGTGCGCTGTCGAGCCCTTCAGTACCCCGGTGGCGACCAGCGCAACCGCCGACGGGCCAGGGTGCTGTGCCAAGCGATCTTGGCATCGGGTAGAGTTCACCTGTCGCCGACGCGAGTCGGGGACGTGCGGACGTAGCGCAGCTGGTAGCGCATCACCTTGCCAAGGTGAGGGTCGCGGGTTCGAATCCCGTCGTCCGCTCGCGATCCGCCCCCCACGGGGGGCCACCACGGGCGATTGGCGCAGTGGGAGCGCGCTTCCTTGACACGGAAGAGGTCACTGGTTCAAACCCAGTATCGCCCACCATCTCCACCGGCACATCGACTGGCCCGTTACCGGACATCCGGTGACGGGCCTCGGCGTTCCGGCCCGCACCACCGGGGGCGTCTGTTCACTCGCCGGCGCGGAGCACCTCACTGAGCCGGTCGCGTCGCCGCAGCGCCGACTCGACCGGGACGACAGTGGCGGCCACCGCCAGCAGCACCACGCCCACCAGGCCGAGCAGCCACCACGGCAGGACCGTCGCCGGGTCGCCGGGCTGGCCGGTGAGCAGCCGCAGGTCGAGCGGGCCGAGCGTCAGGCGGGCCAGCAGTGCCCCGAGTAGTGGGCCGTACCCGGCGGTGACCACGACCGGCGGCAGCAGCTCTCCGGCGGCGACCCAGCGGGCGTCGCGGGGCCGCAGGCCGAGGGTGCGCAGCCGGACCAGTGTGTGCCAGCGCTCCGACGTACCGGCGGCGGCAGCCAGCAGGAGGCCGAGCAGCCCCAGCGCCACCAGCACCGCGGCGGCCGTCCACGCCAGCCGCAGCAGCCCCGCGGTCAGCGGAGCCACCCGCTGCGCGCGCAGGACGTCCGCGCGCAGCACGACGTCGGCGGCGACGCCGCTGTTCGTCACGGCCCGCGCCGCGCCGGGACCGGTCACCCAGACGGTGTTCGCCACGGCGGGCAGGCCGGCGGCGGCGAGGGCCGTGGCGTCCACGACGACGACGTCGCCGGCGCCGCCGACGGCGGGCGCGGTACCGACCGCGGCGAGACGGATCGCCGGGGCGTCGTCGCGGGGTAGCTGCAGCCGGGCGGCGGTCCGCAGTTCGCTGTCGTTCGACAGGACCAACGCCGGTACGTCCCCGGGGGTGGGAGCCGGTGCGGTGAGCCGGGCCAGCGCCGGCGCGTCGGGCAACGGGGTGGTGGCCAGCAGGCGCTGGAACGCGGCGGCGTCCACGACGACCAGGCGGGGCGTGAACAGCGTCGATTCGGCGAAGACGCGCGCCGAGTCGGTCACCTGCGCGACGACGACCTGCTGCACCCCGGGTGCGGCGGCGACGCGTTCGGCCAGTGCGGGCGTCGCCGCCTGCGCGTCGGTGCCGAGGTCGAGGCGGGCGTCGGCGCCGACGGTGCTCCACGCGCCGTCGGCCAGACCCCGGGTGACGGTGCTGCCGAGGATGAGCGCGAACGACGCGAGCGCCGTGGCGCTGACGAGAACCAGCAGCGGCAACGCGCGCCCGGCCGTGGTGGCCGCCCGGGCGGCACTGAACACGGCCAGCGGGCGACGCGAGCGCAGCGCCTGGCGGAGCGCGAACCGCGCCCCGAGGGGCAGCAGCCGGAGCAGGACCAGCGCGCCGACGAGCCCGCCCAGAGCGAGGGCGCTGATCGGCAGGACCAGGTCGCCGGTCAGCTCACCGGTGTCGCCGTCGGCGGCGTCGGGCAGGAGCCCACGCTGGTGCAGTGTGACGAACCCGGCGACCGCGGCGATCAGGACAGCCGCCTCCACTGCGGCGCGGCGCAGCTGACCGGTGACCCGGATCCAGCGCCGAGCGGCCGGGTTGGCGGGCTGGCGTCGGTCGCGGCTGGCGCGGGCGGCGGCGAGGGTGCCGAACGCCGGCCCGGCGACCGCGCCGGCCAGGACCACGGGAACGGCCCAGGTCCAGGAGACGCCCGGAGTGACCGCGCGGGCGAGCGCGAGCCCGACGGCGGCGGCCGACACCGACACCACTGTGGACTCGATGGTCAGCTCCGCGGCCAGGTCGGGTAACGCCGCCCCGCGCTGCCGGGCGGCGCCCAGCGCCGGGGTGCGGCGGTGGACCAGTAGCGCGGCGGCGAGCAGCAGGACCAGTACCGTGACGGTCAGGATCCCGGTGAGCAGGACGGCGGCCTGCGCGGAAGCGGCGTTGCCGCGCGTACGGGCGTCGCGCAGTGTGGTGTCGAGCTGCGATTCCCAGCGCAGGGACCCGTCGCGGGCGCCTGATGAGCCGGAGGCCGCCTTGAGCGCGACCACCTGGTTGGCGAGCGCCGCTGTGGTGTCCCAGGTGAGCGCGCCAGGTTCGGGGGCGAAGTGGACAGTGCGCCGCAGTTGGTCCTGGTCGACGGCGAGCCGGGCGTCCGGTAGCGACTCGCGTGACAGCAGGCCGGCGAACCGGGTGATCCCCACACCGTCAGCGCCGGGCAGGGGGCCCAGGAGCGCCGGGGCGAGTCGCCAGGTGCTGTCGGTGCTGTCCGCGGGTCGGTAGATCCCGCTGATCCGCACGTCCCTGTCGCGTCCCTGGCCGTCCTTGACCGGGAGCCGATCGCCGGGGCCGAGGTTGAGTGCGGCGGCGGCCGTCTCGGCGAGGCCGACCTGCACCGGCCAGGGCGGCCCGTCGTAGGGGGCTTCGACGGGCTCGTCGGGGAAGGGCGAACCGGGCGCACTACCGGCGATCCAGGTCACCGCCGGGCCGTCGCGGTCGCCGGCCAGGTAGGTGAACTGGAAGGTACGCGGCACGCTGCCCTCGGTGATGCTGAGGATCGGGCCGCTGACGACGGCGACGGGCGGGAGCAGCGCGGCGTCCAGGTCGGCCCCGAGCGCGTATGTCGCCCGGGCGCGGAAGTCCTCGACGTCGTCGGCGAGACCGGCGGTCCGGATCCGCCCGCCGTTGGGGCCGTCGTCGCGTTCCCAGTCGGCGTGTACGAGGACGTTCGCGTCGTTGCCGGCGCGGCGGACCGCGTCCTGGACGGCGTCGTCGGCGGCGGCGCGCAGCAGCGCCGGCACGGCCCCGGCGAGCAGTGCGACGGCCGCGATGACGGCGGCGGTGAGCAGCAGCGGACCAGCGTCGGCACGGGCCCGGCCACGGATGCTCGGCCAGTGCGGCGCCGGCCACCGGCGGGTCAGCCACCGGTTCACGGTGCCACCCGCAGGTGCGCGGCGTCGGCCCGGCGGACCTGGACGGTGACCACGACGGCGACCGCCAGCAGGCAGCCGGCCAGCAGTACGGCGAGCAGTGCGGCCTCGGCTGGCCACGGCCAGTGTGGCTGGGCGGCCGGGATGGGCGCGGCGCCGGTGTCGGAGCGTACGAGCAGGGGAGCGACGACCCCGGTGGCGAGCGCGCCGACGGCCGCGCCCGCCGCGAGCAGGGGCAGCAGCACGCCGGCGTGCTGGCCGAGCAGCACCGCCCGGATGCCGCGCCGGGACATTCCCAGGCCGCGCAGCCGCGCCACCTCGACGGCGCGGACCTGCAGGTCGCAGGTGACGTGCAGGACGACGCCGGCGAGCAGCAGCAGGGCCGCGGCCGGGACGATGAGCCGGAGCGCGCCCGGCACCCCGGCGCGCAGCGGACCGCCGATGAGGCGGGCGGTCTCCGACTCACGGGTCGCGACGGTGCCCAGGTGCAGGGCGGTGGCCCGCTCGACGGCACCGGGGCCGGCGGGGTGACCGACCCACCAGGCGTCGACCGGGAACGTCAGGTCGCCGGTGACGGCGCGGGCGCGCGACAGCATGTCCAGGTCGGCCAGGACGGCGACGGCGCCCGGGGCGGACGGCACCGTCGGCACGACCTCGGTGACGATGACCGGGACGGGCGTGATGCCGACGGTGACGCTGAGCGTGCTGCCCGGGTGCGCACCCACCTCGCTGGCGAAGCGGGCGGAGACGGCGACGGGCACCGGGCCGGGGTCCGGGAAGGCGGTGGCGACGAGGGTCCGGGCGGCGTCCGGGGCGCCGTCGAGCTCGACGGTCGCGGCCATCCGCAGCGCGGTTCCGGCCGGTGTGGCGGACAGCGTGATGCTCGGGTCGGTCACCTTGTTCGGCACCGGCGGCGCGGACGTCGCGGTCCAGTCCGATCCGTCAGCGGGTGTCTCGGTCGACCCGGCGGACGGCACGGTGAGCGTGACGGCCACGGCGACGGTGCCGCCGGCCGGGTCGGCGACGACCGGCAGGGCGACCGCGACGAGGCGCAGCCCGGCAGCGGTCGCGCAGCTGGGCAGCCGCAACTCCCGGCCGTCGAGCGGGAGGGCGGGACCGGTGCAGGACGTGCGGAGGCCGGTGGCGTCCTGCAGCAGCAGCCGGGGCGTCACGGCGAGCGGGGTGTCGCCGGCAGCGGTTCCGCTCAGGACGAGCGGGGCGTTGGCCGCGACGGCGAGGCCGGTGACGCGGGTGGGTGGGGCCAGCGTGGCACCCAGCTCCGCCCAGCCGCGGTCGCCGTCCAGCCGCCCGCGCAGCAGCGCGTCGGCGCGGGTGGTGTCCACGGCGACCAGACGTGCCGGATCGCCGGCGGTGCCGAGCCACTGACCGACGGCGGTGCCACGGTGCAGGACCGGGCTCACCGCCCCGGCGGTGGCCGCGCTGACGACCGCGCCGTCTCCGGGCACCGGTGCCGTGCTGAGGGTCAGTGCCAGGTCGGTGCCGACGGACAGCGCCCCCTGGTCGCGCTGCGACTGGTGCCACGTGCTGTCGAAGGCGACGCCGAACGTTCCGGCCGCGCAGGCCAGCCCGACGAGCAGCCCGGCGGCGACCGCCTGCGGCCGGCGGGCGGCCTCGGAGAGCGCCAGCGGAAGCGCCAGCCCGCGGGCGCGGTACGCCAGCCGGTCGGCGCCGCGCAGGGCGGGTAGCACCACCCGGAGCGCCAGTGCGGCGCCGGCGGTGAGCAACAGCGCCGGCGCGAGCACCCGGACCGCGTCGGCGCGGGGGCTGGCGGCGGTGGGCTGCGCGTACAGCTGCCACCAGCCGGCGGCGGCGAACACCGCGAGCACCAGGTCGGCGCCGGAGCGGGCCAGCAGTTCCCGGCGGGTACGCCGGTCGCCGGCCGCCGGGGCGGGCCGGACCGCCAGGACGGTGAGTACGGCGGCGAGCGCCAGCGCGCCGCCGACGACCGCGAGGACCTGGGCGCCGGTGACGCCCGGCCCGACGGTCAGGCCGGCGCGGTCCAGCGGCGGCAGGTGGGTCAGGCCGGCGTGCACCACCGACGAGGCCGGTGTCGCGAGCGCGGCGGCGACGGCGGCGACGAGCCCGGCCTCGAGTGTCGCGGTGGCGGCGAGTTGGCGGCGGCTGGTGCCCAGGGCGGACCGTAGGGCGGTCTCGTCGGCGCGCAGGTCCGCGGTCAGCCGGCCGGCGAGGACGAGTGCCGTCGCGGCCAGGACACCGCCGAGGACGGCGATGGCGAGCACGACGGCGGCGGTGACGTGCTGCTGGTCGTCGGCTGCCCGCACTGTCGACGACAGGTCGGAGGAGACCCGGGCGAGCTGGACGCGGTCACCGAGGGTGCCGGCCAGCCGGCGGTCGGCGCTGCGGATGGCCCCGGCCACGGTCTCCAGGTCGCGGCGGTTGGGGTTGGACAGGTCCGGGTGGGCGGTGACCTCCATCCGATCCACTGTGGCGCCGGTGTTGACCAGGTCGGCGAGGTCGACGAGGAACGGGCCGTAGGCGTTGACCGGCTGCATGAAGCGACCGTCGCGGTAGCCGATGGCCGAGCCGGCCGCGGCCAACGGGTCGCGGTCCCAGCCGCGCCCCGGCAGCGGGCGAACCACGCCGACGACTGTCACATCGACGGCCGGGACGGGGGCGTGGGCCAGTTCGGCGCCGAGGCGCACCTGGCGACCGGGGGTGAGGCCGAGCAGTTGGGCGGTGGACTCCAGCAGCACCGCGTCGCCCGGGTGCCGCGGCCAGCGTCCGGTGATCAGCTCGGCTCGGGCCGGCAGGTCGTCCAGCCCCGACAGGTACGCCTGGGCCGGCACTGTGGTGCCCGGGGCGAGCGCGGGCGGCAGCGCCCGTAGCACCGTCGACGCCCGCGCGGTCGTCGTCGCGGGGAACGGTGCGAGCGCGGAGGTCACCACGGCGCGGGTGTCGGCGGCGACGGAGCGCGCGTCCGGGCCCTCGACGGTGCCGGTGTAGACGGTCACGTCGACGGCGGCGGGGGCGGCGTCGGCCATGGCGATCTCCAGTGCCCGCTCGGCGGTGCGGGTGACCAGCAGGGTGCAGGTGCCCAGCAGTGTCGCGCCGATGGTGACGACCCCGAGGAGGGCCGCCAGCAACGGCCACTGCGCGCGGGCGCGCCGGCTGACCAGCCTCAGCATCGACGCGTCACCTGGCGTCCGGCACGGGCTCGTACGGCTGGCCGGCCGCCTGTTCGTCGAGGTGCCCGTCGTGGATGCGGATCACCCGGTCGGCCAGGGCCATCATCACCGCGTCGTGCGTGGACACCAGGACGGTGACGCCTTCGGATTCCACGATCCCGCGCAGCAGGGCCATCACCGACAGGCCCGTCTCGGCGTCCAGTTGCCCGGTGGGCTCGTCGGCGAGCAGCAGCCGGGGCGAGGCGGCCAGCGCGCGGGCGATCGCCACCCGCTGCTGTTGGCCGCCGGACAGCTCGGCCGGCCGCTGCCGGGCGTGGTCGGCCAGGCCGACCAGCTCCAGCAGCAACCCGACCCGCCGCTCGCGCTCGGCCGGGGCGACGCGGGCCAGCCGCAGCGGGGCGGCGACGTTCTCCGCCGCCGACAGCACCGGGATCAACCCAAAGCTCTGGAAGACGTACGACACCGTCTCGCGCCGCAGCCGGGACAGGCCGTCCTCGTCGAGCGCGGCGACGTCGGTGCCGTTGACGTGCACGGTGCCGGCGTCCGGGCGGTCCAGGCCCCCGATGACGTTGAGCAGTGTGGTCTTGCCCGACCCGGACCGGCCGACGAGCGCCACCATGGCACCGGCCGCCACGTCGAACGACACGCCGCGCAGGGCGTGCACGACGGTCGGCCCGGTGCGGAAGCTCCGGTGTACGTCGCGCACGCGCAGCAGCGGCTCGGCACTCATGCGCGGGTCTCCGAATCGGGGCGGATCGTGATGTGGTCGGGTTCCAGGGCCAGCCGGACCCGTCGGGTCAGCGCCAGCGCCTGGCGGAAGTCGCGGGGCACCTGGACCCGCCCGGCCCGGTCCATCACCGCGTACTCCTCGGCGATCATGTGGGTGTCGCCCGCCGCGTCGGTGGTGGTGCGGCGCAGCACCTCGCTGCTGGTGCGCCCGTCCCGGATCGCGACCGTTCGTTCGACCTGGCCGCTGACCGCCGGGTCGTGGGTCACCACGACGACGGTGACGCCGTAGCGCCGGTTGACGTCGCGCAGCACGCCGAAGACCTCCGCGGACGTGGCCGCGTCCAGCTCGCCGGTCGGCTCGTCGGCGAGCAGGACGCGCGGCTGGTTGGCCAGCGCCACCGCGATCGCGACCCGCATCTGCTGCCCTCCGGAGAGTTGGCCCGGGCGGCGATCGGCGCAGTCGGCGACACCGAGGCTGTCCAGCAGTTCGGCCGCGCGCTCCCGACGTTCCTCCTTCGCGGTGCGGGCCGCCGTCATCGGTAGGTCCACCATCTCGCGTGCGGTCAGGTAGGGGATCAGGTTGCTCGCCGTCTGCTGCCGTACGAACCCGACGGTGCGCCGCCGGTAGTCCACCCGGTCCGCGCGGGACATCGCCAGCAGGTTCCACCGGTCGACCCGGACCCGCCCGGCGGTGGGCGCGTCGATGCCGGCGAGGATGGAGAGCAGCGTCGACTTGCCCGACCCGGAGGCACCGACCACGGCGACCAGCTCACCGCTCTCCACGGCCAGGTCCAGACCCTGCAGTGCCTGCACCTCGATCGAACCGGTCTGGTAGATCCGCACCAGGTTCTCGCAGACGATGAGCGCGTTCCCGCCGAACTCGGGGGCCCGCGCGGACGGCTGCGGCAGGGACAGCGGCGTGCCTGACATTCCCCCTCCATCCGGGTTGTGCCGACGTCGAACCGGCCTCGGGTAGCGGTCAGGCCCACCGGTCCGGCACGTGATGTCACCTGGGCGGCACGCGTGGTCACCAATTGCGTCAAGGGCCTCGATTGCCCGTGCTGACGCAGATTGAAGCAGTTTCGCAATCGGCGGCTCCGTTGACCATGCCCCTGCGTGGCTTTCCTGCATCCTGGACCAGCTCTGCGACCACTGCCGCACCCCGCCACCCGCCGACGCCGGTCCCCGCTGTGGCGCGTCGTGAACCTGCCGGACGCCCGCACCGACTGAACAGGCGAAGGAGGACCGATGAGCGATGAGTTGCTGGTGGTCCGCTGCCAGTTGGGCGAACGGGAGGCGTTCGCCCAACTGGTGCAGGGCTGGCATCCGGCGGTCGAACGGTACGTCGGGCGGATGCTCGGTGGGTCCGACGACGATGTGGTGCAGGAGATCTGGTTGGCGGTCCTCAGGGGGCTGCCGAGGCTGCGGCAGCCGGACCGGTTCACGCCGTGGCTCTTCACCATCGCCCGCCGGGCGGTGATGAACCGGCTGCGGGACGCGTACGCCCGCCCGGAACCCGAACCGATCGACGACCTGCCGGGCGACGACGAGGCCGAGGGGGTCGTCAACCGGGAGACCCTCGCCGGCGCGCTGGCGGAGCTACCCGCCCGGGAACGGGAGGTGCTTCTGCTGTTCTACCTGGAGGATCTGCCGCTGGACGCCTGCGCGCAGATCTGCGCCGTCCCCGTCGGCACCGTCAAGTCGCGGCTCAACCGGGCCCGCACGTTGTTACGCCGTGAGCTGGTGCGGAAGGGGTACGAAGCATGACTCCGGAAGAGGTACTGGCGCGACTGGACGCGCCGTTGTCGTTGCGCAGGCGGGTCGGATACCTGGCCGTGGGCTTCACCGGTCTCACCGGGAGCGGCCTGATCGGTCTGCTCTGGGCGACCGAGCCCGAGCTACCGACACGCACCAGCGTGGCCTTCGCCGCGCTGGTGGCGATCGGCCTGTGTTGGGCGGCGTTCGGCGGCTGGGCCGTGACCCGACGGACCCCCCTGTTCGCCCGGGACCGGGTGGTCGCCGGTTGGCTCGGCGTCGGCGCCTGGCTGGCCTTCAGCGTCGGTGCGCTGGTCATCAGCGTGGTGCGGCACGAGTTCGATCCGGTGCTGCTGGGGATGGTGCTGGTGCTCGGCGTCCTGGCGGGCGCGCACCTGCGGGCGGCCCGCCGGGCGAGGGCGGCGCTGCTCCGCCGCCGCACCGCGCTGGCCGCGCCCGGCGAGGGCGGGTGAGTGACCGCGCCCCGCTGGTTCTGCCACGGGCAGATCCGCTGCTGGTGAACAGGGGTGTGCCGCGCCGCCCCGGGTCGGCACTGTGGAGCGCATGAGATTGCTGGTGCTGGGCGGTACGGGCTTTGTGGGCGGGGCGACTGTCACCGAGGCGGTGCGCCGCGGCTGGTCGGTGACGGTGTTCAACCGGGGGTTGCACGGCGTGGTGCCGCCCGGCGTACACCGGTTGCGGGGTGACCGCACCGCGCCCGACGGCCTGGCGGCCCTGGCCGGCGGCGAGTGGGACGTGGCGGTGGACACCTGGGACGGTGCCCCGCGGGCTGCCGGCGCCGCCGCCCGCGCCCTGCTCGCCTCGGTCGGCCACTACGTGTACGTGTCCAGCGGGTCCGTCTACACCGACCACGCCGCCACCGGGTTGCATGAGGACTCCCCTGTGGTGGACGCCGACCCGGACGCCGTCGACGGCGACTACCCGCAGCTCAAGGCCGGCGCCGAGGGTGCCGTGCGGGGGGTGTTCGGCACGCGTGCGCTGATCGCCCGGGCCGGTCTGATCCTGGGCCCGGGGGAGGACATCGGCCGGCTGCCCTGGTGGCTGCGGCGCATCGAGCGTGGCGGGGACGTGCTCGCCCCCGGGCCGGCCGACCTGCCGGTGCAGTACGTCGACGTCCGCGACCTGGCGGGGTGGATGCTGGACGCGGGGGCCCGAGGGGTGGGCGGCACTGTCAACGCGGTCGGCCGGCCGACGCAGACCACGATGGGCGAGCTGCTCGACGCGTGCGTGGCCGCCACCGGTGCCGCCGCCCGGCTGCGCTGGACCGAACCGACGACCATCCTCGCCGCCGGCGTGCAGCCGTGGAGCGACCTGCCGATCTGGATGCCGCGCGGCCACCCGTACCGGGGGTTGCTGGAGCAGGACGTGACCCGCGCGCTGGCCGCCGGGCTGACCTGCCGGCCGGTGACCGAGACCGTCGAGGACACCTGGCGTTGGCTGCGTGAGGTCGGCGCGGTTCCGCCGCGCGCCGGGCGACCGCAGCGCGGCCCGGTCGGGCTGGACCCGGCCCGGGAGGCCGCCGTCCTCGCCGGCTGAGCGTGCCCCGGCGGGTCAGGCGGGCACCACCGGCAGCTCCAGCACCTCGTCGACCTCACGTCGGGGGGTCGGTCGGCCCGGTTGGCCGTACCCGATCCGCAGCACCATCTGGGGGGTGCCGAAGCGGCCCAGCGACAGCCGCAGTTGCTCCCGCGCCGACGGCACCTCGATCGGCTGGGAGAGCATCGACACGCTGAGCCCGGCGTCCGTGGCGGTGAGCAGCAGCCGTTGCAGGGCCTGCCCGGCGATCACCTGGTCCACCGCGGTGTTGCCCGCCGAGCCCAGCACCCCCACCAGAGGTTCCGGTTCGAAGTCCCGGCCGGGGGCACGGTCGCGCCCACCGTAGCCGCGGGCCGGCAGGACATCCTGCGGCTCGCCCTGCGGGCCACCGGCCGAGCTGGGTACGCCGTCCGGGGCGAACTCGCGACGCAGCCACCGTTCACGCTCGGCCCGGTACGCGGGGTCGCGTTCCAGCACCCGGTGCGCGCCGCGCGCGATCTCGCCGAACGCGGAGACCGCGCTCACCCCGATCAGTAGCTCCAACCAGCACTGTTCGGCGCGGGCCGCCTCGCCGAGGCGCCACCGGGCGTCGGCGGGCACCGGGTCCGGCCAGAACGGCAGTCGGTTGCTGAACCGGCGGGGGATGGCCGCGTACAGGCTCTGCTCGGCGGGGGTGGGCCGGCGCGGGACGTCCGGCACCAGCCGGGCCAGCAGGTCCGGTTGGGCCGGGTCGGGGCGCAGCCGCACCCGGGCCGGGGTGCCGGCGACGGCCAGGGCGATCCGCAGGTTGAACAGCGCCGCGCCGCAGGCGACCCGGACGCCCCACCCGCTCGGGTCGGTCGCCGGCAGCCGGCGGCCCGGGTCGGCCAGCACCTCGATGCCGCCGTCGCGCAGCCGTAGCCGCCACGGTTGGGTGTTGTGCAACGACGGTGCCCGGACCGCGTCCACGGCGGCGGTCCGCAGCTGGGTCGCGGTGTAGCCGATCTCCATGGCGGTGCTCCTCTCCCGGTGCGGCCGGCGGCGGGTGGTGCCGGGTGGCCGTACCTTCACGGTCCACTCTTCGGCGGTCGCCGAGCAGGGCCGGACGTCCCGACCGGTCGGGACCGAGCGCCCGCTCGCGGCCCACTGGTCGGGACCTTCGGCCCGTGCGCCGGGCCCCGGGCAGCGGGTAGAAACGACTGATGATCCGTGTGTTCCTCCTCGACGACCATGAGGTCGTCCGTCGTGGCCTGGCCGACCTGCTGCAGAGCAGCGGTGACATCGAGGTGGTCGGCGAGTCCGGCTCGGCGCAGGAGGCGGCCCGTCGCATCCCGGCGTTGCGACCCGACGTGGCGATCCTCGACGCGCGACTGCCCGACGGCAACGGCATCGACGTGTGCCGGGACGTCCGGGCCGTCGACTCGTCCATCAAGGGCCTGATCCTCACCTCGTACGAGGACGACGAGGCGCTGTTCGCGGCGATCATGGCTGGTGCCGCCGGGTATGTGCTCAAACAGATCCGGGGCACCGACCTGGTCGACGCGGTCCGCCGGGTCGCCGCCGGGCAGTCGCTGCTCGACCCGGCGATCACCACCCGGGTGTTGGAACGCATCCGCAACGGCGTTGAGCAGCCGCGCGAGCTGAAGTCGCTCACCGAGCAGGAGCGGCGGATCCTGGAGTACGTGGCGGAGGGGCTGACCAACCGGGAGATCGCCGGTCGGATGTTCCTCGCGGAGAAGACCGTGAAGAACTACGTCTCCAGCGTGCTGGCCAAGTTGGGTCTGGAGCGCCGCACCCAGGCCGCCGTTCTGGCCACCCGCCTCCTCGGCAAGACACCCTGACCGGGGTCGCGGAGGTCAGTCGCGCAGCGGCACGGTCCAGCGCAGCTCGGTGCCGTGCGGTTCGACGCCGAGGATCGTGAAGGTGCCGGCGAGACGGCTGGCACGTTCGCGCAGGTTGACCAGACCACCCCGGGCGGCGGCCGGGTCACAGCCCACCCCGTTGTCGCTGACCGTCACAGTGACGTGACCGGCGTCGACGCGTACGGCCACGTCGACGCGGGTGCACTGGGCGTGGCGGACGACGTTGGACAGCGCCTCGCGCAGCACCGCGGTCAGGTCCGGACGGATGGCGTCGGGCACGGCGCTGTCCACTGGCCCGGCCAGCTCCAGATGCGGCTTGAAACCCAGGGACTCGGCGGCCGCCTCGATCGCCGTCCGGATCTCGGTGCGCAGCTCCGAGGTCATCGGCGTACGCAGCTCGAAGATGGTCCGGCGGATGTCCCGGATGGTGGCGTCGAGATCGTCGACGGCGGCGTTGATCCGCTTGGCCACCTCCGGGCGGCCCATCGGTGCGGCGCTCTGCAGTTGCAGGCCGGTGGCGAAGAGCCGTTGGATCACGACGTCGTGCAGGTCACGGGCGATGCGCTCCCGGTCCTCCAGGACCACCAGCAGTTCCCGCTCCTCCTGGCCCCGGGCCCGTTCCATGGCCAGCGCCGCCTGCCCCGCGAAGCTGCCCAGCAGCGCCACGTCCTCCTCGCTGGCACCCCCGCCGCGCTCCGGCCGGTGCGCCACGATCAGCACGCCGTGCAGGGTTTCGGCGGTGGCGAGCGGTGAGATCATCGCCGGGCCGGTGTGCAGCAGCGCCGGCCACGGCGCGGCGTGCGCCAGATCGTCGACCTGGTCGTGCCGGCCCTCGGCGACGGCCGCGCCGAAACTGGTGTCGGCGGCGGGCAGCACCGCGCCGACCAGCGGATGGGCCTGCGCGTCGGCGCCGTCGACAACCTCCACCGAGAAGTGCTCGGTGTCGCTGTCGTAGAGCAGCACCAACGCCAGCTCGGCCTCGGCGACCTCGCGGGCCCGGCGGGCGACCAGCGCCAACGCGTCGGTACGGCGTACCTCGCCGAGCAGCACCGTGGTGATCTCGGCGGTGGCGGCGAGCCAGCGTTGCCGCCGGTGCGCCACGGCGTACAGGCGGGCGTTCTCGATGGCCACGCCGGCGGCGGCGGCGAGCGCGACGACGATCTCCTCGTCGTCCTCGGTGAACTGCGCGCCGCCCTGCTTCTCCGCCAGGTAGAGGTTGCCGAAGACCTGGTCGCGGATGAGGACCGGCACCCCCAGGAAGCTGTGCATGGGCGGGTGGTTGGCCGGGAAGCCGTAGGAGCGGGGGTGCTGGGTGATGTCGGGCATCCGCAGCGGGCGGGGGTCGTCGATGAGCAGACCGAGCACGCCCCGCCCGTGCGGCAGGTCACCGATCCGCTCATGCTGCTCGGGGGTGATGCCGTGGACGATGAAGTCGTGCAGCAGCCGGTCCGGGCCGACCACGCCGAGCGCGCCGTACCGGGCGCCGACCAGCTCGCAGGCCGCCTGCACGATGCGTTGCAGGGTGGTACGCAGATCCAGGTTGGTGCCGATGCCGACCACCGCGTCCAGCAGGGCCCGCAGCCGCTCCCGGCTGGTGACCACCTCACCGACGCGGACCAGCATCTCCTGCAGCAGCTCGTCGAGACGGACCCGGGACAGCGGGCTCAGCCCGAGCGACGGTGTCGTGGATGGTTCCTGCCGGGGCGACGGGGCGCTGCTGGTCATCGGGGGATGGTAGCGCTGGCGTCGCCCGTCGTCAGGGGCCGTCAGCGCACGGCCGAGGTGTCGACCACCTGGGCGGTGGTCAACCGTGGCGTGTGCGGCGGGCCGGACTGGGTCGGATCGGCGATGCCCAACCGCAGCACCAGGTACGGGAAGCCGATGCCGGAGAGCAGCTGACGCAGGGTCTGCCGGGTGCCCGGCACCTCCACCACCGCGCTGAGCGGCACCACCGACACGCCGAGCCGGGTGGCGGTCAACCAACCGGCGGAGAGCGCCTCGCCGGCCCGCAGCCAGCTGTCCCGTTCGTCCTCGTCGCCGTGCAGCATCGCGTACACCGCCATCTGGTCGTGCCCGGGACCCACCGGCAGGCTGCCGGGCCGACCGAAGTCACGCCCCGGGACGGTGGTCTGCGCGGGCTGCTCGGGCAGCACCTCCGCCGGCAGACCGGTGCCCGAGCCGGCCCGGCTGGTCCAGTACGCCAGCTCGGTACGCATCTCCGTGTCCTCGGCCTCGACAGTGTCGGCGTGCCCGGCGGTGGCGGCCAGCTCCAACACCTGGTCGCGGTCGAGGATCTGCAACCGGCAGCCTTCGGCACTGACCGCCCGGGTGATCTCCTGGATCGCCGTGGGCGGCACCGGCTCGTCGCTGAGCGGCCGGCGATCGGTGTGCCGCACCTGCATGCACTGCACCATGCGCATGGCGTCCGGGTCGGCCGTGGTGCGGCTGAGGTCGGTCAGCCGGGCCAGCAGCTCGCTGTCGGCCGGGTCGGGCAGCCGTTCCACCACGGCGCGCCACCCCTCGGCGGCCAGCGCCAGTCGGGCGTGGTGCAGGGCGGTGCCGCAGCTGATGGCGAGCAGTCGCCCGTCGGGGTCGCTGGCGGCGAGCTGCCGGTCGGCGACGGAACGCAGCTCCAACGCGTCGGGCAGCACCCGCCAGCGCCACGGCTGGGTGTTGTGCACCGAGGGGGCGTGGCCGGCGGTGGCGGCGGCCTCCGCCAGCGCGGTGGTCAGCTGGCTTTCCTGACTCATGGTCACGACCTTTCCGTCTCTGCTCATCGTGCCGCACGGCGCGCCGCCGCGCCGGGGTTGCCGCCTCATCCTGCGACACCCGGTGGTGTCTCCGCAGGGCCACAGGTCCCGTCCCCGCCGGGTCGTTACGCCCGCGGTGCTCAGCGTTCGCGGACCACCGCGACGGGGCAGTGGGCGTGTTGGATGAGCTGCTGGCTGACCGAGCCGAGCAGCATGCCGGCCAGCCCGCCCCGGCCCCGGCTGCCGACCACCACCAGCAGTGCGTCCCGACTCGCCTCGATCAGCATCGCCGCCGGGCTGGTCGACACCAGGTCGACGGTCATCGGCAGCTCGGGGTAGGTCCGTCGCCACGGCTCCAGCGCCTCGTCCACGGCGGCCCGCTCGTCGGGCACCCCGGCCGCTCCGCCGGGGCCCGGCGTCCAGGCGTGCAGGACGCGCAACGGCACCTGCCGCTGCACCGCCCGCTCGGCCGCGAAGCCGAGCGCCACCAGCGAAGGTTCCGAGCCGTCCACGCCGACCGCCACCGGGCGGCTCGACGTGTCGGTGGCGGCGCTGCCGACCCCGTCGCGGACCACCACGACCGGGCAGTGGGCGTGCGCGGCGACGGACACCGCCGTCGACCCGACCAGCAGGCCACCGAATCCGCCGTGGCCCCGGCTGCCGAGCACCAGCAGCCCGGCCTCAGCCGAGCGTTCCTGGAGCACCAGGGTGGGCGGCCCGTCGTACACCTCACCGGTGATCTTCAGCCCGGGGTTGGTCGCGGCGGCGTCCGCCGCGGCCTTGCGGACCAGCTCGTCGACCTGCCGGCGGGCGGTGTCGTCGGGCCACACGCCGGGCGCCACCCCCGGGCCGACCCAACTGGCCACCGTCAGCCATTCGAAGACGTACGCCAGTCGCACCGGCTGGCCGCTGTGCCGCGCCTCCTGCACGGCCCAGTTCAGGGCCAGCGAGGCGTCGGTGGAGCCGTCGTAGCCAACCAGGATCTCCGCGTCGCGCACGTCGTCCTCCTTCAGGGGGTGGTCGGGTCGGTTTCGCGGATCCAGCGCCACTCGGCGACCTCGGGGTCGTCCTCGCCGTACCGGCGGGTGTAGTCGCGGGCCGCCTGCCGGGCGTCGACCATCCGTTGACGCAGGTGCGCGGCGCTGGCGGCCAGCCCGGGCACCCGGTCGATGACGTCGATGACCAGGTGGAAGCGGTCCAGGTCGTTGAGCATCACCATGTCGAACGGGGTGGTGGTGGTGCCCTCCTCCTTGTAACCGCGCACGTGCAGGTTCTCGTGGTTGGTCCGCCGGTAGGTGAGGCGGTGGATCAGCCACGGGTAGCCGTGGTACGCGAAGATGATGGGCCGGTCCTCGGTGAAGATGGTGTCGAACTCTCTGTCGGTCAGACCGTGCGGATGCTCGGTGTCCGGCTGGAGCCGCATCAGGTCGACCACGTTGACCAGGCGCACCTTCAACTCCGGGAGGTGCTGGCGCAGCAGCTCGACGGCGGCCAGCGTCTCCAGGGTGGGCACGTCTCCGCAGCAGGCGAGCACCACGTCCGGTTCGGTGCCGCCGTCGTTGCTGGCCCACTCCCAGATGCCCAGGCCACGCCGCGTGTGCTGGATCGCCTCCGTCATCGTCAGCCAGTTCGGCGCGGCCTGCTTACCGGCCACCACCACGTTGATGTAGTGCCGGCTGCGCAGGCAGTGGTCCATCGTGGCGAGCAGCGTGTTCGCGTCCGGCGGGAGGTAGACCCGTACCACCTCGGCCTTCTTGTTGACGACGTGGTCGATGAAGCCCGGATCCTGGTGGGAGAAGCCGTTGTGGTCCTGCCGCCAGACGTGGCTGGACAGCAGGTAGTTCAGCGAGGCGATCGGCTGACGCCAGGGGATGGCCCGGGTCACCTTCAGCCACTTGGCGTGCTGGTTGAGCATCGAGTCGACGATGTGGATGAACGCCTCGTAGCTGGTGAACACGCCGTGCCGGCCGGTCAGCAGGTAACCCTCCAGCCAGCCCTGGCACAGGTGCTCGGAGAGCACCTCCATGACCCGCCCGTCGGGGGAGAGGTGCTCGTCGCCGGGCACCGTCGCGGCCACCCACGCCCGGTCGGTCACCTCGAAGGCGGCACCCAGCCGATTGGAGGCGACCTCGTCCGGGCCGAACAGTCGGAACGTCTCCGGGTTGGCGCTGATCACGTCGCGGATCCACGGACCGAGCACACCGGTCGCGCCGGCCATCGGCGTGCCCGGCTCGGGGACCTCCACGCCGTAGTCGCGGAAGTCCGGCAGGGTCAGGTCCCGCAGCACCACGCCGCCGTTGGTGACCGGGTTGGCGCTCATCCGCCGGTCACCGCGCGGCGGCAGCGTCCGCAGCTCGTCCACCGGCGCGCCGGTGGCGTCGAACAGCTCCTCCGGTCGGTAGCTGCGCAGCCACTGCTCCAGCTCGGCCAGGTGCGCCGGGTTGTCGCGTACGCCCGACAGCGGCACCTGGTGGGCACGGTAGGTGCCCTCCACCTGGATGCCGTCGACCTCGGCGGGACCGGTCCAGCCCTTCGGCGTCCGCAGGATGATCATCGGCCAGCGGGGGCGTTCGACGACGCCGCCGGAGCGGGCCCGCCGCTGGATCTCGGCGATCTCGTCCAGTGCCCGGTCCATCGTCGCGGCGAGCGTGCCATGCACCTGCGCCGGGTCGTCGCCGGCCACCACGTACGGCTGGTAGCCCGAGCCGCGCATCAGGTCGAGCAGGTCGGCCTCGGGGATCCGGGACAGTACGGTCGGGTTGGCGATCTTGTAGCCGTTGAGGTGCAGGATGGGCAGCACCGCCCCGTCGCGCGCCGGGTTGAGGAACACGTTGGAGAGCCAACTGCCGGCCAGTGGCCCGGTCTCCGCCTCACCGTCGCCAACGACGCAGGCCACCACGAGGTCCGGGTGGTCGAACGCGGCGCCGTAGGCGTGGCTCAGCGCGTACCCCAGCTCACCGCCCTCGTGGATCGAGCCCGGCACGTCCGCCGCCACATGGCTGGGGATGCCGCCGGGGAAGGAGAACTGGCGGAACAGCTTGGACATCCCGGCCTCGTCGCGCGCCACGTCGTGGTAGCGCTCCGACCAGGTGCCCTCCAGCCAGGTGTTGGCCACGATGGCCGGGCCGCCGTGGCCGGGGCCGGTGACCAGCATGGCGTTCAGGTCGCGGGCAACGATCACCCGGTTGAGGTGGGCGTAGATCAGGTTGAGGCCGGGGCTGGTGCCCCAGTGGCCGAGCAGTCGCGGCTTGATGTCGTCGACTGTCAACGGCTCCCGCAGCAGCGGGTTGTCCAGCAGGTAGATCTGCCCGACGGTGAGGTAGTTCGCGGCGCGCCAGTAGGCGTCCAGCCGACGCAGTTCGTCTTCGGTCAGAGGGCTGTGCAGGTCAACAGCGGAGTCCATGCTGCGTAAGCCTCTCGCGAAATCGGGGACGTCGCATCCGGTGTCCCGGGTTTTCCCGGCCACGTCCAGCTTCGTCGCCGCCGAGAGGATGGGGCAGGGCCGTTGGTCCCCGCTGGTGCGGACGTGTGTCCCGCCTGGCGCGGTGGAGGCGGTCCGCGAACGGCCCCACCTCCCCGCGCCGCCACCTCTTCCCTGACCGAGGGTAGTCGCGTCGGTGCGTCGACGGGGTCGGATCGGCGCTGCGTGAAGGCCGTCGGGGACGTGGTCCGCTCTGGCCGGACCCGTCGGTGGGCCCACCTCGGCTTGCGCTGCGTGGGGTGGCTGGGCCGGGGAGACCAATGACTGTGATCGATTCGAGACTTGTAGATCTATGAATTTTACACAAAGATCATCGATGTAAAGAACTGACGACCGACAACTGACGACGGACCATCGACGGCGTACGTCGAGGCGAGCGTCGGATCCCCTACTTGTCCCAGGTCAGGCAGCGGGTGGGCCTGGAAGTCCGGCGCCATGATCTGTCGGAGTCGACTTCCTGATTCCATCCTCGGTGCCATGATCGGACAGAGAGAAGTCCTCCATGTCTCATTCCCATAGTCGATCATGGCTGCACAAAAATAGGCGGCACGGCACCCGTCTCATGGCGTTCTTCCTTGCGTTGGTGCTGGTTGTGGCCGGCTCCACCAACGTTGGCGTGACCAAGGCCGCCGCCGTGCCCGAGGCGAACGCAGCGGCGCTGACGCCCGGAGCGCTGCCGTCGGCCTGCCTTGATGCTGACCCGAGGGCGAATGCCCCGGCGATCGTGTGGGCGGAGCCGAAATTCGTGATGGGCAACATGTTCCTGGGTCTCGCGTCGGTGATTTCCTACATAATCACCTCGGAGAACGAGAAGGCGGACAAGGTCAAGGAGGCCGTTCGGCGGGTGGCGTACTGCTTCCCCGGCTACAACGTTGTGATCGCCCAGCCCCACAACGGCAGCACGCAACACATGACGGAGGCGTACTTCGTCACCACGATCGAATTGAGTGACACGAAGTATCGGGTGTACGTCTTCAAATCCGGCACCTTCTATCAGGCCGGTGACCTCGGCTACAAGAACTGGGGCTACGAGGGATACTGGACCAAGAGCGACGATGGACGGACCGTGACCTTCACGACGCCGCCGCTTCCCGAGCGGCGCTCGGGATGGTCTTCTGGTCCGCAGTGTGAGGTGACGACCCGCGACCGGGTGGATCGCAACATGTACTACAGTCTTTACAACGGGTTGAGCAACGACGCACAGGTCGGACACGTACGGGCACTGCTCAACGATGTGCGTACCTGCTTCCCGGACTACAACGTCATGGTGATGCACGACGAGCAATCCCACGAATGGTTGTCCCCGCCGACGTCGCAGGTGTTCGCGAGTGCGTTCAGCATGCAGGACTACGACGCGAAAGACTCGACCGAGGTTGGACGGCCATCCGGGGTAGCGAGTCGAGGCCGCTACGACGTTCACGTGTTCAAGACAGGCACGTTCCACAACATGGGCGACGGCGGCTGGAACAACTGGGCGTTCTACGGAAACTTCACCCGCAGCTCGGACGGCATGACGGTGGCGTTCACCGATCCGGCGACGGCCGACCTCACCTTCGACCCCATGGCCGGATTCGCCGATTCCAACTTCGATTCCGATACTCCGCAGCACACGTCGACCGCGAACGGACCGTACCCGGGATGCGGCTACACCGGGTCGGTGCCCGGCGACCGCGAGGAGCTCGTCCGGTCGCTGACCACCGAGTACCAGAAGTGCTTCCCTGACACGAACATCCTCGTCGTCAAGTCGGTCGACCAGTTCTCCTTTGGTTATCTCTCGAACTTGAAACACCTCGCGAACGTGAATGGCATGACCGTCTTCGCGCTCGACGTCGGCGTGGTGAGGAACAACGGCGACGGCGGCTGGATCAACTGGGGATTCAACGGCAACTACGAACGCGACGGTGACTCCACCGTCTACTTCACCCACCTCGACGGTCCTGATCCGACGGGCAGCGTCAGGGTGATGGTGGTGGGTGATTCGATGAGTCAGGGTGACGAGGGCGACTGGACCTGGCGTTACCGACTGTCGGAGTGGTTCAGGGAACAGGGCGTGGACGCCGAGTTCGTTGGCCCCTATAAGGGCACCGTGCCGGCCCGGGCACCCGGACGTAAACCGCCAACTCTGCAAGGGCAATTACCCGAGCCTGAGACTGAATCGACGCGTTTCGGCGGCGAGTACGACAAGCGGGCGGAAACCTTCGACGACGACGAACACTTCGCGATGTGGGGCCAGCAGGCAGCGGTTGCCAAGAGCCTGATCCAGTACCAGGTGCAGCAGCAGAAGCCTGACCTGATCCTGCTCGGCCTGGGCTTCAACGATCTGGGCTGGTCGGTCACCAACCCCAAGGACACCGTGGACAGCATGAAAGTGTTGGTCGACAGAGCCCGCGACGCCAATCCCAACATCAAGCTCGCGATAGCCAACGTCCCGCAACGCACCCTGCTGGGCGGCAACGAACAACTACCCGACAAAACCAATGACTACAACTCCCGGCTGGCCCAGGCGATCCCGACCTGGAACACCAACCAGTCACCAGTGAAGCTAGTCAAGTGGCGCGAAAACTACGACTGCGAACCCACCAGCTGCCCCGCCGGCTACGACGGACTGCACCCCAACGCCACCGGCGAATACCAAATCGCCCGAGCATTCACCGAAACCCTGCACAACGACTTCGGATACGGCACCAAACCCCTCGACATCCCCACCACCATCCCGAAACGACCCACGCCCGTACCCGACGGAATCACCGCCGGCGAAGGCCCTCAAGGCGTCACCGTCAACTGGCCCAAGGTTTTCGGCGCCCACGGATACACCGTCCGCTCCCGACTGGTCGGCACCACCACCTGGAACGAATCCCGCGTACAAGCCAACCGCCACGAAACCCTCTCCCCCAAAGACCTGACCTGGGAATACCAGGTCCGCACCGACAACGGCGACACCGACGACCAAAAATCCGACTGGTCACTCCCCCCCACAAGGGCGACAGCCAACCCGACGGCACCCCCCGGACCCACCGGAATCATCACCCAACCCACCGCCACCGGCTTCACCATCACCTGGGGCGTACCCACCAACCCCGACGCCATCGAACGCTACGAAGTCATCTACTGGGACCAGGACACCCCCAACGCCATCCTCTCCAGCACCGGCATCAAAGGCTTCTCCGCCCGCATCGACGGCCTCAAGCCCAACCACCGCTACATCATCGCCGTAGCCAGCTGGAACACCACCGGCTCCGGCCTCCCCAACAACGCACGCCCCATCAGAGTCGGCACCACAACCCCCACCGCACCCACCGGCCTACAGATCAACCCCCTCGACGCCAACACCGTCCAACTCACCTGGACCAAGAACGACACAGCCGCCGGCTACCGCGTCTGGACCCGCGACCTCACCAACGGCAGCCCCCTGACCCCAAGCGAACAAACATTCACCGAACCCACCCACGGCATCGCCTACCTAACCTCAGGCTTCTGGAACTACGAATACTGCGTCACCTCCATCAACGGCACCCTCGAATCAGCCCGAACCACCTGCGTGACCCCCACACGACCAGCCGGCAGTTGACCGTCACACCTTGACCACAACCAAAAGCTGGGCCCCGGAACCGTCACCACGGCTCCGGGGCCCAGCCGGTTGAACGTCCCAGCCTCGGCCCTTCGTTGAGGGCTGTCCGGTGGGTGGGCCGGGAACGCGAAAGTGCCTTCTGATCTGGAACGATGGGACTTGTCGAGGGTCCTGATCGTCTGTCACGGAAGGCACTTCAGAGTGCAGAGTACCGGTACGCGTCCGAGGGTTGCAGTCTCTGGTGGCGGGCGCGGTTTGGTCGGTCATGCCGGCCCCGCCTGCTGGCCGACATCGCTGAAGTCACCGGGTTGAGCAGCGGTTTCGCTGACGCGCTGGCCGGGTTGCGGCAACGCCGGCCGGTGCATGAACCGGGTCGGGTCGTGGTGGATGTGGCGGTGATGCTCGCCGACGGCGGCGAAGCTCTGGGTGACGAGTTGGAACTCGGAGGGCGGAGGCGTGGCAGCCCCCGGCCGTCCCGTCGTCATCGACGGTGCGCCACAGCCGTGGGACGACGAAGGCTTCGCCCCAGGTCAGCCACCGTTGAGGCGCGGAGCCCTCGCGGCCGGCGACGCCCCGGGTCAGGGTTGCTTGCGCCGCGCCAGGCGAGTGGTGGGCCCGGTCAGCGGCTTCTTCGCCAGGCCGCGGACGACGACCACCGGGGCGGGGGAGTGGTAGAGCAGGGACTGGGCGACCGCGCCCAGCATGGCCCGGCCCGGTTCGTCGCCGCGGGCGGCGACCAGTGCCACCTGCGCGTGGCGGGAGGTGTCGATCAGCACCTCGGCGGGGTCGCCGCGTACCACGCGACACTCGGTCGGCACGGTGTTGTCGCGGCCGGTGTGCCGGGCCAGTGCCTCGGTGAGCTGCTCGGCGACAGCGTCGGTGTCCTCGTCGTACTCCACCACCCGCAGGGCCAGCAGTCGGGCGTCGCGGCGGGCCGCGCACTCCACGGCCCACTGCAGGGCGAGGTGCGAGCTGGGCGAGCCGTCCACCCCCACCAGCACCGGGCCCTGCGGTGGCGGCTCACGCCGGACCACCAACAGGGGGCAGCCGGCCCGGGCGGCCAACTGCACGGCGGTCGTCTCGGCCGGAACGCACTGACCGCTGCCCGCCATGCCGCTGTCGCCGACGGCCAGCAGGAAGGCAGCCTCCGAGCGGCGGATGAGGGTGGGCAGCATGGCACTCTCGACGATCTCCCCGCGTACGGTCAGCCCCGGCTCGGTCTGGTGGGCGAGCTGGGCGGCGCGGGCGATCAGCTTTTCGGCCTGGTCGCGGGGTGCGGCGACGGTGTCCGCGTCGAACGCCGCGCGCCAGTCGAAGGTGTTCAGCAGGTGCAGTGGCCGGCCGTGGTCGGAGGCCTCCTGCGCGGCCTGTTCGACGACCGGAAGGTCGAGTTCCGACCCGAGGCCGACCAGCACCGCTGCGTCGGCGGGTGCGGCCATCCGATATCACCTCCCGGGCGTCGCGCCCGGCACGACCAAGCTGTCCCCTGACCGAGGGTAGTCGGACGATCGCCCTGGCGGATCGGCTTCGGCCACCTCTCGTCAACCAGAGTTGACACGGCGAGTGCTGTCAACGTATGTTGACAGCATGAGTCAGGCGACAGAACTCGCGGCGGCAGCCGGCAGCACCGACCCCCGGGTCGGGCTGCGTGCCGTCCGCGCGCTACGCCGGCTGCTCGAGCGGCTCGAGGTGGTCCAGGTGGACAACGCCCGACGACAGGGCTGGTCCTGGCAGGAGATCGCCGACACGCTCGAGGTCAGCCGACAGGCAGTGCACAAGAAGCACGCCGGGCGACCGGCGGTCAACTCATCCTGGGAGGCGTGATGTTCGAACGGTTCACCGACCGGGCGCGCGACGTGGTGCGGCGGGCTCTGGAGGAGGCACGGGCCGAGGGTCAACGGCCGGTCGGCACCGAGCACCTGCTGCTCGCCCTGCTTGCCGACGACGCGGGCCTGGCCAGCAGGGTGCTCGCCGACGCCGGGGTGCGCGCCGACGACCTGCGCGAACGCATCCGCCGGCACACAGTGAGCGGCGGCGCCGGTCTGGGCGACGCGGACGCGGCGGCCCTGCGGGAGATCGGCATCGACCTGGCCGCGATCGTGGCCCGCATCGAGCAGTCGTTCGGCCCGGACGCACTACGGGAGGCGGTGCCGGCGCCGCGCCGCCGCTGGGGGCGAAAGCGCTACCTCGGCGGCCCGTTCTCGCCCCGCTCGAAGAAGGCGCTGGAGCTGTCCCTGCGGGAGGCCCTGCGCCTGCGCCACCGCCACATCGGCACCGAGCACATCCTGCTCGGGGTGCTGCGGGAGGGCGGCGGGCTGGGCGCGTTGGTGCTCACCGAGTCCGGGATCGACCTCGACGATCTGCGCCGGCGGGTGGAGGTCGCGCTGCGGGCGGCGGCCTGACGGGTGGAACCGTCTTGAAACCTGTCTGTGGCACTTCCGACGCCAGACGTTCGCCGGGTCGCTGAAGCCGTCCGGGTGCTGCACACTGACGCCGTGGATGCTGGACAGGACAGGCGGCCCGCGGGCGGCGACGGCGGGCTGCGCTCCGCCGTGGTGGTCAACCCGGTGAAGGTCGACGATCTCGACGAGCTGCGACGCACCGTCGACGACGCCCTGGCCGCGGCCGGTTGGCCCGCGCCGCAGTGGTACGAGACGACAGTCGACGACCCGGGTCGCGGTCAGACCGAGCAGGCCGTCAAGGCCGGCGTCGACCTCGTCTTCGCCTGCGGCGGTGACGGCACCGTGATGTCCTGTGTCAGCGCGCTCGTCGGCACCGACGTGGCCCTCGCCGTGCTGCCGCAGGGCACCGGCAACCTGCTCGCCGCCAACCTGGGGCTCTCCACCGACCTGGCCGCCGGGTTGGAGGTCGCTGTCGAACGCGGCCGACGGCTGCTCGACGTCGGCGCGGTCGAGGATCAGTACTTCACAGTGATGGCCGGCATGGGCTTCGACGCCCAGATGCTCGACGCCACCTCCGAGACCACCAAGGCCCGCATCGGCTGGCCGGCGTACGTGATGGGTGCCGCCCGTCACCTGCGGGACCGGCCGATGCGGGTGCAGATCCGCATCGACGACCGCCCGCCGCTGCGCCGCCGGGCCCGCTCGGTCCTGATCGCCAACGTCGGCCGCCTGCAGGGCGGGGTTCGCCTGCTCACCGAGGCCGAGCCGGACGACGGCTGGCTCGACGTCGCCGTGCTCACCCCGCGCAGCCTGCGGCACTGGCTCGCGCTCGGTTGGGCGGTGGTCCGTCGCAGCGGCCGGGTGCCACAGATGGAGGTGTTCCGGGGCCGGCGTGTGGTGGTCACCAGCAACCGGGCACAGCCCCGGGAGCTGGACGGCGACCTCATCACACCGGGCCGGCAACTGCACGCCGAGGTTCGCCCGCAGGCGCTCTGGCTCTGCGTCCCCCAGCCCGAGGACGCCCCCGACCTGGCCGTCGACGCGCAGGGCGCCGGAGAGCGGGGCGAGCAGCTGATCGAGGAAGCGCGTCGTGAGTAGCACCCGCATCGTGCCGGAGACCCGGCTGATGGCCGACGAGGAGCTGTCCGCCGACGACGCCTGGCACACGCTGCGTCGCGAGGGCGGCTGGCACCTGCTGCGGGACGCCTTCATCCGCTTCCGTTACGGCGACGGGTTCAGCCACTCCCGGGCCTTCGCGCTGCAGCTGTGCCTCGCCGTGGTGCCCTTCCTGATCGCCCTCACCGGCCTGATCAGCGAGCTGGGTGTCCAGGAGGGCGGCCAGGTTGTCGCCGACACCGTCCTGGCGGTCACCCCCGGCCAGAGCGCGCAGATGGTCGGCGAGCTGCTCGGCGAGGGCGAAAGGGTGGAGGACGCCGGGGAGCTGGCACTCACCCTCGGTCTGCTCACCGGCCTGTTCGCGCTGACCACCACGATGGCCCAGATCGAGCGGGGCGCCAACCGCATCTACGGGGTCGAACGGGACCGCCCGGCGCTGCGGAAATATGTCCGCGCCGCCGTGCTGGCCGTCACCGCCGGTCTGCCCGCGCTCGCCGGCTTCCTGATCCTGGTCGGCGGCGGCGCGATTGGCGACTCGGTACGGGAGCACTACGAGTGGGGTGAGGTCGCCAACGGCATCTGGAACGTGGTCCGCTTCCCGCTGAGCCTCGCGTTGACCGTCCTCGCCGTTGCCGTGCTGTTCCGGCAGGCGCCACGCCGCAACCAGCCCGGCCTCTCCTGGCTGTTCTTCGGCGCCGGGATCGCCACGGCCCTGTGGTGGCTGGCCAGCCTGCTGCTCGCCGCGTACGTGCGGTTCAGTGACGATTTCGGGCAGACCTACGGTGCGTTGACCGGCATGATGGCGCTGCTGCTCTGGGCGAACCTGACCGGGATGGCCCTCTTCGGTGGGCTGGCCTTCGCCGCCCAACTGGAGGCGCTGCGCATCGGTGTGCGGGAGCCCGCCCAACCGGACCTGTGGGAGCCCGACCCGGACCGCGCCGAGCTGTACGACACCGGGGACATGTCGGCCCTCTAGCGGCACCGGCGTGTACAACGGACGCGGATCGGGTAAAGCGCCTCGCCAGAGCCGACAAGGGAGGTGCGGGGTGACCGCGGTCAAAGAGGTGGCGCGCCGTCCGATCGGTCATTTCGCCGAACGGAGCATTGCCGGCCTGGTGGCCGTCACCGGTGCGGGCGTGGCCTTCGGGCTGCTGTTGTTGCTCGTCCGGGTGCGGTGGAGCCCACTGCAGGACGCCGACCACGCGCTCGCCGAGTGGTTCAACGGGCTCGTCGCCCCGCACCACGCGCTGGTCACCGTGCTCCAGGCGGTGACCGACCTGGGCGGCCGGCCGATCCTCATCTGGCTGGTCACCATCGCCGTGGTCGGGCTGCTGATCCGGCGGCAACCCCGGCTCGCCGTCTACCTGATCATCACGGGGGTCGGTGGCCTGATCCTCGACCCGTCGCTGAAGACGCTCGTCGGCCGGCTCCGTCCGGTGGTGGACGTGCCGATCGCCAGCGCGCCCGGCAACAGCTTCCCGAGCGGGCACGCGCTCGGCTCGTTCGTCGCGTACGGAGCGCTGCTGCTGGTGTTCCTGCCCGCGATGGCGCCCCGCTGGCGCAAGCCGGCCATCGTCGGCGTCGGTGTGCTGGTGGTGCTGGTCGGCCTGACCCGGATCGCGCTGGGCGTGCACTTCGTCTCCGACGTGCTGGGCGCCTGGCTGCTCGGGGCCGCCTGGCTGGGCGTCACCGCGTACGCCTTCCGGCTGTGGCGGCGCGAGCGCGGCCGGCCGGTGCCGCCGTTGACCGAGGGCCTGGAGCCGGAGGCGGGGCACGACATCGCCCCCGCTCCCGCCGAGGAACACGTGTTGGCCCATCCCCGCTCCGCGGTGGCCGAGCTGCTGGTCGGCTGGGTGATCGTGTTCGGGGCGCTGTACGCCTTCGGCACGTACGTCAGCTACCACGCCAAGGGCACCTTCTTCGACACCCTGGACACCGAGGTGCCGCAGTGGTTCGCCGAGCGGCACACCGAGGTGCTGACCGACGTCAGCTGGTGGTGGAGCAAGTTCGGTGACACCCACGCCATCCTGCTGATCTCGTTGGTGTTCTGCCCGCTGGTGCTGGCGGTGTGGCGGCGCTGGCGTCCGGTGCTCTTCGTGGCGCTGGCGATGGTGGGTGAGCTGACCCTCTTCCTGGCGTCGGCGCACGTCGTCGACCGGCCGCGTCCGCCGGTGGAGAACCTGGACGGGCAGATGCCCACCTCGTCGTTCCCGTCCGGGCACATCGCGGCCACGATCTGCGTCTGGCTGGCGATCACCCTCATCGTCTTCCCGCGTACCGACCGGTGGTGGCGGTGGCTCTTCGTGGCGCTGGCCGTGATCATGCCGGTCGGGGTGGCCACCTCCCGGATGTACCGGGGGATGCACCACCCGACCGACTTCATGGGCGCGATCCTGCTCTCCGCGCTCTGGATCGGGTTGCTCTACCTGGTGGTCCGCCCCAACGAGGACCTGAAGGAAGGCAACCAGCCGGCCATCGAGTCGGAGGACGTGGACACTCTCGACGACGAGCTGGCGCGGGCCGGCCGAGCCGACTAGGTGTCGCCGTCGTGCTGCGGGTGATGACCTGGAACATCCGCACCGGCGGTCGGGATCGCGGCGGCCCCGACCGGCTGGATCAGGTGGTCCAGGTCATCAACGAGCAGGCACCGGACGTGCTGGCCCTGCAGGAGCTGCGCGGCTTCGACCGGGACGGGTTGCTGGCCACCGTGGCGGGCCGGGTGGGGATGACGCCCCACCTGGCCCGGTCCTGCTTCGGGCAGCCGGTGGCGGTGCTGGTCCGGCCGCCGTACCGGGTCGTCGACGCCGGGTCGGTGCGCCGCCCGTTCCACCACGCCGCCGCCCGCGTCGTGGTGGCCACGTCCGCCGGCCCGTTCACCGTGCTCGGCACCCACCTCTACCCGTACTCGGGGGGTCGACGGCGGATGGAGGTCGACTGGTTGGTCGCGGCGATGCGCCGCAACGAGGGGCCGCTGGCGCTGGTCACCGGTGACCTCAACGCGCTCGACCCGACAGTCGACCACACCGCCCGGTTGGCCGGCATGCCCACGCTCTACCGGCGGCGGCACCTGCGTCGCTCCGGCGGTGCGGTGGACACCCGCGCGATCGCCCGGCTGCTCGCCGCCGGCCTCGTCGACCTCTGGCCGGCGGGCAACGTCGACGCACCGGAGGCCGACGGCCTCACCGTGCCCACCCGGCTGGGCGGGGCCGAGTTCGCCGGGATGCGGCTGGACTACCTGCTCGGCAGCACCGCTGTGGCGCAACGGCTGCACGACTGTCGGGTGGTCCGCGACGATGCGACGGCCACCGCCTCCGACCACTATCCGCTGCTCGCCACAGTGGAGCTGTCCGCCGGCTGACCGGCCGTCCGCCGCCTCGCGCGGCCCGCCCCCACGGTGTGGCGCGGGCCGATTACCGTGCCACCGTGACCGACCGCCACCCCCTTGGCCCGCCGCTGCCCGGTCCGTCGGTCGAGCACCGGGCCGCGCCGACGATGGCGCATCCGGCCGGCGACCCGCTGGTCTCGGCAACGGAGCAGCCGGCCGCCGTCGCGCTTCCGCTCGTCGCGGCCGTCGCGCGCGGTGTGGCGCTGGTCGTGGTGCTGCCCGTACGCCTGCTCTGGGAGCTGATCGCGGCTGCCGGCCGGCTGCTGCACCGGCTGTTCTGGCCCCCGCTGGCCTGGTGTGCCCGGCACCTGGTGTGGCTGCCGCTGGTCTGGGTGGGCCGTGGTCTGGCGTGGGTGGCCCGCACTGTGGTGTGGCTGCCGCTGGCCTGGTGTGCCCGGCACCTGGTGTGGTTGCCGCTGGTGTGGGTAGGGCGTGCGCTGGCGTGGGTGGCCCGCACTCTGGTGTGGTTGCCGCTGGTCTGGCTGGCGTCCGCACTCGCGTGGGTGGCCCGCACGGTGATCTGGATGCCGTTGGTCTGGTTGGCCCGTCGAGGGTTGCGTCCGCCACTGGTCGCGCTGGGGCGTGGTCTGGCGTGGCTCGCCGAGCGCCTGGTCCTGCGGCCGCTGAGCTGGTTGGGCGCGGCGCTCACCCCCGTCGGACGGCTGCTGCGGCGTGCCGTCGGCGCGCTCGACAGGGCGCTGAGTGCCGCGTTCGTCGGGCTCCTGCGCGGGCTCTGGTGGCTCGTCGCGGGGTCAGGTCGGCTGGTCGTCGCCGCGGTGCTCGGCGCGTGGCGGACGGCCGGCTGGCTGCTGCGACAGCTCTACCGTCTGGTGTTGCGCCCACTCGGGACAGGGCTGCGCTGGCTGTGGCGGCACACGGTGCGCCCGCTGCTGCGCAGCCTCCGGTGGGTCTGGTCGGTGACGGTCGTGCCGGTGGCGCGGGGCCTCAGGGCGGTGTGGCGGGCCACCGTCGTGCCGGTGGCCCGCTGGGTCCGCCATTCGGTGCTCGACCCGGCCCGGCTGGGCGCCCGGGAGGTGCTCACCGCCCTGGGCCTGCGCCGTTGAGGGGTGCGGCCTCAGAGCACCAGGTTCAGCAGGACGGTCAGCACCACCGATGCGACGATCGAGAAGAGGATCATCAGGAGGCAGCCGAGGCCACCGCCGAGCGGGCGGATCTCCGTGTTGCCGAAACGCATGATGGTCACCTGTCAGTGGATGTGGGTCGTGGGGCGAGCAGGTGGCGGATCGCGTCCGCGACCGCCGTCGGCGCGGTCGTGACCACGTTGTGCGCGGCACCGGGTACGACCACCACTGTCGCCGCCGGCACCAGTCGGGTGGCCTCGTCCCGCCACAGGTGCGGCACGACCGGGTCGCGATCGCCGGTGACGACGACAGTGGGCACGCCGACCCGGACGAGGTCGGCCTCGATGGCGTTACGCACCGAGTGCGACAGCGTCGCAAGGACCCGCCAGGGCCGGGCGTTCCAGACGTCCCGCACCAGGATCGGGGCCTGCAGCGGCGCCTCGTGCGGGATGTCCACCAGCCAACGACCGAACTGGGCCCGTCGGGACCGGGCCGCCGGGTCACTCGTCGGACCGGCCAGCACCAGCGCGCGTACCGCGTCGGGGTGGGTAGCGGCGAGCGCGGCGGCGACCTCCGCGCCGAACGAGTGCCCCAGCAGGCAGACCGGCGGCAACTGGTACGCGGCCAGCCAGGCGGCGAGATGCTCGGCGTGCCGGCGGACGTCGTACGCGCCCCGGGGGTGCGCGGAGAGCCCGAAGCCGGGCAGGTCCGGCACGTACACCTGATGGGTGCTGGAGAGCGCGACGGCCAGCGGGGTGAGATACCGGTGCGAGACCGCCAGGCCGTGCACGAGCACCACGGGCGGTGCCCCGTTCACCGGGTCGGCGCTGCGGCGGGTGTGGGTGCGCAGCCCGTCGACGAGCCGCCACTCGCTGGTCAGTCCGCCGGCCGGCCGGGGCGCTGCCATGGCGAGCCGCAAGTCGGCCGGCCCGAACCGGCCGACGGAGGTGCGGCGGGGCGACCCGGTCGGCCGGTCGACGACGTCTCGGTTCACAGCTCGCGCAACCGGGGCAGCAGTTGCTCCTGCGCCCAGTCCAGGAACATCGGCTGGGTCTCCCCGCCGACCTGGATGATCGCCACGTGGGTGAAGCCGGCGTCGACGAACTTGGCGAACGCCTCGACGTGCGCGTCCACGTCCGGACCGCAGGAGATGCCCTCGGCGACGTCCTCCTCGCGCACGAACTGGGTGGCGGCGGCGAAGGAGTCCGGGTTGGGCAGGTCGGCGTTGACCTTCCAACCCATCCCGAACCAGCGGAACTGGTCGTGCACGATCTTGCGGCACTCGGCCTCGTCGGGGCCGTAGCAGATGGCCACCTGGCCGTAGCGGGGCTGGCCGGCGCCCCCGGCGTCGTCGTACATCTCGATGATGTGGCGGTCGGGTTCGGTGGAGATGATGCCGTTGCCGTACTCGGCGGCAAGCGTCGCGGACTGTCGACCGGACGCGGCGACGGCCATCGGCACCGGCCGTTCCGGGCGGTCCCAGACGTAGGCGTCGGGCACGTCGAAGTGGTTGCCGGAGAAGGTCAGCGTCTCCCCGTTGAGCAACGGACGGATGATCTGCAACGCCTCCTCGAACATCTCGTGCCGCTGCTGGACGTGCGGCCAGCCGCCCACCACGTGCTCGTTCAGGTTCTCCCCGGCACCCAGGCCGAGGGTGAACCGGCCGTCCGAGAGCGCCCCGACCGTGCTGGCCTTCTGCGCGACCACGGCCGGGTGGTAGCGACGGATCGGGCAGGTCACGAACGACATCAGCTGCGCGCGGGAGGTGGCGTGGGCGACCGCGCCGAGCACCGACCAGGCGTACGGGGAGTGGCCCTGGGAGTCCAGCCAGGGGTAGTAGTGGTCGGAGACCACCAGTTGGTCGAAACCGGCCGCTTCCGCCCGCACCGCGTGGTCCACCAGCTGCTTGGGCCCGGCCTGCTCGCTCATCAGGGTGTAGCCGACGCTGACCATCCTGGTATCCCCTCTCACCGACGGATCGTTCCCGGGATACCCCGGTGCGCGCCGGTCAACCCTCTCGTCCGGTTCGACTGACCCGGTCCTTGACGGATCGCAGTCACCTGCCTACCGTCGCTCTTAACCGGTTAAGAGCCGGGTGTGGCGCACATCCTGTGGTGGGGATGACCGCCCCGTGACGGCCTGCGTCCGCGTGGGCCGTTGCGGCTGTCCGGGCATCGGATCCGCCAACTGAACCGGTTGCGATGACCATCCCATCGCCCTACGCTGATGCCTGCGCCGGGAGCCGGGCGCGGCTGCCGGGCTGCAGCCGCCTTCCCTGTCACGTCCCACCCCTGTCGGGCACCGGGGGTTCCTCCCTGAGGAAGGCCATGAAGACTCGACTCTCCGCCGCCGGCGCGACACTGCTCGCGTTGCTCGTCACCGTGCTGGCGTTCGGCCAGCCGGCGCACGCCGCAGCCGGTTTCTCCGTCGCTGGCGGCAAGTTGTACGACGCCAACGGCACCGAATTCATCATGCGCGGCGTCAACCACGCGCACACCTGGTACCCGCAGCAGACCAGCTCGTTCGCCGACGTCAAGGCGCTCGGCGCGAACACCGTACGGGTGGTGCTCTCCAGCGGCGACCGCTGGACCCGCAACACCAACGCCGACGTCGCCAACGTCATCTCACTCTGCAAGGCCAACAGGCTGATCTGCGTGCTGGAGGTGCACGACACCACCGGGTACGGCGAGCAGAGCGGCGCGATCACCCTGGCCCGCGCCGTCGACTACTGGCTCAGCCTCGCCGATGTCCTCTCCGGTCAGGAAAAGTACGTCATCGTCAACATCGGCAACGAGCCGTACGGCAACCAGAACTACGCCTCCTGGGCCACCGACAACGCCAATGCGATCAAGCGGCTGCGGGCCGGCGGACTGAACCACACGATCATGGTGGACGCGCCGAACTGGGGCCAGGACTGGTCGTTCACCATGCGCGACAACGCCGCGTCGGTCTTCGCCGCCGACCCGGCCCGTAACACGGTCTTCTCGATCCACATGTACGGCGTGTTCGACACCGCCGCGGAGATCAGCGATTACCTGGGCCGGTTCCGCAGCGCGGGACTGCCCATCGTGGTCGGTGAGTTCGGCTTCAACCACTCCGACGGGAACCCGGACGAGGACACCATCCTCGCGTACAGCCAGGCCAACGGGATCGGCTGGTTGGGCTGGTCGTGGAGCGGTAACGGCGGCGGTGTGGAGTATCTCGACCTGGCCACCAACTTCAACCCGGCGAGCCTGACCGACTGGGGTCAGCGCCTCTTCAACGGTGCCAACGGCATCCGGCAGACCGCCCGGGAGGCCAGCGTCTTCGGCGGCACCCCTCCGCCGACCACCCCGCCCCCGACGACGCCGCCGCCCACGACGCCGCCGCCGGCCGGTGGGTGCACGGCGACGTACACGGTGACCAACCAGTGGCAGGGCGGCTTCCAGGCTGAGGTACGGGTGACCGCCGGCGCGAGGGCGATCACCGGCTGGACCGCCGGGTGGACCTTCGCGAACGGCCAGAGCGTCACCCAGTCCTGGAACGTGGCCCTCACCAGCAGCGGCACCACCGTGACCGCCCGCAATGCCGAGTACAACGGGCGGCTGACCGCCGGGGCCAGTGCCAGCTTCGGCTTCCTCGGTAGTTGGACCGGCACCAACAGCGCGCCGACGCTGAGCTGCACGGCGAGCTGATCGTCGGACCGGTGGTCGGGTCCGCGTCGGTCCCGACCACCGGAACCGGTCCGGTCAGTGCTCCCCGGCCAGGTTCACGATGACCACTCCGGCGATGATCAGCGCGATGCCGGTGAGCTTGGCGAGCCCCACCGACTCACCCAGGAACACCGCCCCGATCGCCACGATGGCCGCGGTGCCCAGACCCGACCAGAGGGCGTACGCCACGCCCACCGGGATTTCCTTGACGGCCTGGGCGAGCAGGACGAAGGCCACCGCGTAACCGCCGAGGCAGGCCACCGTCGGCCACACGCGGGTGAACCCGGCGGTGCTCTTGATCAGGCTGGTCGCCAGCACCTCGGCGAGGATCGCGATCCCCAGCAGCACGTACGCCATGCGTCCCTTGGTCCTCCGTGGTCGACGAACCCATCGCTGCCCAGGCTAGTGCCGGCGACGTCCACGTCCGGCCGCCCCGTCGGCGTGACGCCCGCCCGTCCTGTCGGCGTGAAGTCCGGCCGCGCTTCGGTGTGAAGTCCGGCCGCGCTTCGGCGCGACAACCGGCCGCCCCGTCGGGGCGACGTCCGCGCGGCCCCCACATCTGCCACAGCACCCCTTTGGAGCTGATGCCGCAAACGAATCGGATGCGCTGGGCGCCCGACGCCGTCCCGGTGGATGAATCGTTTACGGCATCAGCTCCAAAGGCTGCCGCACCCCGCACCCGCTCCGCACCCGCTCCGCACCCGCTCCGCACCCGCTCCGCACCCGCTCCGCACCCGCTCCGCACCCGCTCCGCACCCGCTCCGCACCCGCTCCGCACCC